>NZ_BAABDU010000003.1:369449-369871 GCF_039539785.1 Flavobacterium ginsengiterrae | reverse complement strand
AGTCCTTTATGCGGATCAGGTGCGGGTCAGTTGACTTTCACCGCAAGTGCAGGAACTGGTCCTTATACTGTTGTATATACAGAAAATGGTGGAACAAACAGAACAGCAACGGGAGTTGTGAGCGGTACAGCTTTTACACCATTTACTACTCCGGTTACAGGAACAACCACCTATGCTTTAGTTTCCGTTACGGGAGCAAATAGCTGTGTTAGGAATACAGGTTTTACAGGCGGATCAGCAACGATCACAGTGAATCCTTTACCGCAGGGAACTTTAAGTGCAGTTAGTCCATTATGCGGATCAGGTGCCGGTCAGTTAACTTTCACGGCAAGTGCAGGAACTGGTCCTTATACTGTTGTATATACAGAAAATGGTGGAACAAACAGAACAGCAACGGGAGTTGTAAGCGGTACAGCTTTTAC
>NZ_BAABDU010000003.1:0-369367 GCF_039539785.1 Flavobacterium ginsengiterrae | reverse complement strand
TTATGCGGATCAGGTGCGGGTCAGTTGACTTTCACCGCAAGTGCAGGAACTGGTCCTTATACTGTTGTATATACAGAAAACGGCGGAACAAACAGGACAGCAACGGGAGTTGTGAGCGGTACATCTTTTACACCGTTTACCACTCCGGTTACAGGAACGACTACATATGCTTTAGTTTCTGTTACGGGAGCAAATAGCTGTGTTAGGAATACAGGTTTTACAGGCGGATCAGCAACGATCACAGTGAATCCTTTACCACAGGGAACTTTAAGTGCAGTCAGTCCATTATGCGGATCAGGTGCCGGTCAGTTAACTTTCACGGCAAGTGCAGGAACTGGTCCTTATACTGTAGTGTATACAGAAAACGGCGGAACAAACAGAACAGCAACGGGTGTTGTAAGCGGTACAGCTTTTACACCGTTTACTACTCCGGTTACAGGAACGACTACATATACTTTAGTTTCCGTTACGGGAGCAAACAGTTGTATTCGAAATTCTGGATTTACAGGTGGTTCGGCAGTAATTACAGTAATTCCAAAACCAGCAACTCCTACTACAGGAACAATAATTCAGCCAACTTGTGTTAATCCAACTGGAAGTATAACCTTAAATGGATTGTTGGATCCGGCTAGCTGGACAATTACACAAAGTAACGGAACAGTGTCGCAAACCTATACAGGTTCAGGACCTAACTTTACGATTACTAACCTAGCGCCGGGAACCTATACTTTTACAATTCATGAAAATTCACTCTGCCCTTCAAATCCTACTGCAGCAATAGAAATTCTGGCTCCGGTTACTAATACCTGGAATGGAACTACCTGGTCAAAAGGTAGTGAACCTGTATTGACAGATGCAATTAGATTTTCTGGAAATTATTCAACAACGGGTAACTTAAGCGGTTGTTCTTGTATGGTCGATCCGGGTGTAAATGTTACTGTAAATTCTAATCATACATTAACAATAACAAATGCCGTTACTAATAATGGAGGAACATTGACTTTTGAAAATAATTCAAGCTTATTACAGACTACTAATGCTGTCAATACAGGAAATATTATTTACAAAAGAAATACAACAACAAGAAGATACGATTATACGTATTGGTCATCACCAGTAGTTAGAGCACCAATTCCTTTTACAATGCATGATTTGTCTCCAAATACTTTAGCAGATAAATATACGAGCTATAATCCTAATGCAAGCTGGGTGATTCATTTTGGAGGAAATGTTGAAATGATGCCTGGTCAGGGATACAGTATTAGAGGGCCACAGGATTTCGATATCGTAACACCAGCGACCCAACTCGTTTCATTTGTTGGAGTTCCTAACAATGGTCCAATTTCAGTTCCTTTAGTCACTGCAGAGAGATTTCATTTAATTGGAAATCCATATCCTTCAGCAGTATATGCAGATCAATTTATACTTGATAACACTGCAAATTTATATGGGACTTTATATTTTTGGACTCACAATACAGCGCCGGCAGGTGATGGAAGTGGTAAATACAAATATAACTCTTCAGATTATGCTACTTATAATATGACAGGAAGTACAGGTACTGGAACAGGTGCTACAAGTCCGGGAAATCAGACTGCTCCTTTAGGTTATATAGCCGCAGGTCAGGCTTTCTTTGCAAAATCTAAAACTACTTCTCCAGTTGTTTTTAATAATAATATGAGGGTTCCCGGTAATAACAGCCAGTTTTATAAAACTAATAATACCGCAAAAATTAATTTAGAAAGACATAGAGTCTGGCTAAATTTAACGAATACAGAAGGGGCTTTTAAACAATTATTAATTGGATATATTGAGGGAGCTACTAATTCATGGGATCAAAATTACGATGCACTTTCTTTTAATGGTAATCGTTATCTGGATTTTTACAGTATAAATGAAGGTCAAAATTTATCTATTCAAGGACGTGCACTACCTTTTAATAATTCAGATGTTATTCCGCTTGGCTATGAATCTACTATTCAGGGAGAATTTTCAATATCGATTGACAGAACAGATGGTGTTTTAAGCAATCAGGAAATCTATCTTGAAGATAAGGTAGCTAATAAGATTCATAATCTGCAGACTAGTAATTACAAATTTACTACAGCTATTGGAAAGTTTCCAGAAAGATTTGTTTTAAAATATGCTAATACAACTTTAGGAACAGATGATTTTGAAGGACAAAATAATGGTTTCTATGCTTCTGTAAAAGATAAAACAATACAATTAAATTCTTCAACCAACATAATGAGGGAAGTTTCAATTTTTGATGTTTCAGGAAAACTGCTTTACAACAATAAAAAAGTAGAAAACACAGAATTGCAGATTTCAAATTTTCAATCAGGAAATCAGGTTTTAATAGTAAAAGTAACTTTAGAAAATGGAAATATGATAACCAAGAAAATTATTTTTTAATTAAATGATATTCAATAAAAAACGAGCTGCAATTTAACACTGCAGCTCGTTTTTTTTAGATAAGGATTTTGTTTAAGCGCTCTTTCGAAGATTTAGATTCGTATTCTGAATCGCTTTTTCGTTTTTGTAATCAATCCATTTTTGGCCTTTAAACTTTCGCATCATGATATCGAAATGGCGCATGATTAATACATTGTAAGCGGCTTTAGATAAATTAGTAATACTTTTAGGAAAAGCACGCAGACTCATAGAAAACCCCGGAGTTAAATATTTCATATAATGCCAGTATCCTTCAGGCATATACAGCATTTCTCCGTGTTTTAGATTAGTGATATAACCTTCAGCATTTTCAAGAGCCGGAAATTTATCATAATCAGGATTATCAAAATCGATGTCTTCTCTTGAAATCAAAGCATGAGGTACTTTATACATATACTTTGATTGATCCGGCGGGAATATCATGCATTGCTTTTCTCCATGAAAATGAAAATGCAGAATATTAGAATAGTCAATATCAAAATGCATAAAAACTTTGGCGTTTTGTCCGCCAAAAAAAAGCATAGGCAATTGCTTTACTAATTTCAAACCAATATCCGGCCATAAAAAGTCATTTTTCAGCACCGGTACTTCTTTCATTAAATTATAAAGAAAAATGCGATAATTGGTTGGTTTTGATTCTAATAAATTGATATAGTCACTCATTTTCATTTTCGTATGAGCTTCGTTAAAACCCTCTTCATGATTTACGGGTCTGTCATCATACAAAGGAACTGTAATATCACCGGCGATTTTATTTATGTAAGATAGTTTCCATTTCTCATAAGCCGGCCAGTCTTCGGTTAGTTCTTCAACAACTACTGGAATTTGTTTTTTCACATATTGGGAAACAAAATCATCTTTAGAGATCTTTTTAACCCTTTCTATTTCTTTTAACTTCATTTTTATATATAAAAAAATTGCTTATAACTCTGTGTCATAAGCAATTTAAAAATATTTATCGAGATTTTTGAGCTCTATAAATTAAATTTTTGATTTAATCGAAGCTTCAACGTTTCTTTCAATTGTATGTCCCGGTCTTGACCATTTTGGTTTTTCTCCTAATGTAGTAAATTGAGAATCAATTGCTTCAACTGTTTTTGGCTGCATTATTTTAATAAATGGTTTCTGAGCCACCATTCCTAGAGTCTCAAACATTTTCATGTCTTCGTTAACATCAGGATTTGGAGTAGTAAGTAATTTATCACCGGCAAATATTGAATTAGCTCCTGCAAAAAAGCACATGGCTTGACCTTCGCGGGACATATTCGTTCTTCCGGCAGATAAACGAACCTGAGTTTCCGGCATTACAATTCGGGTAGTGGCAACCATGCGAATCATCTCCCAGATTTCTACTGGTTTTTCTTCTTCCATTGGTGTTCCTTCAACGGCAACTAATGCATTAATTGGAACAGATTCTGGCTGCGGATTTAAGGTTGAAAGCGCAACAAGCATTCCGGCTCTGTCTTCGATGCTTTCTCCCATTCCAATAATACCGCCGCTGCAAACTGTTACATTTGTTTTGCGAACATTTTCGATAGTTTGTAAACGGTCTTCAAAACCACGTGTCGAAATTACATCCTTATAATATTCTTCAGAAGTATCTAAATTATGGTTGTATGCATATAAGCCAGCTTCGGCTAAACGCTGCGCCTGATTTTCGGTAAGCATTCCTAAAGTACAGCAAACCTCCATATCAAGTTTGTTTATCGTACGCACCATTTCCAGAACCTGATCAAATTCTTCACCATCTTTTACATTTCTCCAGGCTGCTCCCATACATACGCGCGAAGATCCGTTAGATTTAGCTCGTAAAGCCTGAGCTTTTACCTGACTTACGCTCATTAGATCATTTCCTTCTACGCCAGTATTGTACCTTGCAGCCTGCGGGCAATAGCCGCAGTCTTCCGGACATCCGCCGGTTTTTATAGAAAGCAGAGTAGATACCTGAACCACGTTTGGATCATGTTGTTGTCTATGAATTGTTGCTGCTTCATAAAGCAAATCCATCAAAGGCTTGTTATAAATTGCGATTATTTCGTCTTTTGTCCAATTGTGTTTTGTAGTAATGCTCATGGATACATTGTTTTTGAAGCTTCAAATGTAATTAAATTTTCGAACCAACGACACAGAGTGTTGTAAATGAATATTTGTTAAATAATTTCATAAAATAAGCGTTCTAAAATCATAAAAATTTATAATTATATGATTTTAGAACGCTTAATATAGTTGTTTTATTTCAAATTAATTAATCGGCAGCGTATTTGTTGTTCCAATACAACATCATCATTAAAGTAACAATTACCGAAGATGCAAGTCCCTCAAAAAGCAGACAGATGCAATAAGTTGGCACTGAAGGATTTCCTCCAAACATAAACGTTTTTGATAATGTTTCGACGTAAGCATCACCGCCTCGGGCATAGCTGTAAACTAATAATCCAAAAACGCTCATAGCTACTCCAACAACAGAAGTTGCCATAGCAGAGACGGCGTTAGATACAAAACTTGTTTCCCCTTCGTGAAGATTCATCTGCATGGTCCTGTTTACACCGTAAAATATAAAAAATACGTTAAGAGTACGCAGGTAGAATAAATCTGCTAAACCTAATAGGTTCATCAATAAAAAATAAATCCCAATTCCGAGGAATATTAAAAAACCGTTTGTTATTTCTTTAGGTAATTTCATAGTGGTTATTTTTAAAGAAGTTAATAGTAAATATTTGAAAAACAGAGTTCTATATCAAATTTACTAAAAAAATAACTACGATGTTCTAAAAAGAAGTAAAAGTGTTTTTTTGAAACCTTTAAAGTTTGCTCACAAATGCCAAAGCATTCTGTTTGTCCTGATTTAACTGCGCTTTTAATAAATCAATAGAGCCAAATTTTTGCTCTTCGCGAAGATATTGCAATAATGAGACTTCAATTTTTTTTCCGTAAATATCGGCATCAAAATCAAAAAGGTTTACTTCAATAGTTTGTTTCTGACCATTTACAGTAGGGTTAAAACCAATATTCATCATTCCAAAAACTTCTTTTTCGTTGATTAAAGTACGAACAACGTAAACACCATTTTTTGGAATTAGTTTGTATTCTTCTTCGATTTGAATATTAGCAGTTGGAAAACCAATAGTTCTTCCTAATTGTTTTCCTTTTACAATTTCGCCGGTTAAAAAATAATCATAGCCAAGATATTCATTGGCCAAAACCATATTTCCTTCATTAAGTGCTTTTCTAATTTTGGTAGAACTTACAGAAACATCCTGAATTTCTTCTGCAGAAATTTGTTCTACTTCAAAACCATAATCAATTCCAAAAGCAATTAAATTATCAATATTAGCGGTTCTGTTTCTGCCAAAACGATGGTCATGACCAATAATTATTTTTTGAATATGAAACTGATCTACTAAAATTGAATGAACAAACTCTTCGGCAGTTAATCTTGAAAAGCTTTCGTCAAAAGGATGAATAACCAGATTTTCAATTCCTGTAGCTTCTAAAAGTTTTGTTTTTTCAGAAATTGTGTTTAAAAGCTTTATTTCTGATTTTTCCTGCAGGACCATTCTTGGATGCGGGAAAAAAGTAAGCACTAAACTTTCATACTTTCCACTTTCGGTATTTTCAGTAATTCTTTCCAGAATTTTTTTATGACCAATATGTACGCCGTCAAAAGTTCCAAGAGTTAAAATTGTTTTCTTGGTCGAACGGAAATCGTTTATAGAATGAAAGAGCTTCAAAACAAATTATTTAAGATGCTGCAAATTTATACTATCTATTTTAAATTTTGTGCTTCGACGAATTGATTTTTTAAGAAGATTCTCTTTCTTTTGTCGAAAAAATATTTAATTCGTCGACTAAAAAACGTTAATTGTCGTTTACATGTAAGAATTTGATTTAAATCAACTAATTTTGATGTATATAAAAGCCTCTGTAAGTATGAAAAAACAACTACTTTTTTTAATGTTTATATTTTGTTGTGTAGAACTTCATGCCCAAAGTGATGATTTATGGCAGCGATCTGGTTCTGCTTCAACTTTAAAAAAGCAGAACAACAGCACCGATTCTGAGAAATTGTATTATAAACTAAATACAGATTTTTTTAAAGCAAAGCTTTCTGCATCAACGGCTAAAAACTCAAAAAGTAACAAGTCAGAAATTACAATACCTAATTCAGATGGAACACTCGAAAGATTTCAGGTTTGGGAATCTTCTAATTTTGATCCTGAACTTCAGGCAAAATATCCTGAAATAAGATCGTATACAGGAAATGGTGTAGATGATAAATCGGCTGTAATACATTTCAGTTTTTCACCAAAAGGTTTGCAAACAATGGTTTTTCGTGCTGATAAAGCGACAGAATTTATAGAAGAGAACCCAGATAATAAAACAGAATATGTTTTGTTTTCTTCTAAAAGTGAATTTTCAAAAGCTAAATTATCCTGTAAAACTGCCGATTTGGTTTTGCAAAATGCCAGTACTTCAAAAACAGCAAAAACAACTTCAAACGACAAAGTTTTTAAAACCATGCGTTTAGCATTGTCCTGTACAGGAGAATATACTGCCTATTTTGGAGGTACAAAAACGGGTGCTTTAGCAGGAATGAATGCTACATTAACCCGAGTAAACGGAATTTTAAACAGAGATTTAGCATTACAGTTAATTTTAATTGCCAATACAGATGCTGTAATTTATACAGATGCTTCTACAGATCCTTATTCTAATGCAAGCAAAGGAACTTCTACAGATACAGACGGCAATGATTTTTGGAGTAAAGAAGTTCAAAGCACCTTAAATAACGTAATTGGAGATGCAAATTATGATATTGGACATTTGTTTGGCGCTTCGGGCGGAGGCGGTAATGCGGCCTGTATTGGTTGTGTCTGCCAAAGTCCAACACCATCTGATGTTATAGGAAAGGGAAGTGGTTATACTTCGCCATCAAACGCAAAACCAGAAGGAGATACTTTTGATGTTGATTTTGTGGTTCACGAAATCGGACATCAATTGGGAGCCAACCATACATTTTCTTATGATATTGAAGGAACAGGAGTAAGTGTTGAGCCTGGAAGCGGTTCTACCATTATGGGATATGCTGGAGTAACAGATGATTATGATATTCAGGATAATTCAGATGATTATTTTGCATATGCCAGTATTCTTCAAATACAAAATAATCTTGCAGGTAAAAGCTGTCCTGTAAGTACAAGTATTGCTAACAATCCGCCGGTAATTAATGCGGGTGCTGATTTTACAATTCCAATTAGTACAGCGTTTGTTCTAACAGGATCTGGTTCTGGTGCCGAGAATATAACGTATACATGGGAAGAAAATGACAGTGCGACAAACACTTCAGGAGCAAACAGTATTGCTTATGCAACAAAAGCAAACGGACCATTGTTTCGATCAATAGCTCCGGGAAGTTCTCCGGTTCGTTATATGCCAAGTTTCAGTTCTGTACTTCAAAATAGACTGTCAACAACTTGGGAATCTGTTTCTTCAATTGCCAGAACATTAAATTTTACCTTAACGGGAAGAAATAACGGTGCTTTAGGCATTGCACAAACAAATACGGATGGAATGGTAGTAACCGTAACACCGTCGGCAGGACCTTTTGCAATAACATCTCAAAATACTGATAATTTGAGCTGGCAGCAAGGAGCATATCAAAATATTACATGGAGCGTTAATAATACCAATACACTTCAAGGTTCATCAACAGTAAATATCAAATTATCTACAGATGGAGGATTGACTTTTCCAACTGTTTTGGCAACGGCTACACCCAATGACGGATCAGAAACGGTATTAGTTCCTGAAGGTATCGAAGCAGCAACAAACTGCAGGATTTTAATTGAGCCAACGGCAAATATTTATTATGCTTTAAATACAAAAGCATTTGCAATAGGTTACACATCAACTACAAGTTGTAACGATTATAGTTTCGGAAGTTCTTTTGCCATTCCATACGGAACTTCATTTACAACTCGCAATGTTTCAGTTCCGGCCTCAACAGGAACAGTTTCTGATGTAAATGTTTCGGTAAATGTTACTCATGCCAGATTTTCAGATCTTGAAATTCAAATCGTAAGCCCAAAAGGAACTGTTGTGCGATTATTCGATAAAGCATGTGCGAGTACAAATTCTACACTGGCATTGCAATTTGATGATTCAGGAACAAACTTGCAATGTTCAACAACCACAAGTCAAATTGTTATTCCGGCAGATGCATTAAGTGTATTTAATGGAGAAGACCCAGAAGGAAACTGGACGCTGAGAGTTCGTGATGCCGTTGTGGGAAGTTTTGGAACAATAAATACAGCGTCATTAAATATATGCAGTCAAACCTTTACTTTGGGAGTTGATACTCCGGTTACAGAAGAAGTGATACCATATCCTAATCCAAATAAAGGAACTTTTACAGTACAATTCAAAAGTCAGTCAAAAGGCGGTGCACAGATATACGTTCGCGATGTTTTAGGAAAAACTATTTATTCAGAATCATTTGAGCACGCAGATAATTTCAATAAAGAAATCACACTGCCAATAGGATCATCTTCGGGAGTTTATTTTCTAACTATTATGGATGGAGATAAAAGAACAGATAAGAAGATCATTTTAAATTAAGAAACTTCAAATTTCAAATACTTAAATTCCAAATTCCAATCTTCAAACATTGGAATTTGGAATTTTTTATTAAAAATAATGTGTTTTAAGAATTCGCCATTGCCATACAGATAATGCTGATTTTGGCTCCCGGAATTTTTAGTAACGCGCGAGAACAAGCTTCGAGCGTAGCACCGGTTGTTAATACATCATCAACAATTAAAAAATGTTTGTTTTCATTTTCTGCTGTTAAATGCACATCAAATATATTTTCGATATTTTCAGTTCTTCCCAAAAGATTCTTTTTAGATTGGGTTTTAGAATATTTCTTTCGGTATAAAATAGAATCATCAAAAGGAATTTTTAAACTTTCAGCTAAAGCTTTTCCAAATGTTGTAACCTGATTATAACCTCTTTCTTTAAATTTTCTGGGATGAAGCGGAACAGGAATTATGACATCAAAAGCCTTTTCGAGTTTTAATTCTTTTAAATCTTCCGCATGCCAATTACCTAAAATAGTTCCAATTTCTTCGTGGCCTTTGTATTTCAAATTGTGAATGAGTTCCTGCACAATTCCCTTTTTATTAAAATATAAAAATGCCGATGCATGTTCTATTTCAATCTTTCCATAGAACTTTTTGACAGCCTGATTATCTGAATCCAGATGGTATTGTGTAAGAGGCATTTCATGTCGGCAGTTTGTACATAAAACCACTTCGTTAGACATTAAAACAGAGCGGCATCCGGAGCAGACTTTTGGGAAAAAGAGGTTAATAAGGTTTTTTAGCATTAGTATTTAAAGAGAAGAAGATGAAGCAGTTTTACTTTTGCAATAATTATAGAACAGCCAGATAGTTGCTGTTTGTAAACTCAATATTTTTTTAGCCGTTATTTCATGGGTTCACAAGTAAACAGAACCTCCCAAGTATTTCCATCAAATACCGCAGCCCCTTTTTGACCGCAAACCAGCATTTTTTTATTGTCTGGCGATATATCGATCCGGCCGCACAGAATGGCCACTTTTTCAGGGATTGGTTTGTGCTGTGCGTTGATTGCTAAGACAAGTTTGTCGTTTTCTAAAACCCAGATGCCATAATCGTTTGTAAACCACATACGATCGTCGAACCAAGCGCTGTCAAAAAACGAGAGTGACATGTTTTGTTCAACAAGTTTTTCCCATGTTGAATTACGTCCCATCCATATATTGCAATCTCTATCCGAAATATAAACCTGACCATTACCTGCACAGGTTACTGTGGTTAATTCTATGTTGGCAGGAAATGCAGTTTCATTCCATTTTTTTCCATCAAAATGATAAACAGAACCTTCGTCGCCAACCGCATACATATCATCTTCAGAAAAACCGGCCATATCCTGAAAATGATATGTTCCGCCATTTTCTATCATATGATAAGGAATTGGGAGTGTATTAAAATTATTTTCCCATTCACCTTCTCCTATGCGCTTGTAGATGCGAAACCATGCTCCCAATGCGTAGACAGATTGCCCCACTTTAACAACTTTTGAAATAGAACTAAAACGATTTGTCCCTGGAATTTCCCCATTTATTCTTCCTTCGCAATCATTTTCCCAACTTAATATTATACCACTCGTATCAATAGTGATATAATCGTTTGGATTGGGCGAGGAATTTATTGTTGAAAAGTCAATATCTTTAAAGGTTACAGAATAAAACCTCTCGTCCATCGGACTAAAATATTTGATATATAACAGTCTGGTGTCTGGGAGTGGATCTCTATAATTCAATTTATCTTTGTCATTTTCTATAAGTACAAAACCATATCGGCCTTCTTCAAAACCAAAACAGCCGTCGTATATATAATAACCATCTAAAAAATCTTTCTTTGTCGTTTCATCAAATATCATAAGAATAGTATTATTTTTTCAGCGTAAAAATAGTCTCTTTTTTCTTATAAAAAAGTTGTTTTTTAAATTTTAACTTATTGCTAGATAATATTTTAAAAATTTAATGAAATCAGAATTTTAAAGAAAGCTGTTCCAATAAATATATTTTTTTCTAACCAGTTAACAATTACAGATGTAAAAGTTTAATTAAATACAAAAATTTAATACACTTTTTATATTTTTGCATCACTATGGCAAAACAAGAAGATATATTTAAGAATGTGGTTTCGCACGCAAAAGAGTACGGATTTATTTTTCCGTCTAGCGAAGTTTACGATGGTTTAAGTGCAGTTTATGATTATGCACAAAACGGTGTCGAATTAAAAAAGAATATCCGTGAATATTGGTGGAAATCAATGGTTCAGATGAATGAGAATATTGTGGGCCTAGATGCTGCAATATTAATGCATCCAACTACCTGGAAAGCTTCCGGCCACGTTGATGCTTTTAATGATCCGTTAATTGATAATAAAGATTCTAAAAAAAGATATAGAGCTGACGTTTTGGTTGAAGATTTTGCTGAAAAAATTCACCAAAAAGCTCAAAAAGAAATTGATAAAGCAAAAGCTCGTTTTGGTGACGCATTCAACGAACAGGAATTTGTAACTACAAATGCTCGTGTAATTGAATATTTAGCGAGAGAAAAAGAAATCAGAGAACGTTTAGGACTTTCTTTAGGAAACGGAGATCTGGAAGATGTAAAAGCTTTAATCGAAGAGCTTGAAATCGCTGATCCTGAAACGGGTTCTAAAAACTGGACTGATGTTAAACAGTTCAACTTAATGTTTGGAACTAAATTAGGAGCTTCTGCAGAAAATGCGATGGATCTTTATTTACGTCCGGAAACAGCGCAGGGTATTTTTGTGAATTTCCTGAATGTTCAGAAATCTGGTCGTATGAAAGTTCCTTTTGGAATCGCTCAAACTGGTAAAGCATTTAGAAACGAAATTGTTGCAAGACAGTTTATTTTCCGTATGCGTGAATTCGAACAAATGGAAATGCAGTTTTTTGTACGTCCGGGAGAAGAAATGCAATGGTATGAGCACTGGAAAGAAACACGTTTAAAATGGCATTTGTCTTTAGGATTAGGAAAAGAAAATTACCGTTTTCATGATCACGAAAAATTAGCGCATTACGCAAATGCAGCTGCCGATATTGAATTTAATTTCCCATTTGGATTTAAAGAATTAGAAGGAATTCACTCTCGTACTGATTTTGACCTTAAAGCACACGAAGAATATTCAGGAAGAAAACTTCAATACTTTGATCCTGAATTAAATGAAAACTATGTGCCATACGTAGTCGAAACTTCAGTTGGTTTAGATCGTATGTTCTTGGCAGTTTTTGCAACTTCATTAAAAGAAGAAACTTTAGAAGATGGATCAGAAAGAACTGTCTTAAAACTACCGGCAGTTTTAGCGCCAACAAAAGCGACTGTATTGCCATTAGTTAAAAAAGACGGATTACCGGAAGTTGCCAAAAAAATCATCGAAGATCTAAAATGGGACTTTAATGTTGCTTATGACGAAAAAGATGCAGTTGGACGTCGTTACAGAAGAGCAGATGCTTTAGGAACACCTTTCTGTATTACAGTAGATCACCAAACTCTTGAAGACGAAACAGTAACTATTCGCCACAGAGATACAATGAAACAAGATCGCGTTAAAATATCTGAATTAAGAGGTATTATCGAAAACGAAGTTTCAATGAAAAACTGGTTAATGAAAATGTAATTTTTACATATTTGCACTATACAAAATCCCAAATTTCTTTAATGAGATTTGGGATTTTTTAGTTTGGAAAAAATATACATTTCATCGATCATTTTTGTATTTGATCCTTATGTGTTAACATTTCGTGGTAATCTATTAACAATGAAATAATTAAATCAATGAAAATCGTAAATTTAATTACCAATAAAAGAACTAAATCAATTTTTTTTGCGAAATACCAATAAACACATTGTCTAAATAGGCAAAGTCTCCTATATTCGTAAAAACCAACCAGACCAAAAATTGAAAAAGTACTCGTACATAATTATTGATGATGATGCCGAGAGTATTTCGAAAACTCAAACAATTGCTGAGGGTTTTTCGCAATTGTCTTTTCTGGCTTCGGCAGTAAATTATCAGGATGGCTTGGATTTGGTTTTAGAGCATAAACCTTCACTTATTTTTTTAGAGATAGATCCTAAAAAGTCTTCAAGTAATTTATCTCTTCAGTTTATTAACGAACTTCATCGGTTTTTAAATGTTCTGCCTCGAATTGTTGTTATAACATCTAAAAAAGACTTAGCATTTGATGCCATTAAATTCGGAGTTTTTGATTACTTGATAAAACCTGTTGTTACTGCTGAATTATTGATGACAATTTTAAAATTAGAAAAACAATCAGCAGAAGTAAAAACAACCCATTTTAAGAAAGAAAGTCCTTTTGTTGTAACTTCTGGATTAAAAGAGCGTCAAATAGATGAAAAATCGCTTATAATCTGCATTAAATCTTATGGAGATCATCGTTACCTAAATGCAGATGATATCAGCTATTTTCAGGCCGATAATAATTCGACCGATATTTATTTGAATTCAGGAGAAATGATAACCGCTTTTAAAACTTTAAAGCATTTTGAGCAGGTTTTATCATACCCTTTTATTCGAATTCATAACAGTTACATTATCAATCGAAATTACATTGCGAGGATTCATAACGGAAACTCAATGTGTTACATAAAAAACTCCACGAAAAAGATCCCTTTTTCTAAAACCTATAAATCAAATGTTGATTTAATTATAACCGATTTTTCTGAAGGTAATTACTTAGAAGTCTAATAATTAAGTGATTACATTGATTTGCTATCCATTGACTATCAATTGGGTACGATCTACCACAAACTGATTTTTTCGTATAAATTTTTTTTGATTTCGGGCTTAGTTTTACACCGTGATTAACACCAAAAACAATCACAAGCCCCAAATAAATATAAAAAAATAAAACACCTCAAAACATGAAAAAAACAGCTTTAACTTTCGGATTATTCTCATTAGTAATGGTAGCAACTTCTTTTGCAAATCCTGTAGCATCTAATTTATCAAATGACAAAACTATTGATATTGGTGTAGATACAGATGGAAGCCAGCATGGAAAAAATGGAAGAAAAACAGATGAGTATACAGGATCTAATCAATCAAACTCAAATAAAGATGTATTTAAAGGTTTTACTTCTGACAGTCAATTATCAAAATCAAGAATAAAGTTAGATTAATTCCCATAAATAAATTAATATAAGAAAAAAGTTGTCAGTTTTTTGGCAGCTTTTTTTTTGTGTTTATAGTTTTAGTATTTTTGGTGAAAATCAAAAGTATAAATTGAAAAGACACCTGCTGATATCATTATTTTTACTTCTTATTTTATTTGCATGTACAAATAAAAAAAAGAAAGAGAAAGATTTATCTTTAAATCCTTCAGAAGACAGCCTCTCTATTTATTTTTCTTTAGCCAATAATATAGATCTTCCTTTTCAATACAAACAAAAGTATAATAAGAAAGCATTTGATATTGTAAAGAATCAAAAAGACGATTCTATTAAAAAAGTAAATCTTTTTAAGGTTGCTAACCGTTATTATAATATGAGCGATTGGTCTTCATTTAAAGATGTATCAAAATTGCTTTTAGAAAAATCAATAAACAGCAAAGATTCTGTCAATATTGCCAAGTCATATACTTATTTAGGCGATTATTATCAATCACAGACTATTTCAGACAGTGCTTTTTTAAATTATTTTCGGGCTGAGAAAATATATTTAAAAATCAATGATGATTTTCGCTTAGCGAAAACTTTATTAACAAAAGCTGATTTACAGTTAACCGAAGGAGATTTTTTTGAAAGTGAGATAACCGTTTTTAAAGCTCTTAAAATATTAAAAGATAAAAAAAATGCAGCGAGAGATATTTATGACAGTTACAATTTACTGGGAATTATATATAACGAACGCGAGGAGTATGAAAAGTCACTCGAATATCATAATAAAGCATTAAATATTCTTGATGACAAATCAATTCCTGCAGATCTTCAGTTAAAAGCAATTTCGTTAAATAATATTGGCTTTGTTTATTTAAGGATGAATAATTTTAATAAAGCAAAAGAATATTTACGCAGAGGTTTAAATGAAAAAGACTTGTATAATGGAAATACAAATTTGTATGCCATGCTTTTAGATAATTTGGCTGTGTCTAAATTTAAATCAAAAGATTTTACAGAATTGCCAGAGCAGTTTTATGATGCATTAAAAATTAGGGATAGCTTAAAACAAGAATCAGGTATTATAATAAGCAAAATTCACTTATCTGAATATTATGCATTTAAAAAAGATACCTTGCGAGCGGTTCAACTTTCAAAACAAGCCTTAAACGTCTCAAGAACCGCAAATAAAGTAAGAAATACATTAGACGCTCTCAAGCAAATTGCTATTGTTGATCCCAAAAATGCCTCTAAATATTCAAAAGAATACATTCTTTTAAATGATAAATTGCTAAAAGCAGAACGAAATATGGGCGAAAAATTCTCTCGTATTGAATATGAAACCAATGAAATAAAAGATCAAAACTCCAATTTGCAGGAAAAAAATAAAACCCTGATTTATGTTTTCAGTATTTGTACACTCATAGGTTTGTTTTTTTATGTATACAAAACACAGCAGGCAAGAAATAGAGAATTGCTTTTTAAACAGCAACAGCAAATTGCAAATGAAGATATTTACAACTTGATGATTTCGCAGCAAAACGAAATTGAATCAACGCGAATTAAAGAAAAGAAAAAAGTAGCCCAGGAATTACACGACGGAGTTTTAGGCCGTATGTTTGGAGTGAGAATCAGTTTAGACAGTTTAGATAAAATTGATGAAGCCGAAGCTGCTTCAAAAAGAAAAAAATATTTAGCAGAGTTAAAACACATTGAAGAAGATATTCGGGAAATTTCACACGACTTAAATAGAGAAAAATCTGAACTAATTAATAATTTTGTAGTAATTTTAAATAAGTTATTTGAAAATCAGAAAAATACCTATCCATCTAAATTAGAAACCTCATTTGATTCTCATATAAAATGGGAGCTTGTAAACAATATTGTAAAGATTAATTTGTATCGCATTATTCAGGAAGCACTTCAAAATTGTAATAAATATGCTAATGCAGAGACAATTAAAGTGGAGTTTAAAAGCGAAATAGATCATTTGGTTTTGTCTATTTTAGATGATGGCGTTGGATTTAATGTAAAACGCACCAAAAATGGTATTGGACTGCATAATATTGAATACAGAGCGGCAGAATGTAAAGGTACCGTTAACATAAAATCTGCCAAAGGAGAAGGGACGCTTCTTGTGGTAAAAGTTCCAATTGATCAAAAAATTAACCTGCAAAAAAATGACATTTAATTTCAAAGCCCCAATTTCGGAATTAATTAAGCCCAACATCTTAATTGTAGACGATCATCCTTTTATTATCGAAGGATATAAAAATGCTATTACCCGCTACAAACCAAAAGAATATGAGTTTGAAATTGCACAGGCTCACGACTGCAGATCAGCTTATGAATTATTAGAAGATAAAAACACACCGCAGTTTGAAATTGCTTTTCTGGATATCAGCATGCCGGCTTATGAAGAAAAAAATCTTTTTTCGGGAGAGGACATTGCAAAATTAATTATGAAAAAAATGCCGCATTGCAAGATCATTCTCTTGACAATGTACACAGAACTGCTTAAAATAAAAACAATCATAAGAACTATTAATCCAAATGGATTAATAATCAAAAACGATCTTACTTTTGATGAACTTCTTCTGGCTTTTGATAAAGTAATGAATAACCAAAAATACTACAGTCAGTCGGTAGTTAAAATGCTCAATCAGTCACCTCATAATTCAATAGAAATAGATGAGTTTGACAAACAAATTTTATTTCATTTATCAAAAGGAACTCTCGTGCCGGATATGCCGCAATATATTCCTATTTCTTTAACGGAAATTGAAAAACGAAGAGTGAGTCTCAAAGAACTGCTTAAAGTACGGTCAGGTTCAGACGATGATTTGGTAAAAGAAGCTAAGAGTAAAGGACTTTTTTAAAGTTAAATCCCAAAATAAAAATTCCAAATTCCAAACAGCTATTCATATCATTGGAATTTGGAATTTTTATTTTGAAATTTTTTAAAATTTATTCAGAAAGCGCATCCCATCCACGTGCTTTTAAAGCAATTTTTGTATTGGCACGAGTTACAAGATGAATTCCTTCGCTTTCATCTGCCATGTGGCCAATGATTGAAAAGTTTGGGTTTCCTTTTATTTTATCAAAATCATTAATATCAATAGTAAAAAGAAGTTCATAATCTTCGCCACCGTTAATGGCAACCGTTGTACTGTCGATATTAAATTCTTCACAAGTCGATATAAACTGCGGATCTAACGGAAGTTTATCTTCATATAAATTACAACCCACTTTAGACTGTTTGCAGATATGAATAATCTCTGATGATAACCCGTCAGAAATATCAATCATCGAAGTTGGTTTAATTTCAAGAGCATGCAAGAGCGTTCGAACATCAGTTCTTGCTTCTGGTTTTAATTGTCTTTCTACCAAATAAGTATAAGGATCTAAATCCGGCTGATTGTTTGGATTTACCTGAAAAACCTGTTTTTCACGCTCTAAAACCTGTAATCCCATATAAGCAGCGCCAATATCTCCGGTCACAACTAATAAATCGGTATGTTTTGCACCGTTTCGGTAAGTGATTTCATCTTCATTAGCTTCACCAATTGCTGTAATACTTATAATTAATCCTTTTTGAGATGAGGTGGTATCACCACCAATAACATCTACTTTATATTCTTTTGCAGCATGCGTAATTCCTTCAAATAATTCCTCTAAAGCTTCTAACGGAAAACGATTAGAAACAGCAACAGAAACCGTAATTTGAGTTGGTTTCGCGTTCATGGCACAAATATCAGATACATTTACCACAACGGCTTTATATCCTAAATGCTTCAACGGCATATAAGCCAAGTCAAAATGGACGCCTTCAATTAGTAAATCGGTTGAAATAACTGCTTTTTTATCTTTAAAATCAAGTACAGCAGCATCGTCGCCAATACTTTTTAAAGTAGATTCCTGTGTTACATCAAAATTTCGGGTTAAATGGTCAATTAAGCCAAATTCGCCTAATTGTGATATACTGGTGCGCTGCGGATTTTTATCTTCAATCATTTTTTTAAGTTGCAAAGGTTTTTTTATAAGGAACTAAGTTTCTAAGTTGCAAAGGTACAAAGGATTTTATAAACGTCACCTATATCTGTAGAGACGCACTGTTGTGCGTCTACGTAACGTATTCTAATATTATTAATTTTTTGTGGATTCTCTTTGTGCAAACGCCCTGCAGTGCGTCTCTACGGCAGGAAAAAATAAATTTTAAAATTTATTTTTTCCTGCTGACAAACTGTTGTCACCGGCCCATTTTAATTTTGACGTATAGAAATTTAAAACATAAAAATTATGAAAACGTTAGAAGCACAACAAGTAATTACTTCAGAAGATTTATTAAAACACTGGCAAGGTCACCGCGCGCTTACGCGTCGTTTAATCGAATTGTTTCCAGAAAAAGATTTCTTCGAATTTTCAATAGGAGGTATGCGTCCTTTTGCAAAATTAGTTGATGAACTTTTAGCAATTGCGGCTCCGGCATTAAAAGGAATTGTAAATCGTGACGCGCAGCCTTATACTGAAGGAACAGAAAAACTGATTTTTAAAGCGCAATATCTTGAAAAATGGGATGAGGCAACAGAAGAAATCAATAAATACTGGGAACAATTATCGATTGAAGATTTTAGCCAGACTTTTAATCTTTTTGGTCAGTATGAATTTCCAATCATTCAAAACATCTTATATTTTATAGATAATGAAGTGCATCACCGCGGACAGGCTTATGTATATTTAAGAGCTTTAAATATTGAACCGCCATTTTTCTGGGAAAGACAATAGTATGATTTTAAAATTATAACTTTATAAAACTAATCTAAAACTAACCGTTATGAGTTTAAAAAAGATAATGTCTAATTATGCAGATTATAATTTATGGGTAAATCAGCAGTTTGTAAACTGGCTTTCGCCGAAATCAGATGAACTGCTTTATGCAGAAGTGCCTTCGAGTTTTTCAAATATTATGAAAACGCTCGATCATATCTGGTCTACCGAAGCATATTGGTTTTCTGTTATTTCTCAAACTCCCATGATAGAAAAAGAAAGTTTTGAAGATTTGTCGAAAGAAGAAATATTTGCAGGTCTGCTCAATTCATCTACAAAATTGAAACATCTTATTAACTCAATAACAGAAGAAGATTTAGTTCAGGAAGTTAAAATTACAAATCCGTGGTTTGAATGCGAACTGCCAATTGCCGATTATTTAATTCAGGTTATTAATCACGGAACCTATCACAGAGGCCAGATTGTAACCATGGGACGAAATGTTGGAATTACAGATGCCTCAAACACTGATTATAATTTTTATAATGTAGTAAAACAGAAATAAAACAAAAAAACTCCTGAAGATTTTCTCTCAGGAGTTTTTTTTATAAAAGCCTTTTTTTATTGATTTCTAATAATTCTAAAACTCTCGTTTTTAGAGATTCGGGCTCCAGAATTTTAGCATAGTCGCCAAACATTAAAAACCAGCGCGGAAAACCATCCTGAAGACTATGAGACATAAATGTCATTTCGATTTCGTCGCCTATTTCTTTTTGAGAAATAAAACCATGGTACTTTCTTTCAGTAGCTAAATATCTTGCGATTTTTTTCTGTACCAAAATCCGGACTTTTGTTGTTGGAAATGTTTCGTTTTTGGTTAAATATGTTTCCAGAGAATCATGTTCAATTGTAAAATCAAGATCCGTTTTTTTTATTTCCTGAATCCTGTCGGTTCTAAACTGCCTGTAATCTTTTCTAAGGTGACAGTACCCCAGAAAATACCAGTTATTATTATCGTGAAAAACACCTACAGGTTCCAGATTTCGCTGTGTTGTTTCTTCTTTATCAAAAGTTTTATACGTTAACAGAATTTGTTTTTTCTCGGCAATTCCTTCAAAAAGAACCTCTAATGTTTTTGGAGAACTGTCATTAAACATCGGTTCTGCATCCTGCATTACAATTCTCGATTCAATGTTCGAAAGATAATCTTTGTCGTTGCTTCTTAAAACAGATTTCAGCTTGTACATTGCCGATGCATAATGTGTGCCCAAAGACGGATCTGTAAATTTCTGCATTAGTTTTTCAGCAGCAATAAAACTGCTCACTTCTTCGCGGGTAAACATTACGGGCGGTAATCGATATCCTTCCATTAAAGCATAACCTACACCGGCTTCACTGTAAATAGGAACGCCCGAAGCTTCGAGAGTTCGAATGTCTCTGTAAATGGTTCTTAAACTGCATTCAAAACGATCCGCCAATTCCTGAGCTTTTACAATTTTTTTAGATTGCAGCTGAATCAGAATGGCAACTATTCGGTCAAATCGTTTTGGGGTTTCGTCCATTTTTCTTTTAAAAATTTAAAAATACAGAGATTCAAAGATACAAAGTTGAATGTTTAATGAAATAAAAAAAGCTGTCCCAAATTGAGACAGCTTTTTGTTTTATTTAATCAAACGGTATTTAGAATCTATACAAAACTCCAAACTGCGGCTGATCGAAAATATTTTCAAATAAATTAATATTTAACTGAAAAGTATCTGAAGAAGGGCCATTTTCCGGAGATACACTGTTGTAAGCCAAAACATTTGCAAGAACAAAAGTTACTGCGATATTTTTGGTAACAAAATAGTTTAATCCTACATTAATGTCGGCCGTTAAACTGTTGTCAGTATCACTTCCCACCAGCGGTGTTTCGATTTTGTTTCTTCCATAACCTAAACCAGCTTCTGCATAAGCTTTAAAACGTTTTTTATCTAGTTCTAAAAAGTAGTAACGTGCAAAAGCTCCAACTCCAAAAACGTTGGTTTTTATACCTGTTGTTTCTTCTTTATTACTAGAGTAATCTATTTTTGCCCCAACAGCGAATTTATCATTCAAAAAATAGCCAAACTTTGGACTAAATCCATAATAATCATTTTCGCCTCCGGTGCTGATTTTAATAGAACCTTCTAAAATCATATCTCCATTTTGAAAGGTTACGCCTTTTGCTGAATTCATTTCAGAATCTACTTCACTTTGTTGAGCGCTTGCGAAATAAAATGTGAAAAGCGCTAAAAAAACAGAAAATTTGGTTTTCATAATCTTACATTTTTAATTTGTTGTAAGATTAAAATTATGTTTTTATCTTAAAATTAACTTTCTATCCGACCAAATGCGTTAAAAGTTAAGTTATCAAGTTAATATTTAGCTTTTTTTATAGGTTTTATCCTGTAAAATTTTAGACGTCAGAGCCAGATAAATAAAAAACCCAATAACGAAAGTTATTGGGTTTATATCTATATTTTTAAGAATTGAGTACTTAAAAATTTTAATCATTCAGTTTCAAAACAGCCATAAACGCTTCTTGAGGAATCTCAACGTTTCCTACCTGACGCATACGTTTTTTACCTTTTTTCTGTTTTTCAAGAAGTTTACGCTTACGCGAAATATCTCCACCATAACATTTTGCGGTAACGTCTTTACGAAGCGCTTTAATAGTTTCACGAGCGATAATCTTAGCTCCAATTGCTGCCTGAATTGGAATATCAAATTGCTGTCTCGGGATTAGTTCGCGTAATTTCTCGGTCATTTTTTTACCGATGTTATAAGCATTGTCTTCGTGAATCAATGCAGAAAGAGCATCAACAGTTTGTGCGTTCAAAAGAACGTCAAGCTTAACCAGTTTAGAAGTACGCATTCCAATTGGAGAATAATCGAAAGAAGCATAACCTTTAGAAACCGTTTTTAAACGATCATAAAAATCGAATACAATTTCTGCCAAAGGCATGTCAAAGTTTAATTCAACACGTTCTGTGGTTAAGTATGTTTGGTTGGTAATTAAACCACGTTTTTCAATACATAAACTCATTACGTTTCCAACAAAATCAGCTTTTGTAATAATTGTCGCTTTAATAAAAGGTTCTTCAACTCGGTCTAGTTTTGAAGGTTCCGGTAAATCTGAAGGATTGTTTACTACTAAAGCAGTTTCTGGATGTTTTTTAGTGTAAGCCAAATACGAAACGTTAGGTACAGTTGTAATTACCGTCATATCGAACTCACGCTCTAAACGTTCCTGAATAATTTCCATGTGAAGCATTCCTAAGAATCCGCAACGGAAACCGAAACCTAAAGCAGCAGAACTTTCCGGAGAAAACACCAATGAAGCATCATTCAATTGTAATTTTTCCATTGAAGAACGTAAATCTTCGTAATCTTCTGTATCAACAGGATAAATTCCGGCAAATACCATTGGTTTTACATCCTCAAAACCAGTAATCATATTGGTTGTTGGCACTTTTGCATCAGTAATTGTATCACCCACTTTTACTTCGCGGGCTTCTTTAATTCCAGATATCAAATAACCAACATCTCCTGCCGAAACTACATTTTTAGGAACCTGATTTAATTTTAAAGTTCCAATTTCGTCAGCAAAATATTCATTATCAGTAGCCATGAATTTAATTTTCTGGCCTTTTTTTATCTCACCGTTTACAACTCTAAAGATTACCTCAATTCCACGAAACGGATTGTAAACAGAATCGAAGATCAAAGCTTGTAAAGGCTCTTCGGGATTTCCTTTTGGAGCTGGAATTTTTTCGATAATAGCAGCTAAGATATTTTCAACACCAAAACCAGTTTTTCCTGAAGCGTGAATAATATCTTCTAATTTACAACCTAATAAATCGATAATATCGTCGCTCACTTCTTCTGGGTTAGCACTTGGTAAATCAACTTTATTTAAAACCGGAATAATTTCCAGATCATTTTCTAAAGCTAAATATAAGTTAGAAATAGTTTGCGCCTGAATACTTTGTGCCGCGTCAACAATCAAAAGCGCACCTTCGCAGGCAGCAATAGATCGCGAAACTTCGTATGAGAAATCTACGTGGCCCGGAGTGTCAATTAAGTTTAAGATATATTCTTCGCCTTTGTATTTGTATTCCATTTGAATGGCATGACTCTTAATGGTAATTCCACGTTCGCGCTCCAGATCCATGTTGTCAAGCAATTGAGCCTTTTCTTCACGAGCTGTAACGGTTTGTGTTGCGCCCAAAAGCCTGTCTGCTAATGTACTCTTACCGTGGTCAATGTGTGCAATAATGCAAAAATTACGTATCTTCTTCATTTTAATATATCGGTTCTCTAATCGAGTTAAGTATTTTTTGGTACAAATCATGCCAAAACAATTGTTTTAATGCATGTTATCAGGGAGCAAAGATAGCGCAAAGTTTTGGATTCTGGAATTTAGCTGCAAGATTTTGAAATTTGAATCCAAAAAGCTGTTTTTCAGAGCCTAAACTGTTTTCTTTTTTGAAAAACAAGTTTTAGCTTCCATTCAAAAATCTCAAGAATGTTTTTATAAATTAAACTTCTAGACGCTGGGATTTCATAAAAAACATACAAAATCATTATTTACTGATTATTTGTAAATTTTGTGCGAATAATTGTCGGTTTAATTAAATATGATTATACTTGTAGTCAATATAACCATAAGATTAATTGGCTTCTGGTTTTAGGTATTGGTTTTTAGAATTTATCTGTGCACACGATGAATCTTCGAAAATAATATAAAACGAGTTTTTACTATTTACTAATTAAACCCAACGATTATGAAAAAACAAACCATGCAGCTTGCAGAAAAATTTGGCAGGCTGTCAAATGATGAAATGAAAAATATTACAGGAGGTGTAACACCTGTTGGCCGATTTACAGTTCCTAAAAGCATTTGTGCTTCGGGATATGGTTTAGTGGCTACAGGATGTCAGGGCAGTTCTTATCCTATGCTCGATGGTTACACTTGCGTTTTGACGTGTTTGTGATAAAAAGAATAGCATTAAAAAAAAAGAGGCATCAATTGGATGCCTCTTTCAGTTTTTAGAACTCAAAATTGAATCCTTTTTCGGTGAGTTTTTTATAAATATCAGGATCAAATTTATAAAGTTTTGCCGCTCTGTGTGACACATCTTGTTGTTTTTCGTCGAGCTGCACTAATAATTTCATATGCAGAATTTTTCGTCTAAAATTTGATTTGTCTAATTCAATACCCAAGATTTCTTCATATAACTGCATTAATTGCAGTAAAGTAAATTTTTCCGGCAGAAGATTAAAACCAATTGGCGCCTGACGCACGCGGTTTTGAAGCTGTTGTAAACTAAAATTGAGAATTTCATTATGGTCAAAAATTAAATTTGGAATTTCATTAATCTTACACCATTTAGCTTCTCGAACATCTAAACTGGCTTTTACGTCATAATCTTCCTGATTTACAAGCGTGTAATATCCTATTGTTACAATACGGCGGTCTAAAACACGGCTTGGATTTGTAAATGCTTTTAGCTGCTCCAGATAAATATTGTCTAAACTTGTAAGTTCATAAAGGATTCTTTGGGCAGCGTCGTCAGCACTTTCTGCTCTTTTCATCCAGCCCCCAAGCAGTCCCCAGCTTCCTTCACTTTCACCTCCCGCATGTTGTACCAAAAGCACTTCAAGACTTCCTTTTTTAAAACCAAAAATAACGCAGTCAATCGAAATACCGTCAATTTCTTGGACTGTTGTATTTTCAGCAATACAGCTGTTTACTTTTGAATCTTTTTTAGATGATAATGCCATTATTATGCTATTGTAAGCTTTTTTAAAATTCGAAATTGAATCCTTTCTCAGTCAGTTTATTATAAATATCGGGATCGAATTTATATAGTTTTGCGGCTCTGTGCGAAACATCCTGTTGTTTTTCGTCGAGCTGTACTAATAATTTCATGTGCAGAATTTTTCTTCTAAAATTTGATTTGTCCATTTCAACACCCAGAATTTCTTCATAAAGATGCATTAACTGGAGTAAAGTAAATTTTTCCGGCAGAAGATTAAAACCAATAGGTGCCTGACGCACGCGATTGCGAAGATTTTTTATGCTGTAGGATAAAATTTCGTTGTGATCGTAAATTAAATCAGGAATGCTGTTGATTTTATACCACTTTGCGTCTGAGGCCGTAAAACCTGCTTTAATATTATAATCTTCTCTTTTTACAAGAGCATAATATCCAATAGTTATAACACGTCGAAGCGGAAAACGATCAGGGTCACCAAAAGCTTTAAGTTGTTCCAGGTAAATATTGTCCAGTCCGGTAAGTTCATTTAATAAACGATGCGCAGCATCGTCTGTACTCTCTTTTTTATAAATCCATCCGCCGGGAAGTCCCCATTTTCCTTTACTGATCCCTTCTGCGTGCTGAACCAAAAGCACTTCCAGACTTCCTTCATCAAAACCAAAAACCACACAGTCAATGGTTATTGCATTCATTGCATTTTGTTCGCTTTTAGCAACAGACTCGGCATCTACTTTTTTATCCATGTGCGAAATATATTTTGACAAATTAAACAAATAAAATGCATAACTGTCTTTTTTGGTTACTTAATATTTTTTTAACAAAGCAAAAAATTGAAAATCAAAGATTTAAATTTTACTAAAAAAGCATCTTAAAATTATATTCTCTTTAATTGCTTGATATTCAAATCTGTAATTGGAAGTTTTTTCTGAAACTTTTATTTCTCGTTAGTAAGACTTGTTATAGTATTGATAAAAAGTACTTGCTATAAATCAGAATCAAAAAAAAATAACCTTAATATTTTGCTAAAATAGAAAAAAAGTTTTACACTTGTAGTCAAATTTACCATAAGATAAGTTCATGATGACTATAAGTTTTTGAAAAACTCTTTTTTTATGCGTAAAAAAGCCGTCGATTATCTTTTGAAATAATCAAACAACCGGCCCTCAAACCATTTGATGTGAAACTTACTCTTTAATCAATAAAACCGTAACTAACTTAAATTTAAACCAACTCTTATTAACTATGAAAAGCAAAGATTGTATTAAAACAACAGTTTTATCGTTTTGTACGACACTGTTGTTTAGCTTATTTATGTTACAGACGGGTTATGCGCAGGCACAATCCAGATCTGTAAGTGGAAATGTAACATCGGCTGTTGACGGAATGGGAATTCCCGGAGCAACTGTTGCAGTAGAAGGAACTAAAATTGGTGCCGCCACTGATTTTGATGGAAATTATAAAATAGAAGCAAAAACGGGCGACGTGCTTGTGTTTACTTTTATTGGATTTAAAACTCAAAAAGTAACCGTAGGAACTCAAAAAACGATAAGTGTTACTTTACAGGAAGAAACAGCAGAACTTAAAGAAGTGGTTGTTATTGGGTATGGCTCTCAAAAGAAAACATTGGTAACCAATGCTGTAACGCAGGTTAGCGGAGAGAGTTTAACAAAAACAAATACTACAAATGCGCTTCAGGCACTTCAGGGTCAGGCTGCGGGACTTCAAATTACATCTACTTCAGGACAGCCTGGCGAGAGTTTGAATGTCGTAATCAGAGGTGTGGGTTCTACGGCAGGAAGTAATCCACTTTATGTTGTTGACGGAATTTTGACAGGCGATATTTCGTATTTGAATAACTCAGATATCGAATCTATTTCTGTTTTAAAAGATGCTGCTTCGGCTGCGATTTACGGTTCGCAGGCTTCAAACGGGGTTGTATTGGTTACAACAAAAAAAGGAAAACGCGGTGCAACAGGCCAAATTACATTCGATCAATATTATGGAGTACAGTCTGTAGCCAGAAAAGTTGACTTACTGGATGCCAGAGAATATGCAACTATTTTGAACGAAGCGGCTGTAAACTCAGGTAAAAACCCATATTTTACGAATGATCAAATTGCAGGAATGGGTTCAGGAACAAACTGGATGGACAAAATGCTGACAGATAATGCAGCAACAAAAAACTTCTCTTTTGGAGCTTCGGGCGGATCAGAAACTTCAGTTTACTCTACTTCATTATCGTATTTAGGACAAGAAGGAGTTGTAGGAGGAAAGGATTTATCAAACTATGAGCGTTACAATTTCAGATTCAATTCAGAACATAAACTATACAAAGATGTAGTTTCGATAGGAGAAAATTTGAGTTTTGCGTATGTTAATAAAAACGGAATTGGAGTTGGAAATCAATACAATAACTCTTTAAGAGGTGCTTTTCAGGCAACACCTTTACTGCCAATGTACGACGCAAACGGAAACTATTTTGATACTACAAACAGTACAGAACCTTGGATTGCAGGTGTTGCAAATCCTTACGCTTTAATGACTTACAACAATCAAAATGAAAGTAACAATCAGAAACTATTAGGAAACGTTTACCTTCAGATTCAGCCATTTAAAAATCTGACTTTTAAAACTACTTTGGGTCTTGATTATAATGTAAATGAAGGACATTCTTATGCTCCGATTTACAGATTATCAATTTATGCCAACAGTGCTTTTGATAAAGTTACTCAGAATATGGATAAAAGTAAAAGCATTAACTGGGACAACTTGTTAACCTATAAATTTAATGTTGCTGATAGTCATCATTTTGAAGCATTACTGGGAACTTCTTACATTAAATACGACAAAACTTTAATTGAAGTAGCAAATGCTGATTCTGCTTTTAATGATTTAGAACATGCGTGGTTAGATACCACGACGAATAAAGATGGTGCGAGAATTTCAATGAAAGGTAATAAATTCGAAAATATCTTAATGTCTTATTTTGGAAGATTAAACTATAATTATAAAGAAACATATTTGCTAAATGCAACATTGAGAGCCGATGGTTCTTCAAAATTTGCAGCAGGAAATCAATGGGGTTATTTTCCATCAGTTTCTGGAGGATGGGTTGTTTCTAATGAAGGATTTTTAAAAGATTCAAAAGCAATAAACTTCCTTAAACTAAGAGCAAGCTGGGGTCAAGTAGGTAACCAAAGTATCAGGTCATTTCAATTTTTGGCAAAAGTAAAGCAAAAAGATGTTAATTATAGTTTTGGAGATGAAGAAGGTGTTCTTACGCCGGGAGCTTATTTGGAAAATTTACCAAATCTTGATTTAAAATGGGAAACTTCAGAACAAATTGACCTTGGTTTTGATGCGAGATTTTTAGACAATGCTTTGAGTGTAAACTTTGATGTCTATAAAAAAACAAACAAAGACTGGTTGATTTTAGCACCAACTTTAGCAACTACAGGAGCAGAACCACCATTTATTAACGGTGGAGATGTAGTAAATAAAGGAGTTGAGTTAAGCTTAAATTACCAAAATAAAATTGGAGATTTTAATTACAGTGTAAGCGCAAACGGTGCATACAACAAAAATACTGTAGGACAAATTCCAAATGCAGACGGAATTATTCACGGATTAAACGGTGAACTTTATGATAACTCAGGAGAGTTTTACAGAGCGCAAAACGGATATCCGTTAGGATATTTCTGGGGATATAAAACGGGAGGCGTTTTCCAAAATCAGGCACAAATTGATAATTACAAATCAGCAAGCGGTGTGGTTTTACAGCCAACAGCAGCGCCCGGAGATGTTATTTATGTAAACACAAACGGAGACGATAAAATTGATGCTTCTGATAAAACAAGTATTGGAAATCCAAATCCTGATTTTACTTACGGATTCTCTTTATCGGCAAACTATAAAGCTTTCGATTTTTCTCTTAATGCAAATGGTGTTGCAGGAAATCAAATTGTACAATCTTATAGAAATCAGGTAGGAACTTACGGAAATTACACATCAGCAATTTTAGGACGCTGGCATGGTGAAGGTTCTTCTAATACAATGCCTAGAGTAACAGAAGACAACAGAAACTTTACACAGTTTTCAGATTTGTATGTTCAGGATGGAGATTTTTTAAGAATCAATACCGTAACATTAGGATTTGATTTAGCAAAAATGAAACAGTCAAAACCATTTTTTGCAAGCCAGTTTAGAGTGTATTTCTCTGTATTAAACCTTTACACTTTTACGAAATACAACGGTATGGATCCGGAAATCGGATTTGGTTCTTCAAATGACGATCAAAAATTTTCATCTGGAGTTGATGTGGGATACTATCCAAGACCAAGAACATTTATGCTGGGTCTAAATGTTAAACTTTAATACCTAAAAAAATGAAAAATACCTATTTATATATTTTCTGTTTGTGTTTACTTTCATTGGCTTCTTGCAGTTTAGAAACGGAGCCTTACACACAGCAGACAGATGAAAATTTTTATAAAACTACAGATGATGCTTATCTAGCTCTTGTAGGATGTTATGACGGAATGCAGGTTGCTACCGGAGGAGCCGGAAAAGGAGTTCCTGTTGTAAGTGAGATCATGTCAGATGATTGTTTTGGAGGAACTGGTAATTCAGATAAATACGATTATGCAGCAATAGATGAGTTTGATATTTCTCGTGCTCCTGCTGAGGTTGATATGTTTAATGATAACTGGATTGCTTATTACAGAGCACTTTATCGTTGTAATGTTTTATTGTCTAAAATGGATCAGATTGACTGGAAAGGTGATACAGCTTTAAGAAATACGTATGAATCTGAAACTAAATTTATCAGAGCTTATTTATATTTTGAAATGGTGCGTCTTTGGGGAAATATTCCTTTGCTTACAGCACCTTCAACCGAAAATGTGCCACAGGCGTCACCAGACGAAGTTTATAAAGTTATTGCAGAAGATTTAGTTTATGCTTCAAATAATTTGCCTTCTGTAGCTTACAATGCTACTACAAGCGGGCGTGTTACAAAATGGGCCGCAAAATCCCTGCTTGGACGTGTTTATTTATACTACACAGGATATTACGGAAAAACGGATTTAGCAGGAGTGGTAACTAAAGCACAAGTTTTGACACATTTAGAAGATGTTGTTACTTTAAGCGGACATGCTTTAGTAGAAGATTTCTCAACACTTTGGCCAGCTGCTTCTGTAGATAAATATGCAGGAGAAAGTAATAAAGAAGTAGTTTTTTCTATAAAATATACTTTTACAAGTGATTACAACGGAAATACAGATGGTAACCATTGGTTAGTAATGTTCGGAATGAGAGAGTTCTCATCTTATCCTTACGGACGCGGTTGGGGTGTAACCGTAAATTCTAAATTATGGAATGCATATACGGCTAATGATACAAGACGTGTTTCAACAATGATTGGAATTACAGAAGAAAAAATACCTTTTAATAAAATAAATAATCAGCGTGAATATACAGGTTACTACAACAAAAAATATTCGCCAATGGTCGATAAAGACGGAAAAGATCTTCCTTTAACGATGGGAAGCCAGTTTTGGGATATCAGTCAGTTTCAGGATTATACCGTGTTAAGATATGCTGATGTATTATTAATGGCAGCTGAATTAGGAAGTGGCAATGCACAGAATTATTTTGATCAGGTACGAAGAAGAGCATACAAAACAGCTTTTACTGCTTTGCCTGTTAATCAGGATAATATCATGAACGAAAGACATTTAGAGTTTGCATTAGAAGGAATAAGATATTGGGATTTACTGCGTCAGGGAGTAAGCAAAGCATCTTCAAGCATTGCAGAAACTACTATTTTACTAAACGGAGGAGTTCAGTCTTCTAAAACAATTTCTGCAGGAAATATTCAAAAAACAAAAGGATTACAGCAAATTCCAAACACACAGATTACATTATCTAATGGAGTTTTAAAACAAAATGAAGGCTGGTAATTTTTAATTTAAAAAATAAAGAAATGAAAAATATAAAAATAATAATTACAACATTTTTGATGCTGGCAATGCTGGTATCATCTTGTTCGCCTGATAGTTATTCTCTAGACGGCGCGATTGATAAATCGGATATTCATTTTGAAATTACTCAGGATTTAGTAAAAGATCCGGGCGGAAATACCGTAATCTTAAAAAATACTACACCGGGAGTCGTATTAAATTGGGATTATGTAATAGGAAAATCAGACAAAGCTGTAGAAACGGTGCAATATGCTTTTAAGGGAAGTTATACCATTAAAATTTCGGCAGTTACCGGCGGTGGTATTGTAGAACTTGATCCTGTAACCGTAACTGTAACTCAGGATAATTTAAATTATGTAAACGATCCACTTTGGACAGCCTTATCCGGAGGAGTAGGAAAACAAAAAGTATGGATTGCTGACAATGGTAAATACGGAATGGCTCCAGGCGCAATGTCGTATGGAGATCCAAGTGTTACGCAGGAGTGGGGTAATTTCACGCCAAACTGGGAACCGGAAGGAAATGCAAATTCAAGCACAGATGCCGATATGCACTGGGGAAGAACAATGACTTTCAGTTTAGAAGGCGGACCATTTATGAAAGTAAATGAAGCCGACGGAACTCTTAAAGAAAGCGGTACTTATTTCTTAGATATTAATACCCATACTTTAACCACTACAGGAGCAACAATTTTAAGACCAGATAATTACATTGCAAATGCAAGCAACTGGAATAATAATGTTAAGATCTTAAAACTTACTGAAAATCAGCTGCGAATTGCCATAATGAGAACCAACAGCGAAGGTCCGTGGTGGTATATCTGGAACTTTGTTTCAAAAGAATATGCAGACAATTATGTACCGCCTGTTACAGGACCAACGTATGACGAAGGTTTCGATCCAACTTTTGCTTCTGGCGAGTTATTAAAAATGCTTACGGGCGGTGCTGGTACAGGTAGAGTTTGGGCTTTAGACGGAAATGGAAATCCAGTTGACTGGTTAGGTAAAGGAAAAGGCTGGACTGTTGATGCTACAAGTTCTTACAACTGGGGCTGGAATGACGATTGGGCAGCGGCTGCAGGTAATTCTTGGATTCGTTTTGATCAGTTTGGAGGTAAACTTAATTATACAAGAAGTCAGGATGGTGTTGTAACTACTGGTTTATTTACGATTAATGAAGCTGAGAACGAAATTAATTTAGGAAGTAATGTGCTTATTCAAAATTCAGGAAGCTGGATGAACCCAACAACCAATATTATTAAAGTCGTGAAAGCTTACAATAGTGATTATCTTACAAAAGGTATTTGGTTTGGAACTTCTTATGATGCTGGCAAAGATGAATGGTTTGTGTTCCACTATATAATTCCTTGAAAATGAAATAAATTTTAATTAACTAATAACTTGAAAGCAGCCTAAAAACTGCTTTCAGGTTATTAAAATTTAAAACACTATGTTTAAGCCGACTGCATATAAAAAATTAGGATTACTCTTTGTCAGCCTGTTGTTACTCACAGCCTGCAAAAAAGGAACCGATGAGAAATTTAGTAATCGAAAAGTTTCTTTTAATGAAGATTGGAGTTTTCACTTAAGTGATAGTTTAACATATAAAGACACTATTGGAACTACATTTGAATGGGAAACCTTAGATTTACCGCACGATTGGAGTATCGAAGGGAAATTCGATGAAAAAAGTCCGGCAGGTTACGGTGGAGGTTCACTTAACGGAGGTTTAGGCTGGTATAAAAAAACATTTAAAGTTGCTGAAGCAGACAGCACAAAAATTACTTCAATTACTTTTGACGGCGTTTACAGAAACAGCGAAGTCTGGGTAAACGGACATTATTTAGGAAAACGCCCAAACGGTTATATTGGTTTTCAATATGAAATCTCCAAATACTTAAACTACGGAGATAAAAACAATGAAATTATTGTTAAGGTTGACAATTCAAAACAACCTAATTCACGCTGGTATTCGGGTTCCGGAATTTTCAGAAATGTCTGGATCGAAACTACAGATAAACTTCATGTTTCGCAATGGGGTACGTACATTACAACTCCAAAAGTTACGGTTGAAAAAGCTTCAATAAATTTTGAAACGACAATTCAAAATCAATATGCTGAAAATAAAAAAGCGACTGTAACCACAACTATTTTAAAAAAAGACAAAAAAGTAACATCAGTTACTCAGGATATAACAATCAGTGCAAACGGAAATCAGAAATTAAATCAATCAGCCGAAGTTGAAAGTCCGATTTTATGGTCAGATGAAAATCCGGAATTGTATACAGCAGTTACCGAAATTTCGCTTGACGATAAAATCATCGATCAATACAAAACGACTTTCGGAATTAGAGATTTTAAATTTGATCTGAACAAAGGTTTTATTTTGAATGGAAAACAAGTCAAAATAAAAGGAGTTTGTATGCATCACGATTTAGGTCCATTGGGTTCTGCAATTAACACACGTGCTATCGAACGCCAATTGGAAATCTTGAAAGAAATGGGTGTAAACGGAATCAGAACTTCTCATAATCCGCCTGCTCCAGAACTTTTAGAACTTTGCGACAAAATGGGGTTCATTGTCATGGATGAAGCTTTTGACATGTGGAAACAAAACAAAACCAAATACGATTATGCGAATGATTGGGACAAATGGCACAAACAAGACTTAATCGATCAATTGTTACGCGACCGTAATCACGCCAGTATTTTTATGTGGAGTATTGGAAATGAAATTCCGGAACAGTGGAACGAAACCGGTATTGAAATCGCAAAAGAATTAGCCGCAATAACTCGTCAATACGATAAAACAAGACCAATTACAGCAGGAATGAATCCGCCGGTAAATATGAATATTGATGCAGTGACTTTACAATTTGAGAAAAAAGATGTTTCGATTAATCCGCTTGCCGGATCTGGAGTTTTAGATTTAATCGGATACAATTATGCGCATCAGACATTCGAACATCATTTGAAAAATTTCCCAAACACACCTTTCATTGCAACCGAAACGACTTCAGGTTTACAAACGAGAGGATATTATGATGCCGTTTCAGACACTATAAAAAAATGGCCAGTTCGTTGGGATCTTAAATTCACAGAAGGAAATCCGGGAAACACCGTTTCAGCTTACGATCAAGTGCAGACACCTTGGGGTTCAACGCACGAAGCAACTTGGAAAATTATTAAAAAACACGATTTCTTGGCTGGAATGTACGTTTGGACAGGTTTCGATTATATCGGAGAACCAACTCCATACGAATGGCCGTCGGTAAGTTCGTATTTCGGAATTGTTGATTTAGCTGGTTTCCCGAAAGATGTATATTATATGTATCAAAGTGAATGGACAAATAAAACCGTTCTTCACGTTTTCCCACATTGGAACTGGAAAGTCGGACAAACGGTTGATGTTTGGGCATATTACAATAATGCCGACGAAGTAGAACTTTTCGTAAACGGAAAATCAGTTGGAAAAAGAGCTAAAAAAGGAGACGATTTACATGTAATGTGGAGAATTCCTTTTGAAGCAGGAACGTTAAAAGCGATTTCCAGAAAAGGCGGAAAAGTAGTTTTAGAAAAAGAAATTAAAACCGCTGGAAATCCTTCGCAATTAAAATTAACTGCCGACAGAGCTTCAATAAAAGCCGACGGAAATGATTTGTCTTTTGTAACGGTAGATATTTTAGACGAAAAAGGAACTTTAGCACCAAATGCCAATAACGAAATTAATTTCTCTTTAAAAGGAGACGGAAAAATTGTCGGTGTTTCAAGTGGCGATCCAGTTAGTCATGAATCGTTTAAAGGAAATAAACATACCGCTTTGGCAGGAAAATGTTTAGTGATCATTCAATCTTCGAAAAAAACAGGAAGACTAGAATTAACCGCAAAAGCAAACGGACTAAAAGAAGCTGCAATAGTAATTACAGCAGAATAATAAGTTCACTCTCCTGCAAGGTTTTCAAAACCTTGTAGGTATAAAATATAGCCACAGATTAAAAGGATTAAAAAGATTAAAATCTGCCAGAGAAAGAAAAAAAATCCTTTCGAATCCTTTTAATCTGTGGCAAAAAAATAAAAGTTTAAACCTACAAGGTTTTGAAAACCTTGCAGGATGAAAAAATAAAAAAACAACCAATGAAAAAATCACATTTAAAAACCTTGTTCTCGATTTGCGCTTTTGGACTTCTGACAGTTCCAAATGCTTCAGCGCAAATTCAGAATGCAGACGTATTAAACGCTCCGATCGATATCAGCAAAGATTTTCAGAACTATCTGAACACATTTTATTTTGCTGATGAACTGGCTTCTTTTGATCCTGCAACAGGAAAAGGAACAATCAAATATTTGAGATACAATTATAAAACGCGTCAGGCTTTCAACAACATGATGATGAAACCGGATGTAGAAAAAGCAAACGAATTCCCGACAACAGAATACGCAGAATCTCCAGTTTTGCCTTTCGAAATTCAATTTGTTTCTGATAGAACCGTTAGAATCAAAACGACTTCTGGCCCGCAATTTCATCCACAAAAAGAGTCTTTAATGTTGGTTGACGGCGTTGCACCAAATCACCCTGAATTATGGAAATATTCTAAAATCGAAGGTGGCCACAGTTACACAAGCAAACATGGAAGAGTCGAAATTTTGACAAAACCTTGGCACGTAAAAATCTATGATGAAAAAGGAAAACTGCTGACAAGTACGCTTCACGATACAGATTTTAAAAATACCTATACGCCAACACTTCCGTTTTCTTATGTTCGCAGAAACAGCGATTATTCAAGAAGTATGGGCGCAGCGTTTAGTTTAGAACCAGACGAAAAAATATTTGGTTGTGGAGAATCATTCACACAATTCAACAAACGTGGTCAAAAAGTTGTTTTATGGACAGATGATGCCAACGGAATCCAAAATGAAACGATGTACAAACCGATTCCATTTTACATGAGCAGTCGTGGTTATGGCGTTTTCATGCACCATTCAACACCAATTACAGTTGACTTTGGAAAGTATTTTTCAAGCGCAAACGAAATGTACATTGGCGACGACGAAGCCGATTTGTTTTTCTTTATCGGAGAGCCAAAAGACGTTTTAGATCAATATACCAATTTGACTGGAAAAGCAGCGATGCCGCCACTTTGGTCTTTCGGTTTTTGGATGAGCCGTATTACGTATTTCTCAGAAAAAGAAGGTAGAGAAGTTGCAAGAGATTTAAGAAAATACAAAATTCCAACTGACGTAATTCACTTTGATACAGGTTGGTTTGATGTAGATTGGAGAAACAATTACGAGTTTGCAAAATCTCGTTTCCCAGACGCCACAAAAATGATGTCTGATTTGAAGCAAGACGGTTTCCAAGTTTGTTTATGGCAATTGCCTTATTTCACTCCAAAAAATACATTGTTTCCAGAAATTATGGACAAGGATTTGGCGGTAAGAGACAGAAAAGGAAATCTTCCTTATGAAGATGCTGTTTTAGATTTCTCAAACCCTGAAACTATTTCGTGGTACCAAGGAAAATTAAAAAAATTATTTGATGAAGGCGTTGCCGTTTTCAAAGTAGATTTTGGAGAAGCAGCACCGCCAGACGGAATTTACCATTCTGGAAGAACAGGTTTCTACGAGCACAATTTATATCCGTTACGTTATAACAAAGCCGTTGCCGAAATTACTCAGAAAGAAAAAGGGTATACATTAATCTGGGCAAGAAGTACTTGGGCAGGATCGCAGCGTTATCCGTTACATTGGGGAGGAGATTCTGAAACAACAAACGGAGCGATGTCGGCAGAATTGAGAGGCGGACTTTCATTAGGTCTTTCGGGTTTCAGTTTCTGGAGTCATGATGTTGGAGGTTTCGCAACAAAATCACCTGAGAATATTTACAGAAGATGGACGCCATTCGGAATGTTGACTTCGCACGTAAGAAGCCACGGAGAACCGCCTCGTGAGCCTTGGTTGTATAGCAAAGAATTCTTAGAAGGATTTAGAAAAGCAGATAATATGCGTTACGAATTAATGCCATATATCTACGCGCAAGCCAAAGAAAGTTCAGAAAAAGGATTGCCAATGATGCGCGCATTATTCGTAGAATATCCAAACGATCCGGGAGCCTGGTTGGTTGATAATCAATATTTATTTGGTTCAAGTATGTTGGTTGCACCGCTTTTTGAAGAAGTTGAAGAAAGAGACGTTTACCTTCCAGAAGGAACGTGGATTGATTATCAAACTAAAAAAGTATATCAGTCAGGATGGCATAAAATCAAAGCGGGCGAAATTCCGATTATTGTTTTAGTGAAAGACGGAACTGCATTGCCACACATCGGTTTAGCGCAGTCTACAAAAGATATGGACTGGAGCAAACTGACTTTGAAAGTTTATGCAAGTGATAAAACAAATACCGCTTCCGCGAAAGTATATCTTCCAAACGGAGACGCATTACAAGAAATCAAAGTAACCAAAACCGGAAACAATTTCGAAGTAACCGCAAATCCATTAAACGGAAAAACCATTTTCAAAACAGAGTGGGTTAAGTAAAAAGTTATAGCCAAAGATTAAAAGATTTAATTCTCTCGCAGATTCTGCAGATTGAACAGATTTTTTTTCTAAACTGTGGCAAAAAAATATAGGCACAGATTTAAAGGATTAAAAAGATTAAAAAAAATCTGCTCAATCTGCAGAATCTGCGAGAAACAAAAAAAATCCTTTCGAATCCTTTTAATCTGTGGCTAAAAAAACATAATTCCAAAAAACATGAAAAACTATCTAATTCTCCCAGCCGTACTGCTTTCGATCACAATCGGATACAGTCAGAAAACAAAAAATGCTTACGAACTGGCTTCACCAAACGGTCAGAATAAAATCAAATTTGAGTTAGTAAAAAATGCTCCAAAATATGGCGTTTCACACGGAAAAACCGAAGTGATCTCACCATCAGAAATGGGATTTTTACTAAAAGGAAATGAAGATTTGAGTACCAATTTCGAAATCAAAGGAGCCAAAACTTCAACCTTTGATGAAACTTGGGAACAAGCATGGGGAGAAAAGAAAAATATCAGAAATCACTACAATCAATTAGTAGTTGATTTACAGCAAAAAACAGGAAACAAAAGAAAACTTCAGATTCAATTCCGTGCATTTGATGACGGAGTTGCATTCAGATATGTTTATCCAAAACAAAATGTGAAAGACAGTATTTTCATCATGGATGAAAAAACCACTTTCAACCTAAAAGAAGATGGAAAAGCATGGTGGATTCCAGCAAACCGCCCAGACCGTGATGAATATTTATTTAAAGATGCGCCGGTAAGTACATTAGATACAGTTTTGACTCCGCTTACAATCGAAAGCAAAAGCGGTTTGGCTTTAAGTTTTCACGAAGCTAACTTGTATGATTTTGCGAGTATGACTTTGGTAAACACAAAAGGAACAGAATTAAAATCAGATTTAGTGCCGTGGGCTGACGGAGTTAAAGTTCGTGTAAAAGATTCATTTACTTCTTCTTGGAGAACGATTCAAATTGGAGAAAATCCGGGAGAATTGATTACTTCTTATTTGATTTTAAATCTGAACGAACCAGACAAATTAAAAAACACAGCATCTTATTTCAAACCATACAAATATTTAGGAATCTGGTGGGGAATGCATATTGGGAAATATACTTTCTGGGAAAGCGATAAACAAGGTGCAACAACGCAACATGCAAAAGAATATATTGATTTTACATCAAAAGAAGGTTTCAATCATTTATTGATCGAAGGCTGGAACAAAGGTTGGACGCCAGCTTGGTATGAAAACCGTATGCACATGTTCAGCTTTACGAAAAGTGCAGATAATTTCGATTTAGATAAAGTAGTTGCTTACGGAAAAAGCAAAAACGTAGAGTTAATCGGATACCACGAAACAGGTTCAAACTTAATTAACTATTTAAAAGAAGTTGACGAAGGTTTTGCTTTATACAAAAAACTTGGAATTCATACGGTAAAAATCGGTCACGTAGGTTCTAAACTGAATATGAAACAAATGCACTTCGGACAGTTTGGAGTGAATTATTTCAGATACATTTTAGAAAAAGCGGCACAATATGATTTGGCAGTTTTATACCACGAATCAATTAAAGATACAGGAGAAAGAAGAACTTATCCAAACATGGTTTCGAGAGAAGCGGCGCGTGGTCAGGAATACAACGCATGGAGTGAAGGAAATCCGCCAAACCATTTGAGTATTATTCCGTTTACAAGATTACTTTCCGGACCAATGGATTTCACTCCTGGGATTTTTGATGTTGAGGTAAAACAAGGTTACCCAGGAAAAAGAATTCAGGGAACAGTTGGACAGCAATTGGCATTGTACGTTGTGCTTTATTCTCCGATTCAAATGTTGGCCGATCTTCCTGAAAACTACGAAGGAAAACCAGCTTTACAATTCTTAAAAGATGTTCCAACAGATTGGGAAGACACTAAAATTGTAGAAGGAAAAATTGGTGAATACATCACAACAGCAAGAAAAGACAGAAAAAGTGCGGATTGGTATTTAGGAACTTTAACGAATGAAAAACCAAGAAAAGTGGAAGTTTCATTATCATTCTTAGATCCAAACGCCACTTACGAAGCTCAGATTTATGTTGATGCAGAAGGAACAGATCAAAAACACAATCCAGAAGGAGTTGCGATTTCTAAGAAAACCGTAAAAGCATCAGATAAATTACAATTGAATTTAGGTGGTGCCGGCGGTGGTGCGGTGAGATTTAAAAAATTGTAACCTCAAATTTCACAAATTTCCGCTAATTAAATTTGTGATAATTTGTGCAATTTGTGGTAAAAAACAAATCATTTTCCAGATGAAAAAACTTTTAATAGCAGTAGTTTTAATTAGTACGATCAATTTGACGGCACAAACCCGAACGATAAAAGTAGATTACAACAAATCGGCGGGAAAATTAAATACCATGTTCAAAGAATGCATAGGAGCGGGAAGAGCAAACGAAGGACTTCGCGCTGATTGGCAGCAACAATTGGCATTAGCGAAAAAAGAATGCGATTTTAAATATATTCGTTTTCATGGTTTATTGTCTGATGATATGGCGGTTTATCGTGAAGACTCAAAAGGAAATCCAGAATACAATTATCAATATATTGATGTTCTTTTCGATTATATTTTGAGTCTGAAAATGAAACCCTTTGTCGAATTAGGTTTTATGCCGAATGCATTAGCAAGCGGACCAGAAACGATTTTTTGGTGGAAAGGAAATGTTACGCCTCCAAAAGATTATAAAAAATGGGAAGATTTAATTAAAAATTTAACACAGCATTTTACAGAAAGATACGGAGTTGAAGAAGTAAAAACATGGTATTTTGAAGTTTGGAATGAACCGAATCTTTCACCAGGATTCTGGACAGGAACTCAGGCAGAATATTTCAAATTATACGATTATGCGGCGCGTGGTGTAAAAGCGGTCAACAAAGCATATAAAGTTGGCGGACCAGCAACGGCAGGCGCAGGCTGGGTTCCAGAAACTATTGATTTTTGTGCTAAAAACAATGTGCCGATGGATTTTGTTTCAACGCATACGTACGGTGTAAATCAAGGATATTTGGACGAATTCGGAACTTCGGGAACCGTTTTGAGTCCAGACGAAAACAGTATTAGCGGCGACGTTATTAATTCTCGAAAGCAAATTTCCAATTCGGCTAAACCCAATTTAGAATTGCATTATACAGAATGGAGTTCATCTTACACGCCTGCAGATCCAATTCACGATAGTTATCATTCGGCAGCTTATATTTTGCAGAAATTAAAACAAGTTGGAAATGCAGCAACTTCAATGTCATATTGGGTTTTTACAGATATTTTTGAAGAACCAGGACCAAGATTTACACCTTTTCATGGTGGTTTCGGATTGTTGAATACGCAGGGAATCAAAAAACCGGCTTATTTCTCGTATCAGTTTTTAAACAAATTGGGAGAAACAGAACTTCAAAATTCGGATAAAACGTCATGGACGACTAAAAACGCAAAAGGCGATGTGCAGATTTTACTTTGGGATTTTACCAATACACATCCCGGAGATAAAGTTTGGAACCAGACGTATTATGTTCAGGACCTTCCATCAAAAGAAAAAGGAATTGTGAAAGTTGAAGTTGACGGATTGCAGAAAGGAAAATATACTTTAGAAATCTATAAAGTAGGTTATAAAGTAAATGACGTTTATGCCGATTATTTGGCTTTGAATAAACCAAGTCAGTTAACGCGTGAACAAGTGAATGCCATGAAAAAGAAAAATAACGGCGACCCGATTGCAACAGAAAAAATCACAATTGATGCAAAAGGAAGTTTTAGCAGAGAGTTCAAAATCAATGAAAACGACGTTGTATTTCTAAATTTGATAAAACAATAAATTAAAAGCAAAAAACCACAAACAATATAATATTAACGAGATTTACTGATGATGCGTGAGGCATCAAAATCTTTAAGTCTAAAAACATCTAACTATCTATGAAAAACAAAATGATCATGTTGTCAGCGGTTGTTTTGGCATTATTTGCTTCTTGTAAAAATGATGCTCAGACAGCAGCTTCAAATTCGGCGCAGACCGAAGAATACGTTGGAAAAGAAATCGGAACAGAACATGATGCTGAAATCGACAAACTGATTTCGCAGATGACTTTAGAAGAAAAGATCGGAATGCTTCACGGGAATAGTATGTTTGCGAATGCAGGTGTAAAACGTTTAGGAATTCCAGAATTAAAAATGGCTGATGGACCGTTAGGAGTTCGTGAAGAAATTTCAAGAGACAATTGGGCGCCGGCAGGATGGACAAATGATTTTGCAACTTATTATCCAGCGGGAGGAGCTTTGGCAGCGACTTTTAATGCAGAAATGGCACATACTTTCGGAACTAGTTTAGGAGAAGAATTACGTGCTAGAGACAAAGACATGTTGCTTTCGCCTGCCATCAATATGGTAAGAACACCGCTTGGAGGAAGAACGTACGAATACATGTCTGAAGATCCGTTTTTGAATAAAAAAATCGCAGTGCCTTTGGTCGTTGGTTTACAGGAAAAAGATGTTATGGCTTGCGTAAAACACTACGCAGCAAACAATCAGGAAACGAATCGTGATTTTGTTGATGTTCAGATTGACGAGCGTACACTTCGCGAGATCTATCTTCCGGCTTTTGAAGCAACGGTAAAAGAAGGGAAAGCATACAGTATAATGGGCGCTTACAATAAATTCAGAGGTGAATATTTATGTGAGAACGATTATATGCTGAACAAAATTCTTCGTGACGAATGGGGATTCAAAGGAATTGTAGTTTCGGATTGGGCTGCGGTACATTCAACAGCAAAATCTTTGAAAAGCGGTTTGGATATTGAAATGGGAACTCCAAAACCATTTAACGAATTTTTCTTAGCTGATAAATTAATCGCTGCCGTAAAATCGGGAGAAGTTTCAGAAAAAGAAATCGATCTTCATGTAAAACGTATTTTACGTGGTTTATTCCATATCAAAGCAATGGGCGGCGGAACGCGTGCAAAAGGAAGCATCGCAACAGAAGCGCACTACAAAGATGCTTACGATATTGCTGCTGAAGCTATTGTTTTATTGAAAAATGAAAACAATGCGTTGCCGCTAAAATTAGACGGAGTAAAATCGATTGCCGTAATTGGAAACAATGCGACAAAGAAAAACGCTCTTGGCGGATTTGGTGCAGGTGTAAAAACAAAAAGAGAAGTTACGCCGCTTGAAGGTCTTAAAAACAGACTGCCTTCAACAGTAAAAATCAATTATGCTGAAGGATATTTAGAGCGTTACGACGAGAAAAATAAAGGAAACTTAGGAAATATTACGTCTACAGGACCAGTTACAATCGACAAATTAGACGATGCAAAAGTTCAGGAAGCGGTTGAAGCAGCTAAAAACTCAGATGTTGCAATCATTTTTGCGGGTTCAAACCGTGATTACGAAACAGAAGCTTCAGACAGAAGAGATTTACACTTGCCTTTCGGACAGGAAGAATTAATCAAAAAAGTATTGGCTGTAAATCCAAAAACAATTGTGGTGATGATTGCCGGAGCTCCATTTGATATTAATGAAGTCAGCCAAAAATCTTCAGCTTTAGTTTGGAGCTGGTTTAATGGTTCTGAAGGAGGAAATGCTTTAGCCGATGTAATTTTAGGAAAAGTAAATCCGTCAGGAAAATTACCTTGGACAATGCCTAAGAAAATTCAAGATTCTCCTGCACACGCTACAAACAGTTTCCCTGGAGACAAAGCGGTTAATTATGCAGAAGGACTTTTGATTGGATATCGTTGGTTTGATACTAAAAATGTAGCGCCGTTATATCCTTTTGGTTACGGATTATCATACACGACTTTTGCTTTAGAAAATGCTAAAACAAACAAAACAGATTATGCACAAAACGACGTAATCGAAGTTTCTGTTGATGTTAAAAACACTGGAAAAGTAGACGGGAAAGAAGTAGTTCAGGTGTATACTTCAAAATCAGATTCTAAAGTTACGCGTGCGGCAAAAGAACTAAAAGGTTTCAAAAAAGCGACTGTTAAAGCAGGAAGTTCAGAAACAGTTAAGATTAAAGTTCCTGTAAAAGAATTAGCATATTACGATGTTGCTTCAAAAAAATGGGTTGTTGAACCAGGAAAATATACTATTAAAGTAGGAACTTCTTCTAGAGATATTAAAAAAGAAATTGCTGTAACAATCAAATAAGATGAGAAAGTCACTAAAAGATTATACTTTAAGTATAGTATTAAGTTTTGCTTTTTTAGGAGTTTTGGCGTGCAGTTCGGATAAAGAAACTTCTCAGGAAACTACTGTAAAAACTTTAACAGCAAGCACAGCAAAAGTTGATTTTGAAAGTAAAGAAAATGCTGTTGATGTTACAATTACTTCAGATGCAACGGCATGGTCATTATCAAGTTCAGCGAGCTGGATAAAAGTAAGTCAGTCTGCAGGAACAAAAGGAACAATTATCGTTAAGATAACAGCATTAGAAAATGCAGAAAAAACAGCAAGAACAGCCGTTCTTACTTTAAGTTCTAACGAATCAAAATCGGTAACAATACAAGTTTCTCAAGCTGGAGGTACTGTCGTTGCAGGATTATATCCGAGTTATAACACCAATCCGATTGCAGCAGATCAAACAGGAATGGCAAGTACAGCCGTTCAATTGGCAGCAAAAATTAAATTGGGCTGGAATATCGGAAACACTTTAGAAGCAACAGGAGGCGAAACCGCTTGGGGAAATCCAAAAGTAACTAAAGCCTTAATTGATGCTGTAAAAGCAAACGGATTTAATGCCGTAAGAATTCCGTGTTCATGGAATCAAAACTTAGAAAATGCGGCAACGGCAAAAATCAAAACCGATTGGTTAAACCGCGTAAAAGAAGTAATTCAATATTGTGTAGATAACGATATGTACGTTTTGGTGAATATTCACTGGGACGGAGGCTGGTTAGAAAACAATATTACCGAAGCCAAAAAAGAAGAAAACAATGCAAAACAAAAAGCTTTTTGGGAACAAATTGCAACGCATTTAAGAAGTTTTGACGAACACTTACTTTTTGCAAGCGCCAACGAACCAGCGGTTGAAGACGCCGCTCAAATGGCAGTTTTAAATTCCTATCACCAAACTTTTATTGATGCAGTTCGTTCGACAGGAGGAAAAAATGCGTACAGAACTTTGGTAGTTCAAGGGCCAACAACCGATATCGAAAAAACAAACAAATTAATGACTACATTGCCAACCGATAAAGTGGCAAGCCGAATGATGGTTGAGGTACATTATTATTCACCTTGGAATTTCGCTGGTTTAACCAAAGACGAAACTTGGGGTAAAATGTTTTACTATTGGGGAGCTGGTTTTCACTCTACAACCGATACTGAGCGAAATGCAACTTGGGGAGAAGAAGCAGATTTAGAAAAGAACTTCAAATTAATGAAAACGCAATTTGTAGACAAAGGAATTCCAGTTCTTTTGGGAGAATTTGGAGCAATCAGAAGAACGACCTTAACTGGAGATGCTTTAACTTTACATTTAAACTCCAGAGCCTACTATTTAAAAACGGTGGTAAAAACAGCAAAAGCAAACGGATTATTACCTTTTTATTGGGATGAAGGAAGCAAAGGAAATAATGGTTTCGGAATTTTTAACAGAGACGATAATACCGTTTTTGATACCAAAGCTTTAACCGCTTTAAAAGAAGGATTACTGTAAAAATCTTTTTGAAAACAATATAAGTGATATAAGTAAATTTAAGTACGATGTAAATCATAAACTTAAAATAGCTTATATCACTTATATGGTTTAAATCATTTAATAAATAGAAAAATGAAAAAGTTAATTGTTTTTATTTTGCTGGTATTTAGTGTTATAGCTAACGCTGAAGTACGAATGCCTTTGTTGTTTTCTGACGGAATGGTATTGCAGCGCAACAAACAAATTCCGATTTGGGGTTTTGCTGATGCGAATGAAAATATCGAAGTCCATTTCAACAAACAAATTAAAAAAACAACAGCCGATAAAAACGGAAAATGGACGCTAAATTTAAATCCGGAAAAAGCTGGCGGACCATTTGAGTTAATCATTGTCGGAAAAAATAAAATCACCATCAAAAATGTTTTGGTTGGAGAAGTCTGGATTTGCAGCGGACAATCGAATATGGAATTTCAGGTTTTCAAAACCATGAATGCTGAAAAAGAAATCAGCAGTGCAGATTATCCAATGATTCGTCATTTTGGTGTTGCACAAGATTTAAGCGGTACACCAAAAGACGATTTAAAACAAGGAAAATGGGAAGAAGCCAATAAACAAAACGTCGGTAATTTTACAGCAGTTGGTTATTACTTCGCCAGAAAATTATATTCAGAACTAAAAATTCCAATCGGAATCATCAATACATCTTGGGGAGGTACCAATGTAGAAACATGGACAAGCCGTGAAGCTTTCGAAAAAAGTGATGAATTTAAATCGATGATCGCGAATGTTCCAAGTGTAGATATCAATGCGATTTTTGAAACGTATAAAAAATCAGTTTTAGACAATCTGAAAAAAGTACAGGGGTTTGATGTTTCGATGGAAAACGAAGAGCAGTTTCAAAACCCAAATTTCCAAGACAAAAACTGGCCCGAAATAAAAGTGCCTTCACTTTGGGAAAACCAGCAAATCGGAAATATAGACGGAATTGTCTGGATGCGTAAAACCATTGTTTTAACAGCCGAACAAGTCAAAAAAGAAGCCATTTTACATTTAGCAAAAGTGGACGACGAAGACAAAACTTATGTAAACGGAGTTGAAGTGGGTACCAATAATCTTTGGGATGTAAAAAGAATTTATAAAATTCCGGCCAATGTTCTAAAAGAAGGAACAAATGTAATCGCCGTTCGAATCACCGATTACAGCGGAGGCGGCGGAATCTACGGCGATCCGGAAGATTTAAAAATCGATTTTAAAGATTCAAATTTTCCGCTTGACGGACTTTGGAAATTCAATGTAATAAAAGTTAGAATAGAAGTTTCGCCAAACAGTTATCCGTCGTTATTGTACAACGCGATGGTAAATCCGCTTGTTCCGTATGCAATTCAGGGCGCTTTATGGTATCAAGGCGAAGCCAATGTTTGGAGAGCAAAACAATATAAAACGGCATTTCCATTAATGATAACCGATTGGAGAAGCAAATTCAAACAAGGCGATTTTCCATTTTATTTTGTACAATTATCTACTTTCGACGAATTCGGTGGCAACAGCCAAAAAGGAAGCCGTTGGGCAGAACTTCGCGAAGCACAATCCGAAATTTTAAAATTACCAAATACAGGAATGGCCGTTACAACCGATATCGGAAATGCAAAAGACATTCATCCAACAAACAAACAAGATATTGGTTTACGTTTGGCAGCAATTGCAATGAACAATATTTACGGCAAAAAGCAAGTTCACAGTGGGCCAACTTACAAATCTCAGGAAATAAAAGGAAATCAAATCATTGTGACTTTCGAGAATACAGGAACAGGATTATCAACGCCAAATAACGATGAATTAAAAGGTTTCGAAATCGCTGGAACAGACAAAGTTTTTCATGCCGCGAAAGCGATAATTAAAGACAATAAAATAATCGTTTCGAGCGAAAAAGTTCAAAATCCCGTTGCTGTACATTACGGTTGGGCAGACGATGATACGAATATCAATTTGTTTAACAAAGAAAAATTCCCTGCATCGCCATTCAGAACCGATAATTGGGAAATGGTAACAGCAAACGAAATTTATAAAGTGAGTAAGTAATATTTGGGCGTGACCCCATCCCGATAAGCGGGCAAATATTCTTTGCGCTTATTCGCCCACTTATCGGGACGCGGTCGGGCTATCCACGCTACTTCGGTAGCCAGCTCCTATCCCTCACGCAACTCAAAAATGTAAAGTACTGTTCCGTTAGGAACAATTCGTTGGTAATAATGTTAGATAAAACTAATTACATGTTCCATCGGAACATATGGTCAGTAAATTAAAAATATACCCCATGAATCCAAAAATCATAAAAAAAACATTTTATATTTTACTTCTAACAACTTTCTACGGAAAAGCACAATCCACTCAAAAATTGTGGTACAAACAACCCGCAGAATTTTTTGAAGAAAGCTTGGTTTCAGGAAATGGAAAAATGGGAGCGACAGTTTTTGGAGGCGTAAACTCAGAGAAAATTTATTTGAACGACATTACACTTTGGTCGGGCGAACCTGTAAATGCCAATATGAATCCGGAAGCATACAAAAACATTCCAGCAATTCGTGAAGCATTGCAAAACGAAAACTACAAACTAGCCGAAGAATTAAATAAAAAACTTCAGGGAAAAAATTCCGAATCCTACGCACCTTTGGCAACCTTAGAAATCAGCAATGCCGAAAAAGGGAAAGCGACGAATTATCATAGAGAATTGGATATTTCGAACGCTGTAACCAAAGTGAGTTACGAATTAGACGGTGTAAAATTTACCCGTGAATATTTTGTTTCGGCACCCGATCAAATTATGGCGATCAAATTTACAAGCAGTCAAAAAGGCGCTTTAAATTTTGATGTTAATTTAAAAAGTCTCTTAAAATCAAATCTTGAAATCCGAAATAATACCATGATGATGACGGGCAACGCGCCTATTCATGAAAATGCGGGTTATACTGTACAACCTAAATACCTTCAAATTCCAGAAAGAGGAACAAGATTTACGACTTTACTTCAAGTCAAAAATACCGAAGGGAAAGTAAGCAATAACAGTTCAACATTAACGGTAAAAAATGCATCAGAAGTTATAATTTATATTTCGGTTGCTACGAGTTTTAATGGTTTCGACAAAAATCCAGCGACAGAAGGTTTGGATGATGTAACAATAGCTTGGCAAAACCTGAATAATGCGATTGCAAAAACCTTTAATAAATTAGAAGAAAGACATATTGCCGATTATCAGAAATTCTATAATCGTGTCAATTTAAACCTTGGGAAAACAACCGCTCCAGATTTAGCAACAGACGAACGTTTACTACGTTATGCTGATGGAAAAGAAGATAAAAATCTCGAAATTCTATATTTCAATTACGGAAGATATTTATTAATAAGTTCATCTAGAACCTTGGGTGTTCCAGCTAATTTACAAGGATTATGGAATCCACATTTGAGTCCGCCTTGGAGCAGTAATTATACGATGAATATCAATCTGGAAGAAAATTACTGGCTGGCAGAAAACACCAATCTTTCAGAAATGCACGAATCGCTTTTGAGTTTTATCAAAAATCTTTCGGTAACCGGAAAAGTAACAGCCAAAACATTTTATGGCGTAAACGAAGGCTGGGCGGCAGCGCACAATTCAGACATTTGGGCGATGACCAATCCTGTTGGACAATTCGGAAAAGAAGATCCAATGTGGGCGTGCTGGCCAATGGCAGGCGCGTGGTTAAGCACACATATTTGGGAACATTATATTTTTACCCAAGACAAAGATTATCTAAAGAAAGAAGGATATTCTTTAATGAAAGGCGCAGCGCAATTCTGCCTGAACTGGCTCGTAACCGATAAAAACGGAAATTTGATTACATCACCTTCGACTTCGCCAGAAAATCAATATAAACTTTCAGACGGATTTGTCGGGGCAACTTTATACGGAGGAACTTCCGATTTAGCCATGATCCGCGAATGTTTTGATAAAACAATAAAAGCTTCGCAAATTCTAAATACTGATGTCGCTTTTAGAGCAAAATTAGAAACGGCATTAGCCAAACTGCATCCGTATCAAATTGGAAAAAAAGGAAATCTGCAGGAATGGTATTTTGACTGGGATGATAATGACCCGAAACATCGTCATCAATCGCAGTTGTTTGGACTTTTCCCTGGAAATCATATTACGCCGGCTAAAACTCCAGATTTAGCGGAAGCATCAAAGAAAACTTTAGAAATAAAAGGGGACGAAACCACAGGATGGTCAAAAGGCTGGAGAATCAATCTTTGGGCAAGACTTTGGGATGGAAACCGCGCTTATAAAATGTTCCGCGAATTACTGCGTTACGTAGATCCTGACGGAAAGAAAACAGAAAAGCCAAGACGTGGAGGAGGAACGTATCCGAATTTATTTGACGCACATCCGCCGTTTCAAATTGATGGTAATTTTGGAGGAGCTGCTGCTGTTGCAGAAATGCTTGTTCAATCAGATGAAAACGAAATCAGATTGTTGCCTGCTTTGCCAGACGCTTGGGAAGAAGGCTTTGTAAAAGGACTTTGCGCTCGCGGCGGATTCGAAATTGAAATGAATTGGAGCAATAAAAATCTTCAAAAACTGATTGTTTCTTCTAAAAAAGGAGGAAAAACAACGTTGATTTTTGGAGATAAAAAACAGGAAATTGTTTTGAAGAAAGGAGAGAATAAAGAGATTGTTTTTTAAGTTTCGGAGAAGCTCAATATTTGTAGAAAAAAAATATTTGTAATAAAAAAAGAAATCAAATACGCAATTGGGGAAGCCCCAGAGGAGCAAAATATTTGTAGCAAATAATAACCCGCCAAGAAAGAAGAGCTCCAGCGGAGCGACATATAAATTGATTCACAATCTAAATATGTCGCTCCACTGGAGCTTTTTTGTAATATCAATATTTTTTTTCTATAAATATTTAGCTTCTCCGAAGCTTCTGTGTTTGCGAAAATTAATTTTATTAATATTTCACCCTTTGAGATTTATTCTTTCTCTGGATTTTCTTTTTCCTCAGGTTTTTGTAAATGCTCCTCTTTAAAACTTTCGTACCATTTTTCAATTGAAGGATATACAAAAGAGGCTACTTTTTTCACTGGATTATAGAAAACATAACTGTCTAAAGTTTCTTTTTTTGCAAAAGTATTGTTGAAGTTTATTTTTTCGAACAAAGCAATAAAAATGCTCAAGATCAAAATGGTTTTTAAAATCCTGAAAAATCCGCCACCCAATTTATTCAGCCATCCCAACATGGCAAAATCGGCAATTCCGGTTAAGATTTTGGCTAGGAAATAAACACCGATTACTACAAGAATAAAAGTCAGGATAAAAGCGGTGATTTGAATATTGGTCGGATTCCACGAAACATGTTTTGAAATCATTCCCGTCATTAAAGATGAAAATTTAATGGCAAGATAAATTCCTAAAAGCAACGAAATAAAAGAAGCAACTTCTACAAAAAGTCCGTTTTTGATACCTTTATATAAACTATAACATAAAAGTACGGAAACGATAATATCAAAAAAACTCATGGTAAGGCTGTGAAAAGAATTATATTTTTATTTTTGCGAAAAAACATCAAAATGCGAAAAAACCTTTTAATCAATATTTTGACTGTTATATTGTTTGCTTCATGCTCAAACGACAACGAGGACAAAGATAATACAGTTGATCCAAAATCAATTCTGATAAAAAAAATAACTGAAACCATTTATTTTTCGAACGATTCTGAAACTCAAACATTAAATTTTTCATACGAAAATGATGTTTTAAAAAGCGTTACTTCGGGGAAAAATAGATCTGAGTTTTTATATAACGGTGATAAAATCAATAAGGTAAATTATTTTAAAAATGATATTGCAAATGGTTCTACAACATTTTATTACGATGGAGATCTTTTAGAATATACTTTATCAGGAACAAACCAAGATGAAAGAACTGAGTATTGGTACAAAAATGGGATTCTTACTTTGGAAAAATCAGGTTACTTAACGGGTGGAAATTTTGTAGTTCAAGAACAATCAATATATTCTTTTGATCTGAATAAAAATGCGGAACAAATTACAAAGAGAACATCTTTATTTGGCCCTGAAACAATTTCTAAAAACAAATATTTTTATGACAATAAAAACAACCCGATGAAATTTATGAATAAATATTATCGACTTGTTTTTGAGACAGAAGGTTTTGACGGAATATCTAATAATAATGCTACATCAAGAGAGTATTATTATCCTGTTACAACTGAAACTCCTGTTTATTATAATTTTGAAATAACTTATAATGCAGATGATTTTCCAATAGAAATAAAACGAATAGCAAAGGAAAATAATTTTGTGATTTCAAAAACAGTTATTGAATATCAATAAGCAAGCAGACTTCCTGCAATATTATTTTAAAATCCTATATTTTTTATTTTTGGTATGATTGAAATTTGAACTGCGTATCTTTGCCAATTCATATTTTAGAGTTCAGATTGCAGTTTCGATGTTTTTCGAAATGTTTGTATTACTTCGCAATCTAAAATCTACAATCAAAAATCATAAATTAAAATGTCCAGAGATACACAATTAAAAGAGCGATGGGAAAAGCTCGTTGATATACTTTCTAATCAATTTTCGCAAGGCGAAGATCTAGATTTAGATGCCATAATTTACCTAATCGGAGTTCAGGAATACGGAAAAGTTCATCGTGAATACAAGAAAGACGAGAAACTGAATCTTATGCATATCGCAATCTGCCGATTGTTAGAACCATACGGATTTTATGAATTTGAATATTTTGATGATGAAGGCTGGCCTCATTATAAAGTAAAAGAGCAGCTGCCACCGTTAAAAGCAGGTGAACAATCGGTTTTAATGAAAGAAGCGATTGTAAATTATTTTTTAGAAAGAAAATTGATTGAGTAGTAGTGTTCAGTGTGCGGTTTTTTAGAGGTCAGTAGTTTAGTACTAAACACTATAACTGTAAACCTAGCACTGTTCTGACCACTAAAAAACTGACCACTGATAACTAGAAAGAAATGTGTCGATACGCAATGACATCCTATAAACCTCATTATGCCTGTTTTAAATGTCATAAAACATTTAAAAGAAGACTTTTTAAGGATATTAAAAAAGGAGAATCAGGATTTGAAGCCAAATGCCCGCAATGTGCAGAATTAATGGCAGACATGGGACTTGATTTTGAATCGCCTAAAAAAGACGATTTAAAAAAGTGGGAACACATTAAAAGTCTATATTCTGTTGGAATTACTTTTCATTCCTGTGGTTGCAGCGGACCAGGTTACATTCCGAATTCGAAAGAAAAACTGATTGAATATTTTGAAGACATAAAAGAGACTTATTTTAAAAATCTCGATTTTTGGAGAAACAGAATAGAGCCTTCGACGAAAAAAGAGAAAGAAAAGGATTCCAATAAAAACTGGTTTGAATTAAGCAGAGTATCTTCAAATTATAAAAAAGAAGTTGTTAAAAATCAGGAAGGAATCGATTATTGGCTTGAAAGAGTTAGAAATATTGAAGCCAAAATAAGTCAGGTGAAATAATTTTAAACAGTATTTTTTTGAGTCAAAAAGAACTCGGCGTTGTCGACTTTCTTTTTTAATAGAAACAGTTTTTTTAATTCTTTAAAACTCAAATTAGCTGTAACTCTTTATAATAAAGGAAACTTTAAACTTTAGACATTAAACTTGAAACAAATTACTTAAATTTGTAATCTCAATTATTGAAGGAAAATGATAGATAAGATAAAACAACATATAGAGGAAGCCAAAGCCTTTAATGATAAAAACAAAGAATCTTTAGAACAATTCCGTATTAAATATTTAGGTAGTAAAGGTTTATTAAAAGAACTTTTTAATGAGTTTAAAAATATTCCGAACGACCAGAAAAAAGATTTTGGACAAGTAATCAATACTTTAAAAGCTGTTGCTGAAGAAAAAGTAAGAGCAATTCAGGAAGAACTTGAAAGCAAAGAAGAGACAAAAGGTGTTTTTGGAGATTTAACACGTGCGGCAGAACCAGTACTTATTGGTTCACGTCATCCTATTTCTATAGTTAAAAATCAAATCATCGATATTTTTGCGAATATTGGATTCAACGTTTCTGAAGGTCCGGAAATCGAAGACGACTGGCATAACTTTACGGCATTAAACTTACCGGAATATCACCCGGCGCGTGATATGCAGGATACGTTTTTCATTCAGACAAACCCAGATGTTTTATTGCGTACGCATACATCATCTGTTCAGGTGCGTTATATGGAAAATCATAAACCGCCAATTCGTACAATTTCTCCGGGACGTGTTTTCCGTAATGAAGCAATTTCATCTCGTTCGCATTGTATTTTCCATCAAGTGGAAGGATTATACATTGACAAAGATGTTTCTTTTGCCGATTTGAAACAAACGTTACTTTATTTCACCAAAGAAATGTTTGGAAAATCTAAGATTCGTCTTCGTCCGTCGTATTTTCCATTTACAGAACCAAGTGCCGAAATTGATATTTATTGGGGACTAAAAACAGAAACCGATTACCGTATTACAAAAGGAACGGGCTGGTTAGAAATTGGAGGCTGCGGAATGGTAGATCCAAACGTTTTGAAAAACTGCGATATTAATCCAGACGAATACAACGGATTTGCTTTTGGAATGGGAGTAGAGCGTATTGCGATGCTTTTGTACCAAATTGGTGACATTAGAATGTTCTACGAAAATGATGTTCGTTTCTTAGAGCAATTCAAAGCTAATATATAATTTTAGTCCCGAAGCCTCGGGATAGATTTTAGATTTTAGATTATTCTGAGTCTTGAATCATTTATAATAACAAACCTTTGTTGAAGTTCAGGCTTTGACAAAGGTTTTTAAAATTTAATAAAAATGAAAAAAGATATAATTATTCCAGAAGTCGAAAACGTATTTCTTGCCGCAGTGCAGGAATGGAGCGACGATTTTATGGAAAAAGTGTGGTACGCTTACTTGGTAAACGACAGTGACTTTAATTTAGACAGCGTAATGGTTGTTTCAAAAGCTTTTGGAACTATTGACGGCGAAATGAAGAAAACGTCTATTTTACGTCATGCTTTTGTTGAGGTTCCGTCTGTTTCTGTTGTAAAAATAGAATTGGTAGAGAAAAGCCTTTTAGTATTAAACAATGAATTTATGGTGACTTTCTTTATTGGAAATACTTTGTACGATAAGAAATTCATTTTTAAAGCTAATTCGCTTGACGAAAATAAAACGGAAGAAGTGCCGATTTTGTTTGTTGAAGGAATAATGGTGAAATAAACAAATCACAGAAAAATATCAGAAATCACGACTTATTTAGGTCGTGATTTTTTTTATAAAAAAATAGTTGTCAATTTTTCGGTTGCAGAAGATTTGGTCTCAAAAGTACTTTTGTAAAAACGAAACGAATAAATATGACAACAAAAATTGAAGAATTTAGAAATCTGCATCACAATGAAATGCCTTTAATATTAGGAAATGTTTGGAATGTGCAAAGTGCTTTACAATATGAAAAATTAGGTTTTAAAGCCCTTGGAACTTCAAGCGCTGCAATTGCCTCAGATTTAGGATATGAAGATGGAGAAAATATGCCTTTCGAAGATTATTTTTTTATGATTAAAAGAATAAAATCGGCTGTAAAAATTCCGTTAAGTGTAGATATAGAAGCGGGTTATGGAAAGAATGTGGAAGATATAACGGCTAATATTGTACGATTACATGAAATTGGAGTTGTTGGAATTAATATTGAAGATTCGGTTGTTGTTAATTCAAAAAGAGAAATAACAGAAACAGAATTTTTTACTTCAAGATTAAAAGCAATCGTAGAAAGTTTGAAAAAGAAAAACATCAATATGTTTATAAATGTGCGTTCTGATGTATTTCTTTTAGGATTGCCAAATGCTGTAGAAGAAACTAAACACAGATTAAAACAATATCAAACAACGGGTATTGACGGCATTTTTTTTCCATGTATTTCAAATGAAGCTGATATAGAAGAAATCTGTAAAGCAACAGAACTTCCTGTAAATGTTATGTGCATGCCTAATCTTCCTAACTTTGAAAAACTAAACGAATTAGGAGTAAAGCGTATTAGTATGGGGAATTTTGTGCATAGTTTTCTAAACAAAGAATTGGAAGAAATCATGTTGAGCGTAATTGAAAAGAAGAGTTTTTTTCCCATTTTTGAATAAATAATTTATGGAACTTACAGACGATATAATGTATCAGGCAGCAGTCAATAAAGACACTTCTTTTGAAGGTGTTTTTTTTACTGCGGTTAAAACAACGGGTATATTCTGCAGACCAACTTGTACAGCAAGAAAACCGAAAAGAGAAAATGTCGAATTTTTTACGAGTTCAAAAGAAGCGATTTTAAAAGGATATCGACCTTGTAAAGTTTGTTTTCCATTAGAAAAATATAACGAAACACCCGATTTTATAAAAGAAATCCTGAGAGAGCTTTCAGAAAATCCATCATTGAAATTTAAAGATTCGGATTTAATTCGACGCGGCATTGAACCCAGTAAAATGAGACGCTGGTTTTTAAAAAATCACAACATCACATTTCAGGCTTACCAAAGAATGTTCCGTATTAACAGTGCTTTCAAAAAGATAAAAGAAGGCGAAAGCATCACTGCAACAGCTTTTGATACTGGATATGAATCTTTGAGCGGTTTTAATGATTCTTTTAAATCGGTATTTGGTGTTTCTCCCAAAAACAGCAAAGCGCAAAATATAATTGATCTTAAAAGAATAGAAACGCCGCTTGGAACCATGTATGTCTGTGGTGTAAAAGAAGGAATCTGCCTGCTTGAATTTACAGACAGAAAAATGCTCGAAACCGAATTCAAATCATTAGCCAAAACATTAAATGCTGTAATTATGCAGGGCGATAATGTACATTTTGAAATTCTGGAAGAACAGTTAAAAGAATATTTTGAAGGCAGAAGAAAAGTTTTTACAGTGCCGATTTTCTCTCCCGGATCTGATTTTCAAAATGAAGTTTGGACGGCATTACAAAAAATCCCTTATGGCGATGTACGATCCTATAAACAACAATCGATAAATATTAATAAACCAGAAGCAATAAGAGCTGTTGCGAATGCAAATGGCGCAAATAGAATTTCGATACTTATTCCGTGCCATCGTGTGATAGGGTTAAATGGCGAACTAACTGGATATGGAGAAGGTTTGTGGCGAAAAAAATGGCTTTTGGAAATGGAGAAAAAGAATAATGTTTAGAGAGTTAGCGAAAGAAGCAGGAAGAAAGAAATAGCGTTTAGAAAATAGAATAAAGAGAAAGAGCCAAGGCTGAAATTCAGTTTGGCTCTTTTTTATGTGTAGCAAAAGTCTATTTTCTTGCTTCTTTCTTCTATTTTAAAAATCTAATCCAAAGATTCCGTTAGTTTTCTAAAAACCGATTTTGCATCTTTTCCTTCATATAAAACAGCATAAACGGCATCAATAATTGGCGTTTTAGCTCCGTAACCCTGATTTAATTTATAGGCACTTTTTGTAGCATAATAACCTTCGGCAACCATACTCATTTCCATCATGGCACTTTTTACGGTATAACCTTTACCAATCATGTTTCCGAACATTCTATTTCTCGAGAAAACAGAATATCCTGTAACCAATAAATCGCCCAAATAAGCCGAATCATTAATGTTACGTTTCATTTTATGCACTTTGCGAATGAATTTCTTCATTTCGCGAATGGCATTACTCATTAAAACCGACTGAAAGTTATCACCGTAACCCAAACCGTGAGCAATTCCGGCAGCGATAGAATATATGTTTTTAAGCATTGCCGCATATTCTGTACCAATAATATCGTCTGAAATTTTTGCTTTGATGTAATTTCCAGAAAGAGATTTTGCTACAATACAAGCTTTTTCAGGATCTCCACATGCAATCGTTAAATAAGAAAGTCTTTCTAATGCGACTTCTTCGGCATGGCAAGGTCCGGTAATTACACCAATGTTATAATATGGAATATCGTATTGAATGTGAAAATGCTCACCAACAATTAAACTTGTCTCCGGAACAATACCTTTAATTGCCGAAAAAATAATTTTATCAGATAATGAAACCGTCATGTTTTTCAATTCGGAATCAAGAAAAGCAGAAGGAATAGCAAAAATAATATAGTCTGCATATTCAATTGCCTCGTTTATATTACTGGTTAATTTAAGTTTGCTGGTATCAAATTCAACTGAACTTAAATAATTAGGATTGTGCTTGTATTTTTGAAGATGTTCGATTGCAGACTCATTACGCATATACCACGCAATTTCTGAAAGATTAACGCATAACATTTTTGCAATTGCCGTTGCCCAGCTTCCTCCTCCAATTACTGCAAATTTTAACTTTTCGCTCATTATTTTATTAATTTAAAACAAAAGTACTTAATAATGTGCTAATAAAGCAAAATCTGATTTAAGAAATTTGCCAAAGTATGTGCAGAGGGTTTTCTTTTAAATTAAAAGAGCTCAATCTCATAATATATTTTTAGCTTTAGAAACTAAAATTATTCAAAAAACAGTATTTTTGAGAAATTTCGCTCAATTATGAAACATAAATTTTTGATCATTTTTGTTGTTTTCGCAACCACATTTTCTTACTCACAAAAAATGGAACCACTTTATTTCGACGCCAATTGGAAAACTACAACTAAAGATAATGCTTCATTTTACAGAATCATGCCTTCTAAAACGGTTGGCAGTTTGGTTTTAATTGAAGATTTCTATATAAACAAAACACCTCAATTTCAGGGATACTCTCCTCAAAACAGCGAGTCTGATTATGTGGGAGATGTTATTTGGTTTGATGAAAATGGTTTTGATTCTTCTTCCTATCAGTTTTATAATTTTTCGACTGTTTCTGATTTGGTTTATTATTATCCAAGCGGTAAAAAGTTTAGAACCATTCAGTACAAAAACGGAAGAAAACACGGTGAAACCATCATTTACCATGAAGATGGATCTGTATTAATGAAAGGAAAATATGAATATGGAAAACCTGTAAACGGTGATTTTGAAGAAGTAGTAAACTGGGATGATTACAGAATGAACCGTTCAGACAGTGACGCAGGAAAAGAAGAACCTATTAAAACAACCGAAGGCATCATTATGCGCGATGAAAACAATTCGGCAAAAAAAAGACAAATAATTAAGAAAAAGATATTTTGGATTAACTCAAAGCAGCTGGCTCAGGAAATTTGGTATGACATAATAAATGATTATACCGAGCCTTTTAAGCAAATTAATTATGATAAATCCGGAAAGATTTTACAAACAATAAATGAAAAAGATTTTGTGCAATACGGCCGTGAAATTTCAAATGGTATTTTGTACGACTATTATTTTCAGAACAAATTTGCAGTGGCACTTAAATCTAAAACAAGTTATAAAGAAGGGCAAAAGAGTGGCGAAGCTGTTCAATATTTTCCAAATGGAAAAGTTCTCAAAACAGAAAAATATTTGGATGGAGAATTAAAAGGCGATCAAATAGAATATAATGCAGACGGAACTGTAAAAGCAAAACGAGTATATCAAAATGGGCAGCCTTTTGAAGGTAATTTTGATGAAAAATTTGCCAGCGATTTAGTCATCAATCAAAACTATATTAAAGGGATTAAACAAGGTGAAGTTATCGTAAAAGACGAATCGGGAAGTAGTGTGGCAAAAGGAATTTATAAAGATGGAAAACCTTTTAACGGATCGTTTGTTATTAAAAATGAAAATGAGCAGAACGAATTAATAAATGTTACTTCTTACAAGAAAAACGGCGTGCAGAAAATCTTTAATTATTATCTGGACGATCCTGTAAAAACGTATACTTGCAAAGATGATATCAAAAATGGAGAAACTGTTTTTTATGATAATCGTGAAATTATTGGTAAAATAGATTATAAAAATGATGTACCATATGAAGGAGAATTAGTTGAAAAACAAAAAAGTACGATTTATAAAAAAGGAAATATTACAGAAGAAATCTATTATAGAAGCGAATACGATAAAAAAAATGAAAACAACATTCAAAAAAGAATATACTTTGAGAACGGAAAAAGGACTAAAATCATCAATCAGTCTTTTTTAATTACTTCAGACAGACAAGATTCTTATACCGGAATTTATAAAAATGATAAACCGTTTTCAGGTTATTTTGCAACAGATTTTAACGAATTTAACCATGTTGATTATTATGAAAATGGAATTATCAAATTTCAATATTCCAATAATTATTTAGAAAATCTCGAAAAGTATCAATATCCAAATTACAATATAAAATCGACGTATAAAGACGGAAAAATTATTGACGGTCCGGAATACATAAAATTAGAAAAACAATTTGTTACTAAAAACTGGAAAGATGGCGTTCTGCAAAGTTTTGATTTTGATTTGTTTGCGATGCATTATTTTAATCGTTTTCATTTCGAACTAAAAAACAATGTTATTGAAGTAACAGTAATGAATAGCAAAAAAACTGCTCAAATTATAATAGAAAAGCAAGGCAGTAAAAACAGCAGTAAACTCATTATTGGAAAAAACACTATAATAAAATCTTCATTAGAAATTGAAAATGTAGTGCCAAATACAGCTGGTAATGTTTTGTATTATGAATCAGATAATACTGTGAAAGCACAAATTATAAGCGTTGAAGAAGAAAATAGAAATTCTGAAAATGAACACAGTCAGGAATTGGAAATCATCAAAAATTTATTTATTTCAAGTATTAATGAAGATGAAAGCATTGAAAAGAATTTCAATAAAATAGCCGTAACTTTTTCTGAAGACAAAAAACTAGAAAGTTTACTAAGCCGAAATGAAGAAACAGAAATAGTAAGTGCTTTATGGTTTAGGAAGGATAAAAAACCGGATACTGGAATCGCGATACTCAAAAGCGGAGGCAATTTTTATGACTTAAAATCATTTCTTGATGGAAAAGCTTTAGGTGAAAAAGCAAATGTGGATTTTAAAAATATTAGAAAAGAGATTGAAATCCTGCAGAAAACACTCGAAAAGAAAATGAATGAAAGTTTCAATAAATAATAACTTTTACGCCCAATTTTTTAAATCAAAAAAATATTTTCAAATTCAAACAATAAAACACAAAACAATACGTTGTAAGTCTTTATAAATTAGAATTTTAATGAATTTATCAAGATTTGAGTTAGTTAGTTTTGTTTTAGTATTTTAAAAAGGCGTTCCTAAATATTTTAAGAACGCCTTTTTTTAGTTTGCAGTGTTCAGGTTTTTAGTGTTCAGTTTAAAATATTAGATAAAACCTTTCACTGAACACTAAAAATCTGAACACTTATTATACTAATAAGAAAGCTCCACAATAGATCTTACTTTATCTAAAGTTACCAATTGTTTTTCGCCAAGACCTTTCCAGTTTCTTTCTTCGAAACGGTTTACGATAAAATCTGCTGTTTTCGAGTAATCCTCTGTGTATTGCGAAAGTTTAGTATCCATTCCCATTGTATGGAAAAACTCAACCGTTTTATTGATTGCTTCTTTCGCTACTTCTTCGTCAGAACCTGTTAAGGTGAAAATTCTTCTTCCGTATTGCGCCAGTTTTTCTTTTTTAGTTTCGAACATTACCGTATATAAACTTGGACCGATAATCGCTAAAGTTCTTGCATGATCAATTTCATATAATGCCGTCAATTCGTGACCAATCATATGCGTTGCCCAATCACTTGGAACACCTTTTTGAATTAATCCGTTTAAAGCCATTGTACAGCTCCACATAAAGTTAGAAGCCAACGTATAATCGGTTGGGTTTTTTACGATTCCAGGACCGACTTCAATTAAAGTCTGAAGAACACCTTCGGCAATTCTATCCTGAAGAAAAGCATCTGTAGGATACGTTAAATACTGTTCCATAACGTGAGTGAAAGCATCTACAACACCGTTTTCAATTTGTCTTTTTGGTAAAGACGCAATAACCGTTGGGTCGCAGATCGAGAATTGAGGAAACAATGCGCTTCCGCCAGAAGATAATTTTTCCTGAGTGGCTTCAATCGTAACCACATATCCAGAATTCATTTCGCTTCCCGTTGCCGGAAGAGTTAAAACAGTTCCAAAAGGCATTGCGTTTTCTTTAATCAAGATTCTTTTTTGAAGAATATCAATTGGATTTCCTTCAAAATTAACAGCTGCCGAAATAAATTTCACACCATCAATAACAGATCCTCCGCCGACAGCCAGAATAAAATCGATTTTTTCTGCTTTGATGACGTCAACAGCTTTCATTAAAGTTTCAAATCTCGGATTTGGTTCGATGCCGCCAAACTCCACAATTTCAAAACCTTTTAGCGCCGAAATTACCTGATCGTAAATTCCGTTTTTAAAGATACTTCCCCCGCCGTAAGCCAAAAGTACTTTAGCATCTTTAGGAACTAAAGTAGAAAGTTTTTCAATTTGTCCTTTTCCGAAGATTAAATTCGTCGGATTGTATAATTCAAAGTTGAGCATGATTTTTTTATTTTTTAGGTACAGAGGGACAAAGTTACAGAGGTTCAAAGCTTTTTACCTTTGTCACTTTGCACCTTTGTCACTTTGTCCCTTTGTCCCTATATTAATTAATTCAATTTTTTCAATAATTTTCCTGCGACTAATTTAGATGAAGCTGGATTTTGACCAGTTATTAAAAGTCCGTCTTCTACGGCGTAAGGCGCCCAGTTTGGTCCTTTAGAGAAAACGCCGCCGTTTGATGCTAAAGCGTCTTCTAATAAAAACGGAACCACTTTAGTTAAACCAACTGCTTCTTCTTCGTCATTAGTAAAACCAGTTATTTTTTTGCCTTTTACTAAATATTCGCCGTTTACTTTTACGTTTTTCAAAACAGCTGGAGCGTGACAAACAAAAGCGACAGGTTTATTGTGCGTGTAAAAAGATTCGATTAAAGCAATTGAATTTTGATCCTGAACTAAATCCCAAAGCGGACCGTGGCCTCCTGGATAAAAAACTGCATCATAATCTTTTTGATTTACTGTTGAAAGTTTTAAAGTGTGTTTTAATTTTTCCTGTAAAACTTTATCAGCGTCAAAACGTTTGGTGTCTTCTGTTGCCGATGCTGGATCGGCACTTTTTGGATCAATTGGCGGTTGTCCTCCCAGCGGAGACGCAATTGTAATTTCAACGCCCTGATCTAATAATTCATAATAAGGTGCAGCAAATTCTTCTGACCAGAATCCGGTTTTTTCTCCTGTGTTGCCCAGTTTATCATTGCTGGTTACGACAAATAATACTTTTTTCATACCTTTTTTATTTGATTTTTGAGCCAAAGCTGATGTGCTTACAGCTGTAAATGCAATTATTGAGAGTAATGCTATTTTCTTCATAAGATTTAAAATTTTTAACAAATTTACGTCTTATGTGATATCAGTAAAAATAAAATAAACTATGTTTGTTATAAACTAATTTATATCATGGTAAATCTCGAATGGTACAGGACCTTTAAGGCAGTATATAAAAATGGAAATTTTTCGGTTGCTGCAAAAGAGCTGTTTATGAGTCAGCCTGCCGTTAGTCAGCAGATTTCAATGCTCGAAGCTCACGTTGGAAACAAATTATTCAATAGAAAATCAAAAGGCGTTGAACCAACCGAATACGCTAAGTTACTGAATAATTTGATAATAGATGCGCTTGATCGTCTTGAAAGTGTCGAAACAGGTTTTCGCGCAAAAGCAGAAGATGCCAACCGATTAATTTCGGTCGGAATCTCTAAACATCTTTTTGACTGCGTTGGAAATCTCCTAATTTCAAAATTTGATTTAATCGATTTTACTTTCGCAGAAAACGACGAACTTTTTGCTTTGGTCGATGCTAAAAAATTAGATTTCGCTATCACCACAAAAAGATTTGATACGTTTGATACCACTTATGAAATTGTCGGTAAAATTAAACTCATAATGGTGGCTCCAACAAGTTTGGATATAACCGATTTCCGTTCAAAATTAAAAGCAGATAATTATACCGAAATAGAAAAATGGCTTAACGAACAAAAATGGTACAGCCATGATGCGAGAATTCCACATATAAAATTATTCTGGCTGCATGCTTTTAATAAAAAACGACCATCGATGGTTCCGAATTATATTATTCCGTCAGAATCTGAAATGCTTAGACTTTTAGCGAAAAATGAAGGTGTTGCAGTAACGTGGAATTGTAACGCGAGAAATTACATTAAAGAAAATAAACTGCAGTTAGTATGGAACAGTTTTCACGTTCCAGAAGAATTTGTGTATTTGTTATCCCCAAAAAATAATAATGTCAAATCAATTTTTGATGTTATTGAAAAAGAACTCAAATTGTTTTTTGGAAATAGATTGTAAATGTTTTTAGCCACAACCCGAGCGATAGCGAACGGGCGAAGCAATTCACGAATTAAATTTTTAGATATTCTAAAGATAAAATATTGGAAATTAGTGATTTAGTGGCGACCTCCTTTTTAAATAGTATGATTATGGAAAATCTACAAAATATTAGACTTGCTGTTGATGCCATTGTTTTTGGATATCAAAATAGTCAATTGTATGTGCTTTTGATTCAGCAGAAATTTGGTTCGGAGAATTCGTATTGGGCATTGCCGGGCGGATTGGTAAAAAATGATGAACCATTGAAAGATGCTGTAAAACGAGAGTTGAAAGAAGAAACCAATGTCGATGTTGATTATTTCGAACAATTATTCACATTTGGCGATGATGTAAATAGAGATCCAAGAAACCGCGTTGTTTCTGTTGCGTATTTTGCTTTGGTCGATCCTTCAAAATTAGAAATCAAAGCCGATTCAGATGCCGATAAAGTGCAATGGTTCAAAATTAAAGAAGTTCCGAAACTGGCTTTTGATCATAATAGCATTCTTAAAAAAGCAGAAGAACGCTTAAAAGCGAAACTCACTTATGAGCCGATTGGTTTCGATCTGCTTCCAAAAGAATTCCTTTTTTCGGAACTCGAAAACCTTTATTGTACCATTTTAGAAAAAGAAATCGAACGCCGAAACTTTAGAAAAAAAATCCTCAGTTTCGGAATTGTCGAAGAAACAGAAAATTATTCGCCAATAAAAACCGGCCGTCCGGCAAAATTATTTCGATTTAACAAATTGAAATATAATGAATTAGCTAAAGAAGGCTTTCACTTTGAAATAAAGTTTGCGTAATTTTTACACAAAATAAATTGTTTATTAAAAATTAAATTCTACATTTGCGTATAATTAACGCAAACCTAAAAACTATGATACTAAATCTCGACCCAAAATTCGCTCCTTTTCAAAATCAGGAAGAAATCAAATTTCAAAGTTTTACTTTCTCTGGAGGAGAGCCACACATTAAAATCGCACCAGATTTTGATCCAAACAGAAAAGTAACTATTACACATAGATTGAATTCATTCAATGATTTAGGATTATTATGTGTTACGGTTGATGCGCTTCGCAGAATGGATGTAAAAATTATCGAATTGTTTATTCCGTATTTTCCGGCCGCAAGACAAGATCGTGTTATGATTCCAGGTGAACCGCTGTCTGTAAAAGTGTATGCCGATATTATCAACGCCATGCAGTTGAATAAAGTTTATGTTTTTGATGCGCATTCAGAAGTAACTCCAGCGCTTTTAAATAACAGTACAGTAATTCCGAACTACACTTTTATTAAAGAAGTTATAAATAGAATTGGCAGTGATGTAAAATTGATTTCTCCAGACGGAGGCGCTTTAAAGAAAATCTACAAAGTATCTGAGTTTTTAGGTGGTGTTGAGGTTGTAGAATGCAGTAAAAGCCGTGATGTAAAAACGGGAAAACTATCTGGTTTTAAAGTTTACAATGATGATTTAGAAGGAATGGATTGTTTAATTGTAGACGATATCTGTGACGGAGGAGGGACCTTCGTAGGATTAGCCGAAGAACTAAAAAAGAAAAATGCCGGAAAATTATACTTAGCAGTAAGCCACGGAATTTTCAATAAAGGTTTTGAAGTTTTAAACTGCTTCGACGGAATTTTCACAACCAACTCTTTTAAAGATTTTGAAGGAGAAAACGCTCAGGTAATTGGATTAAATACTTTAGTTTAAAAAGTTTCAAGTTTCAGGTTTCAAGTTGTTGGAATCTAAAAAAATAAAAGCTATTAACGGTTTCAGGTTTATCCCGAAGCTTCGGGACCAAGTTTCACGTTCCAAAGAGAACCTGAAACTTGAAACAAAGAGAACCTGAAACAACCTTAAAAACAACCAAAAAAGTTATGAGTGATGATTTAAAACCAAGATTTATTGAATCTTTAAAAAGAAACAATGATCAGATTAGAGAAGACAGAGCCAAAGTAATTGGCGAAGATTCTGAATTAATTTACAGAAGAAGAGTCGAAGATATCGAATTAAAAATCAAAAGACTCGAAAGAGAACAAGAAGGATTGATTGATATTAGTCCGCTGGATAAAAACAGTTTGACATTTGTTGATTTTCAGCCGGAAGCTTTTGTTCAGAAAGACATGGAACTTTCACTGACAATTAGAAATTTAAACATCCAGTTTGAAGTAACAAAAAAGAGATTTGAATATTTATTTGGAAAAACATTTTAGTCATGGGAGGAACAAGATATGATTTCGGTGCTCGCGAAAGCAGAGCAAAAAAAGTAGGTTATGCTAGTAAATCAGCTGGCGAAATTTTTACACAAAATGCATTAAGAGTGGCTCACGAATCAATGAATCCGAACGGAGTGATTGTGAGAGAAGCTAGAGATTCTGAAGTGCATCCCAATACAGTTCCAATCATTTTAGGTTTGGACGTTACAGGAAGTATGGGACATATTCCGCATGAATTGATCAAAGAAGGATTACCAAAATTAATGGGTGGCATCATTCAAGGCGGTGTTCCAGATCCGGCACTTTTGTTCTTAGGAATCGGCGATCACGAATGTGACAGATATCCGCTTCAAGTTGGACAGTTTGAATCTGGTGACGAAGAATTAGATATGTGGTTAACGAGAACGTATATCGAAGGCGGAGGCGGAGGAAACGCTGGCGAAAGTTATCTTTTAGCGTGGTATTTCGCAGCCTTTCATACCAAAACCGATGCATTCGAAAAAAGAGGCCAAGAAGGATTGTTGTTTACCGTTGGTGACGAACCAGGTTTAAAAACGCTTCCGGCTTCTGCGATCAAAGAAATTATGGGTCAGGGACAACAAACCTATACACATCTTGAATTATTAGCAGAAGCACAAAAAAGATACGATGTATATCATATTAGTGTTTTACATTCAGGTCAAGCCATCAATGCCGATGTAGAATGGAAAGAATTGTTAGGTCAAAACTGTTTGTCAATTGAAGATCACAGAGAAATTCCAAACGTAATTAAGAAGATTATCTGCGATAAACACAAAAGTTCTGGATTAGGAACCATACCAGTTTTTGATTCAAAAGATACAGGTTTAGATAATATACAAATGCTTTAAAAACTTTGCGACTTCGCGTCTTTGCGAGATCGATACATAAGTTTTTTTCAGCGAAAGAAAATTTGCTCGCAAAGACGCGAAGTCGCAAAGATTATTAAAATAAAAACTTAAAAAAACTTTGCGCCTTCGTGCCTTTGCGGCATTAAAAAAACAACAAAATGAAAACAGCGAAAATAGTTATAGGTTTAGGATTTGGTGATGAAGGAAAAGGCATAACAACAGATTTTCTGGCAAAACAAAACCCTGAATCTATAGTTATTCGCTTTTCGGGAGGACAACAGGCGGCGCACACGGTTATGATCGGCGATAGAAAACACGTGCATTCGAGTTTTGCAAGCGGAGCGCTTCGTGGTCTTCCATCTTATTACAGCGAGCACTGTACGATTCATCCGCTTTTTTTATTCAATGAAAGAGAAGAATTAAAAGAGAAAAACGCTAATCTGGATTTGTACATTCATCCTTTAGCAAAAGTCACAACCCCTTTTGATGTTTGGCACAACAGAGGAAATGTTAGAAATATCGAAAACGGAACCTGCGGAAAAGGTATCGGTTCAACGATGAAAAGAAACGAAGGTCCGTATAAATTATTTGCCATCGATTTGATTGCACCACGCGAAATGCTTTTAGAAAAACTAAATCAAATCGCATACTATTATGGTTTTTTAAATGAAAGTGAAATCGATGATGAAGTGGAGCAGTATCTAAATGCAATTGATGAATTGAAATGGAATATCGTAGATTATACTTTCCTGAATAATTATGAAAATCTAATTTTTGAAGGAAGCCAAGGCATTCTATTAGACATGGATCACGGTGTTTTTCCGAATGTGACGTATGCGAATACAACATCAAAAAATGCGATTGAGATTTGTAATAAACTAAAAATCGAAGATGTAGAAATATATTACGCAACCAGAAGTTACACAACACGGCATGGACACGGCTGGATGCCAAATGAAGGAGAAATAAAATTAAAAAATAATGAAGAAGAAACTTGTGTTTTCAATGAGTACCAAAAACATTTACGTTTTGGAGCTCTCGATTATAATTTGTTGAATTACGCTCTAAAACTCGATGCAGCTTACAGCCCAATGGCAAAACGAAATTTGGTTGTAACCTGTATGGATCAGCTGGAAGAGCAGCATTATGAATTCGAAAGTCTCACAACAGAGTTTAAAGAAATCTACGGATCATTTTCACCCGATTCAAAAGATTTCAAAAACATAACTTCTTTATATCAATAAATCGAAAAAATGAAATACAATATAGAAAACATAGCTCCAGAAAGTAAGTTTTTATTTTTCTGGGGACATCAGCCAACTCAAGACGGAAGTATATCTAAAACCTGTTTCAGCCAGTGGTGGTTAAGTTCTTTTGAAGTAGATAACGTGACTTACAAAACAGCCGAACATTGGATGATGGCGAAGAAAGCTGAACTGTTTAACGATCAGGAAATTTTAGCTAAAATCATAGCATGTAATTCTCCGGCTGAAGCTAAAAAACTAGGTAGAAAAGTTAGAAATTACGATGATAAAATCTGGTTAGAAAACCGATTTGAAATTGTAAAACAAGGAAACTATCATAAATTCAGTAAGAACAAAGATTTGGCGGCATTTTTAATTAATACAAATGACCGAGTTATTGTAGAAGCAAGTCCCGTTGATCCAATTTGGGGAATAGGAATGGCAGGTGATCACAAAGATGCTTTGAATCCTGAAAAATGGAAAGGCTTAAATTTGTTAGGTTTTGCTTTGATGGAAGTTAGGGATGAATTGAAATGATTTAAAATGAAAACAACAAAATTATTTCGTCCAGTTGGATTGAAAGAAATGGAATTTATTACGACGTTAGGTTACAATGCATTTCCACCAAGATTAGATTGGCAGCCGATTTTTTATCCCGTTACGAATCAGCAATATGCAGAACAAATTGCTTTTGAGTGGAATACAGTTGACGAGTTTTCAGGTTTTATCGGAATCGTAACCGCTTTTGAAGTAAATAAAGACTTTTTAGAAAAGTATGAAATTCAAAATGTCGGAGATAAAAATCATAACGAACTTTGGATTCCGTCAGAAGATTTAACTGATTTCAATTCTAATATAGTTGGCGGTATTCAAATAGTAAATGTTTATTTCACAGAGCGTTCATTGGTAAGTGAAAGCGAAGAACTGAATAATAAATTAAACACTTTTAGAAAATAATAAAAAAAAGATGATAAACGATTAGTTGTTCCGAAGGAACATTTCATCGGTAGAAAAAAAATAATGGATTGAATTTACGTTCCATAGGAACGTTTGATTTAGACAAATTAAATAATTGTAGAAGTGATTATAGAAGTCATCAAAGGAGACATAACCGAAATTCATGTTGATGCAATTGTAAATGCAGCCAATACTTCTTTGCTTGGAGGCGGAGGTGTAGACGGAGCGATTCATCGTAAAGGAGGAAAAGCAATTTTAGAAGAGTGTGTCCAAATTCGCAATAAACAAGGAGGTTGTAAAACTGGTGATGCTGTAATTACAACTGCAGGAAATCTGCCTTCTAAATATGTTATTCATACGGTTGGACCGGTTTGGAATGGCGATAAAGAAGAAAAATCAAAATTGTTGGCAGATTGTTATCAAAACAGTTTAAAGCTTGCAGTTGAGAATGGAATTAAAACAATTGCTTTTCCAAATATCAGCACAGGAATTTATCATTTTCCTAAAGACAAAGCGGCTGAAGTTGCACTAAAAGCAGTGAAAGATTTTGAAAGAATTTCAGAATTGGAAAAAATACTCTTTGTCTGCTTTGATGATGAAAACTATCAAATCTATAAAAGCATTTTATAGTTGTTCCATAGGAACATTTCATCGGTAGAAAAATATATCGATAGATTGGATTGACGTTCCATAGGAACGTTTGAAAATAAACAAAATAATGAAAGACATTCAATATACAAAAGGCGATGCAACGTCGCCTCAAACATCAGGAAATAAAATTATCGTTCATGTTTGCAATGATATTGGTGGATGGGGAAAAGGATTTGTTATGGCGATTTCGAAAAGATGGAAAGAACCAGAAAAGCAATATCGTGAATGGTTCAAATCTAAAGAGGATTTCGAATTAGGAAAAGTACAGTTTGTTCAGGTTGAAGAAGATTTATGGGTTGCAAATCTTATTGGACAGCATAAAATTAATAAAGATGAAAATGGCGGCGCTCCAATTCGATACAATGCAATTGAAGAAGGACTAAAAGCAGTTTTAGATTTTGCAAAAACAAATAATGCATCTGTTCATATGCCAAGAATTGGATGCGGATTAGCAGGCGGAAAATGGGAAATGATTGAACCGATTATTCTTAAAACGCTTTCAAATCAAAATATAGAAGTAGTTGTTTATGATTTTTAAACAATAAAAAATAGTAAAAGTGTAAACTATAGAGTTTGCTTTATGGTTTGAAACACAATCAAAATGAAAATAGAATTAAAAAAATATAGCGAGCAATTAAAAGAATGGCCTAAAGAGGGTTATCACATAATGGCTCAGTATGATGATGAAAAAATAATAGCTTATCAGTCATACCGTAAAGAAATAGGCGATTTTGCCGTAAAGAATCAGTTTTTTGGAGGGGCTTTCAGTTTGGATCGAATGACCTGGATAAAACCTAATTTTCTCTGGATGATGTATCGAAACGGCTGGGGAACAAAAGAAGATCAGGAAGTAGTTCTGGCGATTCATTTAAAAAGAGAAGCTTTTGAAAAATACCTTGAAAATGCAGTCTATTCCTCTTATAATTCTGATTTAGGAATTAGTAACGAAGAATGGCAGTCACAGGTAAAATCATCTTCGGTGAGGTTACAATGGGATCCCGATCACGATCCGTACGGAGGAAAACTAGAAAGAAGAGCGATTCAGATTGGTTTACGAAATGAATTTACAAGATCTTTTGCAAAAGAAGATATTCTGTTGATTGAAGATATTTCAAATTACGTAGCCGAACAATATCAGTTTGTTCAAAAAAGAGAATTAGAAAATTTGAACATTCCAGCAGAGAAACCATTTCTTTTTAAGAATGAAGAATTGAATAAAAAATTAAAGTTAGATAAAATATAAAATCCCAAAAATGTTCCAGCAGAACATTTGATTGATAAAAGAAAAAAGATGAATGAAAAAACAGCAAAAAGCGTCAGCAAGTTTTTGAGTCTGGTGCTGCGACATTCGCCTGAAACTATCGGATTAAAATTAGACGAAAATGGATGGGCCGATGTAGAGGAATTAATTATAAAATGTAACAAAAAAGGAAGTCTGAATAAAATGACGACTGAACTTTTGGATTACGTTGTAGAAAATAACGACAAAAAGCGTTTCGCTTTTAACGAAGATAAAACCAAAATCCGTGCAAGTCAGGGACATTCTATTTCGGTAGAACTTAATTTGACTGAAACTGAACCTTTAGAATATCTTTATCACGGAACGGTTGGTAAATTCATGGAAAACATTCGAAAAGAAGGTTTGAAAAAAATGAGCCGTCAGCACGTGCATTTAAGTAAAGATAAAGAAACGGCAACGAAAGTAGGAAGCCGAAGAGGAATTCCGCAGATTTTAACTGTAAGAAGCGGTGCGATGCACAGAGACGGATATAAATTTTATTTGTCTGAAAACAATGTCTGGCTGACCGATGAGGTTCCGGCAAAATATATTGAATTTTAAAAAATGAAAAGAACATTAGTTTTTGGTGATATTCACGGTGGCTTAAAAGCCCTGATTCAGTTATTAGAAAGAATTGATTTGTCTGAAAATGATAGATTAGTTTTCCTTGGCGATTATGTAGACGGCTGGAGCGAATCGGCTCAGGTTATCGATTTTCTTATTGATTTGAGCCAAAAACAAGAATGTATTTTTATAAGAGGAAATCACGATGTTTGGTGCCACGAATGGCTTCAGAATAGTGTTGTAAACGAAATCTGGTTTATGCATGGCGGCGAATCAACCATAAAAAGTTATCAGAATATGGATCTTTCGCGAAAGCAGCAACATCTTGATTTCTTTGTAAATATGAAAGATTACTTCGTTGATGAAAATAACAATTTGTTTATTCATGCCGGTTTTTCATCTATGCACGGACCAGCAAAAGAACATTATCAAAGTAATTTTTCTTGGGACAGAACACTTTGGGAAATGGCTTTAACAATGGATAAACGAATTAAAAAAGATTCGCTTTTGTTTCCAAAAAGATTATTGCTTTTTAATGAAATTTATATTGGTCACACACCAACACTTCATTATAATGTTGAAATTCCAATGCAGGGCTGTAATGTCTGGAATATTGATACAGGAGCAGGTTTTTACGGTAAACTTTCTTGTATGGATGTTGAATCAAAAAAGTTTTGGCAGAGTGATGTGGTACAGACATTTTATCTCGAGGAAAAAGGAAGAAATAAATAAGATGAAAAATAAAATAGAATCAGCTTTGTTAGGTTTGGCTGTTGGTGATGCTTTGGGAGTTCCTGTCGAGTTTGAATCAAGAACTTACTTGAAAGAAAATCCAGTTACTGATATGTTTGGTTTTGGAACACATCATCAGCCAATTGGAACTTGGAGTGATGATAGTTCACTTGCTTTTTGTCTAGCTGAAAGTTTATGTTCGGGTTATAATTTAAATGATATCGCAAGGAATTTTGTTAAATGGTATAGTGCAGAATTATGGACACCGCATGGACAAGTTTTTGATATTGGAATCGCAACCAGAAATGCAATTCTAAATATTGCAAAGGGACATCAGCCTGATTTATGTGGAGGATTTTCTGAAAGCGATAACGGAAATGGCTCATTAATGCGTATTTTACCTTTAGTTTTTTGTCTTCAAAAAGAAAATGATATCGAAATTATTTACCAAAAAGTAAAAGAAGTTTCATCAATAACACATGCTCATTTCAGATCTGTACTTGCCTGTTTTATTTACATTGTCTTTTGTTTGGAAATCTTAAAAGATAAAGATAAATTCGAATCTTATAAAAAGATGCAATTTATTCTTTCTGAATTTCTGAAAGATAAAAGTTTTAATCCTGTTGAAGTTGAATTGTTCGATAGAATTTTGAAAAATGATATTTCAAAATATAATGTAAACGAAATACATTCTTCGGGCTATGTGCTTCATAGTTTAGAAGCGAGCATCTGGTGTTTTCTGAATTCAGATTCTTATCAAGAAACCGTTTTAAAAGCGGTTAATTTAGGACAAGACACAGATACAACGGGTGCAATTGCTGGAGGTTTGGCAGGAATTTATTATGGAATAGATGATATTCCGCATAAATGGATCGAGAATTTAGTCAGAGTAAAAGATATAAAAGATTTGGCTGAACGATTAGCAGATAAAATTAAATAAAAATATATGAACCCACTATTATTAACCGACGGTTACAAAGTTGACCACAGAAGACAATATCCAGACGGAACAACATTAGTATATTCTAACTGGACACCAAGAAAATCACGTATAGAAGAAGTTGATGAAGTGATCTTTTTCGGATTGCAGTATTTCATCAAAAAATATATCATTCATGACTTTGAGGAATCTTTCTTCAAAAAACCGAAAGAAGAAGTTACTAAAAAATACGCTAGAAGAATTAATAATTATTTAGGCGAAAATTTAGTCGGAATCAAACATATTGAAGATTTACACGATCTTGGATATATCCCGATGGTTTTTAAAGCATTGCCGGAAGGAGCAAGCGTTCCGTTGAGAGTGCCAATGTTTACGATGTACAATACGATTCCAGAATTTTTCTGGCTGACAAATTATTTCGAAACCTTACTTTCTGCGGTGGTTTGGTTACCATGTAACTCGGCAACAATTGCAAAAGAATACAGAAAAGTATTAGACAAATTTGCAGCAGAAACTTCTTCTGTTCCAGAATTTGTTGACTGGCAGGCGCACGATTTCTCAATGAGAGGAATGGGCGGAATTGAAGCGGCTTTAACTTCAGCAGCGGGACATTTATTAAGTTTTACAGGATCTGATACGATTCCGGCGATCGATTTCTTAGAAGAATATTACAATGCTAATTCAGATCAGGAATTGGTTGCGGGTTCAGTTGCAGCAACAGAACACTCTGTAATGTGCATGGGAACGACAGAAGGTGAGTACGAAACATTCAAAAGATTAATCACAGAAGTTTATCCAAAAGGAATTGTTTCTATCGTTTCTGATACTTGGGATTTATGGAAAGTTTTAATGGATTATCTTCCAAGATTAAAAGAAGATATCGTTTCTAGAGAAGGAAAAGTGGTAATTCGTCCTGACAGCGGTGATCCAATCCTAATTATCTGCGGAAATCCAGATGGAAAAACAGAACAAGAAAGAAAAGGAGTGATTGAATTGCTTTGGGATGTTTTTGGAGGAACGACAAACGATAAAGGATTCAAAGAATTGGTTCCTCAAATAGGAGCGATTTACGGAGATAGCATCACTGTAGCAAGAGCAACTCAAATCTGCGAAAAATTAAAAGCGAAAGGTTTTGCTTCTACAAATGTGGTTTTAGGAATCGGATCTTTCACGTATCAATACAATACGCGTGATACTTTTGGTTTTGCAATGAAAGCTACTTACGGAGAAGTAAACGGAGAGGGAAGAGCTATCTTCAAAGATCCAATTACTGATGACGGAACTAAAAAATCAGCCAAAGGATTAATGAAAATCGATTTAATCGACGGCAAGTATCATTTAACAGATAATGTTTCTTGGGAAGAAGAAAAACAAGGTGAATTGAAGGAAGTTTTCAGAGACGGAAAACTTTTAGTAGATCAAACGTTGAGTGAGATTAGAACAAGGGTGAAAAGCGATGTAAGTATTGAAGCTTAAGCAATTTTATTAATAAGTCCCGGAGGGACGAAATATTTCTAGAATTCATAATTGTATTGAATAGAAAGCCCCAGAGGGGTGACATATATCGCTCCGCTGGAGCTTTTGAATGTTCGTATGATTATCTATAAATATTTAGCTCCGCTGGAGCTGTTTCAAAACTAAAAAGCCTGAATTTTGAATTCAGGCTTTTTTATGCGTTTTTGTTTTTTAGTTTTGTTTGTCATTTCGACGAAGGAGAAATCTCCGCGAGAAGCTCGACAAAGATTGGAATTTCGTTGAGGAGTTACTTGCGGAGATTTCTCCTTCGTCGAAATGACAATATTGTATGTGATCTTTTATTTCCTGTAAAAATTATTATGATCAATATAGTCCCAAACCTTCGGAGGAAGTAAAGGCTGAATATTTTTTCCTTCTTTGATATTATTTCGAATAAAGGTGGAAGAAATCTCTACAATCGGCGCATCAATAACATGAATTTTTGGATGCGATTTTAATTCCATATTTTCAGGTTCATCAGAAATTCTTGGATAAACATAAATATCATGATTTTCCAGAATTACTTCGTAGTTTCTCCATTTATGAAGCGTTTTCAAATTGTCTTCACCCATTATTAAAGAAAACTCATGATTAGGGTATTTTTCCTGTAAATGCGCGAGAGTAATAACAGTGTAACTCGGTTGAGGTAATTTAAATTCGATATCCGACGGTTTTATCTTTGGATAATCTTCTGTTGCCAGAAAAACCATTTCTAATCGCTGATGATCGTCTAAAAGCGTTGCTTTTTTCTTTAACGGATTATGAGGAGTCACGACCATCCAAATCTGATCTAAATCGGCATATTCTGCCATATGATTGGCAATAATCAAATGCCCGACATGAATTGGGTTATATGTGCCGAAATAAAGACCTATTTTCATTTTTTATTGTTTCGCAGAGAGGCGCTAAGATAACACAAAGATTCGCAAAGTTTTATTAGAACTCTGCGAATCTTTGTGTTTTTTCTTTGTGAATCTCGGTGTAATAAAATTACTTGCTTATGAAATCTTTTACCAATTGATGCGCTTCTTCAAGTGCAACTGGTAAATCATAGTTTTTTATAATCACATCAAACTGTGGAGCTGTTGCTAATTCTACAGAAGCTTTTGCAATACGCATATTGATTTTGTCTTCACTTTCTGTAGAGCGCTGTTTTAATCGGCGTTTTAATTCGTCAACACTTGGAGGTTTTACAAAAACTGCCAGAGTTTCTTCTGGAAATTTATGTTTAATACGAAGACCGCCAACTACGTCAATATCAAAAATGACATTTTTTCCTAAAGCCCAGATTCTTTCAATCTCCGATTTTAAAGTTCCGTAAAAGTTATCACGGTAAACTTCTTCCCACTCCAGAAAATCTTCCGCTTTAATATGTTTTTTGAATTCTTCTAAAGAAATAAAATAATAATCTTTTCCGTGAACTTCTTCGCCACGCGGTGCACGCGATGCTGCCGAAATCGAAAATTCAAGATTTAAATCTTCTTGTCCTAATAAATGTTTTACGATAGTTGTTTTTCCTGATCCTGACGGTGCCGAAAAAACAATTAGTTTTCCTTTGTTCATTGTGTATGCTTTAGGCTTTAAGCAATAGGCTCTAAGCTTTAATTTTGTGTAGTTGTATTATAAGACGTTTAATACTTGCTCTTTAATCTTCTCCAATTCATCTTTCATCATTACGACCAATTTCTGCATTTGAGCATGATTTGATTTAGAACCCATTGTATTGATTTCACGACCCATTTCCTGAGTAATAAAACCAAGTTTACGTCCGTTAGCTTCAGAGCCATTTAAAGTTTCAAGGAAATAATCCAAATGATTACCTAAACGAACTTTTTCTTCCGTGATATCTAATTTTTCTAAATAATAGATTAATTCCTGTTCAAATCGATTTTCGTCAACATTAACCTGCAGTTCTGAAATAGCAGTATGGAGACGATCTTTAATTGCCTGAACGCGTTCTGGATCAAGAGCTAAAGTATCGTTCATTAACTGGCGGATATTTCCAATTCGTAAGTTGAATTCTCTTTCAAGAGATTCACCTTCGTCTTTTCTAAAGTTTAGGATATTTTGGATTGCTTCATCAATAATGACCTGAATTTGTTCCCAGTCATTTTCGTCGATTTCTTCGCGTTCTGTTTTTAAGGTATCCGGCATACGAACGGCCATTTTCATCAATTCCGTTTCATCTGCATTGGCATAAACTTCTCTCAATTGCGCGATATAAGATTTTACAACAGGCACGTTTACTTTTGTCGAAGTTTGTTCTGCTGTACTTTCTACATAAATAGCAAAATCAACTTTTCCTCTTTCGAGTTTGGTCGAGATCTGCGTTCGTAAACCTAATTCCATTTCACGGTAAACCGATGGCATTCTTACGTTTAAATCTAAACCTTTACTGTTTAAGGATTTTACTTCGACTGTAATCTTTTTTGTAGGCAGTTGCAAAGAGGCTTTGCCAAACCCTGTCATAGATTGTATCATATAATTGAGTATAAAGGCGCAAAGATAATTAAAAGTTTGATGCCTTGTGTTGTAAATTGTGAATCAGTTTTATACATCAAACTTTAATAGTATTCTTACGATAATGCTTGTATTACTTCTGCAACATTTTTTTGGCTGTTGCCGATGTAAATTTTTCCGTCAATAATAAAAACCGGACGGCTTAAAAAAGTATAATGTTCCAGAATATATTTTTTAAAATCAGCTTCAGTCAACGATTGATCTTTTAAACCCATTGATTTGTACAATTGTGCTTTTCTGCTGAACAATGCTTCATAACTTCCTGCCAATTTGTGCATTTCATCTAATTGTTCTTCTGTAATAGGATCTTGTCTGATGTCTTGAAATACCAAATTGTTTTCTGGAAGACTTTTTATGATTTTTCTGCACGTATCGCAAGAGGCTAAATAGTATATTTTGTTCATGATTTTTGAATTGAATTAGATTACAAAGAAAATCCATTTGAAATTGAAAAATGACTAATTTTAGAAAAAAAATAAACGATGAACCCAATTTTTGAAGTACAAAAAACGATTAGAGAAATTCTGCTAAAGATTTTAGACAGCCATTCATTAGAACAATTAAATAAAATTCCGGAAGGATTTAATAATAATATCATTTGGAATATTGCGCATTGTGTTGCAGCGCAGCAAACATTGGTTTATAAGCTGTCAGGTCTTCCAACAATGGTTACTGAAGAATTTATTTCAAAATATCGCAAAGGAACCAAACCAGAAGGAGATGTTTCGCAAGAAGAAGTAAACGAAGTAAGAAACTTACTTTCAGAAACATTCGAGAAAACAAAAAATGATTTTGAAAGCGGACTTTTTGTTGATTATACCGAATATACAACAAGTATGGGATTTACGCTTCGAAATGTACATGATGCTTTAAACTTCAACAACTATCACGAAGGAATTCATACCGGAATTATAATGACTTTGAGAAAATTAGTTTAAACAGAAAATCCCGCTGAAAAGCGGGATTTTTTATTTATTCGACTATAGTTTCAAGAGTTACTTTCATAGCTCCGGCACCTTTGTTTTTGGTGATTTCCATAAAAGCTCTTTTCGAAAGATCTATTTCGCGGGTTTTTACAAATGGACCACGATCGGTTATTTTTACAATTACAAATTTTCCGTTGGCTTCGTTGGTTACTTTTACTCGAGTCCCAAAAGGAAGTTTTTTGTGTGCTGCAGTGTATTTGCTATTATTAAATCTGCTTCCATTTGCCGTTTTCCTTCCGTTAAATTTATCGGAGTAGTAAGATGCGTGAGCATTTTTTTTGTACGCTTTTAACTTTAAACCTTTATCTGTAAAAACAGAATCGGTTGGAAGAGCAATAATATCAGGCCTGATGTTTTTTACAGTGTCTTGAGGTTTTTTAGGATCAATTACTGGTTTGGTCTGGCTTATAACGTAGGTAAAACAACTTAAAAAAGTTGTTGTTAATGTGGTGAGAATAATTGTTTTTTTACTCATGATTTATTTTTTTTCAGACTTGGGGGAGTTTGTACAAATAATATGCCGAGAAAAAAAAAGCCCTATGTTTCCAGGGCTTTTAATTGGTATTTTTTAGAACCATAGGTTCCAAGGAATTCTACTCAAAATAAGTATCAATCCTAATCCGTAAAAAATAGCGAAAGTTTTAAATTTAGATTCGCTGTTGATTAGTTTTTTATGTTTTGACCATCCTATTGTTATTAAAACTATGGCAATAAGGTTAATAAGCGGATGTTCTAATGATGTTAATCTTAGTGCAGCATTTGACATTTGTCCTAAAGAATCTTTCCCCAGCGGAGAAACGAAATAAAGGATTAATCCAATCAATAACTGTGTGTGGGTTCCAATTAAGGCAAATAAAGAAATTTTACGATCTTTTGCTGTAAACTCTTTTTTAGAAGTAAAACCTATAATGGCATTTATAACGGCGAACACTAAAAGCAGTAGTGCTAAGTATGCCCAGCCCGAGTGAAATTTTTGTAAAAAATGATACATAAACTGTGTTTTTTTGTTAAAAACAAATATAACAAAAATGGCCATAAAAAAACGGCATTCACTTTAAAAGTCAATGCCGTTTTTATTATTTATTTAGATTCTAAATTTTAGAAATCGTAACGTAGAGTAAAGTTCCAAGTTCTTCCGAAACCAAAGAATACCTGGTTACCATCTGCTAAACCTCTGTACAATCTGTTGTTTGAAGCATAAGTTCCTGCAGCAGCATTTGAACTTACGTTGTCATCAGCAAAAATGTTTGTTCTAGACTCAGCAATGTAAATTTTGTCAAATAAGTTATTTACGTTTAATCTAAAGTTAACTGATTTGTCTTTGTTTTTACCTGTTAACATTTTGTATGAGAAACCAGCGTCAAATAAACCGTAAGAAGGTAATTGTAAAGCTCCTTTGTTATCTGCACTTGTAAATGTTGTAGGGCTTAATCCAGCGTATAATTTATCGTTAAAGTTATAATTTGCATCAACAGTTACTCTTGTTAAAACTTCATAAGAAGCTCCAACTGAAGCTGTCATTTGTGCAGCATCACCAACTTTTACTTTGTCCATGTATACTGTAGCAGCAGTATATCCAGCAACTGGAGTATTGTCTGCTTGGTAGTAAGCGTTTACACTTGCGTTTCCTTTGTATTCCCAGATACCGTAAGAGAACATAGCGTTAACTTTGAATTTATCTGTAATGTTAGAAGATCCTTCAAACTCAATTCCAGAGTGAACCTCGTTAAGACCTGTAAACTCAGTATAAGTTGTGTTTGCAGCAATTCCATTACCAGCAGGAAGAGCGTTACCTTTTAAGTATCTGTCGTTCCAAGTTGTGTTGTAAAGGTTTACTGTAGCGTTAAAGAATCTTGAACGGAAACCATATCCAGCTTCAAATCCAGTAATTTTCTCATTAGTAAGGTTAGGGTTTACTGTAGATCTGTTGTTTGGATAAACTGAGTTAAAGAATGGTTGTCTTGAGTAGTATCCAGCATTAACGTAAACATTGTGTTTTTCGTTGATGTTGTAGTTAGCACCTGCTTTTGCATTTCCACCTAAGATGTTTTCGTAATCTGTAGATGCTAATGGATCAGTTGGTAAGTATACGAAATTATCTTCTCTCTTAAATCCTTGTTGAGAAATTGCTCCCTGAACAAATGCAGTTAAATTATCTTTAGAGTACTCTAATTGTGTAAATGCACCATACCATCTAACTTTTCCAGTACTGTTAAATGAGATTTTATCATAATCTCTCTTATCAAAAACATTCCATTGAACGTTTGTAGCGTAAGTAGATGTAAGATGTCTTCCAGCTGGTTTTAAACTAGCGATATTGTTATCGAAGAATTCACCACCTCCTAATAAATCATTTACTACTGTAAAGTGGTATCCAGTGTAAGTTCTAGCATCAATACCAAAATCTAATGTTAATGTGCTAGATAATTTTTTGTTCAAGTTGATTAAAGCTCCAAACCAGTCATGAGAGTTGATAGATGAAGTTTGTGAAATACCAGATGTAGTATTGTAAACGTATGGATCAGCAGTATTTCCTGCACCAGTTCTACCTGTTGAAGAACTATTTTGGTATACACCTCCAATTTGTGTTCTAGTTCTGTTTGCTCCATTAAAGAAAACACTTCCAGTACCATTATTCCAAGCTTGGATTTTGTCGTAATCAACCATACCGTTTGGTAATAAGAAAACTGAACTGTTGTAAACATTTCCTCCAATACCACCTGTAGCACTTGCTCCAGCTCCACGTCCCATAGACGCATAAAGTACAGAAGAAAGTTTTGTAGTTTCATTAATGTTGTAATCCCAGTTAAAAGAAGCTACTGGTTTGTGGTAGTAGTTTTTTCTGATGTTATATTGCTCACCATTTAAATAACCTGTATCAGGATTGTATCTGATGTTTGGTTCAGCAAGAGAACCATATTTTTGGTAAGTTGCAATTGTAGAAGCTGTAGATCTCTGGTTGTGCCATTGTGGAGCACCAGTTACAGTAAGTTGAAAGTTGTGTTTGTCATCTTTAGTTCCATAACCTAAAGCGATGAAATAGTTTGATCCTTCAAATTGAGTTCCCGGAATGTAACCATCTCCCATTGTTTGAGATAATAATACAGATGCAGAAAGACCGTTTTCTAATTTTCCTGTATTGTAAGATCCTTGAATTTTGAAGTTTCTTCCATTTCCGAAACCAGAAGAGAAAGATCCTCCTTCTTTCATGTCAGAAGATTTAGTTACAATGTTAATTGTACCTCCAACAGAAGGAGTAGCGAGTTTAGAAGAACCTAAACCTCTTTGAACCTGCATAGCAGATGTTACATCTGATAAACCTGCCCAGTTACTCCAGTAAACAGAACCATTTTCCATGTCGTTAACTGGCATACCGTTAATCATTACGGCAATATTGTTTTGGTTGAAACCACGAATGTTAATTCTAGCATCTCCAAAACCACCACCTGATTTAGTAACATATACAGAAGGTGTGTTTCTTAAGATTTCAGGAAATTCCTGAGTTCCTAATTTTTCTTTAATTTCTGCAGCTTTAATTGTAGAAACAGCAACCGGAGTTTTTCTGTCTTTCGCAATATCTACAACTGTACTTTTTACTACAATCTCGCTTAATTCGTTAGAATTAGATTCTAAAGTAATAGTTCCTACGTTTGCAGTGCCACCGTTTACTGTAAATTTTACAGTTTTGTTTTCGTAACCTAGGTAAGAAATAACAATTTCTCCCGTACTTGTTGTTGCATTAAGGGTAAATTTACCATCAAAGTCTGTTGAAGTTGCCGTAGAAGATCCTTTGATCTGTACGTTTGCTCCTGGTAATGAACCTGTACCGTCGGTAATAGTACCAGTAACTTTTCCTTGTGAAAATACGGTTGAAACTATCATAAAAAATAGTCCGGTAATTAACCAATTTTTCATTTTCCTCATGTTGCTATTTAGTTTATTGTTTTTGGCAAAATTATAACATTAAAATCAGATAATGTTATCAAAATGTTAAGAAAGTTAACTTTTGTAATTTGTATTGCGTATTAAAATGATTTTTTAAGTTTTCAATAAATAAAATCGTGATTTATTAAATTTGATTGGTGTTATTTTGTTAAATTGACAATATTATTCGCATAAGTGTAGGTGTAAACTTTCATTTATTGTTAAAAAACAGCAATTTTGGATATGTTCTATACGAAAAAACGCCTTAATTTTTGTTAAATCAAGGCGTTTCAGTGTTTTATAAAATTAAACTTTTAGTTAAGTTTTATTTGTTTTTTAAAAAGTGGTTCAGTAAAAATGACGTAGAACTGTCGTGGTCTTTAACACTTTTAGAATTTATTTCGTCTAAAATAGAATTTGCCAGTTGTTTTCCTAATTCAACTCCCCATTGGTCAAAACTGAAAATATTCCAGATAACACCCTGAACAAAAATTTTGTGTTCATACATTGCAATTAGTGATCCTAGTGTTTTTGGTGTAAGTTTTTGAATCAAAATTGTATTCGTTGGTTTATTTCCTGTAAAAACTTTAAAAGGCAATAAATAAGATGCTTTTTCTGCAGATAAACCTTGTTTGTCAAATTCTGCCTGAACTTGCGCCGGAGTTTTTCCGTTTAATAAAGCTTCTGTCTGAGCAAAAAAGTTTGACATCAATTTATCATGATGATCTTCATTTCCATATAATGGTTTTACAAATCCAATAAAATCCGTTGGAATTAATTTTGTACCCTGATGAATTAATTGGAAAAAGGCATGTTGTGAATTTGTTCCAGGCTCTCCCCAAATAATAGTTCCGGTTTGATAATTTACTGGTTTTCCATCACGGCCAACGCTTTTTCCGTTACTTTCCATAAATGCCTGTTGCAAATATGGGGCTAGTTTGTGAAGGTATTGTGTATAAGGAATTAAAGCTTCACTTTCGGCGCCAAAGAAATTATTATACCAAACGCTCAATAAAGCTAAAATTACAGGAATGTTTTCATCAAATTCCGAAGATTTAAAATGTTCGTCCATTTCATTAGCACCTGCTAATAACTGATTGTAGTTGTCAAAACCAACAGCCAGAGCAATGCTTAAACCAACAGCGCTCCAAAGAGAAAATCTTCCTCCAACCCAGTCCCACATTGGGAAAACATTGTCAGGATTGATTCCAAATTCTGTTACTTTTGGAATATTAGTCGAAACTGCAGCGAAATGTTTTGCAATATCTTCCTGTTTTGCAGATTTCAAAAACCATTCTTTAATAGTTTCTGAGTTTGAAAGCGTTTCCTGAGTCGTAAACGTTTTAGAAACAATTACAAATAAAGTAGTTTCCGGGTTTAATTTTTTAATGATTTCGTTTACATGATCTCCATCAACATTTGAAACGAAATGTGTATTTAAATGATTTTTGTAAAATTGTAAAGCTTCAACTGCCATAACAGGACCAAGATCAGATCCTCCAATTCCAATATTTACAATGTCTGTAAACGCTTTTCCTGTATATCCTTTTCTTTCTCCCGAAATTACTTCGTTTGCAAAATTTTTGATTTTGTTTTTTACTTCGTAAACTTCCGGAATTACATTTTCTCCGTCTACATTAATTACTGCCGATTCTGGTGCGCGTAAAGCAGTATGAAGAACCGCACGGTTTTCGGTTTGGTTAATTAATGCGCCTCCAAAATATTGAGAAATAGCATCTTTTAATCCAATAGAATTTGCTAATTCTAATAAAAGAGAAATGGTTTCCTGGCTAATATTGTTTTTAGAATAATCAACTAAAAAATCATTCCATTGTAAATTGAATTTTTCTGCACGGGCATTATCCTGCTGAAATAATTCTTGTATCGTTGTTTCGTGAATTGCATTAAAGTGGTTTTGCAGATTTTTCCACGCTTCAGTCCCGGTTGGGTTTGTTGTGTTTAAAGCCATTTGTATTTTTATTGAAGATTTTGTTTTTTTTAGAAACACAAAAATACTGAAATAACTTTTAATAGCTTAACGGATAAAGATTATATAACAATTAGTTACGAAAACGTTTTATGGGTGTTTTGATGTTTTTGTAGTTATTATAATAGCTCCGTCATTTTCTTTTTCATTATATATAATACGACTGCTGTTTATATTTAAGAAATTTAAACTAATGATGTCGGATTTTTTAAGAGGTAAAAATATACTGTCTTGATTTTTATTGTATTCAAATGGAATTCCATTAATTACAATTAAAGGACATTTCTCAATTTGATTTTCCTTATAGGCTTTGTTTACTAATTCTGAAACAAAATATTTATTTTCAGAAGTATCGTTTAAGACAAATGCTTTTGGACGAGAACATCCAATCATAATTAAAGGTAAAAATATAAAAAGAGGATGTCTCACAATTATACACATAAAATAATCACCAAATTTTCCACCACGGTTTTTTATTAATATGGATGATTTTCTTCTCAATATCAATTTCTATTCTTTTTAAGGATTCCTTTTTAATTTTCGAATCGTCAAAAAATAAAATACCATTATCATCCATGCCAATTGGCGATTTGGTTCTTTCTTTCCAATTTTCGGTTTGTAATTCCGGAATCAGCTCGGCATTATTTTTACTGCTGAATTTTTTTCGGGCTTTTTCTGTAATTTCTTCTTCGAGATTTGAAGATGAATTTTTGAAAAGTGAGATTGAATTGTCTGGAATGTTTAAAAGAAAAACCTGAGTTTTATCTCCAATTTTGTAAATGTCTAATACCTTAAAATACGCAATACTGTCTAAAAGATAATGACCAATTTTTGCAGAATCAGGATTGAATTTTGATAAGTCTTTTGGATGCGCACTTGCAATTAAATATCTAAGATTTCCCGAAAGTCCTCCGCCCATAGAAGTCATGTCAGTAAATCCTTTTTCCTGAATGATCTGTCCAACTCTATAATTAGCGATTAAATTGTCCGGTAAATTGGTGTCTCTGTAAAATAGTTTTAAATCTGAAAAAGTTTCATTGTAAATCGCTTTAAGCCGAGCGTTTTTCATATTTCTATTTTTTAGAAGTAAGTTTTAGTTTTTTACAAATTCCCAATACTGTCCAGTTCTCTTTTCAAAGGTTCGATTTGCTTGAAGAAACGGGTTTTGTCATTTCCTGTTAAAGATTCTCCGGTTGGTAAATTTAATCGAAGTGCATCTACCTGAACGCCGTTTTTCCAGAAACGATAACAAACGTGAGGACCAGAAGCTAAACCTGTGCTTCCAACTAAACCTATAGTTTGTCCCTGCGTAACTCTTTGTCCGCGTTTTACTAAAATTCTGGACATGTGTAAATATTGCGTAGAGTAGGTTGCGTTGTGTTTTACTTTTACAAAGTTCCCATTTCCGGCTGTATATCCTGTCATTTCTACAACTCCAGAAGCGGTTGTTGAAATTGGGGTTCCGGTTGGAGCAGCATAATCAGTTCCTTTGTGTGCTTTCCAGGTATGCTGCACAGGATGAAACCTATTCATGGTGAATCTTGAAGTGATTCGGCTGAATTTGATTGGTGTTTTTAAGAAGAAATTTTTAAGTGTTTTTCCTTCGTCATCATAATATTCTACTTTTCCTGAAAGCGTATCTTTTTCAAAAGGGAAGGCATAAACGATTTTTCCTTTATATTCAAAAAAAGCAGCTTCAAGATCTTCAACTCCATCGTAAGTTTTTCCGTTTATAAAACGTTCCGTAAAAATTAGGCCGTAACGATCGCCTTTTTTAAGTTTAAAAAAGTCAATTGACCATGAAAATACTTTTGTAATTCTGCTGGCAAGAGCTGTTTCGACACTTTCGTTTCCTAAAGTTTCAGAAAGTGAGCTTTTTAAAACACCGCCAATAATTTTTCTTTTTAAAGTAACCGGTTTTACTTTTTTATAAGCTTTTGCAATGCTGTCTCTTAAATCAATAACATAATAAGTTAAAGCATCAGGCTGATAAATAAAGACCTGAAGATTATTGGTTTTGTTTTTTGAACGAAGTAAAGTAAAAGGTTTGTTGTAACGAATTGATCTTACATTAAAAGAATCTTTTACCTGTTCTACAATGTCATGTACTTTTTTATTGCCAATATTTTGGCTTTGCAAAATAGAACCAAAAGAATCGCCTTTTGAAATTGTGTCGTTAACAACATTAAAATCTGCGTAATTAAAACCAAATTCGATTTTTTTAGTTTTTGGTTTTGTAATTTTAATTTCAACTTTTTCAGCGGTTTTATTACATGAAAATATTGAAAATAATACTATTATAATTACGAATGCTTTTTTCAAACTCTTAAATTTTTTGGAGGAAATTATAGTGGATTTTCATTTCCCCAATTGGACAATTCTTCTTCGGTCCACAATTTAGGAAAAAAGATGCGTCTTTGGTATTTTGGATGCATATATTTTTGCCAGTCACTTCCTCCGGTCGCTTCTCCGTTACCTTTTCCGCTTTCCAAAATGTATTTTCTTGCCGTATTTAAATGCTGCATTACCCATGTAATGTTTACAGTTTCGTCGTAGTGACGCATTGCTTTAATCAGTTCAGCATTTTGCTGATCTTCAAGTGGTAATTGAGTAAATTTCTGCCAGATGTTTTTTGTTTTAAACGTAGAGATTTGTTTTAGGAACTGATCTTTGTATTTTTTTTCAAACTCATTTAATAAGTATGATTTTTCGCCAGTGTGATAATCTTTTCCTGCTGCCTGCCAATATAAATGTTCGAATGAAGTTTCTAAGTCAGTATTTTCATCAAAGCCATCTTTGTATCTTCTGTCTGTTAAATTAATAACATCAGTAGATGCAAACTCAATCATTCTATATTGTGCGCTCTGAAAACCACTTGCAGGAGTAAGTGTATTTCTAAATTTCATGTATTGATCGACTTCCATTCCGTTTTCCATAATGCTGAATGAATTGGTAAGCATGTCGAAATAACGTGTAATTCTTGAAAGTCTTTCGCTGAAAAAATCAACCTGAATATTTTGTGCATCGGCGATTTGGTCGATTTCCCACAAAATCATTTTAAAAATTAATTCGTTTACCTGATGATACATGATAAAAACCATTTCATCAGGAAGTGTTGTGCGTTGTATTTGTAAATTTAGAAGAGCATCAGTTTGAATATAATCCCAATAAGTAATGGGTTTAGACCAAAGCAATCCTTCTAACTGAACATCAGTTTTTTGGTTTATGGCTTGAAATTTAAGATCAATTTCTTTTAAAATTGATTCTGAATTATCAGTTAGGTTCATTTCTTTTTTACTTTAAGCGGACTTTGGAGTCCTTTATATTCATCGAGATCTGCTTTTAACGATCCTACAGCAAGATCTGCTTTAATTCTAATTGGAACTTTGTTCACGTCGTCTGTTATCCAGAGCGTTAGGCTTTCTTTTTCTTTAAAAACCCTTCCGGTTTGCACCAATGGTTTAAAAATCATTGTAGAAACGGTTCCAAATTTAGTTGTAATATCTTGACGGCCTACATATTTTAACTTAAATTTTGTGATTTCATCATCAAAAAACATGTCAATTGTAATTGCCTCGCCTGATTTTAATTTATCTATATTAGGATGGTTTCTTAAAAAGTAAAATGAAGAAACGATATCCTGCACATTCTCAGTAACTACGATCGTTTTTTCGGTTTTTCTTTTATAGTCTTTTACTAAAACTCTATTTTCACTTTGGTTAAAAAAACCTTCCTGATTTTTGGTGTAACCTCCTTCGTCAATTTTACGTACGAAACGATAAGGTTCTCCGGTTTCTTTATCAAAATAGCTTTCATAAAGATCTTCAACCTTAAAGAAAAATTTTGACATTCCGGTGGTATATCCTTTACCTACAGCATGATGGACTTTTTTGTTGTTTATTGTAGCGTCTTTAACTTCCAGAGTGGCATACCCGGCGTTTACAATTCCGTAATGAATTCTAAATTTGAAATATTCTCCCGTATTAAAAGCGTCTTCTTTTTGTGTATCGAAGCTTAATGTAGAAAGAATTAATATAGTGAGGATGAACTTTTTCATAGTACATTTTTTACATTCTATTATAAAGATAGATAAATGCAAATTCTATTCCAAATGTACTAAAACAAAAAAACTCAGTCAAGAAGACTGAGTTTTTATGCTATTAACTAACCAAAAAACTATAAATTATGAAATTTATATCAATTCAGAAGGAAACCACCCCTTCTTGATTTGCGAGTGCAAAGATAGATACAAAATCGATAAAAAAAATAGCAAATAGTAAGTTTAACATAACATTTGCATAAAAATCATCATTTTATAGGGATTTTTTTTGCATAATGTAAAAATAATGCATTTTTACAAAGTTCCTCTCAATTCTTGTTCGCGCTCAATTGACTCAAACAGAGCTTTAAAGTTCCCTGCGCCGAATCCTTTTGCACCCATTCTTTGAATAATTTCGAAGAAAAGTGTTGGTCTGTCCTGCACTGGTTTTGTAAATATTTGTAAAAGATAACCATCTTCATCGGCATCGACCATGATTGCAAGTTTCTCAATTTCGTTTAAGTCTTCTTTCATCATATCCATATGAACTCCTAATCTTTCCGGAATTGCCTGATAATATGTATGTGGAGGAGCTGATAAAAATTCTACACCACGCGCTCTTAACTGTGAAACTGTTTTAATAATATCATCTGTTGCGATTGCGATGTGCTGAATTCCAGGTCCGCCGTAAAAATCTAAATATTCCTCAATCTGAGATTTTTTCTTTCCTTCTGCTGGTTCATTGATTGGAAATTTAATTCTTCCGTTTCCGTTTGACATTACTTTACTCATCAATGCAGAGTATTCTGTAGTAATTTGTTTGTCGTCAAAAGATAAGAAGTTTACAAATCCCATAACTTCTTCATAGAATTTTACCCAAGTATTCATTTCGTTCCAGCCAACATTTCCAACCATGTGGTCAATGTATTTTAGTCCGGTTGATTCTGGGTTAAAATCAGATTTCCATTCTCTGTATCCCGGAAGGAAAACACCGTTGTAGTTTTTTCTTTCTACAAAAATATGAACAGTTTCTCCGTAAGTGTAAATTCCGGAACGAACAACTTGTCCAAACTCATCTTCTTCTACAGTTGGTTCCATAAAAGAACGCGCACCACGTTTTATAGTTTCTTCGTAAGATTTTGTTGCATCCTCAACCCAAAGTGCTGCAACTTTTACTCCGTCGCCATGTTTTTTCAAATGTTCGTTTATTGGAGAATCAGCTGTTAAAGGCGTTGTTAAAACAATTCTGATTTTGTCTTGCTTTAAAACGTAAGATGCTCTGTCTTTTACTCCGGTTTCTAATCCGGCATATGCCAAAGACTGATAACCAAAAGCAGATTTATAATAATGTGCAGCCTGTTTTGCATTGCCCACATAAAATTCCACATAATCTGTTCCTAATAACGGAAGGAAATCTTGTGCTCCTTCAAATATTTTTTCTAATCCGTATTCTACTGATTTTACTTCTTTACTCATGATGTTTATTTTGTTTAATCGGTTAATCGTTTATTTGTTTAACCGAAAGTGTTGTTTTTTTGATTGTGTTTTTAACCGCAAAGAGCGCAAAGTTTTACGCTATGTTCGCAAAGCTTTGCGTTCTTTGCGTGTTTTTCTTTGTGTGCTTTGCGGTTAAATTTTTTTTTTACTCGGTCCAAGATTTATAATACTGTCCTTCATCCAGACCCATAGCTTCTTCCGTAACCATTAAAGGTCTGAAAGTATCAACCATTACAGCTAGTTCCTGAGTTTCTTTGTGGCCAATACTGCGTTCCATGGCGCCGGGAGCCGGACCGTGTGGAATTCCTTTTGGATGTAAAGTAATGTGGCCTTGCTCAATATTGTTACGACTCATAAAATCACCGTCAACATAATAGAGTACTTCATCTGAATCTATATTGCTGTGATTGTAAGGTGCCGGAATTGCTTTTGGATGGTAATCGTAAAGTCTCGGGCAGAAAGAACAAACTACAAATGTTGCTGTTTCAAAAGTTTGGTGAACCGGTGGCGGTTGGTGAACACGACCCGTGATAGGTTCAAAATTATGAATTGAAAATCCATAAGGAAAATTATAGCCGTCCCAGCCCACAACGTCAAACGGATGTGTGGCGTAAACTACTTCGTGAAGCATTCCTTCTTTTTTGATTTTAATTAAAAAATCACCTTTTTCATCATGCGTTTCCAATTCGTTTGGCAAAATAAAATCGCGTTCGCAAAATGGCGAATGCTCTAAATGCTGACCAGATTGGTTTTTATAACGTTTTGGAGTATAAAAAGGAGAATATGACTCAACATAAAATAGTCGGTTGTCTTCTGTTTCGAAATCAATTTGATAAATAATGCCGCGTGGAATAATCAAATAATCGCCATATTCAAATGGAATATTTCCCAGCATGGTTCTTAATTTTCCTTTTCCTCTATGAATGAAAAGCATTTCATCGGCATCGGCATTTTTATAGAAATAATTTCGAAGCGATTCTTTCGGCGCAGCCAAACCAATAATGCAGTCTTTGTTGACAAGCATTGCTTTTCGGCTGTCAAGAAAATCATTTTCGGGTTTTAATTCAAAACCTTTAAATAAAAGTGATTTTATGTTTTTGCCAATGGCAATTTTTGGTTCAACTGAATATGAATTTAAAATTTCTTTAACCTGAGTTGGTCTGTGAACATGATAAGATAAAGAAGAATGTCCGTGAAAACCTTCTGTTCCAAACAATTGTTCATAGTAAAATCCGCCGTTTGGTTTTTCGAACTGGGTGTGTCTTTTTTGAGGAAAATCCCCAAGTTTATGATATAGTGGCATGGCTTTTTCAATTAGATAATTTGTAAATTAGATAATTCGAAAATTTGAATTGCAGAATAAATAATCAGTTCAATTTTTCAATTGACTAATTATCTCAATTCGATAGAGCCATTATTCAGGATTTCTCTTGATGAGGAATTGAAGATACTCTAATAAACCTGTCCAATTTGTTTTCATTATGACAAATGTCGTAATTTTTATTGATCAAAATTACATATTATATTATTTATAACATAAAATATTTATAAAAAATCAGATTAAAACATAAAACCTATACTAAACCATGTAAAGCTTTTTGACATTTGAGGCGACCATGATTGCTTAATTTCGATAGGTCCAATTATGGTTTCTAATCCATAGCCTAATGCATAACCGGTATATTTTGGCATTGAAACCCAATCAACGGTGCTGAAAATATCATCGCCTAAGTTGGCAAAATTGGCCGAAAAATTAATATGATTCTTTTTTAGAATTTCATAGTCTAAAGTAATATCTGTTTTTATAAAGCTGTTTCCGGCAATACTTAAAAAGTCATATCCGTAGAAATAATTAAAGTTGTTGATTTTATTATATCCGTAACCGCCTAATATAAAGTCAAAAAATGGAACACTGTCGCTGCCAATGTTAAATCCGGCATCGGCTCCAATTTTTACAGTCGCTTTGTTGAATACAGTTCTAACAAATGACAGTTCTGCTTTTGCAATAGAAAAAGGCTTAAATTTATTAGTATAATCAGATGATGCCAAATAGGTTTGTAAATCTGTAGAGAAATATAATCCAGAACTTGGATAATATTTATCGTCAAACGAATCATATTTTAAATAAGCAAAGGCACTAAAATAATTACTCTTGTCGATTATATTTTCGGCATTTAAAAGTGTTGGCGAATTTATCTTAAGATATTTATACTCTAAACCGCCGCCCATTAAGAACTTTTGCACAAATATGGTTTGAAAATAAGCTTGATTGCTCAAATCCATAAAATCGACATTAATCAGGTTTAGATTTTGATTTTCTGCAATCAATCCGCTTAAACTGGTTGTAACATTTCGATTAAACTGATTGAGTCTTGAACGAAAACCAAAGCTGATATTAAAACCATTTTCGACATAATAGTTAAAATCATATCTAAAATTATCTCCTAAAATGATGTCCAGCGAAGTCACATCGTTTTTTAAGAAAGTCTTTTTATGAGTCAGGTTTAATAAAACGGCACTTTTGTAAAGTCCGTCATAATGAAGACCTAATTTTAAAAATGTCTGCGTTGGGGTTTCTTTTAAAACTAAATCAAGATCATCTTTTTCGCCGTTTGGCTGTAAACAATACGAGATTGTACTAAAGTTTTGTGTTGCATTCAGATTGTTAATTCCGGTTTTGAGATCATCATAAGTAATCGTGCTTCCGGGTTTAAAGCGAAGTTTTCCGCGAATGTATTCTCTTGTGTAATTGTCTAATGGATCACTGTTTATTTTTTCAATTCGAAGTGTGTCTGAAGCAATTTTGAGTTTGGGTTTTTTATAAAAATTATCTTCATTTACCAATGATTTAATTTTTTCATAAACGGCAAAAGCGGCTTCTTCTCCTTTTCTAATGATTTCTTCTCCTTTATCGAATGAAATTACGCCATAATCACGAATGTCTGGTTTGATATAAACATCTGTGTTTTTAATTTTGTTTTTCATTTTGTCAATAGACTGCAGATTTGTAATCTGAACCAAAATTCGGGTTGCGTTTTTCAGGTTTTTACGTTTCATTAAATCATCCTGAACATCAACACCAATAATAATATCAGCACCAAGATTGCGAACTTCTTTTATAGGGTAATTGTTTACCACACCACCGTCTACCAATAAATTTCCGTCTATTTCTACAGGTGTAAAAAGGGAAGGGAAAGCAGCGCTCGCCATCATGGCCTGAACCAGATTTCCTTTGTTAAGCAATACTTCTTCGCCAGTTTCAATATTGGTTCCAATACAAAGAAATGGAGTTGGAAGTTTGTTGAAATCACGAACGTGACGAACGTTCCTTGTTAAACTGCTAAGCAGATTATAATTGTACATTCCTTTTGAAAGTGCCTCAGGAATTCCAACTCTAAAATTGCTAAAGGGTAAAACGATAGCGTATAATTCGTCATTTTTCTTTCCGTAGAAATTTTTAGACGAACGCGGAATATAATCGTTTATTAAATCATCAAAATTGGTTTTTTTGAAAATAGAATCTATTTGAGAAGCATTATAACCAGAAGCATACAATCCGCCAATTACAGATCCCATACTGGTTCCTCCAATATAATCGATTTTGATTCCGGCTTCTTCCAAAACTTTTAAAACACCAATGTGAGCAAAACCTTTTGCACCGCCGCCACTTAAAACCAAACCAATTTTTGGTCTTTTTACACTGTCTTGTTTTATTTCCTGCGAAAAAGAGGTTTCGGGAAAAAGCATCATCAACAAAAGAAGTATGCACGATGCGGTGCAAATAGAATTTAAAAAGAATTCTTTTGACCGAATGGTTACATTTGAATGTTGATTTAGGCGCATAAAAATTAAGCTAGTTGGTTTTGTAAAAGTCGACAATTTTTTTGGCTTTTGATACTCCAATTACGGCAGATATTTCTTTTTCGGTGGCTAATTTTAATCTTTTAACACTTTTAAAATGTTGAATTAACGTTGTCATGGTTTTTTCGCCAATTCCGGGAATACTTTCTACAGATGAATTAAGTGCCGCTTTGCTTCGTTTGTCGCGATGAAAGGTGATTCCAAATCTGTGGGCTTCGTTTCGTAACTGCTGAATTACTTTTAAAGTTTCTGATCTTTTGTCTAAATAAAGCGGAATAGAATCGCCTGGATAAAATAATTCTTCAAGACGTTTTGCAATTCCTATAATCGTTATTTTGCCGCGTAAACCTAATTCATCAATACTTTTTAAAGCGGCAGAAAGCTGTCCTTTTCCACCATCAATAATTATTAATTGCGGCAGGGGCTGATTTTCTTCCAGCAATCTTTTATAACGACGACCTACAATTTCGGTCATCGAAGCAAAATCGTCTGGGCCTTCAACGGTTTTTACATTAAAATGGCGGTAATCTTTTTTGCTTGGTTTTCCGTCTTTAAAGACTACGCAGGCTGCAACGGGATTTGTTCCCTGAATATTCGAGTTATCAAAACATTCTATATGGCGAGGTTCTACAGGAAGTCGTAAGTCTTTCTGCATTTGTGCCATGATTCTGTTAACATGACGATCCGGATCTACGATTTGCAATTGTTTTAATTGTTCAATTCGGTAGAATTTTGCGTTTCGGATCGATAAATCTAAAATCTGTTTTTTATCGCCAAGCTGAGGAACAGTTATTTTGATGTTTTCGCCCAAATCAACTTCAAAAGGAACAATTATTTCTTTTGACATTAAATGGAAACGTTCGCGAAGTTCAATAATTGCCAGTTCTAAGAGTTCTTCGTCGCTTTCGTCCAGTTTTTTCTTCATTTCTAAAGTGTGCGAACGAATAATTGATCCATGAGAAATCTGCAAAAAGTTCACATAAGCAGCGCTTTCGTCAGATACAATTGAAAATACATCAATATTGGTAATTTTTGGATTTACAATTGTCGATCTCGACTGATAATTTTCAAGAACATCAATTTTTTCTTTGATTTTCTGCGCTTCTTCAAATTGTAAATTCTGCGCATAATTAGTCATCAATTTTTTGAAATCCTTTAAACTTTCTTTGAAATTTCCTTTAAGAATTTCGCGAATGGCGTTTACTTGTCTCTGATATTCTTCAAGAGGTTCCAAACCTTCGCACGGACCTTTGCAATTGCCAATATGATATTCCAGACAAACTTTGAATTTGCCTGAATTAATATTCGATTCGCTTAAATCGTAGGTGCAGGTTCTTAACGGATATAATTCTTTAATTAAATCCAAAATAGTATAAACCATTTTGAAATTAGTATACGGACCAAAATATTCAGAACCGTCTTTTACCATTCTTCGGGTTAAAAATATTCTCGAAAAAGGTTCTTTTTTTATACAGATCCACGGATAGCTTTTATCATCACGCAGCAAAACATTATATCTTGGCTGCAGTGTTTTAATTAAATTGTTTTCCAGCAAAAGCGCATCGGTTTCAGTAGGAACCACGATGTGTTTTATGGTTACAATTTTTCGAACCAAAACATTGGTTTTAGCTGTATCGTGAATTTTATTGAAATAAGAGGAAACTCTTTTCTTTAAATTTTTGGCTTTGCCGACATATAAAATTTTCCCGTCTTTATCATAATATTGATACACACCGGGATTATCTGGTAAAGTGAGAATTTGAAGTTCAAGTGGAGTCTGCATAAGACAAAATTAAACTTTTGAGTTCAAATTATATAATTCTTTTGCATTCCCTTTTAAAAAAAGAGTCCTTTTTGAAGTAAAAGGACTCTTTGTGAGAAATGTTATTTTATTTAATAGTAAAATATTCTGTTTGTAGTAAATGTGTTCTTTCATCAAATGAAAAATCGACATATTTTGCATCATCTTTTTTGATGTCTACAGCTAAACGGCTGCGGCCTATTTCTTTTTTATCTGCATTAAAAGCTTTAAGAATTAAATCACCTTTAAAATCATTTTTAGCGATTAGGTAAATCGTTACTTTTTTTACTTTATCGGCATCAGATCCATAGATTTTTTCTGCTTTGCATTCTTCAAAATTTACTTTAAAGGCTGCCTCAGGAATTACTTCAGATTGATTGATACTTTCGCTCATTCCTGAGTTTATTCCCTTAATAACATCTCCAACTCCTTTTGATGCACTTTTTGCCGCTGCTTTTCCTTGTTCCTGAAGCGCTTTTCCTGCACCTTCAATTAGTTTGGATTTTACAGCAATAACTTCATTTCCCTCGTCTTCAGCTTTCTTCATTTTTTCTTCTTTGCTCATGCAGGAAACCATAACAGTTAATGCGCATAGCATGATTAGTGCTTTTTTCATTGTAAATTGGTCTATTGTTATGTTTATTTAAGAAATTGGTTGTTAAAAGCAAATATAGAAATATTAAATATAATTTCTATATTTAGCTTTTAAAATTACATGAAAAATAGCAAGCCCTTGGTTATTTTTGGCGAATCAATTTTGCCGGGAGAACATAAAACCATAAACGTCGAAATAGCGCGATTACATACTACAACAAAACTTAATATTCCTGTAATTGTACGCCGTTCAAAGCTTGAAGGCCCCGTTGTTTTATTTTCGGCAGGAATTCACGGCGACGAAATAAACGGTGTCGAAGTGGTAAGACAAATTATCAGCAAAAAAATAAACCGTCCGTTAAGAGGAACAATTATTTGTATTCCAATTATCAATATGTATGGGTTCGTTAATAAATCCCGCGAATTTCCTGACGGCCGAGATTTAAATCGTGTTTTTCCCGGAAGCAAAAAAGGATCGCTGGCAAGCAGATTTGCCTATCATATTGTAGAACAAATTCTGCCCATTATAGATTACGCAGTCGATTTTCATGCCGGAGGAGCAAGCCGCTTTAATGTACCGCAGATTAGAATTACAGAAAATAATCCCGATTTAAAAGTACTGGCAGATGTTTTTAATGCGCCGTTTACCTTATACTCAAGAAACATAGGAGGTTCTTTTAGAAATACCTGCGAAAAAGCCAATGTAAAAATGCTTTTGTTTGAAGGCGGAAAATCACTGGATATAAATGATGCCGTTGCAAACGAAGGAGTAAAAGGTGTAAAACGTCTTTTGAGTTATTTAAATATGCTTGATCCAAAACATCTTGTAGAAGAAGCAGATGAGGATTCGACTTATATTAAATATTCGGTTTGGCTTCGTGCAAAATGTTCAGGTTTACTGCATGATTATAATATGGTTGGTAAATTTGTAACCAAAGGAACTATCTTAGCCATTATAACAGATCCGTTTGGGAAGTTTGAGCAAAAAGTAAAAGCACCGCATGACGGATATATTATTAATGCTAATCATTCGCCAATTGTTTATGAAGGCGATGCGATTTATCATTTATCTAAAAATTCTCCTTTAAATGCCGACGAATAAAAAAGAACTGAGACTTCATTATAAAAATCTTCGGACAGCACTTTCTGAAAGTGATATCGAAGAACAAAGCCTGGCTGTTGCCAATAATTTAATTAAAATGCCTATTTGGGATAAAACGTATTATCATGTTTTTCTCCCCATTACAGAGCAAAAAGAAATTGATACCGAGTTTATTCTGCATTTACTTTCCGGAAAAGATAAAGAAATTGTGATTTCAAAAAGTGATTTTGAAACTAGAGAAATGACTCATTTTTTATTAACGGATAATACTAAAATCAAAAAAAACGAATATAATATTCCAGAACCTGTAAATGGACTTCCAGTTCCGGTTGAGAATATTGATGTGGTTTTTGTGCCGCTTTTGGCTTTTGATGTTTTTGGAAACCGAATTGGTTACGGAAAAGGGTTTTATGATAAATTCCTTGCAAGATGTAAACCGGAAACCATCAAAATTGGTCTTTCATTTTTTGAATCTGTTCCTCAAATCGATGATGTTTTTGAATCTGATATAAAATTAGATTATTGTGTTACGCCTTTAAAAATTTACACGTTTTAGAAATCCACACACTATATTGATTTGTTATTATATACGTTTGTGGATAAGCTGGGCGTAGATGCACTGCAGTGCGTCTCTACGATTTACGATGGTTGAAATGGTATGAATTAAATTCGATTATCTATTTCGTCATTTAATTATTTTTCACCATAAAATATTTAACAGGAATCTTGGCATTAAATTTGGATTGCGGAAAATTGCAGATAATTTTCTTAGTACATCCGGAATGCTAGTTATTATTTGAAAGAAAAAATCAATTATTAATTCCTAAAATTTATTTTACATGAAAAATAAACCATTTTATTTGTTGGCATTCCTTTTACTAATTGCATTGAGTTGTAAAAAACAAGATGCTGCCACAGAAGATTATACTATAGAATCTATAAATGTAGCTGCTCCTGCAGATGAAGCTTTCGAAGAAAATATTTCAGATCCTAATACTGAAAGTTATGCCGGACTTGAAGAAAATCCTTTTGAGTCTCCAAAAAAATCTCCTCTTTCTACTTTTTCCATAGATGTCGATAATGCATCATATACCAATATTCGCCGTTTTATAAACGAAGGACAAAAAGTTCCAAAAGATGCTGTTCGTATTGAAGAAATGATGAACTTTTTTAAATACAAATATCCACAGCCCGAAGGTCAAAATCCGTTTTCTATAAATACAGAAGTAAGCGAAAGTCCGTGGAATAAAAATTCACTTTTGCTAAAAATTGGTTTGCAGGGAAAAAACATTCCAATGACAAATCTCCCAGCTTCAAATCTTGTTTTTTTAATTGATGTTTCTGGTTCTATGAATGATGCTAATAAGCTTCCGTTACTAAAAGAATCAATGAAAATTTTAGTTAAAGAACTTCGGCCAAAAGACAAGGTTTCGATTGTAGTATATGCGGGATCTGCAGGAGTTGTTTTATCGCCTACTTCAGGAGATAATAAAGACGAAATTATGGATGCTTTTGATGAATTAAGTGCTGGAGGAAGTACAGCGGGTGGCGAAGGAATTGAATTAGCATACAAATTAGCACAGGAAAATTTTATTGATGGCGGGAATAATCGCGTTGTAATTGCAACTGATGGTGATTTTAATGTGGGTGCATCATCAGATCTTGATATGGAAAAACTGATTGAACAAAAAAGAAAATCAGGCGTGTTTTTAACTGTTTTAGGTTTTGGAATGGGCAATTATAAAGACAGTAAAATGGAAATTCTTGCCGATAAAGGAAACGGAAATTATGCTTACATTGATAATATTCAGGAAGCAAATCGTTTTTTAGGAAAAGAATTTAAAGGTTCGATGTTTGCAATTGCAAAAGATGTAAAAATTCAGATTGAGTTTAATCCAAAACATGTTCAGGCATACCGATTAATTGGTTATGAAAACCGTAGATTAAAAGATGAAGATTTTAAAAATGATGCTGTTGATGCAGGAGAATTAGGAAGCGGACACACTGTAACGGCACTTTATGAAATAATTCCAACAGGTGTAGAAAGTGATTATGTTCCATCTGATTTAAAATATACAAAAGTTAAGACAGAAGATTCTAATTACAGCGATGAACTGGCAACTATTAAATTCCGTTATAAAAAACCAGACGGTGAGAAAAGTATAGAAATTGTGAATACAATCCCTAATCGAAAAGTTTCTCTGGATAACAGTTCTTCTGATTTTAAATTTACAACTGCTGTAGCCTGGTTTGGTTTAAAATTAAGAGATTCTAAATTCATTAGTAATTCTTCATCAGCAGATATTAGAAAACTGGCAAAATCTGGTTTAGCGAACGATGATGAAGGCTACAGAGCCGAATTTGTTAGATTGGTTGATGCAGTGAACTAACTTTAAATAAAAACAAAAACAGAAAATCCCAAATTCCAATTAAGAACTGGAGGTTGGGATTTTTTATTTGATAGTTTTTAAAACTTTATTTGACTTCCTGAATTGTCGCAGCATCAATCCAGCCTTCTGTACCGTCTGTTAATTCTACTTTTTTCCATTTTCCAACCGTTTCCAAAACAAATACTTTTGCTCCTTCGTGTAATAAAATAATAGAAGAACCTGCTTTTTGAGGTTCGCTTCTAAGTTCGCTCAATTCCGAAAATACAATGGCCGGACGATCGTTATCAAAATGACTTTTTTCAGACATTCCTGCTGAAACACTTATTATTAGGGCAACTAAAAAAATAAACATTCCAACGAAATAGATTCTTTTCGTAAGTGTAAGCTGTGAAAAGTAGTAACCAATAAAACTCAGCAGAAATAAAAAACCAATTCCAACTGATATTTTTGCCCATTGATTATAATCAAAAATTCCGGTAAAATTCTGAATCAGTTTTGCAAAACCTACTTTTGGAACTTCTTTGATTTCATCAATAGTTAATTTTTTGGCGAATTTCAAGTTGTTTAAAGTCTCAGGATCGTTTGGTTTTAACACAAGTGCTTTTTCATAATTATAAATAGAAGGAGCAACTTTATTGAGTTTGTAATAACTGTTTGCTAAGTTAAAATACAATTCTGCCGACTGTTGTTTGTTTTCTTTTATAATATCTTCATAAACCTGAACAGCTTCCTGATATTGTCCTTTTTGATACAAAGCATTTCCTTTTTCAAAACTGCTTTGAGCAAAGAAAACCTGCGAGATTAATAAAAAGAGATATAATATGTTTTTCATTTTATTTTCTGTTAAACTCAACTGATTTAAAATCTGATTGGGTTTGATTTAAACTTTTCTACTAAACAATCTGTTTTTCTAATTCTGAAATAATTAAAACCGCTTTATCATAATCCTGCTGAATCGAAGCGCTTGATGCCGGAGCATAACGTGCAAATTCGCAGTTTTCGGTCAAATTAATGAAATTCTGAACCGTTTCCGGATTTGCATTTCTAGATAAAAGCAATTCGCGAATATTATCTTTACTCATTTCAGATGTTTCGATATGCAGTTTTGCTTTTAAGAAATTGTGCATTGCTTTTTCAAGAGCAATGTAGAATGCTTCTTTGTTATTAAGCTGTTTTTTAGCCTGCGATAAATATTTCTTCGCCAGCTTATTGTTCATTCTGATTCTGTTTCCGGTTACATCGCTGTCAATGGCTTCTTTTTTCTTCTTAGCCAAAATTATAATTGGGATAATAGCAAATGGGAAAAACAATAATGCATAATACAAATCAGAGCCGTAAAAATCATCTTTAACAACGCTTACTAAAGTCGTTTTTGCTTTGATATATTTGAATTGTTCAGCTTTTGGAGCTGCATTTTTAGATGCTGTAGAAGGATTTGCTTCTGCTAAAGTTGGTCCGTCTAAAACATCCACCATAATTTCAGGAGAATTGATGGTTTTATATGAGTTTGTACTTAAATCAAAATACGAGAACGCCATTGGTTTTATGGCATATTTTCCTTTGTATTGTGGAATAATAGTGTATTTATCTGTTATTTTTCCAGACATTCCAGACAATGAAGTTGTTACTTTTTCGTCATGAACCGGATCATACATTTCTAATGCGTTTGGAACAACAGGTTTTGGCAGTGTAAACAATTTCATGTTTCCTGTTCCAGATGCGCTGACAATTAGATCTAAACCTTCACCGCTTTTTAATGTTGTTCTTGATGGTGTAACTGTAAAATTAAATTTACCCACAGCTCCAGTAAAACCTTCTGGTTTACCTGCTTCGGGAAGTGGTCTTACGCTGATACCTTTTGCACCTGTTGTTACGACTTTGTTGTCTTCGGCAATAATCATCTGGCCAAACATATCACGACGATTAGTTGGCAGCTGCACTCCAATGTCTAATGAAAGAGGCTCAATGGTTAATCTTCCTGATTTTTGAGGATATAGAATGGTTTTCTTCAATACTACATAATGACATCTCTGGCCTTGGTAACTTCCTTCTTCCATTACCAATTGCTTGATATCAATATTTTGATTCCAAAAATCGTTGTATTTAGGTTTGGCAAGTTCTCTAAATCCGGTAACGCCAATTTCATTAAAATATAATTTGTAAACAACCGTAATAGGTTCATTTACATACGGAGTTGTTTTAGAAACTTCGGCAACTAACTGTAATAATTCGTTTCCGGAACCGCCCTGTTGTCTGTAATCATTTGGATCACGTTCCTGTGCAACAGCATTGGTTACAGTAATTTTTATGGGCGAAGTTTTGTAAATCTGGCCGTTGTATTCTATTGCGGCTTGTTTAATAATTATTGTTCCTTTTTTCTCAGGCTGTAAAATGTATGAGTAGACTTTTTGAAAAGAGCTTCGGCCGTTTATCCATGACTGGCTGATTTGCTGGCTTGGACCGGCTACAAGTTTAAATCCTTCAAATGCAGGTTGATCAAAATTATCTCCGTCAACATTCATAACGAAGTCAATACGAAGTCTTTCGTTAAGTCCAAGCGTGTTTTTGCTTACTTTGGCTTCAAATTGAACTTGAGCCATAAGGCCTTGAAAAGCGAGTAGTAATAGAATTAAATATCTTTTCATTAATGTTTGATCATTGTTTGTTTAACTGCTAAATCGTTTATCCGTTTAATTGTTTAGTAAATAAACAAATTAATAACGATTAAACGATTCAACTTATTTTACCAGTCTTTTTCTGGTTTTTTAGGATTAGGTTTTACTTTTTGAGCGTTTACTTTATCTTGAATTTTCTTTTCTTCATTGTTTACAGCATCTAACAAGTTTTGAACACGTTCTTTTGAAATTCCTCCAGGCTGTGGTTTTGGCTCTCCTTTATTATCAGACTTGTCGTCTTTTTTAGGATCGTTTTTACCGTCTTTTTTGTCTTTGTCTTTATCGCCTTTGTCGTCTTTCTTGTCTTTGTCCTTATCCTTATCTTTATTTTTGTCCTTGTCCTTGTCTTTATTTTTATCCTTGTCTTTGTCCTTATCCTTATTTTTGTCTTTGTTTTGATCGTTTTTAGGAGGATTTTCTTTTAGCTTTTGTTTTGCATACGCATAGTTGTAACGCGTTTCATCATCGGTTGGATCATTGCGCAAAGCTTGTTTGTATGCTTCAACAGCCTGCGTATAATCTTTCTCTTTCATAAAAACGTTTCCAAGATTATGATAAGCTTTGTGCTTTTCAGGTCTTGTTTTGGCATTTTTTAAAGCATTTGCATAAGCGTATTTAGCTTCCGAAGGCTGATTTTGTCTGTAAATAGAGTTTCCTAAATTATAAGATCCGGCAGAGCGTTTTGAAAATTTAGATGCCGAAATTCTATAATTAGCCTCTGCTTCAGTAAATTTATTCTGCTTATATTCTTCATTGGCACCAGGCAATGTCTTGTCTTTTTCCTGAGCAGAAACTGCAAAAGAAAGCGTTAGTAAAATATAAAGAAGTAAATTTTTCATTCTCGTTTTTTATGTTTTTTGTTCCGAATTTTAAGCGGAATCTTTATTTTTTTTCGTTGAATAAATTCAACTCTTTAATCCAGTTTGTTTTTCTTTCCAAAAGGAAAATATCCACGAATAACAATAAGAATCCAAAACCAATAAACCATTGAAACTGTGATTGGAAATCCGCCATTTGTGTTGATTCAAATTCTGTTTTCTGAATATTATTCAGGGCATTTTTAATGTATTCTAAAACTTCTTTAGTATTGCCGCCGTAAACATAACCGCCTTTTGTGGCTTTTGCAATAGTTTTTAATCCTTCCTGATTAAGTTTGGTAATAACAGTCTGCCCGTTTTGATCTTTTTGGTAATTCTTTACAACACCATTTTCTTTTAACGGAATTGTTCCTCCTTTTTCTGTTCCAACACCAATGGTAATGATTTTCATTCCAATTTTGTTGGCTTCTTCTGCCGCAATTGAAGCGCCCTCAGAGTGGTCTTCTCCATCTGAAATTAGAATTAAAAGTTTACTCGTTTTGCTTTTCTCATCAAAATAAGTTGCTGATAATCGAATTGCTTCGTCAAGTGAAGTTCCCTGTGAAGAAACCATATCCGGACTCATGCTTTGCAGGAACATTTTGGCAACGCTGTAATCTGATGTAATTGGCAGCACTGGGAAAGCACTTCCGGCATAAGCTACAATCCCAATTCTGTCGCTTCCCAGATTATTAATTATCTGCGAAACCAATTGCTTGCTTTTGTCTAAACGGCTTGGTGCAACATCTTCTGCCAGCATACTCTTAGAAACGTCTACTGCAAAAACAATATCAATACCTTCACGTTTTACGGTTTCCATTTTGGTTCCAATTTTTGGATTTACCAGACCGATAATCAAACACGCTAAAGCCAAAAGTAAGATTGATAATTTTAAAACAGGTTTAAAAACAGAGCGCTCCGGGCTTAGTTTTTTCACCATTTCTAAATCACCAAATTCACGCTGTTTTTTTCTTTTCCAATACATATTGAAAAGAAAAATACACACCACAATTGGGAGTAACAGTAAAAGATATAAATATTTTTTTTCGTCTAATTCCATATATGTTTTTAAATCCCAATTTTAAAAATTCCAAATCCCAATTTGTTGTTTGGAATTTTATTTTTGGAGTTTTTTAATTTTTCAAATTAAATAAAGCTTCTGTAAACTGTATTTCTTAAACCAACTTCTAACAATAATAAAAATGCTGCCAGTAAAACAAAAGTTCTGTATTTCTCGTCGTAATCGTAGAACTTCAATTCCTGAATTTCTGTTGTTTCTAATTTATTAATCGAATTGTATATTTCGGCTAATTTATCATTACTGGTTGCTCTAAAATACGTTCCGTCTGTTTTATGAGCAATACTTTTCATTAATCTTTCGTCGATTTCAACTTTCTGCATTTTAAATAAAAAGCCTCCGTTTGGCGCATAAGCATATGGCGATTCTGCCATTCCGTTTGTACCCAGACCAATTGTATAGACTTTAATTCCGTATTGTTTTGCAATGTCTGCAGCAGTTTCCGGTTCTATAAATCCGGCGTTGTTTACACCATCTGTCAATAAAATAATAACACGACTTTTTGCTTTACTGTCTTTTAAACGGTTTACTGCTGTTGCAAGTCCCATTCCAATTCCGGTTCCGTCTTGTAAAACAGTATCGTAACGAATACCTTTTATAGCTTCCAGAATAATAGGTTTATCGCTCGTAACCGGTGTTTTTGTATAAGCTTCAGAAGCATATAAAACTAAACCTATTCTGTCGTTTGGTCTTTCTTCAACGAAATCTGCGGCAACTCTTTTTAAAGCTTCCATACGATTTGGCTTTAAATCTTTTGCGAGCATAGATCCAGAAACGTCAATTGCCATGACAATATCGATTCCTTTTGTTGTTTTTGTCTGATTACTGATGTCGACTGTTCTTGGTCTTGCCAAAGCAATAATTAAAGAGCTTAAAGCAATAATTCTAAAAACGTACAGCAGAGGTTTTAATTTCGTTAATAATGATTCGCTGTTTTTAAAACCTGCCGTTGAACTCATTTTTAAAGTAGCCGACTGCTGGTTTCTTTTCCAAAAGAACCATGCAATGGCAATTGGAATTAAAAGAAACAACCAAAAGAATTCCGGATTTAAAAAAGTGATCTTATTATTCATTAGTTACTTGCTTTTTTAAGTTCAACAGAATTTAGAATTCGGGTTGTAATATCGTTAGCATACGTGTCGCCTTCTTGATGTAAAATAACAATTTGCTGTAATCCCTGTTCTTGTTTAAACATAAGGATTTCATAATAAGCTTTTGTACTTGTTTTTGTTGCCGGATTCAAAATACTCATTGTTCCATAACCTTTTACTCCCTGAATACCTTGATTTGTCTGGAAATCTTCTTGTTTTACAATAATATTTTGTCCTCCCTGAAGCTCAATAACTTTTAAACTTCCCTCTAAAGCTTTTGATAAATCGATATCAGTTGGATTTTTGAATTTAGTCGTAGAAACTGCCACATAAAAATTGTCAATCATGCTTCCGTATACAAAAAGCTGCATTTCTTTAATAAGTGCCATGGTTTCTTTTGGAAGCGCTTTTAAAGCATCCATACGTTTTAAAACCTTTGGAGTTTCAATAATAACGCCTGGATTTCCGTATTCACTTTTTACCCATTCGCCTTCTAATAATTCTTTAGACGGATGCCCAATAATATTGTCTTTTACGTAATTAAAGCCTTTTGTTGCTATGAAATAAGTTGTAGTGGCAAACAATAAGAAAACTACGGCCGCAACAGAATATCCAATTCGGGCGTTACGTTTTTTACGAAGCTGTATCTGAATTTGCTTTTGTCTTTGCGCTTCGTTTAGTAACTGATCTTCTTCTTCGGTTGAAACCTCAGTTGGGATAGCATTATCAAGCGTTAAAATTACTTTTTGAATTTTGTTTCTGTCGTCAGTGATTTCAAATTCAAGCGGTTTTGATTTCGCAAATTTTACTAAATCGGCCTGACGTAAAACACGCTCCAGATTCTCAACTGTTTCTGGCGTTAAAGTCATTTTCTTTTTAGTAGAAGCAGTTCTAATAGCCTCAATTAATTCAGAAGTTGTACTTTCCATTGCCGGAATATGAATCGCTTCTTCAATATAATTACGGGCAATATCAGTTAATTCGCTATAATATTCTTTGATTTCGCCTTTTTGAACAAGTTCTTTAGACTCCAGATTGTTTAACAAACTTGTTGCTTTTTCAATAGGAGTTTTATAAACTTCTTCTTCAATTTTTTTCTTTTGATTTTTTCTGATAAACCAATAAACTCCGGCACCAATTGCTAAAATTATAACTAAAGCCAAAACGTATTTCCACCAGTCTCCAATTGTATCATCGCCGGCAGTAATGTCTTTAATGTCATACATTTTCTGCTGTAAAGTGTCGACTTTTACATTGGCAACTTCAACTTTAATCGAATCTGATAAAAATGGCTTTTTATCAATTAAAATTTTAATAGAAGGAATTGTATATTTTCCTGAATCAAATTGCGTTAAACCATATTTTTTAATCAATTCATAAGTGTCATTTTTCTTTACCGTATCGATTGGGTACGATTGAATAACTTCTAAAGGACCAATGGTTTTTAGTTTAGGAAAAACAACTTTAGATTTTGAACTGACTACCGTTTTAAGTGTTAGCTTAAATTCGGCACCAATTTTATTTTTTGTGGTGTCAATACTTGTTTCAATCTGTTTATTTTGAGCAAAAACAGCTGAAGAAAGTAAAAATAAAAATATGTAAAACTTTAATTTCATTTGATTTATGATTTCAGATTTTAGTCTAAAATGAATGCTTAAAAGTGTAAAAACAATTTCACAGTTATAAGCGAAATTTTTTATTTTTTATGGAAAGTAGAAAATTTAAATTATCTGATTTTCAAAATCTAAAATCTAAAATCCACAATCTAAAATTATATTTATCGTGATTTGAAATAGCCTAATAGTTTAGTAACGTAATTTTCGTCGACTCTGGTGTGTACAATACCAGCGCCGGATTTACGAAATGTGTCTTTGAAATAATTAACTCTTTCCTGATAATGTTTTTCATAATTCATTCGTACTGTTTTAGAACCCGTATCAACCAATTGCGTTTTTCCGGTTTCTGCATCCAGCATAGTTACCATTCCTAAATTTGGAATTTTTTCTTCGCGGATATCATATACGCGAACACCGGTTAAGTCATGTTTTTTAGAAGCAATTTTTAAGGTTTGCTCATAATCTTCAGACATAAAATCTGAAATCATAAAAACGATGGCTTTCTTTTTTTGAGTTCCCGATAAGAATTTTAACGCCTGTGCAACATCGGTTTTGTTGCTTTTTGGTTCAAATTCGATTAATTCGCGAATGATACGCAAAACGTGTGAACGCCCTTTTTTTGGCGGAATGTATAATTCGACAGTATCAGAAAAAAGGATCAAACCAATTTTGTCATTGTTTTGTGTAGCCGAAAAAGCCATCGTTGCCGCAATTTCGGTTACGATGTCTTTTTTAAACTGACTTTTTGAACCAAAACCTTCAGAACCTGAAATATCAACCATTAAAACCATGGTTAATTCTCGTTCTTCTTCAAAAACTTTTACGTGAGCTTCGTTGTAGCGTGCGGTTACATTCCAATCGATGTTACGAATATCATCTCCGTATTGGTATTGACGCACTTCGCTAAACGTCATTCCTCGTCCTTTAAATGAAGAGTGGTATTCTCCCGAAAAGATATGATTACTCAACCTTTTCGTTTTGATTTCTATTTTCCGTACTTTTTTTAAAAGCTCTTTTGTATCCATTTTTTTTAGTGTTCAGTGATCAGTTAGAAAGTGATCAGTAAAAGTTCAAATTCTAAAAGTCATTCTGTCTTTATAAGTGTTCAGTTAAAGTTTCAGTTTGTAAACTGAATACTAAAAAACTGAACACTGAGCACTTTTTTTAAGGTACCTCAATCTCGTTAACGATTTTGTTGATAATGTCTACAGAAGTAATGTTTTCTGCTTCTGCTTCGTAAGTGATTCCAACTCTATGACGTAAAACATCGTGAACAACAGCACGAACATCTTCTGGAATTACATAACCGCGGCGTTTAATGAAAGCGTAACATTTAGCAGCATTTGCTAAGTTGATACTTCCACGAGGAGAAGCTCCAAAACTAATAAGCGGTTTTAAATCGGCTAATTTGTATTTTTCAGGATAACGTGTAGCAAAGATGATATCCAGGATATATTTTTCGATTTTTTCATCCATATAAACTTCACGAACAGCTTCTTGTGCACGTAAAATCTGGTCTACAGAAACTACCGGATTTACTTTTTCGTAAGATCCTTTCAGATTTTGACGAATTACAAAACGCTCTTCGTCGATTTTTGGATAATCAATTACAGTTTTTAGCATAAAACGGTCAACCTGTGCTTCCGGAAGCTGGTATGTTCCTTCTTGCTCAACCGGGTTTTGTGTTGCTAAAACTAAAAACGGACGATCTAGTTTAAAAGTAGTGTCGCCAATTGTAACTTGCTTTTCCTGCATTGCCTCAAGAAGTGCCGACTGTACTTTTGCGGGAGCACGGTTAATCTCATCGGCAAGTACGAAGTTAGCAAAAATTGGCCCTTTTTTTATAGAGAATTCGTTTGCTTTAATATTGTAAATCATGGTTCCGATAACATCGGCAGGAAGTAAGTCCGGCGTAAACTGAATACGGCTGAAAGATCCCTGAACTGCTTGTGACAAAGTATTAATCGCTAAAGTCTTTGCTAAACCCGGAACTCCTTCTAGTAAAATATGACCTTGTCCCAGTAATCCGATTAATAGACGTTCGACCATGTGTTTCTGGCCCACAATAACTTTGTTCATTTCCATTGTAAGAAGGTCTATAAAAGCACTTTCTCTCTCAATTTTTTCATTTATCGCTCTAATGTCTAAAGTCGTTGTATTTTCTTCCATATAAATATTTTTAATACCGTGATTTGTACGCCTGATTTTTGAGAGTGCAAATTGAATATTTTTTGAGAAGTAAGATGTTAAAGAATGGTTAAAACTTCGACCAATCGACTAATTTTAAGGACGAATTGTGATTCTATTTTTATATTTTTAAGAACTTTGATGAATATGCTTTTTTAAAGTATATATATTATCAAAAATAACGCAATATAACCATGAGTAAAACAGCTTTATCGCCTATCATTTCGGGCACCATGAATTGGGGAGTTTGGGATAAAAACCTGACAACTAAAGAAATGGAAAACATGATACAGGTTAGTATCGAAAACAAAATTACTACTTTTGATCACGCCGATATTTACGGAGATTATACCACCGAAGCAGATTTTGGAAAAGCCTTTCAGGCAAGTAAAATTTCAAGAGAAAAATTACAATTAATTACCAAGTGCGGTATTCAGCTAGTAACTGCTAAACGCCCTGAAAACAAAATCAAACATTATGATTATTCTAAAGACTACATTATTAAGTCTGTTGAAGGATCTTTAAAAAATTTAAAAACAGATTATGTTGATGTTTTTTTACTGCACAGACCAAGTCCGTTAATGCAGGCCGATGAAATTGCTGAAGCTGTTGAAAAATTAAAATCGGAAGGAAAAATTATTGACTTTGGACTTTCAAATTTCACAAGTTCGCAAACCGAATTAATTCGTCAGAAGACGGAAGTAAGCTATAATCAGGTGCAGTTTTCGGCTACGCATTATGAGCCAATGATTGATGGAAGTCTTGATTATATGCAGACAAACGGAATCCGACCTTTATCATGGAATCCGCTTGGAACTGTTTTTAGAGAAGATACCAAGAAAACACGCCGTCTTAAAAAATTATTTTCAGCTTTATTAGAAAAATATCATTTAGGTGCCGATACACTTTTATTGGCTTGGATTTTAAAACATCCGGCAAACGTTATTCCAATTGCAGGAACTGTAAATGTTGCCAGAATTCAGTCTTTAGTAAAAGCTGTTGAATTGGAAATGGATAAAGAAGACTGGTTCGCAATCTGGACAGAAAGTATGGGCGACGATGTGGCTTAAGAATTAGTGTTCAGTTTCAGTTTTTAGTGATCAGTTAATACTCGATTTTATAATTCGCTTTAAGCGGAAAAATATTTGCCAGAGATTAAAAGATTAAAATGATTTTTTCCAATCTGTGAAAATCCTTTTAATCTGTGGTAAAAAAATAATTCAACAATGAAAAAAACAGTTTTAATTACTGGTGCCACGAGCGGAATTGGAAAAGCAACAGCTCAAATTCTGGCAAAAAACAATTATAAAGTGGTTCTGTGCGGAAGACGTAAAGACCGTTTAGAGGAACTGGAAAAGGAACTTTCTGCTTTTACAGAAGTACATTCTCTTTCTTTTGATGTTCGTGATAAAAATGATGTTTTAGAAAAAATTGGTGCTCTTCCTGAAACATTTTCTGATATTGATATTTTGATCAATAATGCCGGAAATGCACACGGATTAGATCCTATTCAAACCGGCGATTTAGACGATTGGGATGCCATGATTGATATTAATGTAAAAGGACTTTTATATGTATCAAAAGCTGTAATTCCGAAAATGACTGCAAAACAATCAGGACATATTATCAATATTGGATCTACGGCGGCAAAAGAAGTATATCCAAACGGAAATGTATACTGTGGAACCAAACACGCCGTTGATGCCATAACGGCCGGAATGCGAATAGATTTAAATCCATTTGGAATTAGAGTAGGAGCGATTCATCCTGGAATGGTGGCGACAGAATTCAGCGAAGTACGTTTTAAAGGTGATGTAGAAAGAGCGTCAAATGTTTATAAAGGATTTGATCCGCTTCAGGCAGAAGATATTGCCGATATTATTCATTTTGTAGTTTCAAGACCTTACCATGTAAATATTGCCGATCTGGTTGTAATGAGCACTGCACAGGCATCTTCGACGATCGTTAAGAAAAATATTTAAGTTGATTTTTATTTGTAGAGACGCACAGCAGTGCGTCTTTTTTTAGGTTTTAAGATTACGATTTTTAGTTTGTAAATTTAGTTCGCTGTTATAAAAAATAGAAAGTATGATTAATAAACGCCTTTTGATAAAAAATTTATTAGCTCACAATGACGAGAGCAGTTTTTATGATAAAAAGAGGCAGTTGAATCTACATTCACGCGAAGGGAAAGGAAAGTTCTTAAAACACATTTGTGCGCTTTCTAATTCAAATCCTGCTAATAATTCTTATATCGTAGTTGGTGTCGAAGATCAGGATAACGAAATTGTCGGCGACGATTTTTTTGATGACAGCCGAATTCAGAATCTTGTAAATGCGTTTCTTGAAAATCCGCCTAAAATTCAGTACGAAAACGTTCCGTTTCCAAATCTTCCAAAAGATAAAGTAATTGGTTTGGTTACCATAAAGCCAAAAAGCCAAATCTCATTTTTTAAAAAAGGCATTCATACCATTCTCGCAAATAGTATTTTTATACGCATAGGAAGTAATTCTGTTCCGGTTGAAGAAGGAACCGAAATCGAAAAAAACTATCAAAATACCGAAACCGTAATTGGTATTGAAAATAGTTCACGAAACAGCATTCAATATACACTTGATGGTGTTATCGATTTTATGAATTTCAGACATAAAGATATGTCACCCAAATATCGTGTTTTTAAAGAACTGTTTGTGATATGCTGGGCGGGAGTTCCAAAAAAATCTCGAGATGAAACTTTTTTGTCAAGAGTAGATATTGAATTAATAAATGAACAAATTAAGCTCTTTTATTCGGCTCAGGACGTAGTGACTATTTTGTATGATGATGATAGTTTTACGATTACTGAATATGTTCCGCTGGGCTTGAATGATAAAACCAGTTATTATCCGCTTGAAAAACAAACGATTCACTTTTTTGATAACGGATATTATAAAATTGACCGCCAGATACTTTTTCAACCGCCGGAATTCAACAGGAAAATGCTGTATCACATTTACAATTCTAATTTGGCACTGCTTCAAAAACTTGAAAAAGGAATTTCATTGTCTGAACGAGAATTAAAAGATCTGGAAAATCTGCCTTCGACTTTTATGATTTGTTATTTAAATGGTTTCGATGATGCAAGACAAAAACTAATAGATGCCAAACTGCTTTTAAAACCTTTTGGACATATTTATTTATCTTTTAAAGAAGCTTTAAGAGTTTTGAGAAAGATGAAGTATGATGTTCAGTAAAGGTTATGTTCTAAGATTCTAAGAGTTACGTTTGCATTCCATAGGAATGTTTGGTCGGTAGAAAATCAATTTGAATATGGATTATACGTTCCGTAGGAACGTTTGATTTATGGCATTATCTATGATGCTGATGCAAAAACAATATCATTTTTTCTACCGACGAGATATTCCTACGGAATATGAAATGCTATTGAAATTTTAAAAATCCTTTCACTTTATTATATGGAAATACAATTTCTTTAGGACCGTCGGCATACGATGCAGCTTCATACGAGTTGTAATATAAAAGCAAACCTTCGGACGTAAAAAAAATGTTTTGCGGCAGTTGAAATGTATCATTTTCAAACATCAATCCGGTTGCATTAATATTCGCTTTTTCCGGAATATGATATTTGGCTCTGAATTCTTTTTCGGCGAAAGCCTTAAACTCCTTTTCATTTTTAAAAAGCTGATTGTTAAAAATGGTTTTCCCCGTTTTTATATCAAACAATAAGGATTTGTAGCCTTGATAACCATGAGCACCACCGGTAAAAGTATAATGATCTATCTTGATGTTTAAAACCTGCTCAGATTCAAACTCAATATTCCCTTTTATTTTTCCTTCCCAGCCAAATGTATCGTTTGGGAATTTCAGATGCATTTCTTCATAAGATGCAATAAAAGACTTTGATAATGACTTATAATCATTAACTTTCGTCGAATCTTCTCCAAAATATATAATCTCTTTTATGGCAGCAAATACTTTTTTGTTGATACTGTCAGAAACAATTTTTCTATTTTTAGCAATTGGGACTTCTATTGTGATATTCGGGCAATCATTTTTGCACGGAATAGTAGATTTTTCTTCAAATGTTTCATTCTCAAATGAAAGCTCTTTTTTGCAACTTGTAAAAATCAAACACAATAAGATTGTAAATATGTAATTTTTCATATCAAAAAGTGTTAATTATCTACAAAGGTAAGAAGTTGTGCCCCGATAAAATAAATTAAAAGGTAAATTTGTAAAACAATTATAGATTTAAAATTTACAACTATATGAAATTCAATACAAAAGTAATACATGGTGGCCAGCATCATGATCCAAGTACAGGCGCAGTTATGCCTCCGGTATATCAAACTTCAACTTTTATTCAGACAAGTCCGGGGAAACCTCTTGCGGATTATGAATACAGCAGGGCTTCAAATCCAACTCGTACAGCATTAGAAGAAGCTTTGGCAAGTATTGAAAATGGTACACGAGGATTGGCTTTTTCATCTGGTTTAGCCGCTACAGATTGTATTTTGAGATCATTTAAAGCGGGCGACGAAGTTATTGCAATGGATGATTTATATGGTGGAACTTACCGTATGTTTTCTAGAATTTATAAAGATTCTGGCATAAAATTTCATTTTGTTGATATGACTGATCTTGCAAAACTGAAGTCATTAATTAATGAAAATACAAAATTGGTTTGGGTAGAAACACCAACCAATCCGTTGATGAAACTGGCTGATATTGCAGAAGTCGCAAAAATTACCAAAGAACATAAAATCTGGTTTGCTGTAGATAATACTTTTGCAACACCATATCTGCAAAAACCGCTTGATCTTGGTGCTGATATTGTCATGCATTCTGCAACAAAATATTTAGGCGGGCATTCTGATGTTATTGCTGGAGCTTTAATTGTAAAAGATGAAGCATTAGGAGAACAATTGCATTTTCAGCAGTTTGCTACAGGCGCAACTCTTGGGCCAATGGACAGCTTTTTGGTTTTGAGAGGAATTAAAACACTTGCATTGAGAGTTCAGAGACATTGCGAGAATGGAGAAAAAGTAGTAGAATATTTGAGTAAGCATCCAAAAATAAACACAGTTTATTACCCTGGTTTAGAAAATCACCCATTTCATGAAATTGCTAAAAAACAAATGAAAGCTTTTGGCGGAATGGTTTCGTTTACTTTTAAATCTGGTAAAAAAGAAGATTCGATTGCGTTTTTAGAGAAATTAAAAGTATTTACTCTGGCAGAATCTTTAGGCGGAGTAGAATCATTGGCAAATCACCCGGCTTTAATGACTCATGCTTCAATTCCTGCAGATAAAAGGGCAGAAGTTGGCATTACTGACGATTTAGTGAGATTAAGCGTTGGTATTGAAGATGCAGAAGATCTAATTGCTGATTTAGAGCAGGCATTGTCTTAAAAGAAAATCCTAAAAAATAAAAATCCCAAATTCCATTTTAATGTATTGGAATTTGGGATTTTTTAATATTGTAATTTTTTTAAATTTAGAATTCTAAGTAATAGATATATCCAAAGTTAAACCAAACCTGCCAGTCATTTGACTTATTTTCTTTATAAACATCTTTATTAGGATTTAAACCGTCAATCCAGTCTGAGTTATACATTTGAAAACGTGTTTCAAACATCAAATCACTCATTGTGGTTAGTTTATAGTGTACTCCAAGAGCTGCCGTTCCAGATAAAGCGACACCATTTTCACTGGAAAAACCATGTGCACGACCATCAGAAGGCATTAAATATTTTCCAGGAGTTACGTTAGGAAGCGATATATCTCCTAATTTAGAGCCAACATTTGTAGAATAATAACTAACCATAAAACCTACACTCATGTAAGGACTAAGTGAACCAACCGAATTTTCGAAATCATGTATTTTTATAAAAGAAAATTCTAATTGAGAACCCAGACCTACTACAGTCGAAGTAGCATGCATATTTTTTAACTGCTGAGCGAATAATCCGTTAGGTTTTCTTTCAACCCATTCTCCAAAATGTCTTAGATTAGTACGAGCGAAAGATAATTCAGATCTAACTTTAAAATGTTCAGTGAAAAAACTTTCACGGTTATTGTTTGCTGAAAAGTTTAACCAGTGTGCCAGACCAACACCAAAACCTGTGTTTCCAACGTTAGTGTCAACATTATGTCTTTCACCAAAATCAGATTGTAGTGTTACAGGACCTGCAAAAATTCCAATCTCATGGGCAAGACCTAATTGCGCGGTAGCAATTGTTGATAAACCAAATATGGCGAAAATTGTGAAATATAGGTGTTTAGGCATGTTATGGGGCTTTCAAAATATTGGCAAATATATAAAAAAGCTTTTCCAAACAAAATATAAAATTCGTCTATTAAACAATTAGTAACAAAACACTTAAATTTATGACTTTAACCTTACTGTTTTGAAGGAATTTCTTAACTGTAAAATTGTATTTTTAGCTTTGTTTAGAAATAACACAATTCTATCTCAAAAACGAAAAAAAATAACAAAACATATTCATTTTGATGTATCTTTGCGTGTTGTAACGAAAACGTTTTCTTAAAACGTAATTTCTTGTTATAGTTGATTAAATATAAAACTATTATTTGAATAATTTATTTAAAAATGGAGCAAAAAATAAATGAATTTATGGCTCTCGTTGAGTCAAAAAATCCAAATGAGCCAGAATTTCTTCAAGCTGTTAGAGAATTTGCTGAAACAGTAATTCCGTTTATTGCAGAAAGAAAAAAATACGATGGAAAAAATCTGCTTTTAAGAATAGCTGAGCCTGAAAGATCTATAATTTTTAGAGTTCCGTGGGTTGATGATAAAGGAGAAATAATTGTAAACAGAGGTTTTAGAATTCAGATGAACTCTGCAATTGGTCCATATAAAGGAGGAATTAGATTTCACCATACAGTAAACTTATCTGTTTTAAAATTCCTGGCTTTTGAGCAGGTTTTCAAAAATAGTTTAACTACACTTCCTATGGGAGGTGGTAAAGGAGGTTCTGATTTTGATCCGGAAGGAAAATCTGATGGAGAAATTATGCGTTTCTGCCAGTCTTTTATGACCGAATTATGTCGTCATATTGGTCCTGATCTTGATGTTCCAGCCGGGGATATTGGTGTTGGTGCCAGAGAAATTGGATATTTATTTGGTCAGTATAAAAGAATTAGAAATGAATTTACAGGAGTTTTAACTGGAAAAGGTTTAGCTTACGGAGGTTCATTAATTAGACCGGAAGCGACAGGTTACGGAGTTGTTTATTTTACAGATCAAATGCTTCGTACTATTGGACATGAAATTAAAGGTAAAAGAGTTGCTATTTCTGGTTTTGGAAACGTAGCTTGGGGAGTAGCTTTAAAAGTAAATGAACTTGGAGGTAAGGTAGTAACCATTTCCGGACCTGATGGATATATTTATGATGAAGAAGGTATTTCTGGTGAAAAAATTGACCACATGGTTGAAATGAGAGCTACTGGAGATAACAGAGCTGAGAGATATTTAGAAAAATATCCAAATGCTGTATTCCATAAAGGAAAAAGCCCTTGGGAAGTAAAAGTTGATATCGCGATTCCTTGTGCAACTCAAAATGAATTGAACGGAGAAGATGCTAAAAAATTAATCGATAATGGTGTTTTATGTGTAACTGAGGCTGCTAATATGCCTTCTACATTAGATGCTATTAAACTTTTCTTAGATAGTAAAGTTCTTTTTGCTCCCGGAAAAGCTGCTAATGCAGGTGGTGTTGCGGCTTCTGGATTAGAAATGACTCAAAACTCTATCCGTTTAAACTGGACAAGTGAAGAAGTTGATTTAAGATTAAAAGAAATCATGGTTGGAATTCACAACCAATGTAAAAAATACGGTGCAGAAGAAGATGGTTATGTAAACTACGTAAAAGGAGCTAACATTGCCGGATTTGTTAAAGTTGCCGATGCTATGCTTGCTCAAGGTGTAGTATAAGATTAATTACAATTGAAAGATGCTCTCATTTATCTCTGGATAATTGGGAGCATTTTTTTATTTATGCAAGAACAAAAAACAAATAATGCCGTTTGTAGTATATTTGTCAATTCGAAAACTCTCAAATAATGATAAAAAGATTTCTGTGTATTTTGTTTTTCTTTTTGTTTCAATTTGGCTTTGCTCAAGGACAGTTGTCTTGGCAGGGCTATTTTTCATACAATGAAATAAAAGATATTTCAGAATCTTCAACAACGGTTTATACTGCTTCAGAAAATGCATTGTTTTCTAAAAATTCGTCTACAAATATTTTAAAAACCACTACCACAATTGATGGACTTTCAGGGCAGACAATTTCTGCTGTTTACCACAGTCAGACTTTTAATAAAACAATTGTAGGTTACGAAAACGGACTTGTAGCGGTAATTAATGAAACCGATGGAAGCGTAATAAAAAAAGTGGACATTATTAACAAACAACTGCCTGCGAGTATCAAAAAGATAAATCATTTTTTAGAGAACAGTGGTTTGTTGTATGTATCGTGTGATTTTGGAATTGTACAGTTTAATTTATCGACTCTGCAATTTGGAGACACCTACTTTATTGGTGATAATGGAGTTGAAATTAGTGTAAAACAAACTACTATTTTTAACGGATTTATTTTTGCCGCAACTTCAAGCGGTATGAGAAGGGCGGCGATTACAAATCCAAATTTGATCGATTTTAGTCAATGGACTGTAGTGAATTCTGGAGATTGGTATGGTGTCTGTGCTTTAGATACAGAACTAATTGCTATAAATTCAGGAGGGAATATTCACAGATATAATTCAAATACATTCGTTGGCTTTTTACAATTGCCTCAAACGGCAGTAGATATGCGAGTGGTTAATCATAATTTGTTTGTTACTACCGCTAATACGATTTATGTGTACAATAATCAAATGGTTTTAAATCGTCAGATTGTAAATACACAGCTTCCAGAAGTTAATTTAAATTTTTCGTGTGCGTCTGCAGTTGGCGATATGATTTATATCGGAACAAAAGAAAAAGGCTTGTTTTCTTCCACACTTTCTTCGGTTGGAACTTTTGAAAATAGCACGCCAGAAGGTCCGGTTAAAAATAACATTTTTTCAATTGATGTTTCGCCTAATTCACTTTGGGCAGTCTACGGAGATTATGATATCTATTATAATCCTTATCCCTTAGATAGTTATGGTATAAGTAAATTTTATAACTCAAAATGGCTAAATATTCCATACTCAGAAGTTTACGATGCAAAATCAATTACTCGGGTCATTGTGAATCCAAATAATGAAAAACAAGTCTATGCAAGTTCTTTTTTCTCTGGATTGTTAAGAATAGAGAATGATATTCCTAATTATTTATTCAATGAAAAAAACAGCGGATTAGAAACAATTACTTATGAAGGACCGAATTATATAGATGTCCGTATAAATGGAACTACGTTTGATAAATCAGGAAATCTCTGGGTGACAAACAGCCGTATTAAAAACGGATTAAAAGTTTTAAAAACAAACGGCGACTGGCTGAGGTATGATGCAAGTAAAATTTTAAATAATGCTGAAAGCACAAGTTATGCCAACATTGTTATTGATAAAAACAATATAAAGTGGATTTCAACTTATAATGATGGTGTGATAGCTTTTAATGAAAATGGAAATGTTTTTAAGAAAATAACAACGGGAACAGATGCCGGAAATTTACCATCGGTTGATGTTAGATCTGTAGCAGTTGATACTAAAAATCAATTATGGATTGGAACTACAAAAGGTTTACGTGTTTTATCAAATGTTGGGAATTTTCAAACCGATAGTCAGTTAAAAACTAATCCAATCATTATTATAGACGACAATCTCGCTCAGGAATTAATGTATGAACAGTTTATTACTTCTATTGTGGTTGATGGTGCAAATAATAAATGGATTGGTACAGTAGATTCAGGTATATTTATGGTTTCTCCAAACGGACAGGAAACTAAATATCATTTTACAATCAATAACTCGCCTCTGCCAAGCAATACAATAAACGATATTAAAATAAACAGCTTAACAGGAGAAGTTTTTATAGTGACTAATAAAGGAATGATTTCTTTTAAGGGAATCGCAACTGGTTCCAACGAAGATTTAAACAATGTTTATGTATATCCAAATCCGGTAAGGCCAAATTATTCAGGAACTGTAAAAGTGGCCGGCTTGATTGATAAAGCCAATATTAAAATCACAGATATTGAAGGAAACCTGGTTCACGAAACAACTTCTGAAGGAGGAACTATAGAATGGGATACAACGGCTTTTGGAAAATATAAAGTAGCATCTGGAGTTTACATGATCTTTATTTCTGCGCAAGACGGAAGTGAAACAAAGGTTAAGAAGGTTATGATTATTCGATAAGAAGAAAAAAGAAATTAAATTATGAATAAATATTACTAGAAAAACGCTTTTATTTGCGGCATAATGTCTTTACGTCTTTTTAATTCATGAAAAAAATTATCTGGAAAACTACAATTTTTCTAATACCCTTTATCATTTTATTTGCTATTACTGAATTGTTTTTTAGTAAGACTGAATCACCTGATTTATTGAGGCTGGGATATTTTCCGAGTATAGAAAAAGAATATAGAAGTGTGTTTAAAGAAGAGTTTAAACGTAAAACTTTTTTTTATGAATTTTTAGATAATAAAAACAAAAAAGCAAAAATCTTTACTATTGGAGATTCGTTTACTGAGCAGGATAATTTTGGATATAAAAATTATTTAGCTGAAAAATATAATGTTCTAAATTTTAATAGATTTATTTTTGATAATCAAATACAAACTTTATATCAATTGCTAAATAGTAGTTTTCTTGAAGATCGTAAGATAGAATATGTGATTCTGGAAAATGTCGAAAGATACTTTGTTTATAATGTAATAAGATTGGATAGTTTGCAAATTAGCAAAGGATTTCATTTTAACGATTTGTCAGAAAAACGAAAAACTACGAAAGAAAAGAATGAGGAATCTTTTTTTTCAAAAAAGATTATTTATTTTCCTTTGTCAATGTTTAGATATTATTTTGGTCATGATTATTTGTCTAATGAGTTGATTTATAATTACAATTTAAAGAGTGATAAACTATTTAGTAATAACTCAAAGAGATTGTTGTTCCTTTCAGAGGATTTGTGGGGACTAAAATTTAATAATGATTTAAATGAGGTTAAAAAAATGAATAATGTTTTGAATGATTTATCAGATAAATTAAGCAGTAAAGGAATAAAATTAATAGTACTGCCTGCGCCGGATAAATATGATTTATATTATGATTATATAATCGACAAGACAAACTTTCCAAAACCATTATTTTTTGAATACTTAGGATCGCTTAAAAAAAACTATTTATATATTGATACCAAGAAAATTTTATCAGCACAATTGGGTAGAAAAAAAGATATTTACTTTTATGATGACTCACATTGGTCGCCAAATGCATCTAAAATTGTATCAGAAGAAATTGTAAAAATAATCAGAGATTAGTTTGATTTTTATATTAATTAAAATTAATCGAATCATTTTAAATCACAGCTCATCTTAATGTTTTTTAATTCTTTAAATTTTGCAATTTTTTTACCAATAGTTTTTGTGTTGTATTGGTTTATATTGAATAAATCATTCAAATCTCAAAATATTCTACTGCTGTTATCAAGTTATTTTTTTTATGCTTGCTGGGATTGGAGATTTTTATTTCTATTAATTTTTTCTACAATGTTAGATTATTTTTCTGGTATTAAGATATCCGAATCTAATAGTAAAGCAGCTAAAAAGTTTTGGTTTTGGTTTAGTATATCAATAAATCTTGGTTTTCTGGGGGTTTTTAAATATTACAACTTTTTTGTTGAGTCTTTTGCAGAAACCGTTGCTAATTTTGGAGTTCATATAAATCCTTTGACATTAGATGTTTTACTGCCAGTAGGAATTTCATTTTATACTTTTCATGGACTTTCTTATGTTATTGATATTTATAAAGAAAGGATAAGTGCTGAAAAAAATATTGTTGATTATTCAGTATTTGTAAGTTTCTTTCCTTTGCTTGTTGCAGGACCAATAGAAAGAGCGACACATCTTCTTCCTCAAATTCAAAGAAAAAGAGTTTTCGATTATACAAAAGCAGTCGATGGGTTAAGACAAATTTTGTGGGGATTATTTAAAAAAGTTGTTATAGCAGATCAATGCGCCCAATATGCCAATGATATTTTTAACAATTCTGCAGAATATTCTGGAAGTACACTTGTACTAGGAGCAGTATTTTTTGCATTTCAAATTTATGGAGATTTTTCAGGATATTCTGACATTGCAATAGGAACAGCGCGTCTTTTTGGTATTGATTTGCTAAGGAATTTTGCCTTTCCTTATTTTTCCAGAGACATTGCAGAATTCTGGCGTAGATGGCATATTTCTTTATCAACCTGGTTTAGAGATTATTTGTATATTCCATTAGGAGGAAGTAAAGGCGGAATGTGGAAGAAAGTTAGAAATACTTTTATTATTTTCTTGGTGAGTGGATTTTGGCATGGAGCCAATTGGACTTTTATAGTCTGGGGCTTTTTACATGCATTGTATATTATGCCTTCGATTGTTTTTAATACAAACAGAAAAAATCTAGATATTGTAGCGCAAGGCAAATACATGCCCAATTTAAAAGAAATTTTTCAAATGGGTTTAACATTTAGTTTGACCGTTTTTGCATGGATATTTTTTAGGGCAAATAATTTAGAACATGCCTTAGCTTACATTTCAGAAATATTTTCAAGTTCATTATTTACTTTTCCCAAATACCATGGAGATGACTTTAAAAGGACATTATTTCTTATTCTATTATTTTTTACAATAGTTGAATGGTTTGGCAGAGAAGAACAGTTTGCGATAGCTAAATTAGGATTGAAATGGAAACCTGTTTTTAGATATGCTTTGTATTATGTAATTATTATAGCTATATTCTGGTTTAGCGGTAAAGAACAGCAATTTATATATTTTCAGTTTTAATGTATGAAAAGATTTATTCTGAAGGTGTTTTGTTTTTTACTGCCTCTAATTGCTGTAACCTATCCTCTTGATTGTTGTATTTCATATTATCTAAACAAATCAACTGGATATCCTGGTGAATTTGAAGTTATGAATGATATATATAATTCAAAAGCAAATTGTGATATTGCAATTTATGGATCGTCAAGAGCATGGGTTCATATTGATCCTAAAATAATTAGAGATTCATTAAGTTTGTCTGTTTATAATTTTGGAAATGATGGGCATTCATTTGATTTGCAATATTTACGGCATTTAGAATTTTTAAAACACAATAATAAGCCCAAAACAATAATTCTATCAACTGATATTTTCTCTTTGCAAAAAACAGATGGTTTGTATGAAGCTGATCAATATCTTCCATATATGTTGTGGAATAAAAATATAAAAAAATATACAAGCTCGTATATTAGTTACAATAGCTGGGATTATTGTATTCCTCTAGTTAGATACATTGGTAAAACAATTGTGCTAAAAAAGAGTTTGAATTATTTTATGAATGGTATTCCTGAAAATCAATTAAGATACAAAGGCTTTTTGGCTATGGATAGAGAATGGAGTGCTGATTTTGAGAGGCTTAAAGCTAAGCAAAAATCATATAAAGTACAATTGAATAAAAATTACAAGAATCTTCTTGAAGTTTTTATTAAAGAATGTAAAGGGATGGAAATAAATTTAATTTTCGTTTATACGCCTGAATATATTGAAGGGCAAAAATTTATATCAAATAGAAAAGAGGTGGTTGGTATTTATAAAGAATTTTCTAAGCGCTATAATTTGAGTTTTTATGATTATTCTAATGATGAAATCTGTTATGATAAAACACTTTTTTATAATGCAACTCATTTAAATAGCAAAGGAGCTGATATATTTACAAAGAAATTTGCAAGTGCTTTAAAAACAGATAAAAGCATAAAATTGTAATTTTAAAATATTATGATTCAGTCACGGTAATAGGTAAAAAATGCAGGTCAAAACCAAAGCCATAGTAATTTCATCTTTAAAATTTCAGGAAAAAAGCCTGATTGTAAAATGTTTTACGCTTTCGAATGGTTTAAAATCCTATTTTGTGCGTGATGCATTTTCAAGCAGAAAAGCCAGTCAGAAAATTGCCTATTTTCAGCCATTGTCAATTTTAGAAATCGAAGCCGTTCATAAAAACAAAGGAACGCTTGAGAATTTCAAAGAAATAAAAACTGCCGTTCCTTTTCAAACCATACATACAGATATTTTTAAAAGTACGATAGTAATGTTTGTGTCCGAAATACTTCATCATTCCATTCAGGAAGAAGAAAAAAATGAACCGCTATTTGTATTTTTAGAAACCGCATTAACGTGGCTCGATCATCATGATGAGATTTCAAATTTTCACTTAATATTACTTTTAGAAACAACAAAATATCTGGGTTTTTATCCCGATATATCTGAAATTGATCTGCCATATTTTGAAATGAGAGAAGGAATTTTTAATCAATTTCATGCTTCAACTGCACTTTCAGAACATGAAACAAATTTGTTTAAAAAACTTCTTGATTTAAAATTTGATAATAATCAAAAAGTCTTTCATGTTGCAGAAAGACAAATTCTTCTTAAAATTTTAATTGATTATTACAGTCTCCATTTAGAGGGCTTTAAAAAACCTAAATCACTGGATATTTTGAAAGAAATCTTTTCTTAACAACTGTATCCAAATTTCATATATTTGGCGCACCAAAACAAATCTATATGAAAAGAATAATTACTTTTTTATTACTTATTTTAGTAATACCAGCTTTTTCGCAAGGAGTTGATTTAGATCCGCATAGTTTTAATGTCTCATATGTAAATCTGCCTCCAAAACCTGTTTTAGACCGAAAAAACAGAAATTTTAGCATTACCGTTAATCTCTATAACGCAACTGAAGCAAAAAGCGCAAAAGAATATCTGGAAGAGAATTCAGGTATAGACGGATTTTCTAGAGTGGCTTCAAATGGATATTTAGAAATTGTTTTCAATTTAGAAAATTCGATTTCCAATTTGCAAGAAGTAAGAAAGCAAGTGGTCTTTGAAAGAAATGCAAATGGAATAGAAGTTCCGGTAACTATATATACAAATGTTTTTAAATGTAAAGATTTTGGAAGTTACAATGTAGTTTGTGCCTCAGAACCATCTTTAAATAAAAAATACAGTTTAGAACGTACTTATACAAAAGAACTGTCATTTAGAAATCAGGGAGAGTCAAACAGCAGTAGTTTTTTATCTTCAGCAGTTTTAAGAAGCAGTTACTTGTCAAATATAGTTTATAATATGGAAAGCAGATTAAACCGTGATTATGGCTATATAGTAGAGCAGACTTCAGATTATTTATGGATTCTGGATTCTAAAAAACATCCGGAATATGAAAGCAATGTAAAAGCGCTTACAAGTATTAAAGCTATTTTTAATAAAATGGAATATAATCAGGATGTTGCCCCTTTAAAAGCAGAGTTAGAACCAACAATAAAGTATTTTGAAGGACTTGACAAGATTTATACCGAAGATGAAAGAAAACACAGAAAACTTAGGTATGAGGCATATTTTAATCTTGCTGTTATTTATCATTATTTAGACATGCCAGACGAATCAGATATTTGGTGCGCTAAATTACTTGCTAATAAATACGATGCTTCAGATGCAGAAGGTATAAAAATCAAAAATGAAAGTTTAAGAGAAATGTTTGCTGTAAATCAGGTTAAAAGCAGGCACATGGATGTAGAACTTAGATCAAACGGAATTAAGAATGAAGATTCTGATGTAATCAATTTAGATCCTAATTATTTTTTAAAAAATGATCCAAAATATCAATTGATCTCTCTTATTCTGACTACAAATGATACTGTTTCAGGATATTCGAGAATAAATGCTTTAGGTAATTTAGATCGAAAAGTTTCAGTAAGTATTCCTGACGAAAACGGAAATCACAATCATATCTTCAAAACTTATTTTGCAGATCAGGTGACAAGATTAACAATTCAGGAAAATGATTTTTATTCAACAGTGTCTTTTAAAGAAGCTTTAAGAGCGGGATCAAAACCGGTATTTAGATTTGTTCGTGAAATTTTAAATGGAAAAACAATTTCATTATACGGATACCAAAACAATGAGATAATTATTAAAAAGAAAGAAGATGCTTTTGGAGCTTCAACAAGTTCTGTTGGCTGGCAGATGAATACGAAATCAAAATTTGCTGAATTAGCAAGGCCTTGTCCGAAATTAGCAGCAAGAACAAACGGAACAGAATTTCAAAATGATCTTAATGCGTTTATGAAATTTGTAGAAGCACTAGATGCCTGCAAATAATAAAATCAAAAAAATAAAGAAAAAACTACAGTTCGATAGCTGTAGTTTTTTTGTTTAAATATTTGAGTATTCTGAGCTTTCTTTTTTGTAAATCCTGCAAAAGCTTGGCATTTGTTAAAAATTATGTTATAAATTTCCTCAAACCAGTCTTTTTTCTGTCATCTTTTATCTATTTTCCTCAAAATTCCTTACTTTCGCACCTCGTTTAAGAAAAGGATAAAATGAGTACAAAATTTACTGAATACAAAGGACTTGACTTACCAACTGTAGCGTCTGAAGTTCTTGATTTTTGGAAGAAAGAAAATATATTTGAAAAGAGTGTAACAACTCGCGAAGGTGCTGAACCTTACGTATTTTTTGAAGGTCCGCCTTCAGCAAACGGATTACCAGGAATTCACCACGTAATGGCGCGTGCGATTAAAGATATTTTTTGCAGATATAAAACTCAGAAAGGTTTTCAGGTAAAAAGAAAAGCTGGTTGGGATACTCACGGTTTGCCTGTAGAATTGGGTACCGAAAAAGAATTAGGAATTACAAAAGAAGATATTGGTAAAACGATTTCTATCGAAGAATATAACGAAGCGTGTAAAAAAACCGTTATGCGTTATACCGACGTATGGAATGATTTGACCGAAAAAATGGGTTATTGGGTAGATATGGAAGATCCATATGTTACTTATAAACCAAAATATATGGAGTCTGTTTGGTGGCTTTTGAAACAAATCTACGATAAAGGTTTGTTATACAAAGGGTATACAATTCAGCCATATTCGCCAAAAGCAGGAACAGGATTATCTTCTCACGAAGTAAACCAACCGGGAGCTTACCGTGATGTGACTGATACAACAATTGTTGCTCAGTTTAAAACATTGCCAGAAACTTTACCTTCGTTTTTACAAGGTTTTGGGGACATCCACATTTTAGCTTGGACGACAACTCCTTGGACACTTCCGTCAAATACAGCTTTGACTGTTGGTCCAAAAATCGATTATGTTTTAGTTAAAACTTTCAATCAATATACTTTTGAGCCAATCAATGTTGTTCTGGCTAAAAACTTAGTTGGAAAACAATTTGGAAAAGGATTTTTCTTAAGTGAAGACGATGCTGATTTTGACAATGTTAAAAACGGCGATAAAAAACTTCCATATAAAATCTTAGCCGAAGCAAAAGGAGCAGATTTAGTAGAAATCCGTTACGAGCAATTATTGCCTTACGTGTTGCCTTATGAAAATGCTGAAAACGCATTTAGAGTAATCTCTGGTGATTTCGTAACAACAGAAGACGGAACAGGAATTGTGCATACAGCGCCGACTTTTGGTGCGGATGATGCTAAAGTCGCAAAAGAAGCAAAACCAGAAGTGCCGCCAATGTTAGTTTTAGACGAAGACGGAAATGCAGTGCCTTTAGTAGATTTACAAGGGAAATTCACTTCTCATTTAGGTGATTTAGCTGGTAAATATGTTAAGAACGAATATTACGATGCAGGACAGGCTCCGGAGAAATCTGTAGATGTTGAAATCGCTATTCGATTAAAAGAAGAAAATAAAGCCTTTAAGGTTGAAAAATACGTACATAGTTATCCACACAGTTGGAGAACAGATGAGCCGTTGTTATATTATCCACTAGATTCATGGTTTATTAAAGTAACCGATGTAAAAGATAGAATGTTCGACCTGAACGAAACTATCAACTGGAAACCTAAATCTACTGGTGAAGGACGTTTTGGAAACTGGCTTAAAAATGCCAACGACTGGAACTTATCTCGTTCTAGATATTGGGGAATTCCGTTGCCAATCTGGAGAACAGAAGATAAAAAAGAAGAAATTATTATCGGTTCTGTTGAAGAATTGTACAATGCAATCGAGAAATCGATCGAAGCAGGTTTCCAAAAAGAAAATCCGTTTAAAGGATTTGAAATCGGAAACATGGACGAATCAAACTATGATTTAATCGATTTGCATAAAAATGTAGTAGATCAAATAACGTTAGTTTCGGCTTCTGGCCAGCCAATGAAGCGTGAAAGTGATTTGATTGACGTTTGGTTTGATTCTGGAGCAATGCCGTATGCACAATGGCATTATCCTTTTGAAAACAAAGAAAAAATTGATGAAAACAAAGATTTTCCAGCAAACTTTATTGCTGAAGGAGTAGACCAGACTAGAGGATGGTTTTATACGCTTCACGCAATCGGAACTTTGGTTTTTGATAAAATTGCATACAAAAACGTAGTTTCAAATGGTCTTGTTTTGGATAAAAACGGAATTAAAATGTCTAAGAGTAAAGGAAATACGATAGACCCGTTTAAAACCATTGCAGAAAACGGCCCGGATGCTACGCGTTGGTACATGATTATGAATGCAAATCCGTGGGATAACTTAAAGTTTGACCTTGAAGGAATTGCTGAGGTTAAGCGTAAGTTCTTTGGAACATTATACAATACGTATTCGTTCTTCTCGTTATATGCAAACATCGATGGATTTAAATACGAAGAAGCTGAAATTCCGTTAAACGAAAGACCGGAAATCGATCAATGGATTATTTCTGAATTGCATTCGTTAATAAAATTTGTTGACGAATGTTACGAAGATTACGAGCCGACAAAAGCGACAAGAGCTATTTCTGATTTCGTTCAGGAAAACTTAAGTAACTGGTACGTTCGTTTATGCCGTCGTCGTTTCTGGAAAGGAGAATACGCAAAAGATAAAATTGCTGCTTACCAAACGCTTTATACTTGTTTGCTTACAATCAGTAAATTAAGCGCTCCGGTTGCTCCATTTTTTATGGATAAATTGTACCGCGATTTAACAACTTCGACGGGAACCGAGGATTTTGCTAGTGTTCACTTGGCTGAATTCCCAAAATTTGTCGAAAACTTTGTTAATAAAACGTTGGAAAGCAAAATGCAGAAGGCGCAAACGATCTCATCTTTGGTGTTATCACTACGTAAAAAGGAGATGATAAAAGTTCGTCAACCTCTGCAAAAGGTAATGATTCCGGTACTTGACGAGAATCATCGTGCTGAAATCGAAGCCGTTTCTGACCTTGTAAAAGCAGAAGTAAATGTGAAAGAAATCGTGTTTTTAGATGACGATTCTGGTATTTTGGTGAAACAAATTAAACCTAATTTTAAAACATTAGGACCGCGTTTTGGTAAAGATATGGGCTTGATTTCTAAGGAAATACAAGGATTTTCTGCGAATCAGATTAACCAGTTGGACAAGCAGGGAACGCTGGATATTGTTATTGCAGGAAATAATGTAACTTTATCATTAGAAGACGTCGAAATAACATCGCAGGATATCGAAGGATGGCTGGTTGCTAATTCAAACGAAATTACGGTTGCGCTTGATATTACAATCTCCGAAGAATTGAAAAACGAAGGTATCGCGAGAGAATTAGTAAACAGAATTCAAAACATCAGAAAAGATTCTGGATTTGAGGTTACAGATAAAATTAAAGTTCAACTTAAAAGAGACGGTCTTTTAGAAGAGGCGGTTTCAAAAAATGAAGATTACATTAAATCAGAAACATTAACAGAAGACCTGGTTTTTGCAGACGTTTTAGAAAACGGCACAGAAATTGAGTTTGATGATATTAAAACAGTGATATTAATTTCAAAATAATTATAAAATGATAGATGAAATTACAAGATACTCTGATGCAGATTTAGCAGAGTTCAAAGAAATAATCCAGGCAAAAATTAAAAAAGCACAAGAAGATCTTGATTTGATTAAAAGTGCATACATGAACGATTTGAATAACGGAACTGATGATACTTCTCCAACTTTTAAAGCTTTTGAAGAAGGAAGTGAGACCATGTCAAAAGAAGCAAACTCTCAGTTGGCTATTAGACAAGAGAAATTCATTCGTGATTTAAAAAATGCTTTATTCCGCGTTGAAAATAAAACGTACGGTATCTGCAAAGTAACAGGAAAATTAATCAGCAAAGAAAGGCTTAAAATCGTTCCTCACGCAACAATGAGTATCGAAGCTAAAAACTTGCAGAGATAATTAAAATAAACTCAAATAAAGCGCTCCTTTCAGGGGCGTTTTTTTGTTTAATGTTTTGAGTATTTAAGGGCATTGAGGTATTTTATTGTTTTTGAAAGAAATTAATTGCAAACAATAAAAGATGTATCCAAAAAGCAAAGGTGCTTTTTGTAAGAAAGAAAAACGGTCGAAATAAGTGAGAAAAAAAATATTTTAATTAGAACCATCTTTTAAGATAGTTCTAATTAAAATGAAAAATTAAGCAAGATTTTTTTCTAAATCAGCTTTGTGTTTTCTTAAAACTGCTCTTGTCATTCCAAGATTTGCTTTACTTGCGTCTGCAGCAAGATAAATCATAAACTTTTTGTTTGGCGAAATGTCAATAATGTGAATTTGATTTGAAAGTGTAATCAAGATATCTTCAATGTCTTGATTTAATCCTAATGCTTTTACAGCGTTCAGTTTGGCTTTTACAACTTCCAAATTGTAAGCGGCAGCTAATTCAGGATCAAAACCAGGATCAATAGTGATATTTCCAAAGCTTAATCCTGATTCAATTTCTGTTACAGCAACTGCTATAAAGCCGTTTACGTTTGTTTTCATTTCATTTAAAAACACGTTTAAAAAATCGTTACTCATAGTTTTTGGGGTTTTGTGTGGTTAATAGACGTATGTTATTTTAATAGGGAATTTTTGCTTAGCTCTGCAGATAATTCATCTGTAGAATGCATTAATAAGCCAAGGTTGCTTCCTTCTTTTGAAAAAACAATCACGAAGTTGGAACCGCTTATTTTATTTCCGACGACAACCCCATCGGAGCTTTTTAAGTAAAGTTGTTTTAAAGCGCCTTTTTCTAAATCAATTAAAAATTTTTCACTCATTGATAAAATTGCGGCACTCATTGCGGCAATACTGTCACTGTAGTCAAGATTAAGGGAAGTGATTAGTTTTCCTTTTCCGTTTAAAATTAAAGCAGCGCTTGCTTTAGTGTCGACCAAAAAGTTGTTAAGAATAGTAGTTATTTCATTCATATTTGTAAGGTTTGGGGAAATGTTAAAATTAATTCGTTTTTGGTAATGTATTATAGGTTGTAGTTGCGATTTCTCCTAAACAAGTGTTAATTTTTATTAACAAATATAAATTAAATTATGTATTATTGTAAAACCAAATCGTTAAATATTTTATTTTTTTACTTAAAAAACTTACACTATGGCTAAAGTATTGAAATTCAAAGATGTGAATTCTGACGTCGAGCACAGATTGAAGGAATTTGAAAAACTACGTATTAAATTTAAAGCAGAGGTAAAAAAGACTGAAGCTAAGAGAGCAGCAGCGGGAAAACCAAGCAAAGGAATCTTTAAATCAATATCGGATTTCTTTACAGACAGCCCGGCAAAAACGGCTTCAAAATAATAGATTTAAAACTTAATATTTAGCAGGCAGCTTTTATTTAGTTTTATTACAAAACAATTAACGTTCCTAATGGAGCGTTTTTTTTGATTTAATTGTTACTTTTGCGCATCAAAAATTCATAAAATGTCATTACGAAAAGCGTATTTCCTTATATTTTTAGTTTTAATTGTCGATCAGCTTTCTAAAATCTATGTAAAAACAAACTTTGTTTTAGGTGAAGAAGTTGTGATTTTTGATTGGTTTAGAATTCATTTTATTGAAAATGAAGGAATGGCCTGGGGAACAAAAATACCTGGCGAATATGGAAAATTAATTTTAACTGTATTTAGAATTTTTGCAGTATGCGGGATCGCTTACTGGCTTTCTGATTCGGTTAAAAAACGACATTCAACCTATTTAATAGTTTCTATTGCTTTAATTTTTGCCGGAGCTGCCGGTAATATTATTGATTCTGTTTTTTACGGAGTAATTTTTGATGACAGTACGCATAATCTGGCTACAATTTTTTCACCGGAACCATACGGAACATGGTTTCATGGTTTAGTTGTAGATATGTTTTATTTTCCTATTTGGGAAGGAGAACTTCCATCATGGCTTCCATTTTTTGGAGGTAAACATTTTATGTTCTTCAATGCTATTTTTAATGTTGCCGATATGGCAATATCGACAGGAGTTGGAATATTATTAGTTTTCAATAAAAGAGCATTCCCAAAACACGCATAAGGATTTTAAAATTCTAAAATAAATAAATTCCAAATTCCAATATATAATGCTTATTGCATAAATATTGGAATTTGGAATTTTTAATTATTGGGATTTAGTTTTTTAATGTGTTATTTTTACCATACAAAAAATCAGAATTATGCAAAGTCCGTCTTTTTCCATTTATGATGCTTCTGCAGGATCAGGAAAGACTTATACTTTGGTTAAAGAATATCTAAAAATTATTCTTTCTTCTCCCAAAAACGATGCTTATCGTAATATTTTGGCAATAACATTTACCAACAAAGCGGTTCATGAAATGAAAAGCCGTATTGTGGGTAGTTTGTCTGAGTTTGCCAAAGAAGAACCTTCTGCAAAAGCAGTGGATTTAATGGAAGATTTGTCCAGAGACACTGGGCTTTCTATTATTCAGCTAAAAGTAAAATCACAAAGTATCATTAAACACTTAATTCATAATTATACTGCTTTTGATATTTCTACTATTGATAAATTTACTCATAAAGTAATCAGGGCTTTTGCACACGATTTAAATCTTCCCATGACTTTTGAAGTCACGTTAGATACCGAAAATTTATTGGTTGAAGCTGTAGATGCTATTATCGCTCAGGCTGGTCAGGATGAAACGCTGACAAAACTGCTGATCGATTTTACAATGGAAAAAACCGACGACGATAAAAGCTGGGATATTTCGAGAGAGATTCTGGAAACCGGACGTTTGGTTTTAAATGAAAATAATCGAAACGAAATTCTGCATTTTAATGATAAAACAATCGAAGAGTTTGTTGAGATTAAAAAGAAAATGCTGGCTTTGTGCAAAGAGCTTGAATCAGAAAATGAAGAGTTTGCCAAGGAAGCTCTTTCGTTAATTGATCAAAACGGAATAGATTTAAAATCTTTTTCAAGAGGAACATTTCCAAATCACTTAGAAAGTATTCGTGACGGAAAGTTCAATCCAAGAAATAAAACTTTTCATGAGTTCGATGATATTGCTATTAATAAAACGGCAAAAGACAGAACTTTAATCGAAAATATAATTCCAGACTTACTTTCGATTTTGGAGAAGATTTATAAAAACTTCGAAAAAAGAGATTTTTATAAAGCCTTTCTGAAAAATATAACACCGCTTTCGTTGCTAAATACAGTGAGCAATGAATTAGCTAAAATTCAATCAGAACAGAATATTTTATCTATTTCAGAATTCAATGCCATAATTCATCGTGAAATTCAAAATCAGCCGGCGCCATTTATTTATGAACGTTTGGGTGAAAGATACCGCCATTTTTTTATTGATGAATTTCAGGATACTTCAGAAATGCAATGGCAGAATCTGATTCCGCTTATCGACAATTCACTTTCCGGATTAGACGATTTAGGAAATAAAGGAACTTTGATGATTGTTGGAGATCCAAAACAATCGATTTATCGCTGGCGCGGAGGAAAAGCAGAACAGTTTATTGAATTAAGTAAAGATGTAAACCCGTTTGTAAATCCGGATAAAGCTATCAGACATTTAAATACAAATTATCGAAGTTATAGCGAAGTAATTGAATTTAATAATGCTTTTTTTAAACTGATTTCTTCAGAATTTTCAAATGAAGATTATAAAGATTTATATGAAAATCATAGTTTTCAAAATACAAATTCCAAAAAAGGCGGTTATGTCAATATTACATTTCTTCCAATAATAGAAAAAAATGATTTTGCAGATGAAGATGAAGTAATCGAAAAGTCAGATTTGTATGTTTTGGGAACTTTAAATACAATTCAAAAAGTAATTCGGGAAGGATTTGAATATAAAGATATCGTGATTTTGACCCGAAAAAGAGATCAGGGAATTGCGATTGCGAATTACTTAACAGAACAGAATATTCCGCTTTTATCATCAGAAACATTAATGATTAAAAATGCGACTGAAGTCCGTTTGATTATTAATCTCCTGCGATATTTAAATAATAATGCCGATTTAGAATCAAAAGCTAATTTTCTTCATTTTTTGGCCGAAAATAAAGAAATTGAATTGCCAATACATGATTTTATTGCCGAAGGAATGGCGCAGAGATTTGAAGAGGATTTTGAAAAATGGCTTTTAAATTTTGATGTTTCACTTTCTTTTGAAAATGTTAGAAAAAAGTCGCTTTATGAAGCAGTAGAAATTATCATTTCAAAATTTATACTTCCGTCTGAAGGAAATGCCTATGTGCAGTTTTTTCTGGATATTGTTTTAGAAAGAGATATTCGTAATCAGGCAGGAGTTGCAGACTTTTTGAGTTTTTGGGATAAGAACTCAGAGAAATTCAGTATTCCATCTCCAGAAGGAAATAATGCTGTTCGAATAATGACTATTCATAAATCGAAAGGATTGGAATTTCCGGTTGTCATTATGCCTTTTGCAGAAGAAGATTATAATAGAAAACCAAAAGATAAGTTGTGGCTCGATGCTGAAGAAACTGATTTGGGTATTCCAAAAGCTCTTATTGATAACAGTAGTGCGGTGGAAGGTTTTGGTGAAAGTGCATCGGCAGTTTTTAATCTGAAAAAGCAAGAAGAATTGCTGGATAATATTAATGTTTTATATGTAGCATTGACACGTGCCGAAGAGCAGTTGTATATTATTTCGCAATCACTGAAGGAAAGAAAAGACGGAGAGCTGCCCAATAATATGGCATCGTATTTTATAAAATATTTAATGCATAAAGGAATTTTTGATGCTGAAAAATTGGAATACGAATTTGGAAATAAAACAAAACTCTCAAAGTCTGAAAAAACAGTTGATTTGGTTAAAACAATACCAATTGTAAAAGAGGTTTTAAATCCAAAAAATATAAAAATTGCACAACGCGAAGCCCTAATGTGGGGGACTCATCAACAAGAAGCTATTTCTTATGGAAATATTGTACATGAAATTTTAGCTTTTGTAAAAGATAAATCAGATATAGATCTCGCCATTGTAAAAGCGCTCGAAAATGGATTAATTACGATTGATCAGTCGGAAATGGTTTTAAAGACGCTTCATGAAATTGTTAATCATCCGGAATTGAGTATTTGTTTTAATGGAGAATATAAAATTTTAAATGAGCAGACGATTGTTCAAAAAGCAGGTAAAATTCTAAAACCTGATAGAGTAGTGTTGACAAATAATCAGGAAGCTTATCTTTTGGATTATAAAACTGGAGCTGTTAAGTCAAAATATCAGCAGCAAATTCAAGAATATCAAGATGCCATTGAGGATTTAGGATACAAAGTGTTAAAAAAGGCTTTGATATATATAGGGTCGGATATTGAAGTGGTAAATTTGTGAAAAAATTAATCAGATGTTAAAGAAATAACGTGGCTTTTTTATTGCTAAGTTGTTAATTTTTAACGTTTTAAATAAATTTAAAAATGTACGGTAAAATTAAAGAACATCTGCAAAGTGAGCTGCAGACAATCGAAGAAAATGGAATCTTCAAAAAAGAGCGTATTATCACGTCTGCGCAAGGTGCAGAGATAACAATTTCTACAGGAGAAAAAGTTTTAAATTTTTGTGCCAATAACTACTTGGGGCTTTCGTCGCATCCTGATGTTGTTCAGGCAGCAAAAGATGTAATGGATACTCACGGGTTCGGGATGTCGTCTGTTCGATTTATCTGCGGAACACAGGATATTCATAAAACATTAGAGAAAAAAATTGCTGATTTTTATGGTACAGAAGATACAATTTTATATGCTGCAGCATTTGATGCAAACGGCGGTGTTTTTGAACCTTTATTAGGTGAAAATGATGCAATTATTTCTGACAGTTTAAATCATGCTTCTATTATTGACGGAGTTCGTTTATGTAAAGCAGCTCGTTATCGCTATGAAAATAGTAATATGGAAGATCTGGAGCAACAATTAATCAAAGCAAATGAAGCGGGAGCCCGCTTTAAAATAATCGTAACAGATGGAGTTTTTTCTATGGACGGTTTAGTAGCGCCACTTGATAAAATTTGTGACCTCGCAGATAAGTACGATGCATTAGTTATGGTTGATGAATGCCATGCTGCCGGATTTATTGGTGCTACAGGAAAAGGTACGCTGGAAGCAAAAGGTGTAATGGGGCGTGTTGATATTATTACAGGAACTCTTGGCAAGGCACTTGGAGGGGCAATGGGCGGATATACTACAGCTAAAAAAGAAATAATTGAAATTCTGCGTCAGCGTTCAAGACCGTATTTGTTTTCGAATTCACTTGCGCCGGCTATTGTTGGGGCTTCAATAAAAGTTTTCGAATTATTAGAAAAAGATACAACGCTTAGAGATAAACTGGAATGGAATACTAATTATTTTAAACAAGGAATGAAAGAAGCCGGTTTTGATATAATCGATGGCGATTCGGCAATTGTTCCGGTTATGCTTTATGATGCCAAATTATCGCAGACAATGGCAGACGAACTTTTGAAACAAGGAATTTATGTAATAGGATTCTTCTTTCCGGTAGTTCCTAAAGATAAAGCAAGAATAAGAGTCCAGCTTTCGGCCGCACATACCAAAGAACAGTTAGACAAGGCTATAGAAGCATTTAAATTAACAGGTAAAATGTTAAAAGTTATATAATTGCCACATTTGGTGTTTTTTTGTAGGTTTTTTTTAACATTTGATTTTGTATTTAAAAAATTTGGTGTTACTTTTGCTTGTAATTAACTAAATTGTAATTAAAAAAATTAAGTATGAAACATCTTAACAAACTTTTAGTTGCTGTATTGATGGCGATGGGTTTAAGCTCACACGCGCAAGACAGTAACAATCCATGGGCGATCTCTTTTGGGGTTAATGCTGTGGATACGAGAACAAGTTCGGGAGCAGGAAGTGGATTTTTTGATCAGCACTTCTCGCAGCCATTCGCAGTAAAAGACAACTGGAATATTTTACCATCATTATCTTACATTGGAGTATCTAGATATGTAGGGAGTGGTTTCTCAGTTGGTTTACAAGGATCTGTAAACAAAATTGATAAATATGTAACTTTCGCTCCAACTGCTGCTGGGCACGATGCGAGAGGAAACGTTGTTTCTAATCCTGGTGACTTAATGTACTACGGAATTGATGCTACTATCAAATACAGCTTCCAAGAATTAATCAAATCTAAAGTGGTTGATCCTTCGTTATCTGTTGGTGGTGGTTATACTTTCTTCGGAGATAGCAGTTTTGGAACTGTTAACCCAGGTGCTGGTGTTACTTTCTGGTTTACAGATGCTATTGGTCTTGAGTTAGCTACAAGATACAAATGGGCTGTTAGTGGTGATAGACAAGATGTATCTGGAACTCCAGATGCTCCATCTCACTTCCAACACACTGCAGGTTTAGTTTTCAAATTCGGAGGTAAAGATACTGACGGAGACGGAATCTACGACAAAGATGATGCTTGTCCAGATGTTGCTGGTTTAAAACAATTCAACGGATGTCCTGATACTGACGGTGACGGAATCGTTGATGCTTCTGATGCTTGTCCAAACGAATTTGGTTTAGCTGCATTAAACGGATGTCCTGATAGAGACGGTGACGGTGTTGCTGATAAAGATGACGCTTGTCCTGATACTGCAGGTTTAGCTGCTTTAAAAGGTTGTCCTGATACTGACGGTGACGGAATCGCTGATAAAGACGATAAATGTCCTACAGTTGCAGGTCCTAAAGAAAATGGTGGTTGTCCTTTCTTAGACGCTGATAAAGATGGTGTATTAGATAAAGATGACGATTGTCCTACAGTTCCTGGTCCAGCTAGTAACAGAGGATGTCCTGAAGTAACTTCTCAAGCTTTAGAAGATCTTAAAGTTCAAGCTAGAGCAATCTACTTCAACTCAGGAAAAGCTACTTTCAAAACTGGTGACAAAGAAACTCCAGCTAGATTAGATGCTATTAAAGAAATCCTTAAAAACTACCCTAACGCTAAATTCAGCATCGAAGGACACACAGATAGTACAGGTTCTGCGAAAGTAAACCAAAAACTTTCTGAGGATAGAGCTAACGCTGTATTAAACGCTTTAGTTGAAAGAGGTGTTAACCCAGAAAACTTAGAAGCTAAAGGTTTTGGATCTTCTCAACCAGTTGCTAGTAACAAAACTGCTGCAGGTAAAGCTCAAAACAGAAGAACTGAAATTAAACACGTAGGTTCTAAATACCAAGGTAAACTATAATTTACTTTAGTAAATAAATAATAGAAAAGCCATTCTTAATTGAATGGCTTTTTTTATTTTTATCCTATGATAAATACTTCTTTCTTAGAGAAAATTGCTGGTGTTGTAATAGAAAATTTTTCAGACAAATTTTCTGAAACTACCATTGTACTTCCTAATAAAAGAGCCAAAGTTTTCCTCATTGAAGCTCTTAAAAAAGAAACATCAAAAACAATTCTTTCTCCGGAAATTATAAGTATTGAAGATTTTGTACAGGATGTAGCATCAATTAGATCAGTTGATTCTATTGAGCTGTTGTTTGAATTTTATGAAGTTTATTTGTCAATAACTGAGAAACAGCATCAACAATCGTTCGAATTATTTGCTAACTGGGCAAAGACACTTTTACAGGATTTTAATGAAATTGATCGTTATCTTCTGGATCCGTATCATGTTTTGTCTTACTTGAAAGATATTGAGGATATTAAGAAATGGGGAATTGAAGTAGAAAACAAAACCAAACTTCTGGAAAATTATATTGACTTCTGGAAACTCCTTCCTCTATATTACGATTCATTTTATAATCATCTGCTAAATAAGTCAATAGGTTACCAAGGCTTGATTTATAGAGAAGCCGTAAATAATCTAAATCATTTTTCGAATACAATTACAAATCGCAATTTTATATTTGCGGGGTTTAATGCTTTAAACGCTGCCGAAGAAAAAATAGTGCAGCATCTTTTGGCACTTGATCAGGCTAAAATTTATTGGGATGTCGATCAAACGTTTTTGAATGATCCGTTTCATGATGCAGGACTTTTTGTACGTCGTTTTAAAGAGAGCTGGAAATACTATAAATCTCATCCATTTGAATGGATTGTAGATGATTTTTCTCAAAACAAAAACATTCAGGTAATTGGTACGCCAAAAACTATTGGACAGGCTAAAATTGCAGGCAGTATTATTGAAGATTTAATTAATAATAATCCTTCAGCTTCTTTAGATAAAGTTGCGGTGGTTTTAGGCGAAGAAAATTTATTAATTCCTGTTTTGTATTCACTTCCTTCTTCTGTTGGGGCTTTGAATATCACGATGGGATATTCGGGAAAAAAAAATCCTTCGCAGATATTAGTGGCAAAATTTTTTAAAATGCATACAAATGCGCTTTCCCGCGCTGGTGGAAGCTATGTTTTTTATTATAAAGATGTACTCGATATTTTAACGCATCCTTTGGTAGAGCCTTATGCAAATGTGCATCATTTAGTTAGAATTATAAAAGAGAATAATTATACTTTTATTACGCTGAATAAAATTTTGGATCTAAATCCAAATCCTTCAAAACTGTTTTCGTTATTGTTTCAAAAATGGGAAAATGGATCAATTGCTGTTCTTGAAAATATTTCGGCAGTTTTACTGCTTATAAAACAGAATTTCAGCAATGATAATGAAGAAGAAAAAATTGCAAAAACTTTTGTTTATGCTGTTTTTAAAGTAATAAATAAACTCATCAATTATTACTCACAGCACAAGCATATTGATAATATTGACACACTTCATGCTATTTACAAACAAATTATTGATGTAGCAGAAGTTTCGTTTGAAGGCGAGCCTTTGCGCGGACTTCAAATTATGGGAGTTCTTGAAAGTCGTGTTCTTGATTTTGAAACTGTAATTGTTACTTCGATGAACGAAGGGAAATTCCCGGCAGGAAAATCCCAAAATTCATTTATTCCTTATGATGTTAAAAAAGAATTAGGTCTGCCAACTTTTAAAGAAAAAGATGCAATTTATACCTATCATTTTTATCATTTACTACAGCGTGCAAAGAATATTTATTTAATTTATAATACCGAAAATGACGGATTAGATGCCGGCGAAAGAAGCCGTTTTATAACGCAGCTTGAAGTCGAAAAAAAATCCAGACATAATTTGACTTTTGATATTTACAACCCAGTTCTGCCTTCTACGGCTTACCAGCCAATGGTCATTCCTAAATCAGAAGCGGTTATGGAACGATTAAAAGAAATTGCGTCAAAAGGGTTTTCGCCTTCGGCATTAACAAGTTATATTCGTAATCCTATAGATTTTTATTTTCAAAAAATCCTTCGTATTCGCGAGGTAGAAGAAGTAGAAGAAAATATTGCATTAAACACACTCGGAACTATTATTCACGAAACATTAAAAGCTTTATATGACCCTTTTGTTGGAAAGTTTATTTCTGAAACGGATATTTTAAATTGCTTTAAATTGCTGGATGATGAAGTTTTAAAACAATTTAAACTGGTTTACAAAGAAGGTGAAATTAAAAAGGGAAGAAATCTTCTTGCGTTTGAAGTAGCAAAACGAAATGTCTCTAATTTTTTGAAAATTGAATTAGAATCAATTAAAAATGGCGATGCGATTCAGATAATTGCATTGGAGAAAACTTTTGAACGTGAATTAACTCATCCAAAACTGCCATTTCCGGTTTTAATTAAAGGAAATGTAGATAGAATTGAACTTCGCAACGGAAAAATAAGAATCGTTGATTATAAGACAGGAAAAGTAGAAAAAGCCAATGTTGTACTTAAATCCTGGAATGGTTTAACACAAGAGCTTAAAAACGACAAAATCATTCAAGTGTTAGCTTATGCTTTTATGTACGAAGAACTGGCTGGAGAAACGCCAATTGAAGTTGGTATTATCTCTTTTAAAAATTTAAAATCAGGATTTTTGCCATTTGGATTTAAAGAAGAAAAAGACCTGGAAATTACGGTTTCTAAGGCTGTTTTAAATTCTTATGTTGAAGAAATTGTATTGCTTTTAAGCGAGATATTTAATATTGAAATTCCTTTCGAAGAAAAAATCTAAATCGTTTTTCTGAATTTTAAATAGTTTGCGATTATATTCTGTATTCTAAAAAAGCGATTTAAAAATTGGTGCGCTAAACAAAATAAGGGAATTTTTCAAATTTATATGTTTTATCTTACTCACTTTAGACATGAGCTTTTTAGTCGCTTTTTAAGAAAAAGTTCTGCTTTAAACTAAAAATGGAAATTGTTTAGTTTTCTTATCATTTTAGTTTTTTTGCTTCACATCTTAAATCAGGAATTCTAAAGGTTACACTTAAAAAATAAATTCTTTTGAAGCGAAGAAATATGACGGATATAAATTTTACTAAAAAAATGTAGTCCTGTTCTTTTAGCAGTTTTTTCTCTTGTTGAAGTTAAGATTCAGAACATAAAGGAAAAAGCTGCAATTTAGATTGAAAAATCATTGCAGCTTTTTGTAAGTGGTTTTTAACTAAATATTTTTTTGAAGAAACCTTTTTTTGCAGGTTCTTCTGAAATTGAAGCATTTATTGGTCCATTTTCAAAACGAAATCTTCTAAACTTCATCAATTTTACATTTAAGTCAAAACGTAATTCATCTACAGTTTTCATCGGAAATATTTTTTGCAAATTTAGAAAAAAGTTCTATTAAACTGACTCTCTGCATAAAGCGAAAGTATGTTTTGAATTTTATGAATTAAAATGTTTCAAATTTGAGTAAATATCTTTTTTCTGTTAAATTTTTTTAAAGATTTTCTTTTAAAAATTAGGTTTAATTATATGATAAATAAAAGTTACTCAGCTAGTTGTGTTTAAGGTTTTTTTTAACAAGTGTTTATGGAACAATTCTCTTTATTAAAAATAACTTTGACCTTCTTAAAAAATTAATGTTATATGATTGATTTAAATACACTTGTTGAAGAAACTGGAGCTGAGTCTGGAATTACTTTTAATATTGACGGAATTTTATTGGAATCGGTTAATTTAGAATATGACGGAAATGTTGCCGCAATGATTGGAATGATTTTGAAAATGTGTTTGGAAATGTCTGAAGATGTTAATAATGGTGACTTAAAACAAGTTATGATTAAAAATAATGACGGAATTGTAGTAGCAAACAAAAGCGAGGATGATAATTGCGTAGCATTGCTTTCTAAAGATATAAGTAAAATGGGACTTTTACTTAGAAAAATGGATACCGTTTTCAATAATTAATTTAAACCAATATTTTATATAAAACATGTCAGATTTTTTACAAAATTTTCAAAATGATTTAAAAGAGAATGTTCACGGATTTATTGCAGTTTCAGTAACTGAAGTTGAGACAGGAATGTCTTACTGCTCACTTTCTGTAAAATCAGATTTTGATCCTGAATTAGCATCTGCTTACAATTTAGAAGTTGTAAAAGCAAAATTGAATGCCATTAAAGCTTTAGGATTAGAACAAAAAATCAACGATATTTTAATTACATTGACGGATCAAATACACATTATAGATGTTTCTGAAGACGGACAGTATTTTATTTACTTAGCTGTCGACGCTAAAAAAGCAAATCTTGGATTAACAAGAGCTACTTTGGCAAAATTCAAAAAAGACATTATTACAAAATTATAATTTTTTGCCCCCACAATGAAGAAAAGGCTGTTTCGTAATTTTTCGAAATGGCCTTTTCTGCTTTTGGTATTTTCTGTTTTTACTCGAAGTAGTTTACTAAAATGGATTTCAACTCGTCTTTATTTTCTATCTGGCTCATATGTCCATCTTCAAAAGAAACTAATTTTACAGATGTATTTTGAGTTTGGGAAAGACTTTCTTCGTAGTTTAAAACAGGATCTTTTTTTCCTAAAATTAATAATACCGGAAAACGATTTTCTTTTAAAAGCCATTCACGATCTTTTCGAATTTTCATTCCTTCCAGCGATGCGATAATTCCCTGCAAAGGCGTTTTTAAAGCTTCGGTTTTTACTTTTTCGATTTCTTCGGTTAATCTTGTTCTGTTGTTTTCGCTGAATAAATTCGCAGCTGCCAAACTAACAAAACTTATATAATTTTGTTTTACTGCTTTTATGGCGCGGGTTCTGTTGAGTTTTTTTTCTTGGCTGTCTTCTTTTGAAGTTGAATTCTGTAAAACTAATTTCAGGATTTTTTCAGGATACAATTCGGCGAAAGCCAAACCAACATAACCACCCATTGAATGCCCCAAGATAATTGCTTTTTCGATTTTTAAATGTTCTAAAACATGATTGACAACATTGGCGTTTTCTTCCATTTCATGAACATAGCCTAAAGAATCAGATTCGCCGTGACCTAATAAGTCGATTGTAATAACACGGTTTTTTTTTGAAAAAAGATCGACATATTCTGTCCACATTTTTTTGTTTTCAAGAAACCCATGAAGTAAAACTACTGCAGTTCCTTCTCCAGAATCTGTAAAAGAGATATTAGTGTTTTTATATAGAATATTTTTCACGATAATAATTTTTACAAAAATAACTGTTTTGAATTTTTGAGCTTTATATAATGTTTTTAGATTTCTTTTTTAAAGCTATAATAGGAAATTTGAATTGCTAAAATATTGATAATGAGTCCTATGATGTGTAAAATATTTTTTGTTAAAACATGTTTAAAATTTATTAGTTTTACCAGATTTTTAATAATTAACCTACTAAAATATGAAAAGAACTTTACTCTGCTTATTCTTATTGTTTAATATTCATTTTTCATTTAGCCAGTGGGTTAATTTAGATACAGGTTTAACTGATAATTTAACCGGTGTAGTTTTCTTTGGTAATAATGGATTAGTATCTGGAGAAAAAGGCTTGTACTTTACAACTAATGGAGGTCAAGGTGCAGAGAGCTGGCAACAATTTAAAATAATTGATAATGCTGGTAATGCAATAATTTATGACAATACCAAATTTACACACTGTTATGCTGAGGATAGTGGTTCTGCTTCAACAGGAATTGTTTTTGCATGTGGACAGAATACACTAACAAGTCAGGCAATTATAATGAAAATAGAATTGCCAGCGCTTAAATATGAAATTTTATATGTTGGTGCAATCAATTCAAAACTAAATAATATTTCTTATTCCAGAATAAATGGTGAGTACGTTGCAGTAGGTAATAACGGGTTAGTTGTAACTTTTAATGCTTCTAAAATAAAAGATGCAGTGAAGCTGAGTGATGATGATTTTACTTCAATATCTTTCTATAATAGTAAATGTAAAATAGCTGCAAACGGAAAATTATTTTATTTTGAATATTTTGATAATAAGTATAATTTTCAGGAAATGAAAACGCCAAACTCGACTAACAACGCTGTAGCGTATGGAACGGGGCTATATAATAATGGCAGAAGTTATGCAGTTGGTGACAGATTTTTGCATTTCAATATTTACAACGAGCTTTACAATAATCATACAAACTATTATAATGGGGTATTAAATGCAAAATGTATCTCGGCAAATTCAGATAGTGAATACATAGGAACAGATCATGGTATTTATTATAATTATGGTAATAATGTTTTAGAATGGCAGACTACGTCATTAAATTATTCCATTAATTCTTTTTGGAAACAGGTGGCAAATGCTGCGATATATGCATGTGGTAATTCAGGTGTGATTTTAAAAACTGTTAATGGAGGAGGAGAACGCGTTCCTTATGTGAATATTTCATCTCTAACGGGAGTTTGTGTTGGCGATAATTTAAAATTAGATGGCATAAGAGGAGCAACTTCAAGTTGTAAATGGTTTGTAAACGATGTTCAGGTAAGTACTGTATGTGGAAGTGTTTTTTATAGTTTTAAAACAGCGGGAAATTACGATATAAAGTATATTGTAAAAAACAGTTATGGCATAGAATCTACCGATACCAAAAAGATTTATATAAGCCCAATTCCAATAATTAATCTTCCGGTAAAAATTAGTGATAATATTTTATGTAAAAGTGAATCAATAGATGTAGAGATTCAAAATTCTGAAGTTGGGGTAGTATATACCCTAAGAAGAAATGGAGATGCTGGATCTTATGGAACAAGCGGACCTGGTAATGGACATACAATTTCTTTTAAAAGTAATTTAATAAGCAAAACTGGAGATTATTATCTACAGGCAAAAAATGGAGATGCGGCTTGTTATAAAGAATTTAATGATAGAATTCATATTACAGTAGAACATACTCAGGCTGATTTTTATGCAGATATAATAAATGCAAATCCAGATGAAAAAGTAACATTTTATGAAAAAGCAATAGATGCACAAAATTATAAGTGGGATTTTTTACCTAATGCCTCCCTATTAACTTCCGGCTTGGCACAAGATAAGACAAGTTTTTCAAAAGAAGGTAATACAAAGATTGATCTCGAAGTTTGGTCTGATAATGGCTGCTATGATAAAATAGAAAAAGATGGACCTTATATTTATAAAGATTCAGAAACATCAAATAATTGTTGGGCACTCATAAATGACGGGGTTGATTCTCAGTGGAATGGATATGAATATGAAGGTAATTATGGATTAACTTCAACTGAGGATGGCTTTTTGGTTTCTGGAGGATTTAATGATCAGATATTTGATTCCAAGATTGGGGTAAAGCCTAACTTTAGAAATAAAATAGGAAGCTTTTTAACTAAGTATGACAGAAAAGGAGTTTTAAAATGGATGTTAAGTACTGAACATGCGCTGACAAATAGAGATAGAGATATTATATTTTCTTCTGTAGTTGATCATGATGGAAACATTTATATATGCGGTACACATGATGGTACATTTATAGATAATAAAGGAGAAAGAATAAAAGTCAGTGTTGTAACAGGGGCAAATGTAAATTACGGTTATATTATGAAACTAGATAAGCAAGGTAAACTTATCTGGATTTTAAATAGCGAGACAAGCGGCCCATTGGCAAAAAAACTATATATCGATAATGACAACAATTTAATTACAACAATTAATTTAAACTCTGCTTATACAAACCAATATCAGCTATATTTTAATGGTGTTAAGTCAACAATGATTAACCAGCCAATGGAAACAACACAAGCAGATAATTTAACATTGTTGAAAATATCACCTCTTGGTAATGTTATCTGGTACGCAGGAATTACTCTTTATCATGTTAATAGTGCAGGAATTGAGAGTCTCGGTATAGATAAGGATAATAATATTTATTTTGGAGGAAATTATGAATTTGATTTAAAATTGTATTCTGCAGGAAATAATGCAGCGCCCCAAGTATTGAAACGTTTTGCTGGATACGGTCAAAGAATGTTTTTAGTAAAATATAATAAGGATGGTATTCTTCAGTGGAAAACAAGAAGCAGTACAGAAAATAATGAAATCAAAAATAATGTGACATTTGGCTCAATGGTTACAGACAAAGAAGGAAATAATTATATTACAGGAAGTAATAATTGTACCAATGCAAATGCAATGCATGTTTTTGAAAATGCTGATGGTTCAATTACTCAAAATAATATTGGCAGTTTCTTTTTAACAAAAGTTAATTCTGCAGGAAAATGTGAATGGATAACGGGGAGTAAATATGCAAATAGCGGAGGAAATAAAATTATTAAAGACAATAATAAATTGCATATTATTGGAGGAATTTCAGAAACTGGAGATTTTATTATTGGTAATGGACAGAGCTATAAGCTGACAATGAGCAATTATGATTTCTTTATGGCAACTTATGATCTATCTGGCAATTTAAAAAAGATAACTGCAAATGGAGACAATCGAAATCATATTAATGTGCCTTTAATCAATATCTATGATTTCTTTAAAGCCGAAGATGGTTCATTTTATTTATGTGCTAATATGAGAGCAAATAATTATACAAGTTTTGGAAGTGTAATAACTACTAATGAAATAGATGGAACTGTAATTCATTTTAATGAAGATTGTGGAATTGTTAAGTATGAAAGTACATTGTCGACAGATGATTTTGTAAAAACTTCAAACGCTGTTGTTTATCCTAATCCAACTTCTGGAAAGATTTCAGTAGATCTGAAAAGTTATACAGGAGGAGGCACAATACAGCTTTATGATACTAACGGAACAAAATTAACAGAAAAGGTATTTTCTGATTCTTCAAAAACAGATCTTATGATTAACGGAAGTACCGGGGTTTATTTTGTGAAAATAAAAGCTGATGAAAAGACACAGACTTTTAAAGTTTTAAAGCAATAATGATACTTAAAAAAAAAATAAAAACGGTTTTCAGTAATGAAAACCGTTTTTTATTTTTTCTCATATCGAACCGTTCGTAATGCTAAAAATGACTCACAATCCCAAAGTTTTTTAGTTTTAAAAAAAATGTTATTTTAAATTAGTCTTAATTATGTATTTAATTCACTGAAATTATATATTTTTGCATCGTTATAATTTTATCAGAATGGCATTAGTTAGTGATTTGACCACCAAAGTATTATTTGAAACCGAAAAAGGATACAGTTACCAATGTGATTTGACCAATAGTATAATTATCAATTTTGTTGATACAGTGTCAAGTTATAAAATTCAGGATTTTTTGCTTTTTCAAAGAAAGGTTAATAACGTTGACATTCTTAATATGCTTTACGACTTGTCTGATAAGTCAGATGCGCAATTGATTGAAACTACCAAGAGAAATTTTTCAAGAAATCTTACAATCTGCGAAATAGTGCAGTTGAGAGAATTATTAAACGGAACAAAATTTACCCTGAATCTGCATTCTATGCTTTGCAATATGGTAAACGTAGAGCTTATTTAGATTCTTACTTAGATTAAATCCAAATTTTCAGGCACTTAGGACTCTTCCGTCTAATTTTAGTAATTTTACATTATTAAAATTTAAGACTATGAAAGATTTACTAAGAACTAGCACTTCATTAACTGAAGGCATAGAAAATATATTGAATTTACAGGCAAAATTAGAAAGCGACGCTTCAAACAAATATTTAGCTATGGCTGCATGGTTAGATAGAAACGGTTATGCAAATACAGCAGGATATTTATATAAGCAAGCTGAAGAAGAAAGAGAGCACTTTCTAAAAATCTTTAAATTCATTACAGATATGGGAGGGATTGCTGTTACGCCGTCTGTGGGAGAAGTTCAGCAAGAATTTGCTTCTTTTAGAGAAGTGTTTGAAATTGCTTTGCAAAACGAAATTGCAGTTACTCAGGCAATCAATAAAGTGGTTGCAAAATGTAGAGCTGAAAACGACTACGCTACAGAAGATTTCATGATGTGGTACGTAGCAGAACAAAGAGAAGAAGAGAAAAACGCAAGAAGAGCTTTAGAGCTTTTTGAGTTAATCAACGAAAATGAAGCTACAGGCAAATTCGAATTAGATGTGCAGATAGCAAAAATCGGATAATATTCGATTTGTAAATAAAATAAAAAGGGTTGTCTAAAGTAGACAACCCTTTTTATTTTACATATTTCTTTATTCCGTAGGAACATTTCGTCGGTAGAAAATTATAATGTTAATATGGTTTACGTTCCACAGGAACGTTTGGTTTTGATATCATTTTTAACAATTGAATGCATCAAACGTTCCTACGGAACGTAAATGCTGCGATCTTTATTTTTTTACCGACCAAACATTCCTAACGGAATGATAACTGTGATATTAAAAAATTAAACATTAAGTTTTCAATAAAATATTTATAAACAAAAAGAGCTGTCTAAAATCTAGGCAGCTCTTTTTTTTATTTATTCATTCATCAAAGTTTCAATCTCATCAGCTTCAACAGGAATGTTTCTCATTAAGTTGAAGGGTTCTCCTTTTTCCTGAACCACAACATTATCTTCTAAACGAATTCCAAATTTTTCTGCCGGAATGTAGATTCCTGGTTCAACTGTAAAAACCATATTTGGTTTCATTGGTTCGTGAAGCAATCCGTAATCGTGCGTGTCAAGTCCCATGTGGTGAGACGTTCCGTGCATGAAATACTTTTTGTAAGCCGGCCATTCTGGATTTTCGTTCTGAACATCGGCTTTGTCTAATAAACCTAGACCAAGTAATTCAGAAGTCATGATTTTACCCACTTCAACATGATATTGTTTCCAAAGTGTTCCTGGAGTCAACATTTTTGTAGCTTCGTTTTTAACTCTTAAAACGGCATTGTAAACCGCTTTCTGACGATCTGTAAAACGTCCTGACACAGGAATCGTTCTTGTCATATCGCTAGAATAATTCGCATATTCTGCAGCAACGTCTAATAATAATAAATCGCCGTCTTTACATTGTTGGTTATTTTCGATATAATGCAAAACATTCGCATTGTTTCCAGAAGCGATAATTGGTGTATAAGCAAAACCTTTAGAACGGTTACGGATAAATTCGTGAGCTAATTCGGCTTCAACCTCATATTCTGTAACATTTGGTTTTACAAATCCTAATAATCTGCGGAAACCTTTTTCAGTAATATCGCAGGCGTGCTGAATCAAATCGATTTCTTCACTTTCTTTTACAGAACGAAGTCTTTGTAAAATTGGGTTGCTTTTTGCCACATTATGTGCCGGATAACGCTCTTTCCACCATTTTACAAAACGAGCTTCGCGTGTTTCTGTTTCAACAGATGCGCGGTAATGTTCGTTAGTGTTGATGTACATCGTATCGGCATACGTCATCATTTCGTTCAAAACTTTATGAAAATCCTGTAACCAATAAACCGTTCTAATTCCCGAAACCTGAAAAGCGCGTTCTTTAGTCAGTTTTTCACCTTCCCAAACCGCGATATGATCGTTCGTTTCTCTTAAGAAAAGAATTTCTCTCTGGCTTTCGTAAGGCGCATCTGGAAACAAAAGCAAAACACTTTCTTCCTGATCTACACCACTTAGATAAAAAATATCTCTGTGCTGCGCAAAAGGTAAAGTACTGTCGGCACTAATTGGGTAAATGTCATTTGAATTGAACACGGCAACAGAATTTGGTTTCATTTCTGCCATGAACTTTCTGCGGTTTTTTACAAAAAGACCACTGTTTATTTGATGATATTTCATAATTATTTCATTTTTGAACTTCGAATTTCAAAATTACATATTTTAAATAAACAGCGTGAAATTGATTTACTAAAGTTTTCTTATTTATTGAGCTTTTGTTACAATGACATGCAGTTGAAAAGTTTGGTTTTTTCTTTGTGTATTAAGTAGAAGAATTGAGTGGTTAATTTTGCTGTTCTCAAATGAAAGATTATATCTATGATTTAAATAAATATTCCGGGAAACAATATGAATTTTATCTTCTTAATTTTGAATGAATACGGTTTCCCGTATAGAAATTGAATTGTAAATGATAATATTTGCAGCCAATAAACTAACTCTGAAAATTTATGAAAACTAAAATTACCCTATTTTCAACCTTCTTTTTTGTTTCTCTTTTAATGATATCCTGTGTTTCAGAAGTGAGTTTAAGTAAAGAAAATACAATTCAGTCTTTTACAATCACAAAAGGAGATATTACCAAAGAATTTTCAATTGAAGAAAATTCGATAAGCGGTATTGTTGAGAGTACATTTGAATTAGAAAATATAAATTTAAATATTTCGATCCCTAAAGGAGCAACAATAAGCCCAGATCCAGTAACGGTTAAATCTATTAATGGACCTGTTATTTTTATAGTGACGGCAGAAAATGGAGATGTCAAAAATTATAATGTAGATATAAAAAGAGAGCCAAGTACAGATAATTTCATCTTGGAAGTAAATGTAAAAACTCCAAATTTAGTATTAAGCACTGATATTAATAACGAAAACGGATTAATAACGAAAAGAATTCCTGAAAGCAATGATCTTAAAAATTTAAATGTTGAGTTTAAATTTTCAAAATATGCAACCGTAACACCGGACCCAAAAACGATTAAAGATTATTCTGAACCAGTAAATTTTACAGTTAAGTCTGAATCTGGTGCAGAAAAGATTTATGAAGTAAAAATAGAGCATATGAACACTAAAATATCAAGATCATGTACAGATACAAATGCATCAAAGTGGTTTGGCGGTGATAACAGAACTAATGCTCCAGATGATATATTACCTTATGATAGAAATGTTGGAACTGGACAAATAGTAATAGTTGATAAAAATTTAGTTCCTTCAGCTTTTAGTATTCACCTTCAAGAAGGATTTGCTTATTATGAAGGTAAGCAAAAGTATAATAAGCGAGTAACATTGAAATTAATTATCAAGGATTCAAATTTTAATATTTTAGCGACTACAACTACTGAAGTTTCACAGTCTTTTAATGGAGGTTTTATTCCATTTGATCTGCAAAATCTAAATCTTTATTTTGAAGCTAATAAAGCATATAGCTTTTATTGGTATTTAGTTGATGGAGATAAATTAGGTGTCTCCTCAGGCAGTTCAGCTGATACTAAAACTGGAAGTGGTTTCTGCTATAATAGTGGTTATGGAGGACAAGCCAGAATTAGCAGAAATAATAGCCTTGAAGATGCTAATGTTTGGTTTCAACATGAATGGCACTTTAATATAGCATTAGAAGGAAAAGAATAAAAACTAAAAAAATAAAAAACCGAAGTCCAATTGACTTCGGTTTTTTTATATCGTAAATTCTATTTTTTATCAAGTAACTTCTCCAAAAGCGCCACTTTCTCTTTTTCACTTTCAACCAAACGCTCATAAAGTTTTTCATTCTTTTCGATAATTTCAATAAGTTTATCTAAAGGATTAAAAGTGCAATTATGATTTTTGATAGAAGAAGAATCATTATGATAAGTATTCCCCATAATATTAAAAACAGCTTCTTCCGAAAAATTTCTAATTACTTCGGCAGGAACTCCTAGAGCTTCTGCAATTTTTTTTAATTTTTCATCGTCAACGCTTTCACTTCCTTCAATAATAGAGATCGATTGCTGATTTGTACCAATTGCCTGCGCAAGCGCTTCCTGCTTCATGTCTCTCAATTCTCTTATTCGGCTAATGTTTCTGCCGATATGTCTGGGTTTTGGTGTTGTGCTCATAATTCAAAGATATTTAAAAATTCTTTTATATTTTTAAGGATATTTCCTAAATGCAAAAATACAATTTTTCTGACTATTTGAGTTTGGTTTTGAAGATAGAATTGTGTAATCTTGAAGTAGACTTTATTGTGATAAAATGAAAGAACTTCTATTAGAAAGTAAAGGAATAAGAACCGACCAATATTTTATACCGCCTTTTGAGTTAAGAGAAGGAGAATTGGTCGTGATTAATCTGCATGGCGGACCTCATTATTATGAATTTAAAAGAATTCTTATTGATATACTGATAGGTAAAACTAAGACTGAGAATGTAAAGATAAAACGACCTCTGCTCTATGATAATTATTATAAAGAATCTAAATTTAGAAGAATATTTTTTCCCACGACAGTTGAAGCGTATTTAGAAAAAAATGCAAATTTAGAAAGTGAATTTATTCAAAAAATCTACAGTTTTCCTTGGGTAAATAAAAAGACAAAATTTAAAGAGTTTTATTGGGGATATCAAAAAGTAGTTTTTTTGTGTTCGACGCTTTCCAAAACAAAAGATATCGTTTTTGATTTGGCAGGTCAGCATCCAGAATCAGCAAAAATTAGTTATGAAATAGTGAAAGATATGGTGAGAAATGGAGGATCTGCTATATTAATAGATTCGGAGTCAGAATTTAAAGAGGAATGTGATGAATTTATAACTCTCGAATGGCTGGTGCCTTATGAAGAAGTATATAAAAAACTGAAATTTGAATATCTTTAAATGAATAGCGAAAACATAAAAATATTAAGAAGTAAAATTTCTATTCCTTTAAACAAAGCGATTGAACTTCTTAAAAAGAATAATGGCGACGTTGAACTTTCTGAAAAGGATTTTCACAATGAAAATATTATCGAGATCTGTAAAACGACCGATTGCGATAAAGAAACGGCAACAAAAGAATATCAAATTTGTAATTACGATGTGGTAAAAACTATAGAAAGAATTAATCAAAAACCTGTGAAAATAGAAACAGGAAAATATTCTGCTGAAAAAATTGGATTTGTTTTGTGGCCAGCAAATGAAGAAGGACACTTTTTTAAAACAGCAAAAAGAAATGATGCTTTTATTCCATGGCAGGATTTTGAGATTGTTATAACGGTTTTTGAATCAGTTTTTCCATTTCAAAATTATAAATATGATAGAATAGAAGACGGATTTGATAGGGTTGGTCATAATTTCTTTAATAAGAAAACAAGCGAAATTATCTTGGAAAAATTAAAAATCATTGAAGGAAAAGACGAACAGGAAAAAGCTTTTCTTGCAGAACTTATAAACTGGTTTGATGATAAATTAACGTATGCGCATCATATTATAGTTTATGGCAATTTATAGATTATGCAGTTAAACATCAACATAAGAAAAATCCAAATACAAGACCTAGACTTCGTCTACAAATCAATATGTGAACTCGAAAATGAAGTTTTTGATTTCGAAACATTCAAAAATATATTCATTGAAAATATTTCAAACCCCAATTATCTGTATTTAATAGCCGAAAGCGAAAACGAAAGTTTAGGTTTTATTACGTTTCATATTCAAAATTTACTGCATCATTGTGGTTTGGTAGGTGAAATTCATGAATTTTTTATTGATAAAAACCATCGTGGAAAAGGAGTTGGAAGAAAATTGATTGATGAAATAGTTCGATATTCAGAACAAAATAATTTAAAAAGCATTGAAGTAACCACAAATAAAAAGCGAGTAGAAAACGTTGCGATTTATGAAAACTTAGGTTTTACTTTGAGCCATAATAAGTTTACGATTTCTAAGTAATTTATATTTGAAGTAGTAAAAAAACAGTTTGAAAATTGAACAACCATTTAAAACACCTAATTTTCTTCTTTCTCGCTTTAGTTGCGATTGCGGGCGATTGTGTTTTAAATTCTCAGTCAAAATCGGCAGAATATTATCAATCTTCGCGAGTTATTGTAAACAGAGAGCTAGATTTTAAAAATTCTCGTGTATACAAAAACTCAAATTATTCTAAAAATCTGTAAAAATCTTCATCAAAACATAATTTCATTTATAAAGCAATTAGTTTTTGTGAATGAAATAATTACTTCTGGTAACTTCAAGAAAAGTTTATACACCGCTTAAGAAATTTCTTTTTCTGAGCTTTTATGCTATTTCATGGCATAAGATGATACTATAATGTCTAATCATTTATCATTTTAAAATGTATAAACAAACTCATAAAAAAGGTTTAGAACAATCTAAACCGCGACTTCATTGGTTAAAACGAAAAATTATATTAATAATGACAGCTTTCATGCTTGGAATGGCAAACGGAATGAATGTAGAAGATACAAGAATAAAAGGAAATCAAAATTATACGGAGCAACATAAAAAGGATTAATTTTTTGATACCTGCAGAGTTAGTTCTAAAAACCAAAGCCATCTGAGCTTTGGTTTTTTAGTTTAATCTATAAAATTTAGTTTTAAATTATTTTTTTATACGAAATATCTGCAAATCATGCAGTTGTAGAAACTGTTTTGTAAATGTTAAAATTGGCAGTACTTTCTTTCTTTAAAAATACGGTTTCCCTCAAAAAATGTTAAAATTTTTTTAATAGTTTTGGGCAATTTTCTTACATAGCCGATTAGTTTAATTATGGATAAAAAAACAAGATTTTTTAAAACTGTATTATTAGTTCAATTTATTCCAGCCCTTTTATTAGGAGTTTTAATTTTAATGAATTTTAGAAGTCAAAAGATTCTTAAAATCCGTGGACTTCATCCTTATGAATTCAATTATGGACATATCGCTCCCTTATTATTTTTTGGCATCGCTCTTCTAATAGGTATTTTGACATTGTTTTTCAAACCTCAGGAGACTGAAAACGTTGAAGAAGATACTCAGAAAATCATACGTCAAAAAAACTTCTGGAAATTTGCCTTTTATAGTAATATATTCTTTTTAACAATTATAGCGGTTTTCTCAATCGCTATTTATTTTAAAAAACCAATTGTAGTTCAAGAAGTTGTTTTCTTTTATAGTTTGGTTTTTTCGAGGCTGCTTTTGGTTGTTATTTTAAGTTTATTACTTGGTGCGTTTTTGCTCACGACAGGAATTTATTGGAAAACCAATAAAACAATGGGAGTGATTGTTTTTTTCTTCGGTTTTTTTATAGCTCTTGCGGCGTTTGCTTACGAAGTTGCTTTTGTAGATGAATTTATGAGTGCATCTTTAAGATATGATTATTATAAAGATTTAAAAAAATCTACTCCGAATGAAGTTGAAGAAACAGGAGATTATGAAGATGGTTATGATAATAATGATTATACCTATAAGGAACACGAATCTAAATTAATTGCTTCATGGAAATCACTGATTCAGGATTGGGGAGGCCTTGAGGGAAAATATGATTTTTATGACGTGAGGATTTTATTCAACAGAAGTATGGAAGATCATATTACTATTAATGATTACTACTATTTGGTACAGGAGATTGATGATTCGCGAGAAAAAAATCCTGAAGGACTTTATTCGTCATTTGAAAATTACCGTTCTGCATTCTTTAATCTTATTTCGCCGGAAACTTATCGCATGGCCAATTTTGATAAAATTGTTGAAGGACTTTTGTTGACTTATGATGATATTGGTTCAGATGATCAAAAATTAGAGGAGATTTATAATGCTATGAATGTTTCTAATGATGCTCCTGGACCTACTATGGAAGGATATTATGCTCAGTTTGAAAACAACTTCTCATTGTCAACAATTCAAAAGCTTCAGGATTATAAATTAACAAATGGTGACGGATTTAAAGATTCTGATTTAATGTGGTTTTATAGCTTTTGGGCAAGAAGAAACAATGAAGGAACGGCAAAAGATGTTGCCATAATTTTAAATGAAATAAAAGAATATTATAATAAAATACAAGAATGATAAAGTCATACAAAATAGTTCTAATAATTCAAACTGTAATAATACTGATTGGGTTTTTTGCATTCAAAAAATTCTATTATACAGATTACGAACAGATTTCAAGAGCTTTGGTAGTAATCTTTGGCTTTTTGGCCTTAGTCATATCGGCATTTTCTGTATTGATCCAAAGAATAATAGTTGGAGTTATTGATTCGGATTCGACAATTGAGGAAGTTAATAATCAGACGCCAAATGACAAATTTTGGAAAAATTCCTTTTTAATTAATATCATACTGGGGGTCTTAACTCTTATTATCTCTATTACTGGTCTTTGTTCAGAAATTGAGATAGGAGTTCAGAATGGTAATTTTGTGTTTGATTTTTTTTCTTCATTACTAATTTTAACTGTCTCTAGCATAACGATCGGCCTTTTGTTAAGAGTAAGGGAATCGATAAATGAAATAACAAAATTTTTTGGGTTTTTGATGGCGGTTATTTCAGTAATTATTTTTTCAGGATCTTTATTTGCCGTTTCAAGCGAATCTCTATGGGTGACTTCTTATAGTAGTGATAGTTTATATGGCATTGTCCACAATTTATTAAAAAAAGAAGATTCTCATATAGGGACATTACCTCAAGTCGCTGTTGTAGATGAATCTGCAGCCAGAGCAGATATAGAAAGAGAAAGTGAGGGCGAAGGTGAAAGAGAAGAAGCAGACTCTGATTATTACGGATTTAATGAGATGAGCTTTCCTGATGTTGAAACAGAAGGATATTTTAAGAATTTGTTTAATGATGAAAAATATGATGATGCCAAAGTTCAGGGTTTAGCAAAACTATTTTTATCGAATTTTTTGGCCTTAGAAAAAGGTAAATCATTTACAGGAATAAGAAAAGCTGCAGAAAGCGGTTTTTATTATGAAGAATATGATGAGATAAACAAAGTTGATAAGAAAATAAGAAGGAATTCAGAAGCAATTCGTAATACTTTTGATAGTTATAATGTATTGCTGTATGCTTTTTTATCTGAGAAAAACTACTATGATTCGAGTTTGAATGAAATGATCAACATGTTAATAACTAGCCATGATGATATTTATAACACTGAAAATCCTGAGCAATCTTTAGATAAAATTTATAAAACGATGATTTTCGGTTTAAAAAAAGAATTTCCTGAATATTATTTTGATAATTTAAGTTCGTTTGCATCTGAAAATGCTTTGAGTTCAATAAATAAAAATGCTAACATGAATTCAGATGATAATAATGGTTCTCCAGATTATAATTCAAAATTAAATACGGTTTGGTTTTATAGTTTTTGGGCAAGAAGATATAAAGAAAAAAATATCGATGTTGTGTATGAGATTTTAAAAGAAATAAAGGCACATTACGAAGATAATTGATAGTCATAAAAAAAAACCGAAGCTTAAACTTCGGTTTTTTTTATGACTGGAATTTTAACTAGTCAATCCATTTATAATATCTCGCGCCAATTAAAACTGGGATTTCTTTTTCGATTCTATCTAAAACCCATTCATGTTTTGGAGTTCTTACGCTTTGTTTTAGTTCTTTTTTGTGAAGACCTTCGTAAGTATTGAAATCAATTTCTACGCTTTCCGCTAAATTTTCAAAAAGCTTCACATTTGCTAAAGCTGATTTCCATTCCGGCTGAATTGTTCCTTCAAAAACTTTCGATTTCGATCCGCTTCCGTAAGCTAAGAAACCGAATTTTTCTCCGGCAACTTCTTTATTTGTATCATGAAAATGAGCCAAAGTCGATAATAATCCCATGAAAATAGAACCTGTGTACAGATTTCCAATTAAAGACGAAGCCAATTCTGCAGGTTGTAATTTCTCTGTTACAAAACTTCTATAATCATCAGATTTTGCAACTTCTTTAATTTTTGTCTGATAATCTGCAGGCGCAATATCATCGGCAATAATTTTTTCTGCACTGTCTAAAGCATAAATTTCAGACAACATTCTACGCCCTTGAAAAGAATACGGCAAGTGCATTACGATACTTTTCCAAGTATTATATAAAGTCTCAGTAGTATTTTTTAATTTTTTGAATGAAAAGTAAGCATTACGCGTACGATCCATATAACACTGATTTGAATACTGGCCATCAAAAACCGGTTGGTCTTTGTGAATTTCAATTTCAGCTTCTAAATTATCAAACCAAGAATCGTTGTTTGCGTTTTTAGTAATTTCTTCTTTAGAAATCGTTCTGTACGGTTTAAAGAAATCAAAAACACCTTTTGTGCTAGTTGCCCAATTGTCATCAAAAGCAATAATTTTAGGGTTTGAAGTCACTAACATCGCAATAGCTCCGGCACCTTGCGTATATTCTCCTCCAGAATTTAAATCGTATTTTGCAAAGTCACTTGTTACAACAATTGCTTTTTTAGTTGGATTCAATTTTACAAAATCAAGACAGTTTTGCAGTGCGTCAACACCGCCGATACAAGCAAAGGTAAAATCGACAACATCGCATTCGGCAAGAGAATCTTCGCCAAATTTCTGCTCCATTAAACTAATTAAGTACGAAGCAATTGGTTTCGAACTGTCGATACCGCTTTCTGTACCCACATAAATTCTACTGATTTCGTTAAGATTTATATTATTGTTCTGGATAAGTTTGGTTAAAGCGTTTGCTCCAAAAACAACAGCGTCCTGATGAACGTCTGGGAAAGTCATTTTAAGTAATCCAAGACCTTTTTCTAATTTTTCTGGTTCAATATTTCTGGCAGTGGCCAAGGTTTTTATGGGTAAATGTATGTTGGCTACATCAAAAGAGATAGCGTCAATTCCTGTTTTCATTCTTATTTTTTTGAGCCGCTAAAGGTAAAACTATGTTGTGGACTGACAATTTTTTACTTTGATAAAATTTAATCGATCCGACATTTTTGAAGAAATCAAATCAAAACTTTGAATAAAATAACAATATCATAAATTTTTGGTAATCTACTTAGAATTGAATTTTCTGTTATGACTTTAAAAAGCAATGATTTGAGGTTCTATAGTGAATTATTTTTTATCAGATAAAAATTTGTACGTAAAAATACGTAGAAAGATGCTATTTTAAAATCATTATAAATAACAGCGAAATGGTTGTAGTTCTTTTGTAATTGAGTTATTTTTGTCTAATTTTTTAAAACAAACTACTTAAACACTTATGGCACAATCTGCACTATTGAATGCTTCCATCTTAAAGAAAGTAGCTATGGCTCTTTCGGGAATATTCTTAATCACGTTTTTAGCGCTGCATGTTTCCTTAAATTTTATTTCTATTTTAAGTAAAGATGTCTTCAATGAGGCTTCTCACTTTATGGGATACAATCCGCTGATTCAATATGTAATGCAGCCAGTTTTGGCATTTGGAGTAATTTTCCACTTTGTAATGGGATTTATACTTACAGCTCAAAACAGCGCAGCAAGACCAATTGCATATGCTAAATACAACGGAGCGGCTAACGCTTCTTGGAGTTCTAGAAATATGATTATTTCTGGATTGGTTATTTTGGCTTTCTTAGGATTGCACTTTTATGATTTCTGGTTTCCTGAGGTTAGCTACAAATATATAGCTGGAACGGCGCCGGATGCTACAAGATATTATGGTGAATTAGTTCACAAATTTCATGACCCAATCCGTACAGGTTTATACTGTATCTCTTTTATTCTTTTAGGATTTCACTTATGGCACGGGTTCGGTTCATCTCTTCAATCAATGGGGATGCATAACAAATACTCTAGATTTTTAGCAAAAGTGGGTTACTGGTTCGCAGTTGTTGTTCCGGCTGCTTTCGTAATTATCGCATTATTTCATCATTTCAACCAATAATTAATATCAATTATAATGGCATTAGATTCAAAAATTCCAAATGGTCCTATAGCGGACAAATGGACAAATTATAAAGATCATATTAATTTAGTAAACCCTGCTAACAAACGTAATCTTGATATTATCGTTGTTGGTACAGGTTTGGCTGGAGGTTCGGCTGCGGCTACTCTGGCAGAGTTAGGATATAACGTAAAAGCATTCTGCTTCCAGGATTCTCCACGTCGTGCGCACTCTATCGCTGCACAAGGAGGTATCAACGCTGCAAAAAATTATAAAGGAGACGGTGACTCTGTTTACAGATTATTTTATGATACTGTAAAAGGAGGAGATTACCGTGCTCGTGAAGCAAACGTTCACCGTTTGGCTGAAGTTTCTGCAAATATTATTGACCAGTGTGTGGCTCAAGGGGTGCCATTGGCTCGTGAATATGGCGGGCTTTTAGATAACCGTTCTTTTGGAGGAACTTTGGTTTCTCGTACATTTTACGCACAAGGACAAACTGGACAACAATTATTGTTAGGAGCTTATTCTGCAATGAACCGTCAGATTGGTCGTGGAAAAATTAAAATGTACAACCGTCATGAAATGCTTGACATTGTAATCGTAAACGGAAAAGCGAGAGGTATTATCGCTCGTAACTTAATCACTGGAGAAATAGAAAGACATTCTGCTCATGCGGTAGTAATTGGTTCTGGAGGATACGGAAACGTATTTTTCCTTTCAACAAATGCTATGGGATCAAACGCTACAGCAGCTTGGAAAATTCATAAAAAAGGAGCGTTTTTCGCGAATCCTTGCTACACACAAATTCACCCAACTTGTATTCCGGTTTCTGGAGATCACCAGTCTAAACTGACTTTAATGTCTGAATCGTTACGTAATGACGGACGTATCTGGGTTCCTGCAAAATTAGAAGATGCTCAGGCAATTCGTGAAGGAAGAAAAAAAGCAACAGATTTATCTGAAGCAGAAAGAGATTATTTCTTAGAAAGAAGATACCCTGCTTTTGGTAACCTTGTACCTCGTGATGTTGCGTCTCGTGCGGCTAAAGAAAGATGTGATGCTGGTTTTGGAGTTAACAAAACAGGAGAAGCAGTTTACTTAGATTTCGCTGCCGCTATCGAACGTTACGGAAAAGAAGCTGCTCACGTAAAAGGATTGAATGAAAATGACAAAGCTTTAGTTACTAAATTAGGAACTGATATCGTGAAGAGTAAATATGGAAACTTATTCCAAATGTACTTGAAAATTGTTGATGAAGATCCTTACACAACACCAATGATGATTTATCCAGCGGTTCACTACACAATGGGTGGAACTTGGGTTGATTATAACTTAATGACTACAATTCCTGGATGTTTCTCAATTGGAGAGTCTAACTTCTCTGACCACGGAGCAAACAGACTTGGAGCTTCTGCTTTAATGCAAGGTTTAGCTGATGGATATTTCGTATTGCCATATACTATCGGAGATTATTTAGCTCCAGATATTAAAATGGGACCAATTTCTACAGACTTACCAGAATTCGTTGAAGCTGAGAAAGCAGTTGTAGATCAAATCAATAAATTTATCAATAACAACGGTAAACATTCAGTTGATTACTTCCACAAAAAATTAGGAAAAATTATGTGGAATAAAGTAGGTATGGCTCGTAACGCTAAAGGTTTAACTGAAGCTATCGAAGAAATTGCTGCTTTACGTGAAGAGTTTTATAAAGATGTAAAAGTTCCTGGAAGCGCTAACGAATTTAATCAGGAATTAGAAAAAGCAACTCGTGTTGCCGATTTCTTAGAATTAGGAGAATTGTTCGCGAAAGATGCTTTACACCGTAACGAATCTTGTGGAGGTCACTTCCGTGAGGAATACCAGACAGAAGAAGGAGAAGCACTTCGTGATGACGATAACTTTGCATACGTTGCAGCTTGGGAATACAAAGGAAAACCAAGTGACGCCGTATTACACAAAGAACCTCTTAATTACGAAAACATTAAATTAGTTCAAAGAAGCTACAAATAGTATTTGAAAAGTCTAGATGCTTTTTTGTAATACTTAAAACTTACACAAAATGAAACTTACATTAAAAATATGGCGTCAGAAAAACGCCCAAGATAAAGGAGGGATTGTAGAATATCCTATCGATGGAATCGAACCAGATATGTCTTTCCTTGAAATGCTTGACGTTCTTAACGAAGAACTAATCAACAAAGGAGAAGAGCCTGTAGCATTTGACCACGATTGTCGCGAGGGAATCTGCGGAATGTGTTCTTTGTTCATCAACGGTGAAGCACACGGACCAGACAGAGGTGTTACAACTTGTCAGTTACACATGCGTATGTTCAAAGATGGTGATACAATTTTTATCGAACCATTTAGAGCAAAAGCTTTCCCGGTAATTAAAGACTTAGTTGTTGATAGAAGTTCTTTTGACAGAATTCAACACGCAGGAGGATTTATCTCTGTAAACACTTCAGGAAATACAATCGATGCGAATACTATTCCAATTAACAAAGATGATGCAGACAAATCATTTGATGCAGCGGCTTGTATTGGTTGTGGAGCTTGTGTTGCAACTTGTAAAAACTCTTCAGCAATGTTATTCGTTTCTGCAAAAGTTTCTCAATATGCATTATTACCACAAGGTAAAGTTGAAGCGACTGACCGTGTATTAAACATGGTTCACCAAATGGATTTAGAAGGTTTTGGTAACTGTACAAATACAGGAGCTTGCGAAATCGAATGTCCAAAAGGAATTTCTCTTGAAAATATCGCACGTATGAACCGTGAATATTTAGCAGCGAGCTTAAAAGGATAAAGAATACAATTTAGTATATTTTAAAAAACGCATTCATTAATTTGAATGCGTTTTTTTGTTTTGGGCTGTTTCACAAAAAAATCTGTTGATTATTTTAAACCATGCCGCAATTTTTTTGTTGCATTTTATAATTTGAAACCAATAAGTATTCTCATTTTTTGATTTGTTATAGCTCAAATAATAATTTTAACGTGCAGATTTACAGCACAATGATTTTTGCTTTCTGTCTGGTTATTGTTTGAGAATGAAAAGATAAGTTTTCTATTATAAAGTAATCTAATGCTAAATATTTATGAAAAAGATTTTTGTATTAATTGCCATCTGCGCTTACATTTTTTTATCCTGTAAAAAAGATAAAGAAACCGGCGATAAAAAAATGGTTGCAGCGAATCAGAAAGATTCTACTGATATTAGTGATAATGGCTGGCCGAGACAAGCAGAAAATAACGGAACAAAACTCGTTTATTACCAACCGCAGATTGACAGTTGGGATGATCACAAAATAATTAAAGCCCGATTGGCTTTTTCGTTAACGCCAAAAGACGGCAAACAAGTTTTGGGTGTTGCCTCTGTTGAAGCTTCGACTTTAGTCGATAAAGATTCGCGAAGCGTTTTTTTTAAAGATATTCAGGTAACCGATGTTCGCTTTCCTGCGCTTGATGAAAAAAAGATTCCCGAAATGGAAAAACTATTTAAGGAAATACTTCCAAAAAGCGGTGATCCAGTTTCTGTAGATCGTATTCTGGCAGATTTAGACAAAACGACAAGTCCTGCAAAAGGAATCGCGGCGCAAAACAATCCGCCTCCTATATTTTACAGTTCCACTCCGGCAATTCTACTTATTGTGCAAGGCGAACCCGTTTTGGTTCCTATAGAAAAATCAGATATACAATATGTCGTCAATACAAACTGGGATTTGTTTTTTGATAAAGCGACAAGCGATTATTATCTGCTTGCCGAAGATGTCTGGCTTACGTCTAAAAAAGTCGAAGGAAAATGGACCAAAACTACTAAAGTATCAGATGGGTTAAAAAATTTGCCTTCTGAACAAAATTTCGACGAAGTAAAAAAAATGATTCCGCCTCCAAAATCGGGTGATGCCCCTCAGGTTTTCTTTAGTAAAGTGCCTGCAGAGTTGATTTTGGTAGAAGGTCCGCCAAAATTTGTTAAAATTCCGGGAACACAATTATTATATATTGATAATACCGAAAATGATGTTTTTGCAAACGAAGCACAAGGTCAATATTATGTGCTTTTGTCAGGAAGATGGTTTGGTTCTAAAAGTTTAAACGGGCCGTGGAGTTATGCGGGGAATAGTCTGCCGGCTGATTTTGCTAAAATTCCCAAAGATTCTCCTAGAGCAAGTGTTTTAGCATCTGTGCCGGGAACACAGGAAGCAAAAGACGCTGTGATGTTGGCGCAAGTTCCGACAACGGCAATCATCAATAAAGCCGATGCCGAAGCAAAAGCAAAAGTAACTTATGACGGGACACCACAGTTTAAACCAATCGAAGGAACAAAAATGCAATATGCCAGCAATACGCAGGAAAAAGTTATAAAAGTGGGCGATTTGTATTATATGTGTTTTCAGGCAGTTTGGTTTATGTCGACAACGCCAAATGGCCCTTGGAAAGTAACAGATTCTGTGCCGAAAGAGATTTATACAATTCCGCCAAGTTCGCCGGTGTATAACGTAACGTATGTAACGCAAAACGTAACCGATACCACTGTAGAAAGTAGTACAACGGCTGGATATTTTGGAGCGTTTATAATTGGTGCGACTGTTGGCGCGCTTTTAACTTATGGAACAGGATTTTATTATCCGCCTTATTATTATGGAGGTTTGTATCCAATTTATCGTCCTTGGCCATGTACGTATGGTGCTGGAGCTGTTTATAATCCGTGGACAGGAGGCTGGGCAGCCGGAAGAAGAGTGTATGGACCTTATGGATCTGCTGGTACTTCTGCATGGTATAATCCGGCAACAGGAAGATATGGTCGCTCGGCAAGTGTGCAGGGTTGGTATGGAGGCAGAACTGCAGCTGATTCTTATAATCCGTGGACAGGAAATTATGCAAGAACAGCACAAGGACATAATGCTTATGCTCAATGGGGACATTCGGCGGCAACAAATGGACACGATTGGGTTCAGACCGGGCATGTAACTACAAGACGTGGTACCGCAATTGGATATGAAACTTCCGGAGGGGACAAAGGTGTTATTACACATAGAAGAGGAGGAGGGACTACTGTTCATACTAATAATAACAATATCTATGCAGGTCACGATGGTCATGTATACAAAAGAGATGCAAATGGTAACTGGAGCCATTACAATAATGGAAATGGCGGGTGGTCGCAGGCAGGAACTCTGGGTGGATCGCAGCATAAGCTTGATAAAACTCAAATTAATACTCCGGATAGAGAATCTGGATTAGGAAATAAATCTTTAGGTCAAAATAATCGCCTTGGTGACCGTGCCGATAATATATCAAAACAAGATCGTACACTTGGAACACCCAATAAACCTTTAGGAGAAGCAGGCGGACAAAATGTAACCCGAGATCTGGATCATTTTGAAAATTCGAGAGCGCAGGGTGAAATGAGAAATCAAAATTTTCAAAACTTTAGAAACAACAGCAATTTTAGAAGCGGCGGTTTAGGCAGCGGCGGATTTAGAGGGGGAGGTGGTTTTAGAGGTAGAAGATAAACTGCTTTAAACATAAAAAAGGAAGACAGTTACAATTTGAAGTAGCTGTCTTTTTATATTATTAATCTGGTTTTAATTATTCGTAATACAACTGCGATTCCTTTATTTCTTGTTTTTCTTTTCCTTCCTGCTGTATAAAACAAGTTAAAGTTGTGCCGCCAATCTGGTCAAAATAGCTGATGTTGAGCTTATGAAAGCCTTTTCAAGTTTAGCAATTCCGTAAGTTGCTACTTAAATAATTTAGGTTTTTTTTTACATTTTTGATTTTGTATAGATGTACATTTGATCTTTATTATATAAAGGAAATATTTAAATTATCAGAATTATTATGATGGATTATATAAGCGATATTGAGGGTTTATGCTCAACGAAACTGGAAAAGACTATAGGAATAAGATTGTCAAAAAAGTTCTCGAAAAATAGTTGGAATGACCTTTCTGAATTGTCATTACTTGTTTATAGTTTTTACATAAATGGTAAAGAAAAGGAAATAGCCCCGATTCTAGATGAGGTTTCAAAAATTAAATTCTCTGGTAAATTTGACGTATGGACCCCAATCGCATATTGTATGGCTCTAAATTATTTTTTGGCAGCTTCAAAGTCAAAGAAAGATGAGATACACGATTCTATTTTGCAGCCTGTGAAGTATAAAGAGTTGAAATTTCCGAGTCAAGGCCAAGCATATCCTGAGGAGATCCTGAAGAAAAAAAGGCTCGAAATGGCAATTGATGGACTTGTTTCGGCAAAAAAAGATGGAACGAAAAGAGAATTATATGAGAGTCGAGTAAGTGTACTTTCGAATCTTCTTTTGATATTAGCGGTGAATAATGGAAAAGATTCTAAACTTGATGATGAGATTTTTAATCTTGTCGACATTGAAATCAAGGAAATTGACAAAAATGCAGTATAAATATTTTCCCTAAAACAATTGATGGAAATTTCATAATCTAATTTTAATTAATATTTTCTTCTAAATGATTAATGTAAAAATAGATTATAATAAAAAGAGAAAACGCATTCAATAGTTTATTGAATGCGTTTTTTAATGTTTTATTCGTAATAAAGCTGTGAAGCACTAATTTCCAGTTTTTCTTTTCCTTCCTGCTGTATAAAACAGGTTAAAGTTGTGCCGCCAATCTGGTCAAAATAACTGATGTTGAGCTTATGAAAACCTTTTTCGAGTTTAACCGCTCCGTAAGCTTCATTAAGCCAGTGTATGCCGTCGTTATTCACAACAAGCTCATCATCTATAAAAAGCTTCGATCCGTCGTCTGAAAGCGTCGAAAAAGTATAATTTCCCGTTTCTGGTATAAAGATATAACCGCTGAATTTTAAACCGATATATCGCTCTGTTTTTGATTTCCATTTTTCAGAACTTATTGTGCCTTCAAAAATTCCTGAATTAACAGGTTTCACTAATTCTAAATCCTGAGCCTGCTGAAATAACTTTCCAGTAAAGTATTCATATTTTAAACCTTTTTTCGCTGGTTTTGATGTTAATGCAGGTTTTAGTTCCGGATTTCGGACGATTATTTTATTAATAGAACTTCTTCTTCCGCTTGGGCTGATCTGTACCGTTTTTATTATTCTGAATTCTCCTTTCGGGATATTTATCGTTACAGGTTTGGTGTAAAGTTCAGCTGTTTCATCTGGATTATAGCCGTCAATATTATAAAAAATCTGTCCGTTTTTAATAATGGGTTTTAAATCCAAAACATATTTTGAAGCAATCAAGGCAGTTTCTTCGGAACCAAAGGGAGCTGGGACTTTATAAAGTCTTTTTTGTGATTCCAGTTTTTCTAAATGATGCGGTATTTGATTTAAAATAAAACGGTTATAGTTTTTATTTTGAGGTTCAGTCCATGCAATTTCAGATAAAGCAAATAATCTTGGATAAAGCATATAGTTCAACTTAGCCGGACTTGTTAAATATTCTGACCAAAGATTAGACTGTACTCCCATAATATATTTTTGTTCCTCAACAGTAAGACTGTCTACAGGGGTAGGATTGTAATTATAGATTTTTTCAACGGTTGTTAATCTTCCAATGGTAAGCGGTTCTTGAGGAGAATATCCCTGATTGTAATCTAAATAAAGAACCTGCTCTGGATTCATAATTACAAAATGTTTTTGTTTTGCAGCGCTGATTCCGCCAGATTCACCGCGCCATGACATTACAGCCGCGTTTGGCGCCAGTCCGCCTTCGAGCATTTCATCCCAGCCCAAAATTTGTCTTCCGTGGGCATTTAAGAATTTTTCAATTCGGGTTGTTAGATAACTCTGCAGTTCGTGTTCATCTTTTAAGCCTAAAGTCGCAATTCGTTTTTGGCAGTTTGGACATTCTTTCCATCTGGCTTTTGGACATTCGTCTCCACCAATATGAATATATTTACTTGGAAACAGCGCCATAACTTCGGTTAAAACATCTTCTAAAAAAGTAAAAGTTTCTTCTTTTCCGGCGCAGAAAATATCTTCAAAAACACCCCAATATTCTATAACTTTATAATTTCGTTCCGGAAAACAAGATAAATTAGGATAAGCTGTAACAGCTGCTGTTGCATGACCCGGCATTTCGATTTCCGGAATAATGTTTACATAATGCTCTTCGGCAAATTTTACAACTTCTTTTATTTCCTCCTGAGTATAAAAACCGCCGTATGGATTTCCATCAAAAAAATAAGGCGATCTTTCGAATTTATTTCCCACTAAAGTCTGCGCTCTTTTTGATCCGACTTCGGTTAGTTTTGGATATTTTTTAATCTCAATTCGCCAGCCCTGATCGTCTGTTAAATGCCAATGGAAATTATTTAATTTATAATAAGACATTTGTGCGATAAAATCTTTTATAACATTGACGGAGAAAAAATGGCGGCACACATCGAGGTGAAGCCCGCGGTAGTCGTACCTCGGCTCATCTTCGATGGTTAAAATAGGAAATTTTACTTCCTGATTTTTAGAATTATTAGGTAAAAGCTGCAATAAACTCTGAACAGCATAAAATAATCCTTCTTCACTTCCGGTAACCGTTATTTTTTTAGATGAAATATTGATTCTATAAGCTTCTTTTTTTAGAGAAAAAGCTGGTTTTTCTGCAATGAATAAAACTTCAATATTGCTTTTTTTATTTGACGCATTTGTATTTACAGTCGACTCAAAAATCTGTGCTGTTTTAAATTCTTTTGGACTGAATTTATTCTTCTCAAACAAAATTTTAATTTTTCCGCTTATGCGAATACTGTCGCCGGTTGTTTGAAACGAATTTGGTGCAGGAATTATCGAAATATTCCCGGAAGTACTTTGAGCATTTCCAAATGAACAACAAAAAATCAAAAACAGAAGGATACTTTTTTGCATGGCGGTTATTTTGGTTTTGTTAAACAAATTTAAGGTTTGTAAATTAGTCTGCATTTTTTTTGCAAAGGTGTTTTTTATGTAAATGTCTTTAAAATAGTGGAATTAACTTTTTAATTACTTTGTGTTATAATTTGTTTCGCAAGAATATTGCATTTATTGTTTACATTTGTTCAAAAAAAGAATTCGCATGAATAATGATAATGAAGTGGTTAATTATACCAAGGAAGAACGTAAAAATCTTATTTTAAAAGAGATTAACCTGCATACTCGCGTAAGTTTTGAAACTCTTTCGGCTAAATTATTTGTTTCAGAAGATACGGTTCGACGTGATATAAATGAACTTGAATCAGAATCTTTATTGATTAAAGTAAAAGGCGGCGCGATGACAAAAGCGTACCATCACTCTTCATCAAATCAAACATATGCAGGCGAATCAAAACAAATTATCGCACAAAAAACATTAGGACTTCTTCATGACGGAATGGTGCTGCTAATTGGCGGCGGTACAACTATTCGCGAATTCATTCGTTTAATTCCTAATGATTTAAACCTGACTATTTTTACCGTAACCGTTTTATCTGCTGTTGAACTTCTGGATAAGCCTAATGTTAAAATTATCATGATTGGCGGCAGCATTTCATCATACAGTCAAATGTGTGTGAGCGGCGATGTTTACAATCAGTTAGCTAATATTAAAGTTGACTTATTAATTCTTGGAACCAATGCTTTAGATATTGAAGGCGGTTTCTCTGATTCTGACTGGGAAACGGTTCAGGTAAAAAAAGCAATGATTCAGGCTTCAGAAAAAACAGCGATTCTTACTATTTCTGAAAAACTGGATACGGTTCTAAAAATGAAAATTGCCAATTTATCTGAAGTAGATTACGTAGTAACAGAAGTTGATCCTGCTGACGAAAAATTACAAGCATATAAGAAGGCAGTTCCAAGTTTAGTTTTTATTTAATCCCAGTTTTTTACTAAAAAATTAATCCAGTTCTGGTGAAAGATTTTATCTAAATCTTCATCTGAATAACCATGGTTTTTAAAAATCAGAACCAATTTTTGTAAATCAGCAATGGTATTTAAATCATACGGGCATTGTTCCGTTCCAAAAGCGCCGTCAAGATCTGAACCAATGCCAATATGATTCGCGTTTCCTGCCAGCTGACAAATATGATCCATGTGTTTAAAAACGGTTTCTAAATTGCAGTTTGTTCCCTGCGGAGTAGAAACGCCTCTTTCCCAATTCGGAACCAGCATCCAGGCATCTAAAGCGCCTCCAATAACAGCTCCTCTCGAAATTAAAGCTTTTATCATCTTGTCACTGTACTGGCGGTTATGATCTACAAGGCTTCTGCAATTATTATGACTTGCCCAAACCGGACCATTAAAATGATCTAATGCCTGCCAGAAAGCATCGTCGCATAAATGTGTCGCATCCAGAATAATATTTAAACGTTCCATTTCTTTTAATAAATCAATTCCGTTTTGATTCATTTTTCCCGTTGCGTCAGTTCCGTTTGCGTAGCGTCCGGGACCGTAATGTGCAGGGCCAATAGCGCGTAATCCGTAATTATATGCTTTTTCCAAATATGAAATATCAATTATAGAATCGGCGCCTTCTAAACTCAAAATATAACCAATAGGTTTTTTATCGTTTGGTGTTCCGTCGTTCCATAAATCAATTTGTTTTAAAAGCGATTTTTTATCTGTAATTGGGGTTATTTCTCCTGCTTCTTCCATGGCTTTGTACCACGTAAGCTGTCCCTGCGTTTGCGCCCAGGCTTGTTCTGGCGAATTCCATCCCGGAATAATACTGTCTGGTTTTACAAATCTGGCAATTTGAGTCGCTACGACAATTCCAATATTACCGCGGCGCAAATCCGGAAAAGAAACCGTTGCACGTTCGCGGTCTGGTTTGTCATTCATTCCTTTTTCTAAACTGCGCAGAGTAGGAACATCATTTCTTAAATCACGATTCCATTCCATCGCATTCATGCTCAGGTCTAAATGGGCGTCTATTATAAACATATATTTTGACTTAAATTTTTATATACTAATTTCTCTGCTTCGGGCGGCAACAAGCCACTTATCACAAATTTGATGTCCTTTATTTACCACCTGAACAGAATCGTACAAGGCACAGGTTGGGCAGACGTGATAGGGAAGTGCGTAAATTGTGTCGCCAACAGCATATTTATTTTCTCCCTGATTTTCTAAAATTAAATGTTCTTCTGAATGCGCTGTCGGAATCAGATTAACGTCATTTAAAATTACCAATCGTTTATCGATAGGATTTTCAGAAGAAACGGCTTTGTAGCCAATGTCAATGCACAATGTTGAAGCTGTTGGTTTTGAAATTACCGTTCCCACAATTGCCAAAGCCGGTTTAAATTTCTGTTCCGGTAAATGAGACTGATAATTAAAATCCCAGAAAACAAAAGTTCCCGGACTGCATTCTACATTTTCCTGTGTGGCATAAAACGGAAAAGTATTAGAACCTCCGGCAACAATTTTTAATTCATAACCCAGTTTTTGTTCCAGAATTTCTGTTTTTTCTTTTATTTCGATAAAAGCTTTCGAAGCTGTTTCTGTTCTTTCTTCAACACTTCCTTTTAAATGACCATCGTAAATGTGAAAACCTTCAAAATGAAGATTTTTTAATTTCATGATTTTATCTGTCAAAGCCGTCCAGTTTTCTGAAATCGAAAATCCGGTTCTGTTCATTCCGGTATTCAAATCCAGATAAATGTTCAGTTTTAGATTGTTTTCTTTGGCAGTTTCATTTAAGGCTTTCGCCGATTCCAGATTATCTGTAATAGTCGAAAACTTAATACTTGAATATTTTTGAATCAGCGCAATCCATCTTTCTTTTTTAATGCCAACGGGCTGATAGGCGAGAAGAACATCTGGAATTTCATGAATTGCAGCAAGTTCAGCTTCGGCAATTGTGGCGCATTTTATTTTTTTGATATTGTAAATTTTAAACAATTCCAGAATTTCGCCAATTTTATGGGTCTTGATATGAGGTCGTAATTTTTGGGTATCACCATTTACTGAACCAATAAGACGTTCAAGATTAAACCGGATACGATCTTCGTAAACGGCTAAAAATGGCGTATCAATTAAGATATCAGATTTAATTTTCCACCAATTTTCTTCCATAACTTAGTTTCTTGTTTTTTCTACTACTTCAATTAAATTTTGAAATGCCTGTAATGCCTGCTCATAATTTAAATTTAAAAGCATTTCTTTTGAAAATAAATTAGAACCAATTCCAACACAGACAACGCCGGATTTAAACCATGATTTTAAATTGCTTTCTTCAAGAGTTACACCTCCTGTAGGCATTATTTTTAAATCTGGGAAAGGAGCTCTAATAGCTTTTACATATCCCGGTCCTCCAATTTTATCGGCAGGAAAAAGCTTTACAACTTCGGCGCCTAATTTATTAGCGTGAAGGATTTCGTTTAATGTTGTCGCGCCGGGCATCCAGTAAATGTTATTTTTTAAGCAATAAGCTCCAATTTCGGGATCGGTATGCGGACAAACAATACAATCTGCTCCAAGCTGATGATAGGTTTCGGCTTCGGCTAAACTTAAAATGGAACCAACAGCAATTTTTACATCCAGATTTTTTTCTTTTCTAAAGCTTATCATTTGCGTAAAAACTTCTTTTGAATCTTCTGCACGAGCAGCAAACTCGATAATTTTTATGCCAGCATCAGCCGCCGATTGTAAAACTATTTGGGCTGTTTGGATATTGATTTGGGTTACTAACGGAAGTACGCCCTGTTTTTTTAAAATGCTGTACATATTTTCTTTTTATCTGTTAATTCTATTACTTGAACCGTTTTTAATAAAATGGCTTATTTCGTCGAGACTGGCAATAGCAAAATCTCCGTGAATACTTTGTTTGATAGCGCCGCAGGCTGTTGCCCATTCTATACATTCCTGACCAGATAATTTATTAGATAATCCGTACAATAATCCGGTATTAAACGCATCGCCAGAACCAATCTGGTCTGTTACAATATGTATTTTGTGTTCTGATGTTTCGTAAAAACGGTCTTCATGGATTAAAATACCTTTGTATAAATGCGCGAGCCCGTCTGATTTTCTAAAACTCATAGCCAGTGTTTTTAGAAAAGGCATTTTTTGTTTTAACAACTCGAAAGTTTTTTGAAAACGATCTGCGTCCGATTCGTTTTTATTGGTTTTAATTCCGAAATAAATTTCAACGGCGTCAAGATCAGCAACGGTAATATTACTGTATTGCAGTAAATCAGGCATTATTTCAGATGGATGTTTTCCGTACTGCCATAATTTTGAGCGATAATTAAAATCAGATGAAATAGGGATTCCTTTTTTATGAGCTGTTAAAATGGCTTCTTTGCAGGCAAGACCCGCTTCGTTTGAAACTCCAGGACTTATTCCTGACCAGTGAAAATGAGTAACATCTTCTAAAACTTTTTTCCAGTTAATCTGATCTTTTTGAATGGTTGCAAATGATGAGTTGCTGCGATCATAAATAACCTGCGACTGCCTGATTTGATTTCCGGATTCTACAAAATATAAGCCCAGACGTTCTCCGCCATAAACACATTTTGAAGTATTTACTTTGTATTTCTGAAGTTCGTTTAAAGCCAGCTGCGCTAAATCGTTTTGAGGTAATCGGCTTATATAATCGGTTTGAATTCCGAGCTGTGAAAGTAAAACACAAACATTGGCTTCGGCTCCGCCTACATGAACTTTTATTTCATCTGCCTGCGTAAACCGGTTTCCATTGGCAACATTCATCCGAAGTAATAATTCTCCAAATGCCGCAATTCTTGTTTGTGAGGTATTTGTATTCATAATAATATTTTTTTAGCCACGGATTAAAAGGATTAAAAAGATTTTTTTGGATTGCGTTTAATTCTTCTGTCACGAATTACTCGAATTAGCTTAAATTAATTCGTGAAAATTTGTGAAATTAGCGGTGGAAAAACATGATTTAATCCTTTTAATCTGTGGACTATAATTGAAAAAGCAGCCACAGACTTTCGGATTAAATTATTTTCCTTAACCAATACAGATTACTCTTTAATCGTTATTTTCTGCGGCATATATTTTTACCATAATTCGAAAACGGCTTCGACTTCAACGGGAATATTATCCGGTAATGATCCCATTCCTACTGCGCTTCTTACTCCAATTCCGTTTTCCTGTCCCCAAACTTCTGCAAACAATTCGCTGCAGCCGTTTATAACATACGGATGTCTTAAAAATTCTTCGTTACAATTTACCATTCCCAGTACTTTTATAACTCTTTTTACTTTGTTCAGACTTCCAAAGTTGGTTACAATGGTAGAAAGCATGGTTAAGCCAACTTGTCTTGCGGCCAGTTTTCCTTCTTCAATATCCATATCGTCGCCAATTCGGCCAATGATTAAAGATTTATCGTCGCGTACAGGGCCGTGACCAGAAAGATATAAATATTTACCATCAACTAAATAGGGTTTATATATACCAAGAGGCTCAGGTGCCGGAGGTAAGGATAAGCCAAGTGCTTCAAATTTTTCTTGTGGTAATAAATTCATGATATTAATGTATTATAGAGTTTAAAATAAAAACGAAAACAATTCCTAAAACAGAAACTAATGATTCCATGACGGTCCAGGATTTAAAAGTATCTTTTAGACTGATATTAAAATATTCTTTGAACATCCAGAAACCTGGGTCGTTTACATGCGAACACATTAAACTTCCTGCGCCGACTGAAAGTACCAATAGATTTGGGTCAAGTCCGGTTGTTTGCAGCAACGGAAGCAGAACGCTGGCCGTCATTAATCCGGCTGCTGTAGCAGAGCCAACACAAACGCGAATTATCGCAGCCATTATCCATGCCAATAAATAAGGATGAATGTTTATTTGTGTTAAGGCGTCTACTATAGTTTCATTTACGCCGCTTACAATCATAACTTCTTTTAAACTGCCTGCACCGCCCACAATTAAAACAATCAAGGCAACATCTTTTATAGCAATGGCGTAATCATCCATTACAGAAGTTATGCTTCGGTTCATTTTGATTCCTAAAGTATAAGTACAGATAAGTAATGAAATCAGCATAATCATGCTGGGTTCGCCTACGGTTTTGCAAATGTTTAATGCGGTTTCATTTTTTGTGAAAAAAGGTACTATTGAAGTGATCGTTAATCCGAAAACCGGAAATAATGCAGAAAATAAACTAAGCGAAAAGCCAGGTAGTTTCCCGTGGTTTACAACTTCTTCGGTATTCAGGATTTCATGATCAGATTTTGACTTGATGTTTTTAAGCAAATTTGAAAATAACAAACCCGCAATAAAAATGGTTGGTATTGCAATTATAATTCCGTAAACCAAAACAAGACCAATATTGGCATTTAAAATACTGCTTAAAGCCATTGGTGACGGATGTGGGGGCAAAAAACCGTGTGCTACTGAAAGCGACGCCAGCATTGGAATTCCCAGATATACTTTTGACAGTTTGAACTGATGGGCTACTGAAAAGATTAGTGGTACTAACAAAACAAATCCAACACTATAAAATAGAGGTATCCCAACAATAAATCCGGTAATCATTAAGCCGAGTCGAACGTATTTTCTGCCCGTCCATCCCATAACAGTTTTGGCAATGACATTTGCGGCGCCTGATGAAACGGTAAGTTTACCAATACAGGTTCCAAAAACAATAATCAAAGTAATAGATCCTAACATTTCGCCTAAACCTTTTTGAACAGTTTGCGGCAAAGTGTTTATTGGCAGGCCTAAAAAAAGACCTGCTAATAAAGCTGTTATGATAAAGGCAATAAAAGGATTAATTTTAAGCCAGGCTATCTGAATGATTAAAAACGCAATGCATGCCGTAAGAATTAAAATGCTCATTTATCTTTTTTATAATTTTATTTATCCCACCAAATTTTTGTTGTAAAACTGTCTTCGCCCTGATGCTTAACTGCTTCTGCTAAGTTAGCTGAATTGACTGAATATTCGCTGGTTGGATATTTTAAACGTCTTGGTATTGTGCCGTTTGTAACATTTCCAGGGAAATTTACTGGTGTTAAAACCGGATAACCGGTTCTTCTCCAGTTGGCATACACTTCTTGTTCGTCTACAAATAATGCAATGTAAATTTGAGTATGAATCTGGTTCATTTTTGATTCAAACGATCCGGCTGTATTGTATGGATTTGCTGTTAAATAAGGCGTGGCATCTGTAATCGCATACGGTGCACCATAAATTCCCATGTTTAAGAATGAAGCTTTTACACCTTTTTCATATAAATCTTTATCAGTTTCATTTGTGTACCAGCCTCTCGCTGCAGCTTCTGCTAAATAAAAATTTGTTTCGGCATTGCTGATTAACACCAGCGGTGCATCATATTTAAAAACCGTACTTTGGTTAGGTTCAGAATATGTTCCTTGTTCTGCGGCATTTGGAGCTGTTTTTGTTCCGTTAGGGAAACCTTTTTGTACAGCAAGTGAAGTATTTTGAACATTTCCCTGCCAAACTCCGGCGTAAACACTAATTCTAGGATCGGCAGTTGACTGCATTAAATCAATAAAGGTTTTAGCTAATTTACCGCCTTCAACATTTTTTTGCCCGAATGATCCCGCTGTAAAATCCTGTCTTCTGGAATCCAGACCAACCGGATTTCGGTTAAAATCGTTTGGTCCGTCAGTATATTTCATAATGGCATTATCACTTCCGTTTAGGATTACACCTCCTGCAATTGCTTTGGTTACCCATGTTTGAGACAAAGCAGGATCAACTTTAGATAATCTTAAACCTAAACGAAGCATTAATGAGTAAGAGAATTTCTTCCATTTAGCAACATCACCGTCATAAATAAAATCAGATTTTCCAAAACTTGGTTTTGCCGGATCTAATGCTGTCGCAGCTTCATCTAATTCTTTTAATAAATCTTTGTAGATGAATTCCTGTGTATCATATTTTGGAAGGAAAACCTGTGTACTCGTTGCTTTTGCTGCTTCGGTATACGGAATATCGCCATATAAATCCGTTATTTTATGATATAAATAAGCTCTCCAGATTCTGGCAATATTAAGTCGGTTGCTGTCGTTTGGATTATTTTTTACGGCGTCAATTACTATTTGTGTTTCATTTACGCCTGTTGGATATGCCTGATTAAAATAAGCAGAAAAATAAACTTCGTTGCTTAAATATTTATCTCCAACACCAGATGCTTCTTTGTAAGTTGCATAATGCTGCAACATACCGCCGCACTCCAAAATATTAATTAAAAAATAGTTGTTGTTTAAACCATCAAGCTGTGCTTTGCTGAAAACAAAGTTTGGATTTGGTTTATCTACTGAGTTTGGGTTTGTGTTGATTTCTTCAAAATCATTGGTACAGGATGCCATACTTCCTAAAAGTATTCCTGTGATATATAAAATGGTTAACTTTTTCATGTCTTTTAATTTAGAAATTAGAAATAAAGCGAGTTTAAAATTTAACATTTAAACTTAAACCGAAACTTCTGGTTTTTGGCACTCCAAATTGTTCAACACCTTGTGCGTTTCCAGCGCTGAATACAGATTCCGGATCTACGTTTGGTGTTTTCTTATAAAGAATGAATAAGTTTCTCGCGACAAATGAAATTGAAGCTCCCTGAAGTTTTGACAGCCCTTTTATTTTTTCAACTGGTAACTGATATCCTAAAATAATTTGTCTTAATTTGATAAAACTCGCATCATAAACAAATGTTGATGAAATGTTTCTTAAACCATCATAATACGTTCTTAAGTTTTCCGGAGCAATAACCATGTCTACCGGATTTCCGTTAGTATCAACACCTTTTATTGGTAAACCGCTTTCACGACCTTCAAGAGTTAATTTTGTTAATCCCATACGAGTTCCGTACAAATCAGTTCCAGAATATAGGCTTCCTCCAAATTTACCATCGATTAAAAAGCTGAATGAAATGTTTTTGTATTTGAATTCGTTGCTGATACCTGCTGCCCAAGGATGAACTCCCTGACCTAATTCTTCAAGCGGACCTTGTGCTATAGTTGCTGTTCCGCCGCTTACATTGTAAACGGTATTTCCGTTAACATCTTTGCGAGGTCTGTATCCTTTGATAATACTATACGGACGGCCAACATCACTTGTAATCGTAACATATCCGTTTACAGAAGTTGCCATGGTAATAGAACTTAGCTGATCTGTAAGTGCTTCAACAGTGTTTTCGTTATACGAACCATTGATGCTTGCATCCCAAGAAAAATTTTCTGAATTAATGATTTTACCGCTTAGTAAAAATTCAACTCCTTTATTTCTCATTTTTCCAAGATTCAATAATGCAGTATTTGATCCTGAAGCATTAGAAATCGTGGTTTCTACAATATCGTTTGTTGTTGCGCGGTTGTACCATGCAAAATCAAGATTCAAACGGTTATTAAAAAATCCTAAATCAGTACCAACTTCAAAAGTTGTAGAAGTTAACGGACTTAAAGTTGGATTAGGAACTCTGGAACTTGTAGGCTGTTGTAATTGCTGTCCGTTATGTCCTCCCTGAATCATCGAAAAAGATTGGTTTAACGCATACGGATCCGGAGTTGCACCTCCAACCTGAGCCCATGAAGTTCTTAATTTAGCAAACGAAACAAATTCAGGCATTTTTAAAATATCCGAAACAATAATACTTGTTCCTACAGATGGATAAAAAACCGTGTTGTTGTCTTTTGAAAGTGTAGAAAACCAATCCTGACGACCTGTAAAGTTTAAGAAAACAACATTTTTATAATCTAAATCTACAGCGCCATAAACTGAGTTTGTTTTCGTTTTTCCGTAAGGATAAGTGTAAGCAAGCGTAGATAAATTGGTTACAGCATAAAAATCATCCAGTACAAAATTTGATCCTTCAAATCTTGTTTCGTCTCTAAGACTTGTTCTTGAGTTAACTCCAAGTAATGCATTTAAAGAAAAATTCCCATAAATGTTTTTCTTGGTATAATTAAGAATAGCTTCTGTATTTAAATTCGATAATCTTGTTTTCTGTCCTTGTGCATATCCAACAGGATTGTTTAAAGTTGTTTTTGGAATGTATCCAAAGAAATCATAATCTGTGTAATCCTGACCAATTCGTCCCTGAAGAAATAATTCTGGTGTAAAGTTTAACTTTACATTCAACATTCCTATAAAGCGATTTTTTGTGTCATTGTTTTTAATTTTATTGACAACAAAATAAGGGTTTGTAGCTACTGCAACTGGGTTCCATGCTTCTTCAATACCATTTTCATCATATCCTGGAGCAAGGTTTCTAATGTCGACAGTATTGGCAATCATATACGTTCCCCAGTTTGGATTTGCCTCCGCGTCAGAAACGGTAACTCTGTTATTTGATTTTTCCGTATTGTACTGAGCTACAACATCAAATTTTAACCAGTCCGTCATGTTTACATTTCCGGCAATATTTACGCTTTTTCTGTTAAAATCAGAATTTGGAACTACAGATTGATTATCTGTATTTGAAAAAGACAAACGTCCAGCGGCTTTTTCATTTCCTCCAGATAAAGCAATAGAATTGATAAAAGTGGTTCCGGTTTCGTAGAAGTTTTTAATATTATTTTTTTGCGGCGAATAAGGTCTTGCAACACCATCAAACTGAACTACATCGCTTCCGTCCATTTTTGCTCCCCACGACCAGCGTCCTGCAGCAATTGCTTCTGACTGATTAATTGGTTTTTTTCCGTTAGATCCAGAACCATATTCATATTGCCAGTCGGGAATAATTGAAGGTGTTTCAAAAGTAAACGAAGTATTATAATCAACTCCAATTCCCTTTTGTGCAGAACCTCTTTTTGTCTGAATCAAAATAACTCCGTTTGCTGCATTGGCTCCATAAAGTGCTGCTGCAGTTCCTCCCTTTAAAACTGTGATGGTTTTAATATCATCAGGATTTATAACCGAAGTTCCGTCACCGCGGTCTACGTTAATTCTGGTTGAACCCGGACCATTTCCAATTCCCGGTAAATTAAGCTGTGTGTTGTCAATTGGCAAATCGTTTACTACATACATCGGCTGGTTATTTCCGTTTAGAGAACCATTTCCTCGTATTACAACACGGCTGGATCCGTTTGGTCCGGTTGCGGTGCTGCTTACGTTTACACCGGCAATTTTTCCCACTAAGGCATTGGCAATATTGGTTTCTTTGGCTTTTGTAAATTCAGTTCCTTTAAGTTCTGTTACGGCATAAGCTACAGCTTTAGTGCTTTTTTTAACTCCAAGAGCCGTTACTAAAACCTGATCTAATACATTTTCGGCAGGTTTTAAACTAATTACTAAGTTCGTAGTACGGTCTAAATTAAATTCTAAAGTGCCGTAACCCATATAAGAAATAACAATTTGTTTTTCGTTTTCGGGAACACTTAATCTAAATTTCCCAGTTTCATCTGTTATAGTGGCTATTTTATTATTGCTTTTTGCATAAATCGTTGCGCCTGCAATTGGCATTCCATCATCCTGACCTATTACCTGGCCAGTTATCTCCATCTGATTGCTGTTTTGTTCAAAGACATGCATTTTAATTGCAGCTTCTTTTGCATTTGCCGAGAAGATTATCCCCCCAATAAATACTAATGAAATGAGCTTTGTTTTCATAATAGTTTGGTTTTCATGTTTTTTTTGGTTTTTATTGGCGAATCAAATATATAGATTTATTTTTCTCGTTTGCATTTTTTTTGCACAAAATGCATTTTTTTTGCAACAAAATTTCCGCAGCCATTTTTATAATCTAAAAAAGATGAGGTTTTAAAAGGGGTTTTGAGAAAAATTTGCAGAATGTGCTTTTTTTGCAGAAATCAATTTTTAGCTGAAAATTCGTATTTTTGGAATATGAAAATTGCACTTATCCAATCAGATCTTCATTGGGAAGATATTTTACAGAACAGAAAAAACTTCGAATTGAAAATAAATCAAATCGATGCAGAGGTAAATTTGATTGTACTTCCGGAAATGTTTTCAACCGGTTTTACAATGAATCCGTCTGCTGTAGCAGAGACCATGCAGGGTGAAACTGTTTTGTGGATGAAAAAAATGGCACAGCAAAAAAAGAGTGCTATTACAGGAAGTCTTGTGATTACAGAAAACGGGAACTATTATAACCGAATGTTTTTTGTATTTCCTTCGGGAGAAATACAGCATTACAATAAAAGACATTTGTTTTCATTGGCTGGTGAAGATAAATTCTATACTGCCGGAACTCAAAAAGTAATTGTTGAATATTTAGATTGGAAAATCTGTCTGCAGGTTTGTTACGATTTAAGATTTCCTGTTTTTGTGCGAAATGTCGAAAACTACGATTTGCTTTTGTATGTTGCCAACTGGCCAAAAGTGCGCACAAACGCTTGGGACGCACTCCTGAAAGCGCGCGCCATAGAAAATCTAAGTTATGTCGTGGGTGTAAACCGAGTAGGTTTAGATCATCATGATTACGAACACACAGGTCATTCGCAGGTTGTAGATTTTTTAGGGAATTACATTTTAGAACCACAAGAAACAGAAGATGTTTTTGTGGTTGATTTAGATAAAAATGAAATGCTGGAAACCAGAAAAAAACTTGATTTCCTGAGCGATAAAGATGTTTTTGAAATTAAAATTTAGAAAGCTTTACGTTTCTTTTCGTCGTCTTTTCTCTTTTTTAAATCTTCTTTTTTCTCGACGTCAGGATTAAATGGAACACTTAAATCAATGGTTTCATTAACGTCCCAATTGGTTCGTACGTCGATCTCACGCTGGAAATAAAATACTTCTTCGGCATATTTTTTCTCAAGGAAATTACCGGTGTCGTACATTTTATTTTTGTTATCGTCATAAATAACTCTTATCGTAAACTGCGCCGGCACCATTAAATTAAATTCAATTTGAGTTTTTCCTTCAGAATATTCGCTGGCAAGAATATCGTCTCCTTTCTTATTGGTTATTTCAACAATAATAGGGAAACGTTTTACATTTTTTAAATTCACTATTAAATTTCCGTAATCAGCCGGTTCTTTTGTACTTAATTTATATGATAAAGTATCATTTGTCTTTTCGTAGAAGTCAGTCAATGCACCCGGAAAAAAGGTAAAGTTGTATTTCTCAAGAGGTTCTTTCTTGAAATCTACATATAATTTCTGTTCAAATTCGTTGTATTCAGTCGTAAAATCTACCGCTGTAGAGTCTTTGTTTACTAATTTGATTTTCGATTTATCAAACTTAACCAAAGGCGTTTCTGTTTCTAAAGTAAATCGGTCTCTAAAATTTATAACACCGTTTTGAACCGCTTTAATGTTTAAAGTGTCCTTTTTCTGATCTTTAATTTTAAAAGTGAATTTTTTATTATAAGTATCTTTTGAGACTTCCAGAGATAATGAATCTGCCTTTAGAGGTTTATACCAAATTTGAAGCGAATCTTTTTTAGGAAACTGTGTTACAATAGTTTCTAAAGTTTCGCCATTGTTTTTAAGTACAATGTTTGGTTTGTTGTTTTTGAAATTCTGTTTGCCTTCATACGGAAGCAATAATCTGTTTCCTGATGCCTGAATTGGTTTAAATGTTTTTAAAGGAAGTGTTTCTTTAAATAATTCCAGTTCAAATATAGTGTCGTTTGGAACAGTTATAAAATGTTTTATAAAACCAATTTTATCATCCTTTGGATTATATTTATTATTACTCGCTTTGTCTTTTAAAGCCACTAAAAGGTATTTCCCTTCTTTTAAGTTTTCAAACTGAAAAGTTCTCATACTATCCAGTGTATTGGTAACATAGCGGGGAAACTCTTTGTAAATAACAGAATCTTTGTATTTGTCATTAGCTTCATAAAGCATGACAGAAACAAAATTATCTACATTTTTGTTGTAAGCATCTTTAATTTTTCCGCCTAGTTTAAGAGAATCGATATAAGGTCCTGTAGAAAAAATATACTTAAACTGGTTTAATGCATTTCCTTCGTTATTATCTGCAATACTTTCGCCAAAATTAAAACTGTAAGTAGTATTTGGCTGCAGTGTGTCTTTAATTTTTATGTTGATAAATTTGCTTACTCCGGTTGGCGTAATTACCGGTTCATATTTCATTGGAGGAGAAATAATCAGCTGTTTATTAAGATTCTTTAACTTGATATATTCATCAAATACCAAATTAATTTCGTTTCCTTTAAAATTTGTAGTCAGGTTTTTTGGAGTGCTCGAAACCAAAACCGGTGCCAGAGTGTCTTTTAATCCGCCGGTAATGCTGCCTCTTTTAGCGCAGCTTATCATTGATATTAAAACAATAAATGAAATATATTTTAAAGCGTTTTTCAACATGATAGGTTTTCTAATTTGATTGCACAAAATAACAATTATATTTGCTTTAATTGAAATTTTTTATCCATTTATTAGGATTTGGCACAATAGATATTTTTATGATTTTTAGATTTCAAAATGGCTCATACGATATAATTTCTTACTTTTGAATTAAATTAATATCACTTCGTTTTGGTTAAAAGATTTTTTTTAGGTTTATTGTTTCTTTTTCTGGCAGCTTGCAGTAAAAATGAAAAACCTGTAATTTCTTTTTACTATTGGAAAACCAATTTAAAATTTTCAGAAACAGAGAAAACTGCTCTAAAAGATAATGAGGTTCATAAACTTTATGTTCGTTATTTTGACATCGGGCTTCATCCTCAAACACAAAAGCCATTTCCGCTAAGTCCAATTCATTTTTACGAAAATGTGCAGGAGCTTGAGATTGTTCCGGTTGTTTTTATTCAAAATAAAGTGATGCTGCAAAAAGATCTGAACGTTCAGGATCTTGCTGAGAAAACAATTCATTTGATTGCCGAAATTAATTCCAAAAACAAAATAAATTACACTGAAATCCAAATAGACTGCGACTGGAGTTTAGACAGTAAAAACAATTATCTTCAGTTTGTTGAACAGGTTAAAAAGCTTTCAAAAAAGAAACTTTCCGCTACAATCAGGCTTCATCAGGTTAAGTATTTCAAAAAAACAAAAATCCCCAATGTAGATAACGGCGTTTTAATGTTTTACAATATGGGATCAATTGCAAACGACTCGTTAAATTCAATTTACAGCAGGAAAATTTCAGAAAAATATCTGAAAAGTTTAAAAAAATATCCGCTTCATCTTGATTATGCACTGCCTATTTATTCGTGGGCAATTCATATTAGAAATGAGAAAGTTTTAGGACTTCGGTCAAAACTGAATTTTGAGGCACTTAAAAAAGATAAAAACTTCGAACAGATAAGCCCAATATTTTTTAGAGTAAAACAATCTAATTATAAAAACGGTGTTTATTACGAAGAAAATGATATTTTAAAAACAGAAACCATTTCTCCGTTAGATTTAAAAGAAATGGCTGAAGACTTAGACGATAATAAAGCGCAGTCTCCAAAAGAAATTATATTTTACGATTTAGACGAATTCAATTTAAATAATTATGAAAAGAATATTTTTAAGCAAGTTGTTTCTTGGTTTTAGTGCCGCTTTCCTTTTTGCCTGCGGAATAATTTATGCCTGCGCAGATGGTGACTGGGATTATCTTGGAGCATATAATTCAAATTTTACTCCGGAAACTTTTGCAGACAAATCCTATTCGCCATTGTTTTTAACTGGCGGTATTTTCTACGGAATTGGGTTTGATACCCAGCATAATTCCCGTTTTAACAAAGACATAAAATCAGATTGGGCAGATTATCTTAAAGGAAAAATCGATACAACAACAGTTAATTATTTCCTGATTGGAGACGAAAAACCAGCTTATTACTATTCTGATGATAAAAAGACAATTAAAAACAAAGAAGAGATAACAGATCTTCATGTGTATTATAAAAACAAAAAAGATAATGCAACATCTTTAAAATGGGGAAAAAAGATGCCTTTAAAAGATGAAAAAGTAAAAAGCTTTGTTGAGTTTTTATATCTGGCACAAAAAATAGAAACAGTTTCAATTAATACAGATTATTGGAGCTATGATCCTGTTGTAGAAAAAACTTTTGATGATGCTAAAATGATTCAGTCAATTGAAAATGTCTACAACACGATTTCAGATCCGTTTTTAAGAAACAGATATTGGTTTCTAACAATGAAAGCTCGTTTTTACAGCAAAGACAAACAAAAAGCAATTGACTTTTTTAATAAAACAGAAAGTTCTGTTGCTAAAAACACATTGTATTACCGTGCTTTGGCATATGTTGCAGGGATTAATTATAAGCAGAAAAAATATGCTGTTTCAAACTATTTGTATGCTCAGGTTTTTGATAAATGTCCGGAATTAAGAGTCGTTACGGCTTATAGTTTCAAACCAAAAAATGAAACCGACTGGAACAAAGCGCTGACAATGGCAAAGAATAATAAAGAAAAAGCGGCGCTTTGGGCAATTCACGGATACTATAAAGATGATAAACAGGCAATCGAAAAAATATATGAATTAGATCCAAAAAGCGAACATTTAAATTATCTGGCAACACGATTAGTAAATAGACTTGAACAGGATCTTAATAATTCTTTCAGTCAAAATAATCAGGATTATACCAAACCGGCCATTAAACAAAGCGTAAGCGAAAATAAAACATTAAATCAATCTAAAATTGATAAAAGCGCTTTGGATTTAATTGCGAAAATTTCGGCTTCAGGAAATACAGACAGACCTTATTTATGGGATATGTCTCTGGGGTATTTACAAACTTTAAAAGGAGATTATACGAATGCCGATAAGAATTTTGATAAAGCAGTAAAAACGCTTCCTAAAACACAGCTGGCGGGCTATCAAATTCGATTGTTGCGTTTTGTCAATAACCTGAGCAAAATTGATAAATTGGACGATACTAATATAAAAACAGTTTTAGCCGATTTGAATTGGATTTATTTCGATTTGGCTAAGACTTATAAAGGAAATGAATTCCGTTATCAAAATGCTTATCAATGGAGTAAAAATTATCTGGCCGCTTTGTATAAAGCAAAATCGAATACGGTAATGTCCGAAATTTTTAACGAATCTCGTTATGGTTATTGGGGTGATGGAAATTCTTTTTATGATAACGAAAAAGATTTATTGGCAATGAAAGCCTTTTTGGAAAAGCCAAACAAAACAGAAATTGAAAAAATTGGAACACAAATTTACAGTTTAAAACTGAAAGACATCAATAATTTTCAGGCGGTTCAGGCGACTTTCAAAAATAAAATTCCGGAAGCGATTGAGTTTATGAAACAAGCAGATTCTGTGCAGTATTATAAATTTTTAGGAAATCCGTTTAATGGAAGTATAAAAGATTGTCACGACTGCGACCATACGGCTTATCAAAAAAGAAAATACACTCAAATGGATTTTCTGACAACGATTAAAGATATGCAGGACAAACTGGCTAAAAATGAAGATGTTTATACAAACAGTTTATTGTTAGGAAATGCATTTTATAATATTTCGCATTTTGGAAATGGCAGAACTTTCTATGAAATCAGCATTGTAGGTTATGGCTCAAGTCCATATTCATTTAGAGATAAAATGAAAACAATGATTACTGATAACAGTGTTTCAAAAATGTATTATCAAAAAGCATTGCAGGCAGCGACAACTAAAGAACAAAAAGCAAAATGCGTGTATTTGATTTCAAAATGCGAACGAAATGAATATTACAATAATAAATACAATAGTGTAAAAAGTTATTGGCAGATTCAGGATGATGGAGTTAATTTTATCGCTTGGAATGGATTTAAAACTTTGAAAAAAGACTATTCAGATACTAAATATTATCAAGATGTAATTGCAGAATGCGGTTATTTTAATGCCTATATCAATCAATCTAGATAAAATCAAATGGTGAATAAAATAGAACATATTGGGATTGCCGTAAAAAACATGGACGATGCAAATGTATTGTTCGAAAAAATGCTTGGCGTTCCTTCTTATAAAATGGAAGCAGTAGAAAGCGAAGGCGTGCTGACTTCGTTTTTTCAGACCGGAAATAATAAAATTGAACTTTTAGTGGCAACAAATCCTGAAAGTCCAATTGCCAAATTCTTAGAAAAGAAAGGCGAAGGAATTCATCACATTGCTTTTGATGTTGATGATATCGAAGCCGAGATTTCTCGTTTAAAAAAAGAAGGTTTTGTGCTGATTAATGAAATTCCGAAGAAAGGAGCCGATAATAAACTGGTCGTTTTTCTGCATCCAAAGAATACAAATGGCGTTTTAGTCGAACTTTGTCAGGAAATAAGATAAAAAATGACAAAATTTTATTTTAAATAATCTGTTGAAAATCAATTGTATTTTTTGAGCTGAGGTTTCAAATTAAAATTAAATCAAAATCATATCAAAAAATATTTGGTGTGAACGAAAAATAGTAGTAATATTGCAACCTCTAAACCGGTCCTATAGCTCAGCTGGTTAGAGCACCTGACTCATAATCAGGTGGTCCCTGGTTCGAGCCCAGGTGGGACCACTTCTTTAGGAACATAAAGCCTCTGCAGAAATGCGGAGGCTTTTTTGTTTTTATGGCAAGGATTTATTTAAATCTAATTCAATTATTTAGAGATAATAGTTTGTTCGGGATATGAATAATATCTGACAAAATAACGTTTTGCAGGATATTTTTCTATCTTTGAAAATCAGATCTAAACGGCTTTATCTTTTGAGCTTTTAGGGAATTAATATTCATTATGGAACAGAAAATACATCAGGGAAGAAACGTAAAACGTTTCAGAGAAATGCTTAACATAAAGCAAGAGGCATTGGCTTATGATTTAGGAGAAGAATGGAATCAAAAGAAAATTTCGATGCTGGAGCAGAAAGATGTAATTGAAGAAAATCTGCTGAAACAAATTTCTGCTGTGTTGAAGATTCCTGTTGAAGCTTTTCAGAATTTTGATGAAGAGCAGGCGGTTAATTTGATTTCATGTAATTTCTCGGATAATGCTATGTTCAATAATAGAATTGAAGTTTTTAATAACAATCCGATTGAGGAAATCAAAAAACTTCATGAAGAAAAAATTGCTTTGTTTGAGCGAATGCTGAAAGAGAAAGATGAAATGATGTCAATGCTTCAAAAACTAATAAATAAACAATCTTAGAAATAATTCATTCAAAAAAAAGCTCAGCTAATAGTTGAGTTTTTTTTGATCTGTTCTTTTTATTGTAGTATTATTCTGGTATAAAATATCTGCTTTTATATTGCTTTTAAAGATTGTTGAATAAGTAAATCATGAAATTAAAGAAAGAGGATAATGGTTATTTTATTACTTCAAAAAAAAGTTTTGAAGAAAGTATTGTGAATTCTGCTTTTGTAAAACAAGCTTTTGATTTTGCTTATGAAATGGTTTATGGAGACGGATTTCATCGAATCAAAAGATCGGGCGGACAGTTAAACCGAACACCGCTGGAGATTTTTCAAAATACTTTTCAGGGAAAATTAGCAGAAATTATATTGCATGAAAATCTAAAACTCCAAAATATCGAAGTTGATGAACCGGATTTCAGCATTCACGGAAAAGGAATTTGGGATGAAACTGATTTAAAAGCAAACGGAAAATTTATTTGTGTAAAGTCGGCTGCTTTTTTCTCGAATCTTTTTCTTTTAGAAACCAAAGATTGGAATTCAGAAGGAATGTATATTCCAAATCATGATATTTCCAAAATCGCCGTTTATGATTTTTTTGTTTTGGTGAGAATTAAGCCTGATATAAAAAATGTTTTAAAAGGAATTTCTGAAACTAAAGAAAATTTATGGCAGGAGATTCAAAAAACAAATTGGTTTTATGATATTCCGGGTTGTTGTTCCTTAAAAACAATTCAGCATGTTATTAAAAATCAATATATTATTCCAAAAAATGCTTTGCTGAATGGTAAAACAAAAATGGATGCAGAGAATTATTATATTCAATCTGGAGATTTGCATCATTTGGACCGTTTGTATTCTGATCTAAAGCAAAAAACGGTTTAAAATTGTAAAAATTAGTTGTTTTTTGGTGTCCACATTTTTAAAAACTTAAACATTTTAGAATATTCTTCTCTTGGAGAAAAAACAATACAAACTTCTTGATTGTCTAAAGAAGATTCTGTTAAGATTAAATTCTCGAGTTCATTTTTGGCATTTTCAAATTCCTTTTCGTTCACACTGCAGACCACTTTTTTAAAAATTCCATTTATCCATTGCTGCATATTTTCGGTATGTTCGAATTTTCTAAAACACGCCAGCGATGCATGCGCTGCAATAACAGGAACGAGTTTATCGGGAACATTCTGTTTTACTAAAATATACATTTTCATACTTGGAGCTGGGTTTTGTGAAAAAACGAAAATACCAAATTAGTTTTTTTGAAAGGAAAATATTTAAAAGAAAATGAAGTATCTTTAAGGTTCAAGACAAATTTAATCTTAAAGAAATGGATAATTTAACTCCCGAACAGAGGAGGAAAAATATGCAGGCGATAAAAAGCACGAATACCAAAGACGAAGTAAGGCTTGCAAAAGCTTTATGGAAATTGGGTTATAGATATCGCAAAAACAACAAAAAGATATTTGGAAAACCAGATCTGACTTTTGCCAGTTATAAAATTGCTATTTTTATTGACAGCGAATTTTTTCACGGAAAAGATTGGGAAGTACAGCAGCTTCGAATTAAATCAAATCGCGAATATTGGATTCCGAAAATCGAACGAAATATGAAACGCGATATTGAAGTCAATGAACATTTGCTTTCAAAAAATTGGAAAGTTTTACGATTTTGGAGCAAAGAAATCCAAAAAGAATTAGAATCTTGCATCGAAAAAATTAGACAAGAAATCGAACTTTCAAAATAATGTTTCTAGAAACTCAAACGAATCAAAATATCGAAAACTATACAAATGCTTTAAAGGCGATTGGCGCATTTTCGAATTTGTTTAGTTCTTCAGATAAACCTTTTATTCAATATAGAGTTGCTGAAAATGCCTTTTGTAAAGCATTTGGGGCAGATAATTTAGCGCGTGCCGATGTGGCGTATGATGCCATTATTGACGGATGCGGTGTCGGAATTAAAACATTTGTATTGACAGGAAGTTCCAAAATTGAAAAAGTAGCCGAGTTTAATTCGCGAAGTTCTGAGTTAAGAATACTTAATGGTTTAGATCTGGCTAATAAACTAGCTGATTTTAGAAATGAAAGAATTTCGTTTGCAGACCGACTTTATAATACTCAAAACCGAGTGTATCATATTATCGGACGTGATAAATTCTTAATTAAAGTTTTTGAAACCTCTTATGATTTAATTGATAAAACTTCAATTGAAATTCTTGAAGAAACTAAAAGTTCATTAAAATTTAAAGATGCTTTAAACGAGTACAATTTTAATTTTTCGAAAAGCGTTTTAATGAAACGCTTTGTAATTCCTGAAAACTGTCTCGAAATTCCTGTCGAAATATTAGAAGAACCTATTAATGTTCTTTTGAATTTAACTTCGGATTTAGGAAATAAGGTTGGTTTTGAAAAAGAAAAACTTCAAAATGCAATTGGTTTATTGACAGAAGAAGAATTAATTCCGTTTGTAGATTATATCATTCTGCCGTTGTATTCTCCCGAAGCCAAAAAGAAATTAAAAGAGCCTATTGTTCCTGAAAAAAGCCAGCTCAATCAATGGAACGCGGGCGGTAGAAAAAGAGATCCAGGTGAAGTTTATATCGGAATACCTTCAAAAATAAGAAATAACGCTCCAGATTTTTTTCCAGAGAAAGATGTTGTTTTTAATCTTAAAATTCCAAACGGAAATATTCTTTCTGCAAAAGTTTGTCAGGACGGAAGTAAAGCTTTAATGACCAATCCAAATAAAGCTTTGGCCGATTGGATGCTTCGTGATGTTTTAATGCTTCAGGAAAACGAAATTCTGACGTATGACAAACTTAGAGAAATAGGTTATGACAGCGTTAAAATCACAAAATCTACTAATGATGATTATTTTATAGATTTTATGAAGTTGGACGAATATGAATCTTTCCTAGAAAAAATACCAGAAGCCGATGACGGACAGTTTAAGCTTTTTCTTTAGTTTTTTTCGCCTTTTTAGATTCTACTTTTTCAAGGACCTTATATATTTCAGATGCCAATCTTTGAATTACGGGCATACTTACTGAATTTCCCGCTTGTTTGTATAAATGAGAATTGGAAATCGCAGGAAGTTTAAAATCATCTGGAAAACCTTGAAATCTAAAACATTCTCTTGGAGTTAATTTTCTAAAACCAAAATCGGTTGTGATAAGTGGTACGTTATGTCCTCCGGTTCCCATATTGGCGGTTAAAGTAGGGCAAACGCTAGATTTATTTTCTCGAACATATTGTCTTCTAAATTGATAAATACGATTTTTGTTTACAATAGACTCTTTCAGCATATTGTACATGTATTTATCTTCGTGATAATAAAATTTATCATCAACTTTTTCTTCAGAAATTAGATCTTTGATGGATTTTGTTAAGTCTTCTTTTTCAGGAAAATGAAACTCGAATTTATCATCTTTGATATAATCTTTATCAAAAGCAACAATAAAAATTCTTTCTCTGTTATGGGGAATGTTACCGAAATCTTTAGTGTTTAATACAGCGCTGTCAAAAGTATAATCGCGTTTTCTGATTTCGTTCTCGATTACTTTGATGGTATTTCCTTTATCGTGTCCTTTTAAATTCTTTACATTTTCAAGAAAAATGACATTCGGACGCATTTCGTCTACAAAATCTAAAATTTTAAAAAAATGATTTCCTCTACTGTCTTCAAAACCTTTTCTATAACCCGCAACCGAAAATGGCTGACAAGGAAAACCAGCTGTTAAGATATCTATTTTTTCAAGAGCCGTAACGTCTAAAGCCATTACATCGCCTTCAATAAGATTATGTTCGAAATTGTTTTTATAAGTAATGCAGGCATTTTTGTCAAATTCATTTGCCCATTCTAATTCAAATCCGGCATTTTTAAAACCCATGCATATACCGCCTACACCTGCATACAAACTTCCAACTGTTTTTTTCATCTATTTTGCCTGATTTATTGAATGACCTTTTGAGGTTCTTATTTTAATTATGCAAATATATTAATTCGTAAACACTTGTTCGCAGCGGTAGTTTAAAAAGAAAATTTTAGATTCCTGATAAAACTAAAAATTACAGTTCTTTCTGACTTATTTTGAAATTTTAAAATTTTTGAAAAAAAAATATTTGTGATATTTTTAAAAAATTACAAAATATTGAAAACTAAAGTTTAATTTTATAACGGCATGAATTTTAGATAACAAACAAGAGTAATTGCCCGTTTAATAAGGTATTAGACAGACTTGCAAAAGAAGAATCGTGTTTGATATTTGTTTATTCCAGCATTAAAAGCATTACAGAAAAACCAAATCAGAATACAATACGTATGTTAAGGTTGTAATGTCTTTTTAGTTTTAAAGTTGTTTTTTTCTAAAAATCATATATTTTTGCCAAAGAATTTCTGTAAAAGAATCTTTTTTATGAGAAATTTCTACAAAAATATTTGCCGGAATTATTAGTAGTATTGATTATCAGCGCCCCAAGTTTATGAAGATCATAAGAATTATTTTTTTAGTATTTTTTCTAGTATTGAATGTGTCAAATGTTTTGGCTGAAGATCCGCCTTGTCCTGGAGGTTGTGATCCTGAAACTCCATTAGAAGGGCCAATAAATGAAGATCTGCCTTATTTAATTGTTGCTGGTTTAATACTGGGTTCAGCGGTTATATATCGAAATAAAATAAAAAAAGCTTCAATTTAATTGAAGCTTTTTTTATGCGAAGAAATTTCTTTCTATTTGTTTATAGAATAAAGTCTTGAAATATATTTTCCAACAACATCAAATTCTAAATTGATTTTTGTTCCCACTTTAAAATCTTTAAAGTTGGTATGCTCAAAAGTATAAGGTATTATCGAGACGCTGAATTCATTTGTTTTAGAATTTACAACAGTTAAACTTACCCCGTTAACGGTTATAGAACCTTTTTCGATGGTAATGTTGTTAAGGTTTTTGTCGTATTCAAAAGTGTAATTCCAGCTTCCGTTTGCTTCTTCTATTTTAGTGCAGACTCCTGTTTGATCTACATGGCCTTGAACAATATGTCCGTCAAGACGATCGCCAAGCTTCATTCCTCTTTCCAGATTTACAACGTCATTTACTTTCCAGTCGCCAATATTGGTTTTTAAAATCGTTTCTTCAATAGCGGTAACGGTATAAAATGAGTCTTTTATAGCGACAACGGTAAGGCATATTCCATTATGCGATACACTTTGGTCAATTTTTAATTCATTCGTAATTGAGGAGTCAACTGTAACATGTAAGTTGTTTTGATCTTTTTGTATTTCGTGAATCCTTCCAAGGGTTTCAATAATTCCTGTAAACATTGTGGTTTTATTTTACTAAATTTGCACATCAAAATTAGTAATAAATAAGCTGAGCTCATGAATAAAAAAGCAGAAAATATAATTGTTGGAATTTCAGTAGGAGATTTAAACGGTATTGGAAGCGAAGTTATATTGAAAACATTCGAAGATTCTAGGATGTTGGAATTATGTACACCAGTTATTTTCGCAAATGCTAAAATACTTTCTTTTGTTAAAAAAAGTTTTACATCTACCGTTCAGTTTCATGGTGTAGATAAATTAGATCAAATTATTCCCGGAAAAGTAAATGTTTACAATCTTTGGAAAGAAGGAGTAGATATTAACTTTGGAAAAAATGATGAAAAAATAGGCGAATATGCAATTAAGTCATTTGTTGCAGCAACCAAAGCTTTAAAAGAAGATTTGATTGATGTTTTGGTTACGGCACCAATCAATAAATATAATATTCAGTCAGACAGTTTTAAATTTCCGGGGCATACAGATTATTTAGCTCAGGAGCTGGAAGGAAATGCGCTGATGATGATGGTTCAGGATAATTTAAGAGTAGGTCTGCTTACTGATCATGTTCCGTTAAATGAAGTTTCTTCTCATTTAACAGAAGAATTGATTGTTAGGAAAATCGAAACAATTAAAAAATCTTTAATCCAGGATTTTAGTATCGTAAAACCAAAAATTGCTGTTTTAGGTTTAAATCCTCATTGCGGAGACGGCGGCGTAATTGGAAAAGAAGATGATTTAGTTTTAAAACCGGTTCTGAAAAAAATATTTGACAGCGGTACTCTTGTTTTTGGGCCTTTTTCTGCTGATGGATTTTTTGGCAGCGGACAATACGAGAAATATGATGCAGTTGTAGCGACATATCACGATCAGGGATTAATTCCGTTTAAAACATTGTCTTTTGGAAAAGGAGTCAATTATACTGCGGGATTAAACAGAGTGAGAACCTCACCGGATCATGGCACAGGTTACGATATTGCAGGAAAAGATATGGCAGATTTCAACTCGTTTAAAGAAGCGGTTTATCTTGCGATCGATATTTTTCGCTCGCGTAATCAGTATGAGGAGATTAGCCAAAAACCTCTAAAAATAAAAGAAAAACAGATATAAACAAAAAAAGGTGAATAAGATTATTAGATTTACAATAATTTTATATCTTTGCACCCCAATTCAGATATGTAGTTTTGCAGCTGAATTAAAAAAAATGATGTTGAGATGAGCAAATCAAAAGAATTTTTAATTCCTTTCGTAGGATTAAAGCTGGGAAAACACCATTTTGAATATCAAATAGATAACACGTTCTTTAAGGACTTTGATTATGATGAGTTTCAAAGTTCGGATATTAAAGTGAGTTTGGTTTTCGAAAAGAAAAGCAACATGTTAGAGTTAGAATTCAAACACAAAGGAACGGTAAATGTGCCTTGTGATTTAACTGGCGAAGATTTTGATTTACCAATTAAAGGCAAAATGAAATTGATTGTTCGTTTTGGAGATGAATTCAATAATGATAATGAAGAATTGTTGATTTTGCCGCATGGAGAACATGAAATAGATGTAGCGCAATACATTTATGAAATGATTGCACTATCAGTTCCCCTAAAAAGAGTTCATCCGGGAGTTAAAGACGGGACATTACAAACCGAAGCTTTGACAAAACTGAATGAATTAAGCGTAAAAGAACAAAAGGAAGAGAGTAAACAAGAAGAAGATATTGACCCGCGTTGGGAAAAATTAAAGAAACTATTAACGGATAAATAATATAGTAAAATGGCACATCCTAAGAGAAAAACCTCGAAAACAAGAAGAGATAAGAGAAGAACACACTATAAAGCTACTGTAGCTCAAATCGCTACATGTCCTATTACAGGTGAAGCACATTTATACCACAGAGCTTACTGGCATGAAGGTAAAATGTACTACAGAGGGCAAGTTGTTATCGATAAATCTGAAGCGGTTGCTTAATACGTTTTTGTAAATTATACTAGAACTCTCACATAGTGAGAGTTTTTTTTGTTGGTTATAATTTTTGTTTTTTAAGAAAATACAGGCAAAATCGTTTTGATTTTTTTTGTAATTTTCGAGTCTTTTAAAAATTTTTCAAATACTAATATTTGAAAGGAAATAATAGAATATAATGAATACAATCACAGCCGCAATTACCGCTGTTGGAGGATACGTTCCTGACTTTGTTCTTTCAAACAAAGTATTAGAAACTATGGTCGATACCAATGACGAATGGATTACCACTCGTACCGGCATTAAAGAAAGAAGAATTCTTAAAGATGCTGATAAAGGAACATCATACCTTGCTATTCAGGCAGCAAAGGATTTAATAGCTAAAGCTAATATCGATCCTCTTGAAATTGATATGGTTATTATGGCAACTGCAACACCAGATATGATGGTGGCTTCTACAGGAGTTTATGTTGCAACAGAAATTGGAGCTGTAAATGCATTTGCATATGATTTGCAGGCAGCGTGTTCAAGTTTCTTATACGGAATGTCTACAGCAGCAGCTTACGTACAATCCGGACGTTATAAAAAAGTACTGTTAATTGGTGCCGATAAAATGTCATCAATTGTAGATTACACTGACAGAGCTACTTGTATTATTTTTGGTGATGGAGCAGGAGCTGTTCTTTTTGAACCAAATTATGAAGGTTTAGGTTTACAGGATGAATATTTAAGAAGTGATGGTGTTGGACGCGATTTTCTTAAAATCCCAGCAGGAGGTTCTTTAATTCCGCCTACAGAAGAAACTGTAAAAAACAGACAACACAATATTATGCAGGATGGTAAAACAGTTTTTAAATATGCTGTAACCAATATGGCAGATGCCAGCGAATTAATCTTGCAAAGAAACAATTTAACTAATCAGGATGTTGACTGGTTGGTGCCTCACCAGGCAAATAAACGCATCATCGATGCAACCGCAGGAAGATTAGAACTTGAAGAAGATAAAGTGTTAGTAAATATCGAAAGATATGGTAATACAACTTCAGGAACTCTGCCATTAGTATTGGCTGATTTTGAAGATAAACTCAAAAAAGGAGATAATGTTATTTTTGCTGCTTTTGGTGGTGGATTCACTTGGGGATCTATTTACTTAAAATGGGCTTACGATAAGAAATAAATTAAAACTAAAATCGAATCATTATGGATTTAAAAGAAATTCAAAACCTAATCAAGTTTGTAGCAAATTCGGGTGTTGCAGAAGTGAAGTTAGAAATGGATGATGTAAAAATCACTATCAGAACAACTTTAGAAGGGAATGTTACAGAAACTACTTATGTACAGCAATTACCAGCTCAGGCTGCATTGCCACAAGCTGCACCGCAGGTAACTGCTCCTGTAGTTGTAAATGTACCTGCTGAAACTCAGGCTCCAGCCGCTGATAATTCTAAATATGTTACTATAAAATCACCAATCATTGGAACTTTCTACAGAAAACCATCTCCAGACAAACCAGTTTTTACTGAAGTTGGAAGCACAGTTTCAAAAGGTGACGTTCTTTGTGTAATTGAAGCAATGAAATTATTCAACGAAATTGAATCAGAAGTTTCAGGTAAAATTGTAAAAATTCTTGTTGACGATATGTCTCCAGTTGAATTTGATCAGCCTTTATTCTTAGTAGATCCATCATAATTTTTAAAAATTCCAATAGACAAGTCACAAAATCCAATGAGTTGGAATTTGGAGATTGGAATTTGTAATTTTTAATTTAAATAAGATGTTTAAAAAAATATTAATTGCGAATAGAGGAGAAATTGCACTTCGTGTAATTCGTACGTGCAAGGAAATGGGTATTAAAACTGTAGCAGTTTATTCTACAGCCGATGCAGAAAGTTTGCATGTTAAATTTGCAGACGAAGCGGTTTGTATTGGTCCTCCTCCAAGTAACTTATCGTATTTAAAAATGTCAAATATTATTGCTGCTGCAGAAATTACAAATGCAGACGCAATACACCCAGGATACGGTTTCCTTTCTGAGAATGCTAAATTCTCAAAAATTTGTCAAGAGCACGGAATCAAATTTATTGGTGCAGCTCCTGAAATGATCGACAGAATGGGAGATAAAGCTTCTGCAAAAGCTACAATGAAAGCCGCAGGAGTACCTTGTGTACCAGGTTCAGACGGATTATTAGAATCTTATGAGCATGCACAAAAAACAGCAGCAGAAATTGGTTATCCAGTTATGATGAAAGCTACTGCTGGTGGTGGTGGAAAAGGAATGCGTGCCATCTGGAAAGAAGAAGAGCTTTTAAAAGCTTGGGAAAGTGCACGTCAGGAAGCTGCTGCCGCGTTTGGAAATGACGGAATGTACATGGAGAAACTTATTGAAGAACCACGTCATATCGAAATTCAGGTTGTTGGAGATTCTTATGGAAAAGCATGTCACCTTTCTGAAAGAGACTGTTCAGTGCAACGTCGTCACCAAAAACTTACTGAAGAAACACCTTCACCTTTCATGACAGACGAATTACGTACAAGAATGGGAGAAGCTGCTGTAAAAGCTGCTGAATTCATTAAATACGAAGGAGCTGGAACTGTAGAATTTCTTGTAGACAAACACAGAAATTTCTATTTCATGGAAATGAATACACGTATTCAGGTTGAGCACCCAATTACTGAACAGGTAATTGATTACGATTTAATTCGTGAGCAGATTATGGTTGCTGCCGGAATTCCAATTTCTGGAAAAAACTACCTTCCGGAATTACATGCTATTGAATGTCGTATTAATGCCGAAGATCCTTATAACGATTTTCGTCCTTCTCCAGGAAAAATTACTACGCTTCATATGCCAGGAGGACACGGAGTTCGTTTAGATACTCACGTTTACTCTGGTTACAGCATTCCGCCAAACTACGATTCTATGATTGCTAAGTTAATTACAACGGCACAATCTCGTGAAGAAGCTATCAGCAAAATGCGTAGAGCTCTTGACGAATTCGTAATTGAAGGCGTAAAAACTACAATACCTTTCCACAGACAATTAATGGATGATCCAAAATATATTGCAGGAGATTATACAACTGCATTTATGGATACTTTCAAAATGAAGTCAATTGAGGAATAACAATATTAAAGCTGTCGATTTTCGGCAGCTTTTTTTTTATTATAAACCCGACAAGCTTAAAAAGTCTGTCGGGTTTTTTATTTTCAAATCTTTGGTAAACACAATTTGTGTATACTTTTTATACACTTTTTCTGCTGGTTACACACTTTTTTACAATACTCTATTATTTTATTTTTTTGGCACGCCTTACTTAAGTCCTTTAAAAACAAGGCTTTTAGATGAATTGACAAGTTATATTGGCATTTCGGCACAATTGTTTCATTACCTAAAGCGTAAAACAAACTATTAACTATTAAAATATACACATTATGAAAAATTTATTTTTATCAGCCGCGATCGTTTTAGGAGGTTTAACATCATTTGCTTCTACAACTTCAATTACAAATTCAACAATAAAAAAAGTAATTTCAATAGCAGACGATTATACTGAAATTAAATTAGAAGAATTACCTGCACCAATTGTTGAATCTTTGAAAAAAGCATATCCAGATGCAGTAATTACTAAAGCATATAAAAACGAAAAATCAGAGTATAAACTAGACGTAACTGTAGGTGAAAAAGTTGGAAACCTTTTTGCTAATGCAGACGGAACCTGGATTAAAAAGTAATCAATAGATTCTTGTGGAAATCCAGATTAAGAATACTAAAATTAAATTAACAATATTAAAATATCACTATCATGAAAAATTTATTTTTATCAGCCGCAATCGTTTTGGGAGGTTTAACATCATTTGCTTCAACTTTACCAATTTCAAATACAATCGTAAAAGAAGTATCATTTCAAGATGATTACACAGAAGTTAATGTAACTGACGTACCGGCAGCGGTAACAGATGCACTTAAAAAAGCATATCCAGATGCAGTACTTAACAAAGCATACAAAAACAGCGCTTCTCAATACAAATTAGAAGTTACTGTTGGAGACAAAGTTGGTTCTCTTTATGCTAATGCAGACGGAACTTGGGTAAAAAAATAAAAAACTAACCCTAAAAAACTGTTATTATGAAAAAGCTAATATTATCGGCAGCAATCCTTTTAGGAGGGCTGTCAATGCAGGCAGGAAATACTGTTTTAACCACCACTACAGTAAATTCAGTTAACTATCAGGATGATTACAAAGAAGTCGATGCTGTACCAGCAGCGATTAAAAAATCTCTAGATGAAGCTTATCCAGGTGTTAAACTTGATAAAGCTTATGTGAACTCAAAAAAAGAATATAAAATTGAGGTTTCAGTAAGAGGAGAAAAATCTATTGTATATACTGATGCAGCAGGAACTATCCTTAAAAAATAATTATAAAAATTAAGCATTATGAAAAAGTTAATCTTATCAGCAGCAATTATTTTAGGAGGTTTGTCTGTACAGGCAGCTCCGGCACAGGTAAATTCAATAATTGCATCAGTAAATATCCAGGACGGATACACTGAAGTAACTGCAGATGCTGTTCCAGCAGCAGTAAAGTCAACAATTGAAAAATCATTTCCAGGTACAAAACTTGAAAAAGCTTACAAAAACGACAAGAATGAGTACAAACTTGAAATTTCAAGCGGAGACAAAAAGTATACTGTATTTACAGATGCTTCAGGAAATATCATTAAAAAATAATTAAACACAGAGCATTATGAAAAAGTTAGCCATTTCAGCAGCTATTATTTTAGGAAGTTTATCAATTCCTGCATTAGCAGAAATAACTCCCAATAAAGTAAAAACATCTATTTCTGTTCAGGCAGAATATACCGAAGTTTCTACAGATGCTGTGCCGGCGGCTGTAAAAACGGCTCTGCAAACCGCTTATCCAAATGCAAAATTGGTAAAAGCGTATATTAATGATAAAAAAGAATACAAACTAGAAATATCAGTTGGGGACCAAAAGGCTACTGTGTATTCAGATGTCAATGGCAACTGGTTGAAGATATAATTAGGTGAAATTAGATTTATGTTTTTGGTGAAAAAGAGATTGCATCGTGCAATCTCTTTTTTTTTCGCATAATTTTAAGAAATTATAACTTTAATAGTATTATTTTAGCAAAAAAGTCCCAAAAAGCAAATGCCAAAGATATTAGTAATAGAAGATGATATTTCATTCTGTAAATTATTAGAGAAATTTCTAATAAAAAATAAGTATGAAGTATCTGTCGCTTTTTCCGCTTCAGAAGCCAGAGCAATTATCAAAAATGAATCTTTTGATTTGATTTTGACAGATCTTCGTCTGCCTGATTCTGACGGTATCGGACTTATGTCTGAATTTAAAAATGAATACCCGCAGATTCCCGTTATACTTATGACCGGATATTCTGATGTTAATACTGCCGTAAAAGCAATTAAAAACGGTGCTGCCGATTATATTTCGAAACCGTTTAATCCAGATGAAGTTTTATTGGTAATTACAAATGCTCTTAAAGCAGCCCATACTCAAGAGGAAGAAGAAACCGAAACTCCGGTAAAACAAAAAAAAGCGGTAAAAAAGCCAGTTTCAGCAGAAAATGAATTTGTAAGAGGAATTTCTGTTGCTTCAAAAAAACTCTTAGATCATATTCAGTTAGTAAGTCCAACCGATATGTCGGTTTTAATTATTGGTGAAAGTGGAACAGGAAAAGAAATAATAGCCAAAAGCATTCATCAGCAAAGTCAGAGAAAAAGCAATAATTTTATTGCAGTTGACTGTGGTGCAATTCCGAAAGAATTAGCGGCAAGTGAATTCTTCGGTCATTTAAAAGGTTCTTTTACGGGAGCCATTAGTGATAAAATGGGTTATTTTGAAGCTGCAAACGGCGGAACTCTTTTTCTGGACGAAATAGGAAACCTCTCTTATGAAAATCAAATTCAGCTTCTACGTGCACTTCAGGAAAGAAAAATAAAACCTGTTGGAAGCAATAAAGAAATAAACGTAGATATACGCATTATTACAGCTACAAACGAAGATTTACGCGAGGCAGTAAAAAACGGCGATTTTAGAGAAGATTTATACCATAGAATTAACGAATTTTCTATTCAGTCTCCATCTTTAAAAGATCGTGACGAAGATTTAATGGTTTTTGCAGATTATTTTCTAGAAAAAGCCAATCAGCAGTTAAATAAAGATGTTATAGGTTTTTCGCCAGAAGTAGTTTCTATTTTTCAAAATTACAGCTGGCCTGGAAATTTACGCGAACTTCAAAACTGTGTTAAACGTGCTACACTTTTAACTCAGGGCGATTTTATAGAAAGTGATGTACTTCCAATTGAATTTTTTCAGGCAGAAAAACAAAAGACGGGTTTCAGCAGTGCCAGTTTTTCATTATCTGATAATGAAAAAGAAGCCATTATTCAGGCATTAAACAGAACTCAGAATAATAAATCTGAAGCAGCAAAACTTTTAAAAATTACCAGAAAAACACTATACAACAAATTAAAACAATATAATATCGACTAAACGATTTCTTCTTCTAAAGCTGTAAAAAGTTTAGTCGTTTTTGCTTTTAATGCTGTAAAAATATCTTTTAGATCAGTAATTTCAATATTATTCTGTTCCAGCGTTTTTAATATTATTCCAATATCGCGTGCTTCAATCTGCTTGAACATAGGCGCAATTCGGTGTGCGATTGAATTAATTTCGGGAACATTTTCTTCTAAAACAGCATTTTCAAGCAGTTCCAGATTTTCATTACTGCTTATTATAAAAGCCTTTAAAACATCATTCAACGCATCTTTATCATTTCCTAAAAACTCTTTTAAAGTTTCCAGAGAATATAGTTGAGAGGAGGCTGTTTCTTCCTTATCCTTTATGTCGATTTCAGGCAGTGTTTCGTTGTCTAAAATATGCTGAATGGTTTCTAATAACATTTTTGGAGAGTAAGGCTTTTTTACCACAGTTGTAAAACCGGCTCTGGTGTAAATAGCAGAATCTAAATCAGTTCTACCAGTTAAGGCAATAACGGGCTGATTTTTATAAATGCCTTTTTCAGAATTACGAAGTTTTTCCAAAAACATAAATCCATCAATTTCAGGCATTTGAATATCGGTAATTACAAAATCGAAATTAGTATTCTGAATTGCTTCCAAGGCTTTAGACGCACTTGTAAACGACAAAACTTCATGATTTTCCTGCCTTAAAACACCACTTGTTAAATTAAGCAGATTAATATCGTCGTCAATAACTATAAAAGTTTGTTTTTTGGTGTTTCGTACAATATTTCTTTTTATTTCTTCAACCGTAATTTCGCTGTGATCAAAAACCAGCGGAATTTTAATTTCAAAAGTACTTCCCCTTCCAAGTGTACTTTCAAGATTTATTCTGCCTCCCATAAAAGAAATTATCTTCTGGCAGATTGCAAGTCCTAAACCAGTTCCTCCGTATTTCTTTTCAATGCCTTCATTGGCCTGGGCAAACTCTTCAAAAACTAATTTTTGATTGCCTTTTTCAATTCCAATTCCGGTATCTTCAATAGTAATAATAAAGAAGTTTTCATTTTCAGATACATAAGAACTAATTTTAATATGGCCTTCTTCTGTAAATTTATATGCATTACCAATAATATTCGTCAAGATCTGTTTTAAACGAAACGGATCGCCTACTACTCTGGTATTTAGCTTATCATCGACATTAATAATTAAATCAATGTTTTTCTGCTTGTATACGGTTTGAATATTTCGCGCAGTATCTTCAATAACTTCAGGAAGATAAAAAGGTACTTTTTCGATGCTGACTTTTCCGGCTTCGATTCTTGAAAAATCCAATAAATCCTGAACAAGCTGAGTAATGTATTCAGATGAATTTTTGATGTTCTTGATAAAATACGACTGTCTTGTAGTAATATCAGAATTCCCCAAAAGTTCTGAATATCCAACAATAGTGCTTAAAGGTGTTTTTAAGTCGTGGCTTACGGTCGAGATTAGCTGTTCGCGGCTTTTTAATAAATTCTTGGTTTTAAAATTCGCAATTTCGAGCTGTTTTTTATACACCTGCGATTTTGAATAATCGCTTACAATTAAAACAGAAAAAAACAAAGTCAGAATCAAACCTGCAATTGCCGAAGCCGTTACAATTTCGTTGACTTTTTTAAGAGATTTTTCTTTTAAAGAATTGTTTTTGATTGAATTATTAATGATTTCACGTTCGATAATACGAAGTACTTTTCGAAGTTGTTCCGAAATCGCGATTTCATTTTTTAGCAGTTTGTTTTCTTCAAAATTCAGTGTTTCCTTTTTCTTTTCTGCTTTCATTTTTACATTGCTCAGCAGTTTTTTAGAATTTGCCAAAATAGAATCAGAAGCTTTTTTACTCAGCGTATTCGTGCTGTCATCCGGAATATTCTGGTTTAAATAATCAACATATTTTTGAAGAACATTTCGCTGATAACTTCCCAGTTCGTTTGGGTTTTTGGTAAAATCCTGAAGCTCGAGTTTGCGAAGATTAAACTCCATTTTGGTGATTTCATCAATCGCATTGTTTACAGAAACTTCATCTTCGGCTTTATTTTTTATAGTTTTAAGTTGTCTGATATTTTCTGTTTTTTCAGACAATAAATAATTTACACTATCAAGAAGAGTTTTTTGATATTCTGTAGTAACAATTTGTTTTAAAGTATCGATTCTGGCTTTTAAGGAATCTGTTTCAACAAGATAATTTTTAAAATCACTTTCTGAATTGGTCTGAATGGTTTTTCTCGCCAGACTTTCTGTTTTATAAACGTTAGAAAACAATTTACTAACCCTTAAAATTTTGGTTTTTTCGTGTGCAATTTTGTCTTCAAGTTTTTTGTACACCACATTTTCAGAATACAAAAACCATCCTACAGTAACAACGAGAGCCAATAATGCAACATAGCTGAATAAAACCTTTAAGGCCGTGTAACTTTTTTTGCTCTCCATAATATTTATCTGGGGTTGACGAAGTTTTTTAACATTATAAATCCATGCAATTTATTTAAAATTTCCATTTGTGGAAAGTAAAAGCAAGTCAAATATTTACATAATTCAAATGTTTATAAAATAAAGTAACCGCAGATTATGTAAAAAATTCTATTCTGATTATTTAAGATTTATTTTATTGAGAATAAATTATTGTAAGAAATTTATATTTAATTAAATAAATACTACATTTGTTTTTGTAAGATTTTATTTGTAATTAAATGAATAGATATGGCCAAACTAAAAATTTACGGTAAATCAGATCCTTCGGTGGGAATAAAAGAATATTATTCTATTTATGATCTTTTTGGTAGTTCAACTACGGTACAGCTTGCCGGACCTAATTTTCAGAATATACCTGATGATCAAATTAAATGGAGTGTATGGATATTATTGGGCGGTTCATGGATAAAAACAGAAGAAAATAATAAGACGGGAGCAACGGTAGAATATACATTTTCTCCAAAAAGCCTTAAGCGAAAAGGCATTAGAATGCTGGTTGACATCAATGGAGAAAAAGCAGTTTTAGATATTAAAACAAAGCAGGCTGTTGAAAGCAAAATAATGTTTGTAGAACTTCTCGACATCAATAAAAAGAAACCGACCCAATTATTTAGCTATGGGCAGACTATAGTTGCCCGTGTTCACTGCGTTAATATGGAAAAATTTCCCATCTACGTTACTTTATGGGAAGATGACGGAGGCAAGGGCAAAGAAAATGCAACGGATATTAAAATAGATGAAAAAAAAGGAAATATTCTGGACGGAATAGTTGATGTTGAATTTTATCTTGATCCTGCAAGAGCTTGGCTTGCCAATATAAAACCAGATGCAAATGCTTCAAACGAAGGCGCGTTTCATGAATATTATGTAACAGCAGAGTTTTACAAAAAAGTTTCCAAACCAAGCAAAAGTGTTGATGTAATCAATCCTGATTATAAAGATGATCCTTATGCGCAAAAACCTGCGCCTAAACAACAGGAGCCTGAAACTAAAAAAGAAACCCAAACTCCGGCAGAGAAAAAAGGACCTTCTCAAAAAGAACAGAAAGGAATCGCAAAATCAGACAGAAAGGCTTACGATTATGCTGAAAAGAAAGTTGCTGTAAATACTACCGTATCTTTTGATCCTACTCAAAATTTTGTAGACAGTATGATGAAGGTAGGAAGTAAGGATTCTATTTGGAACCGGAAAGATAAACTTGTGATTTTTCCATTGCTTGTTAAACCTGAAAATGATATAGAAAATAAATGGGGTAGAATTAGAAATTGGGCTTCAAAAGCAGGAACGAATATGACGACTTTTAACTCGAATAGAGATAGTGGTACTAGGAAGCATGCTGCAAGAGATTTATATACAAATGCTCTAGAAACTGTAGTAGCAATAGCAGATGGTAAGGTTTTAGAAGTAAGACTTTTTTATTGTGAAACTTATCAAGTTACTATAAGACACACACTTAAAGATGGGAGAGATTTTATTATTAGATATGGAGAATTAGATCCTAAAAGTATTACTGTAAAAGTAGGTGAATCGGTAACTCAAAAGCAAAAACTAGGTAAAACAGGAAAATTACTTAAATATTTAAAAAAGCAAAAAATATATGTTCCACTAATGGAAATTGATGATGTTACTGTTTTTATGTTGCATTTTGAACATTTTAGTAACGGATCAAAATTTGATTTAAAAAGATTTCCTACCACAAATGAATCTAAACCATATAATAGGAGAAATGATTTGATAGATTCTTTAGCTATATTACAAGAAGGTTATAACAATTCTTTCGGGTCTAATTCAGCAGAATATATTCATGAATCAAGAGAGTTTACAGAACATGATGCAAGACTCGCATTGATGAAAATTTATGATATATATGGTAAAGAAATGGCTAAAACTATAGAAAGCATTTATCGATGGGAAGCAGATCATTTTAAATCGGATCAATATAAAATTTGTGGTTCCGCTGGAATGGAAACCTCTGGAAAAAGCTCTGGTCCTAATTATGGTTGGGATGGATCGTTATATATTAAGTATCCCGAATATAAACCAATTGGGATATGGGAATCTTTTGAAAATAAAGGAAAGAGTGGGTTAGGAGGGAATGATCAAGACAAAATCAATAAGAAAAAATACATTAAATTTCCTTCTGTTGAAGCAGCGATGATGTATATAGCAGATTTTATCGATCGTCACGATGGAAACGTTGGAAGATGGCATTCTTTAACACCGAAAGTTCAAGAAGAATATGTGAAATCAATTAAAACAGCGATTCCAAGAATTGTTAATAAATTCTAATATTATGAAAAATTTATATATATACTTTTTTCTTCTAATTTTTATGAATACAAGTTGTAAAAAAGAAGAAACAATAAGTCAAATCAAAGATTTAAAACAATTAAAAAATAATAAATTATCAGAAACAAAAGATGAACTTGATTGTGGGGACGTAGTTTATCAGATTGTAAAATCAAGTAATTTAAACTTAAAAGATTATAATAACAATTATTTCGTCAGACTTGAAAAAATTATAGGAGATTCAATAAACATAAAGGTATATGTCGAAAATAATTTATCAGATGATCCTAAACAAGAGGAGATTGTTGAGAGTACAATTGCCAGACTTTTATTTTTACCTAATAAGGAGAAATTATGGAATATAACAGCAGATCCAGAACATCCAACTGAGGTAAAGTATAAATATAAAGATTTTGCTTCCATCTATAAATTATGTGGTATTTCTAAAAAAGCATCAATTGATGATTCAAAATTAATAAACACTAATAATATAGATTGTAAAACTATTACTGTTGAAATGGGAAAAGGTGAAGAATGTACTCTTAAAAATACAAATATTAATGATGTGTATGATAATATTATTAATAATCAGGAAGTTGATGACTGTAAATATCTTTTACAATCAATTCCTAAAAGTAATAAAGTTATAATAATCAATAAAGATGGATTGATAAATATTGAGTACAAAATTAAGATAGATAGATTAGAGATTACATTTTATTATGATGGAGGAATTACATCAATAAATATTGAAAAATTAAATAACGAGTCTGTCAAAAGGAGTATTATTTACTATGCTAATTAATAGAAATGAATGTCTAAAATATTATGAAAAAATATGCCTTAGTATTACTTTCTGTATTTGTATTTTTTTTAAGCTGTAAAGAAAAAGATACTGATACTTATAAAAAAAACAATAGTGAAAATATGCTCGCAAATAATGATAAAATAAAATCAGTTTTGATAAAACAAGTTGAGGCCGGCAACGATGAAGTTTATGGAGGATTTCAAGATTACGATAAAAGTGATTTAGACGCTCTAATTATAGTTGCTGAATCAATTTTAAAATCAAATGGATATAAAAATCCCGATAATAATAAATTTAATGATATTGTTAAAAAAGTATTTGTTAGAATAATTGATAATCATTCTACAAATGAATATTTAAAGATTGAAATAAACGAGAATAAATGCGATAAAAGTTTAATATATTACCCATATACTGCTGATGCTCAATATTTATATGTAGTAAAAGGTAAGTTTGTTACAAATTTTTATCCTCTACCTACTGTAATTGACTATTTAAAGTTATTTCCTGATGTTGCAAAATTTGAAAAAGAAGATATACTTATTGAAGATAAAATTGAAAATATCCAAACAAGAGCATCTCAATGGAAAGATGATTTAAAATATTTATCTGAAACAAGGGAAAATAATATTCAAACACTTGTTAACCGTAACAAATATTTATTCAACGATAGTAAAGCAAGTTTGGTCTGGCTTAAATTTCATGACGAATACTTTTTAGAATCTTTAGTTAAAGTTTTTGGTTATGTTGGAGATAAAGATTTATTAAAATGGGTTTTAGATCGAAATTTAAATGAAGAAGAATTTACTAAATTGCTATTTACTAAAACCTGCGATAATAAATATATTTTCAATAAAGAGATTTTTGAAGTGATGACTCAGGCAGATGTAAAAAGCCAAGAAAATTACCTTCTTTTTTTAAGAGGAAGAACAGATTTTCCTAAACTGGATGATCTTAGTTTTAGAGATGCGGCTAAAATCAATGCATTGTATTGTTATTATGCAACAAAGTTTACGGCAAGTATAGAACGAGGTGATGTTTATACTTTTTTTCCAAAATTAAACGATCCCAAATTTGAAGAAGAATTTAAGAAAAACAACTATTACAATCTTCCAGATTTTAAAGGATTATATGATGATACTAAGTCTGGCGGCATTGGTTTGCCTGAATAAAAATATGTTTATTAAAGATAATTAATGAAAAACAGATTATTAAGGTCAAAAGAGAAAAATGAAATTAATTTTAATTCCAATTCTACTCTGTTTGTTTTCATGTAGTAACAAACAAAATAATTCTGTAGAGAATAAGGCGAAAATAAGTGAGACTTCAACTACGAAAGAAAATATAGAAATAGAAAAAATATTATTGAGACAACTTAAAGCTGGAGGTTATGCTAGTTATTATGATACTGATTATGCTTATTATAAATATGATAAAAGTGATTTAGAAATAACATTTAAACCTATCAGACAAATATTAATCAAATATGGCTTTATATTCATAGATAAAGATGTTTTTAATAGGAAGGTCAAAACTATTTTTGGAGATATTGGTCGTTACGATGATATTTTTTATATTAATAATTCAAATAAATGTTTTAAACCACAAAAAGTGGACTATTATGATCCAGATGGTTTTAGGAACGATTTGTATTTTAGCATTGAAGACAGAATAATTTTGAATTTATATTCATTACCTGAGATTATTGATTATCAAAATGACTACAAAGAAATTGCTTCTGAAGAAGATAAAATTCCAACAGAAGTAAGTAAGATTGGAGAAACAGAAAAAATATATATAACAAAATGGAAAGATATTAAAGATTTAGCACAGCAACGAGATAATAATATTCAAACACTTGTTAACCGTAACAAATATTTATTCAACGATAGCAAAGCAAGCTTGGTCTGGCTTAAATTTCATGACGAATATTTTTTGGAATCGTTGGTTAAAGTTTTTGGTTATGTTGGAGATAAAGATTTATTAAAATGGGTTTTAGATCGAAATTTAAATGAAGAAGAATTTAGTAAATTGCTATTTACTAAAACCTGCGATAACAGATATATTTTCCATAAAGAGATTTTTGAAGTGATGACTCAGGCAGATGTAAAAAGCCAAGAAAATTACCTTCTTTTTTTAAGAGGAAGAACAGATTTTCCTAAACTGGATGATCTTAGTTTTAGAGATGCGGCCAAAATAAATGCATTGTACTGTTATTATGCAACAAAGTTTACGGCAAGTATAGAACAAGGTGATGTTTATACTTTTTTTCCAAAATTAAACGATCCCAAATTTGAAGAAGAATTCAAGAAAAACAACTATTACAATCTTCCAGATTTTAAAGAATTATATGATGATACTAAGTCTGGCGGCATTGGTTTGCCTGAATAAAGTATATTTATTAGAAATAATTAATTTATAAACAGATATTAGAATGTCTCTAAAATAAAATAACCGCAGATTATGTAAATAATACTGCGGTTATTTTTATTTGAAAGCTTATTGATTATAAAGTCTCGTTTAGCCATTTAAAGAATTCTCCCTGCCAAACCTGAGCATTTTGTGGTTTTAAAACCCAGTGATTTTCGTCTGGGAAATACACAAAGCGGCTTTTGATTCCTCTTAATTGAGCAGCTTGGAAAGCTTCTTGTCCTTGACCAATTGGCACACGGAAATCTTTTCCTCCCTGGAAAATCAAGATTGGTTTATTCCAGTTTTGAACCAAAGTTGCAGGATTAAAAGTAGTATACGCTTTTTGCGCTACAGCATTATCTTTTTCCCAATACGGTCCGCCAAAATCCCAGTTGTTAAAGAAAACTTCTTCTGTAGTTCCTAACATTGAAACGGTATTGAAAACGCCATCGTGAGCAATAAAAGTTTTGAAACGGTTTTTGTGAATTCCTGCTAAATAAAATACAGAATATCCTCCGTAGCTTGCACCAACACATCCTAAACGGCTTTTGTCAACGTAAGATTCTTTCGCAACATCATCAATTGCAGAAAGATAATCGTCCATAACCTGTCCGCCCCAATCTTTACTAATCTGTTCGTTCCACTCAACTCCATGTCCTGGCATTCCACGACGATTTGGAGCAACAACTACATAACCTTTAGCAGCCATTAAAGAGAAATTCCAACGGAAAGAATATGATTGCGTTAACGGAGATTGAGGTCCGCCTTGGCAGAACAATAAAGTTGGATATTTTTTTGAAGCATCAAAGTTTGGAGGCAAGATTACCCAAACCAGCATTTTTTTACCGTCGGTTGTAGTAACGTAACGTTTTTCTGTTTTGCTTAATGCTAAAGTTTTATAAGTATCGGTATTTACATTTGAGATTTGTTTCCAAGTGTTTTTCTTTAAGTTAAAAGAAAAAATCTCACCTGCGTGATTCATGTCAGTTCTTGTAACGATAATATCATCTCCAGAAAAACCAACTAAATCATTAACATCAAAATCTCCGTTTGTCAATTGGCGAACATTGATTGCAATTTTAGTCAACCCAGGAAAATTAACAGAGAAAAGTTGTTTTGTTCCGTCAATTGGTGCGACAAAAAATACTGTTTTTCCGTCTTTGCTCCAGATAAAATTATCTACAGTTCCGTCCCAGTTTGCAGTTAAGTTTGTTTTGATTCCTTTAAACTCAACAATAATATCGTTTTTATCAGACTCGTAACCGTCACGTTTCATTTGTAGCCAAGAAAGATTTCCTGTTGGAGAAAATTGCGGTGCAGTATCGTAGCCTAAATTACCTTCAGTTTTATTAGTTGTTTTTTGAGTTTCTAAGTTGTACTCATAAATGTCTGTGTTGGTAGAAATCGCGTAAGCAGTTCCCGCTTTTTTCTTGCACACATAAAAAATGCTTTTGCTGTCTGGTGACCAGATATAATCTTCGTCACCGCCAAAAGGTTTTTGCGGAGAATCAAAAGTTTCACCTTTTAGAATGTCAATTCCTTTTGCGCCTTCTTTGTTTTCTTTATAAAAAACATGATTAAATTTTCCTTCGTTCCAGGTATCCCAATGGCGGTAATCTAAACCGTCGTAAATTTGAGCGTCAGATTTGCCAAGATTTGGATAGAAATCTTTTCCTAAAACACTTTCGAGTTTTACTTCATCATTATAAACCACAAATTTTCCGTCAGGCGAAATGTTTTTATCAGCAAGAATATCTTTTGTGTCTTTAATTTCAACAGCATTTCCGCCATTTACAGGAATAGTGTAAATTTTAGATGTCGATTTGTTTTCTTCAACAGAAGGAGTAGAAACCTTAAAAACTATATTTTTTGCATCTTTAGAAATTCCAAGCGGCGTTACGCGTCCTAATTTCCATAACAATTCCGGCGACATTACATTCTGCCCAACAGCGTTTAAACCCATCATTATTAAAGTTGTTAATAATACTTTTTTCATAATCTATTTATTCTATTTTTTGTGCGCTAAAAATACAACTTTTAAATCCCAAATTGTTAAATTCCAAATTCCAAAAAATGTTAAAGTTTAAAATATGAAATTCCAATATTTAAAAATTCCAAATCCTAAAAAAAAAGTGGCTTCGAGTCCGCTCAGCCTGACAGCTCCAACAAAAAAATGATTTAGAGTTTTGGAATTTAAGATTTTTAAATATTGGAATTTATCTAAAAATTGTAATTTAACCCAAGATTGGAATTTGGATTTTAAATATTGGAATTTATCAAAATGATGGAACTAAGCTACTGGGAACTAAAAAATTGGTTCGCAAATATAGATTATACTATTGTGGGAAGCGGCATCGTGGGCCTGCATGCAGCATTACGCTTACGCGAAAGATTTCCTGCTGCTAAAATTCTGGTTTTAGAACGTGGTATGCTGCCACAAGGGGCGAGTACCAAAAATGCAGGTTTTGCCTGTTTCGGAAGTTTGTCTGAAATTCTGGAAGATTTAAAAACGCATTCAGAAGATGATGTTGTGACATTAATAGAAAAACGCTGGAAAGGCTTGCAGTTACTTCGAAAAAAACTAGGAGATCAGGCAATTGACTTTAAACCTCATGGCGGATATGAATTATTTTTAAAAGAAGACGAATTTGGATTTAACGAATGTGTTTCGAAAATTCCGTTTATCAATGAAATTTTAAAACCACTTTTTAAAGCCGATGTTTTTTCGAAAGAAGTTGACCGGTTTGGCTTTGGAAATACTAATGAATATTTAATTTTTAATCCGTTTGAAGGACAAATCGATACCGGAAACATGATGCAGGAATTGCTGAAACAAGCAGTTTCGGCAGATATTTTAATATTAAATCAGCAAACCGTAAAATCATATCTTGATGCAGGAAATCATGTTGAAATTGTGGTTAATGATTTTAGCTTTAAAACCCGTAAAATATTTTTTGCTACAAATGGTTTTGCGGGCGAATTAACAAAAGGCGCTGTAAAACCGGCAAGAGCACAAGTGCTTATTACTGAGCCAATTCATAATTTAGATATTAAAGGAACGTTTCATTTAGATCATGGGTATTATTATTTCAGAAATATTAATGACCGCATTTTATTAGGAGGAGGCCGAAACCTTGATTTTGAAGGCGAAACCACAACCGAATTTGGACAAACGAAAATTATTCAAAATAGATTGGAAGATTTACTGAAAAATGTAATTTTACCAAATCAGGATTTTCAGATTGCGCACCGATGGAGCGGCATTATGGGAATTGGAAACAGTAAAAATCCTGTTGTTACTCAAGTGTCTGAAAACGTGTTTTGTGGAGTGCGTTTAGGCGGAATGGGAGTAGCGATAGGCAGTTTAATAGGAACAGAATTAGCAGATTTAATATAGTAGAATGGCAGCAACCAAAAAACCAGCACCAAAAACGACTACAAACAAACCAAAACCTAAAACAGCATCTTCAAAAAAATCGAATCGTTCTTTTGGAGAAAAAGTAAAATGGTTTTTTATAAAAGCTGCTTTGTGGTTTTTTGGCGTTTCGATCGCCTCAGTTATATTTTTCAAATATGTACCCGTACCTTTTACACCTTTAATGGTTATTCGTGCTATCGAAAATAAAATGGCAGGAAAAGAAGTTTATTTTGATCACGACTGGGAACCTATCGAAAAAATTTCCATGAATTTGCAAAAAGCAGTTATTGCCAGTGAAGATGCTACTTTTTTAACACATAATGGTTTTGATTTTAAGGCGCTTCAAAAAGCATATAAAAGCAATGAACGCGGTCGCCGAATTCGTGGGGGAAGCACCATTTCGCAGCAAACAGCCAAAAACGTTTTTTTATGGCAGGGAAAAAGTTATTTCCGTAAAGGTCTTGAAGCTTATTTTACTGTTTTAATTGAAATTATCTGGGGCAAAGAACGTATTATGGAAGTTTACCTAAACAGCATTGAAATGGGCGATGGCGTTTACGGTGCTTATGCTGCAACAGAACATTGGTATCGTCGTGATGCTTCGAGTTTAACGCCAATGCAGGCAGCGGGAATTGCAGCAATTCTGCCTAACCCAAGAAAATTTAAAGCTACAGGTTCGTCAAGTTATATTATTAGAAGAAAAGAAAGAATCGTGCGCGAAATGCGTTACGTTGGAAAAATACATTACAATGGTAAAGAGAAGTAAGAAAGCGCTTTTTGCTTTTCTAATATTGACTACAACGCTCACTTTTGGACAAGGAAAAACTACAGAAATAGGTTTTATAACCGATAATGATTTATATACATCGTCTAAATACGATATGTATTATACCAACGGACTGGAACTTTTTTATAGGTTTTTATCTAAAAACGACAATCAGAAAATCAATAAAAAAATTACCGAGTTTAGAATTGGACAGTATCTTTATAATCCAAGATTTATAAACAAAGAAGCCGTTACGATAAACGACCGTCCTTTTGCAGGTTATCTTTTTGCCGAAGCCGGAAGAAGCTTTTTTTATGAAAGTGAATCAGTTTTAAAAACAGATTTTCAAATTGGATTTATAGGTCCAAATTCGCTTGGAGAAAATTTGCAGAAAAGTTTTCATGATATAATCGGTTATAAAAAAGTCTACGGCTGGGAAAACCAAATTCATAATGCGCTTGGTTTACAGGCACATGTTATGTATTCTAAAAAAATGTTTCCATCAGAACATAATGATTTTGTAGACCTGAATTGGCAGTCAGAAGCTAATTTGGGAACTATCTTTACAGGAGTTTCTACAGGTTTTATGACGCGGTTTGGTTTTAAAAAACTCCTTCCAATTTACGATTCCAATCTTCACGATGCTTCGGTAAGTGCCAATGCACAGCCTAATATTAGAGAGTTTTATTTCTATATTATGCCAAGTGTAAATTATCAGTTTTATGATGCTACGATCGAAGGCAGTATGTTTAACAATACAAGTCCAATAACTTTTGATTTGGTACCGCTTCGATTTAATGGGGAAGCTGGTTTAAAATATCGCCATAATAATTTTAATATTTCCTATTCTTTCATTTACCGTGGAAAAGAATTAAAAGATCCGGGAATTGATACCAATAAAGGATATTTTTATGGATCGATTAGATTGGGATTTTTGCTGAAATAGGTTTTGTGACATAGTCTGAAATTTGATTTTTTGTGCAAGTTTTTTTACGGTAACTATTAATCAATAAATATCAAATATGATAAAAGAGTGGAATAGATTAGCGTCTCCTGTTTTTCTTGTTTCTTTGGTAATTCTTCTTCTCAATGATCTAATATTTAAAACTGTTTTTCATAATTATATCACCGGAAAATTATCTGATTTTGCAGGACTTCTTGCTTTTCCGTTTTTTTGGAGTGTATTATTTCCAAAAAGAGTTAAAGAGATTCATATTGCTGTAGTTTTATTTTTTATTTTTTGGAAAAGTCCTTATTCAGAAGTTTTTGTGAATTTTTTTGGACTTTATCGTGTTATAGATTTTTCAGATTATATAGCTTTAGTTAGTGTTTTTATTTCGTTTCAGTTATTCAAGAAAGAGATCGTTATATATAAAGTTCAACCTATATTTATAAAATTTATATTTCTACTTTCTTGTTTCTCTTTTATGGCCACCACACAGGGGCATGAAGAAGTAGAAACATTTGAGGATGGTTTTTCTTCATATCTGTATCTTAATAATCAAACGGATAAGAAAATAATAGCTGTAATTGATTTTGAATTTTCTGAAAATGAAATTACATTGTTTAAAGAGCAACAAATTAAAAGGCTTTTAGACCATTATAAAAAAAATATCAGTAGTGAAGAAGGAGCTGAACGCAGATTAGTTTATAAACCATCTGATTCGCTTCGAATTGTACAAGAAGTAAATGATGAATGGTTTATACGACAAAAATATAATAGTGTACACTCGATTTTATTAGATAAAGAAGAGGAAAAATATATTGCATTGCCTTTGCATCTTAGTGATACATTAATTGGTTTTCCTAAAAGTTTTAAAATTTTATTTTTAGATGTTAATGGAAATGTATTAAAAAGCTATAATAAGAAAGAATTTTTTAAGAGAAGAAAAAGCAAAAACTTAAATGAATTCTCAAGAGGACAAATTTTTAATTTAACTTTTGGAAAGAAAAAAGAACCTTTACATAAATCTGATTGTTATGGTAAATGGGAATCTGATGGGAAAGGCGATTTTAATAAAATAGAAATCAATTCTAATTATTTTATTAATGATAATAATGGAGAGGTTTACGATTGTCGTTATAGTAATGACAGCATTTTTGTTTATTCTTTAAAGAAAATACATATAGGAATTATTAAAAAAGGAACGAAAGATAGTCTTGTAATTTCCTGGAATAATGAACGAGATTTGATGTATGTTAGGTCTAAAAAACCAAGAGTTTTGGCTCGTTAATTTTAGTTATGTTATTCTACTTTGAATTATTTTTTTAATATTAAGATCAGCCTTCAGGAAATTAAGAAAGTTCCTTTTTTTTAATTGAAAATAAAACTTTTCCCCCCTTGCTGGCGCGAGCGTCCCGCTCGTGAACGAAATCAAAATCAATAAAAATGCTTCAACTTTCTTTTTCGAATATGAGATCATTGAATCGTGATATGCACGAGCGTGACGCTCGCGCCAGCGGGGGAGTTATTCTACTTTGAATTATTTTTTTACTATTAAGATCAGCCTTCAGGAAATTAAGAAAGTTCTTTTTTTTAATTGAAAATAAAACTTTTCATACGATTCAATAAGTTTCATAAATAATTTCATTCTCTATTTTAAATTTTTTATCGAATGAAACATACAAAAACAATTGTCCGGCAGGAGATTCGCCTGCGTCGTAGCCAATTCTAAAAGTCTCTTCGTCATCAAAAATAATATCTGAAGGTTTTAAGCTTTCGACATTTTCATCTGGATGTTTCTGTTGAATAAATGCCAATGCATCTTGATTGATCTGAGCAAAATTTTTATATAGTTTGGTGATAATAGGTTTTAACTTTTGTATGTTTTGAAAGGTTTTGGCTTCTGTAGAAATATAAATTTCCAAACCCTCAAAAATTATATTAGAATCATATTTTGAAGTAGAAACATCATATTTAAAAGCGCCAATTCCATCAATAACATAATCTTCTTCCCGAATCAGGTTATTAGAATAATCGATTCTTTCTAATTTAGGATTATGAGAGAAGTCTAACTGCGAAATTTTATTGTCGGAACAATACAAACTGCGAAGCGCTGTATTTTGACTAATGTTGAGAATACTAATATGGTTGTAAAAACAGCGTAAATCTTCTAGTTCTTTATTCTTTTGTAAGTCTAATGTTTTGATGGTATTATTACTGCATCGCAACGTTTTTAAAGAAAGGCATTGGCTTACATCAAGATCTAATAATCCATTCTGGCTGCATTCCAGATATTGTAAATTAGGTTTACTGCCCAATTCGATCCCGAAAATGTGATTATAGCCAAAATCTAATTCTTCTAAAAGAGAATTGTTCTCTATAGAAAGATCAGTTAATAGATTCCAATGACAAACCAGTTTTTCTAAAAGTGTATTGTTTTTCAGGTTTAACTTTTTAAGTCGGTTAAAAGCACAATTTAGATTTCGGAGCTTTTTATTTTCGGATAAATCGAACGACAGGATTTCATTTTCACTGCAAATCAATTCTTCCAACTGTAAATTGCGACTAATATCAATCGATCTAAGTTTATTATAAGAACAATCTAAACTGGTTAACGAAGTAAAATATTCCAAACCGCCGAGATTCTCTAGTTTTTGTACAGACAAATTCAGCGATGTAACATTTGCGACATCTATAGTTTGAATGGTAGTTTTATCCTCAGAAAAATTATCAAGGATATATTGTTTAAACGAAGGATCAGTAAAAGAACGCGTAATATCCATATTTACAGAAATTGAAATTCATTAATTGCTTTAATCCAAATTATCTAAATCCATTTCTTTTGAAAGTTCATCCCACTTTTTGTTAAGAAAATCTGTTGTTTGCTGCACAAATTTTGAATCAATATCTTTTAAAACCTGCACTTTCGGACTCAAAATTGCTTTTCCGTTTTCAAAATAAATATAAGCATTCACACCATCGTCGCCCCAAAAGAAAGGAAAAACGATTCCAAAATTATCCGGACTTTCGGTTACATATTTTTCCAGGCTGACCATAAATGCAAACATCGGAATCATTTCAACATAATTCTCGCTGAAAAACATCATTCCCCAATGCCATTCTTCGGTAGTTTCATCATAATCAGAAAAAGCCATTGCTTCAGGGTAATCGATCCAGCCGTCTATAACTTCTTTATTATTGTTGTCATTATAAGTACGAAGTAATTCCTTAGTCAAAACCGATTTTGAATACATTTTTCGGCTATCCCAAAAATTTAACCAATTTTCATTGAGCTGAGGTTCTTCGAGCGGACTGTTTAGAAATTTTTCTAATTGTGGTTTTGTAATTTTGACTTTGCAGTATAATGAGCTTAATTCTGACATGATTTTAGATTTTTTTAATTCTATTTTTGAAAATATTAATGGCGGTTATCACACTGGAGATAGATTTCTTCATTCGATTTATCGATAATTGAAATTTCCGGACACCCAAATGATTTGTATAAAAAGCCAAAAACCACAGGAGGTTTATTTTTAAAGAGTTTTCCCGTCCATTGATTTATCACATCGTCACCTTCTTTGTAGTTTAATGGCGTTGGCGAAGTACCTTCACTTGGACTGTATAAATTATCAATTATAATTTCGTTTGTTTTAGCATTAATTACCAAAAGTCTTCTTGCGTAAATAATTTTACGGTTGTCGTTATAGTTTTGCAGGAAATAATGGTAATCATTGGTCTTAAAAGTATAGATATCGGCGGGTGTTGTGCCTTTTAAAATTTTTTGATCTTCATTTTTTATTGCTTTTGAAGGAAATTCTTTGGCTGTAATTTTTTTCCATTTAATAGGAGTCAACGGTTGTTTTGAAAATGGATTTTCTTTGCCAACATAAACCAGGGCGTCCTGATAATATTCGCTAAAACCTTTTAAGTATTTTTTATTGATTTCAAAACCAATCATAAAATCATAATTTTGATAAGGCCAGTCTTCGCCGATAGAATATCCGTTTAACATTGCAGCGGTTTTTAGATTTTTTACTGCAAATGAAACTCGTTTGTTTTTGGCATAATCATACACAAAAACAGAATCAGTTTCTAAAACATTTATTTTAGATAAGAATCTTTTTCGGTAATTTTTTTCGAAGGTAAAATACTGAGCATCATGTTTTCCCATTTTTTCTATATTAGGTAAAGCAAGCGTATCTTGATCATCGCCGGGATAAATATCTGAAAGTGAAACAAAAGCAATGTCACTGCTGTCTTTTGGAGTAAGAATAAACAAATTGATACTCTCTTTTCTTATGCCTTGAGCGTCAGTTGGAAGAGTGTCGCTTTTAACTATAGTGTCTGACGCCTTACTTTGTGGAGCCGATTTAATGGTTTCTTTTTTTCCGCAGGCAGATGATACTACTAAAAAAAAGGCAGATAACAGAAAATATTTTGTTTTCATTGTTCAATTTAAGGTTTTAAGCTGTTTGTAATTTTGTACGAAAGTACTTAATTTGTTTTAATTTGAAATGCTAAAAATTGGTCTTAGCAATTATGTATAATATTTTTCTAATCTGTTATGTGCTTAAATTTTGTAACAGATAAAGGTTTTTTTGTATTTAAATAATTATCAGAAAAATTAAGAGCCTGATTACATTTATAAATAAGCAGATTGTTTTCAATACTTATTTCGCAGTACGGAGCGTGATGATCGCTGTTTTCTGCCGGAAGAATTAATTTTCCGTCTTTTATAAAAGCTTTATAAGCATCGATATTTTCTTTTTTGTCTATATCTCCTGTCCAGCTGTTCACAGTTGCATAATCTAAACCTGTTTCAAAATAAAAAGTGATATATGTTTTATCGGTTTCGCTATACCATGTACCGCCGTATTTTTTGCTAAGCTCATTTATGTCTGGTTTTTGAGCCAAAATTTCTCCTGTTTTTTTGTTGAATGCCAGTGTTTTATTTGGGCCTCCGTAGAAAAGCGTTAATGTGAGCGTGGTATCAGTTTCACTTTTAAAAAGAATATCTTTTGCCCATCTGATTTTTACATCGGGATTGTCATCCAAGATTTGAGAATCAGTGCATTTGAAGATTCTTTTTTCAATCACTCCCTTTTTCTCGATTACTTCAAGCCATGGCGTGGTCATAACACTGTAACCAACAATCTGCGCCCTGTATTTTTCATTGAGATTTTTATCTTTCATTAATCCCATTGGTGTGGTTGAAAGTAATAAACCATAAAAAGGAATCATCATAGGAATAATACTTGCGATTAAAGCCAATATTAAACCTGCCAGAAGAAATTTGGCCATGATTTTTTTCCAAAAAACTACAATTATCACGAAGCTCATAAAAAGCCATAGCCAGAACAGAACGACATCACTGTAATAACCTCTTAAACTTATTTGTCTGAAAAAATACAAAAAACAGTCTAACGCCAAAATCAGACTGAGGATGAAATAAAATCGTAATGTTATTCTTTTATTTGGACTCATATTTTTTTGAAATATAATGTAAAGAAAATACCATGACAAGAGATAAAACCAGAATTGGAAAGAAAGATAAGAAAAGAGTGTGCAGTATTTCTTCTCTAAAAAGATACGTACTCCATGAAGATTCACGATCTACAAATATGCTGTAATTCCAGAAAAACCAAACTAAAATTAAGCATATTAATTCGATTGTTATTTTTAAGTATGCTTTTTTTATTAAAGTAAATAACAGAAATAAAATAGTTAAGATAATAGTAGTAAAGACAGAGATAAAATAAACATCATCAAAAAAGCTGCTGTCGGGATTTCCACTTGACATTCTTTCTGAAAGACTGTTCATTGCCCAATAGATTTCTATAAAAGTAGAAACGAAAATCAGAACAGCAATTATGATGAGGTTTTTTATAAATGAGAATATTTTAGTTTTTAATGTCTGATTCATTTTGACAGTTTGTGATATACAAAAATAGGAAACATTTTTAAAGAAATATCTTGCAAATGTATAAATGTGTAAGATGCGTTTTTATTCAATAATAAAATGCTTAACCTTTTGATAATATGGTGTATAGTTTAAAATTTTACTTTTAATAAAAAATAAAACTATGGACATTAATTGGAATATAATAGGAGTTGTTGTCGTTTTGGCAGTTATTTTGGTTGTGTTGACAAGCAGAAGAAATCAAAAAGAAAAAAAGAAATTTACAGAAAAGCTTAATAACGATTTTAAAAAAACTGAAAAATCAGATGTTGATGCAGACGATTCTGCAAATGAGAAATAGAAAGCATAATTTCAGAAAAAAACAAGCCCTTGTAAAAATATACAAGGGCTTTTCTTTTAGTGGAGAATACCGGATACTCCATTAAATGTTTTAACCTCTTGTATTTGTTGAGTTTATTTTGCTTTTTAAAATTAAAGTGCTAAAATAGTGCTTTTTTACCCAAACAAACCGTATTTTTGTATTACAAAACAAGAATCATGAGTAAGTACACAACACCTAAATTATACACTGGAAAAGCTATCACATCAGTACCAAAAGGGAGTACAAAATTAAAAGAACTGGCTAAAAATATTTGGTACGTGAATTATACTTACGAAGGTAAGCAAATCAGAGTAAAAGGAGATTTAAACAGAATAAAAGATGCTTCCGAAAAAGAATTTTATGCTCAGGCTCTTTTAGAAAGTATCAAACAGGATTTAGCCAATGGTTACAACCCTCTTGATGAAACTCAATGGATAGCAGACCGTGTAAAAGAAACATGTTCTTTATCTAAAGCCATTATTCTGTTTAAAGAATATCATGCTAAACACCAAAGTCGTTCTAAAACGATTGGGACTTATATGAGTAAACTTAATGCTTTAAGTGAGTTTTATCCAAATATTCTACTTTCAGAAATTAAAACTAAAAAACTACAGCAATTTGTACAATCTAAAATTGATGATTCTACTTATAGTCAAGGTAGTGTTAAAAGTGCTAAACGTATTTTTAGTGCTTTCTTTAATGTTTGTATTAAAGAAGAATTAATTAAGGAAAATCCAATGACGGGTTTTGATGCAAAGATTAAGAGCTTGAAACAAGTCGATGAAAAGCATATACCATTTAATGATGAAGATTTGAAAATCATCTTTGAATATTTAGATGCTAACGATAAATATTGTGCGTTTTTTTGTCGAATGATATATTATACTTGCCTTAGACCAAATGAGATAAGAGGAATCAAATTAGAAAATATTGACCTGAGTAAAAATATCATTACAATTCTACCTGATGTAAAAAAGGTAACAACGAATAATGAAAAAGAGACAATTGAAATCAATGAAAGTTTCAAACCTTTTCTGGAACAATTAAATTTGAGCCAATATCCTGTTAATTATTATCTCACGGGAGACAGCAAAAATATAATAGGAGAGAAGCGAGTTGGAGAAAATACGCCTTATAATAAATTAATTTCAGCTCTAAAGAAACTAGAACTTAATGGTAAAGGATACGACCTTTATTCCTTTAAGCATACCTCAAATATTAAAAAATATATGAATGGTTGGACAATAGCTGAAATAATGAAAGCCAATAGACATACCTCGATTTCAACAACTGAAATTTATCTTAAAAATCTTGGACAGTTTTTAGATATTAAAACAAAAGCAATACCAGTAATCTAATAATAAATCCATCCGAGAAGTTGTTCAGGATGGATTTATTTGTTTATGAATAAGTATAGTAGAACTAATACAGGTTTTTTTAAAGAATCTCAAAATCTACACTAATTGATTCAGTCTGTTATAAACCTTTTTCAGCATGTAACTCTTTACAATGCTACCGAATTCCTTGTCATCCATCATTTTCGCAAAAATGTCCTGATTTTGTTCCATGCGTGCAATTAGTTTGTCCATAAACAAATCATCAAATCCGAATTTAAAATTCTCGATTGGATTGTTTTGAGCTTGTTCTTTCAAGCCGTCGTGAATAACTAGTTCTTCTTCAATTTGGTCAAAAAATAATTTGTCGCCAGTGCTAAATTCAGTTCCAAATTTTTTATTCAGAACGTTAATGATTTCAGACAATGCAGTTTCTTCTTCATGATTCATTCGTATTCCAGCAGACCCACCTCCCTCTAATTCATAAACTTCACGGTCTTCCATTACGATATTTTGCTCCGAAATTTTCTGTAATCTGTAATATTCCAAAGAAACCTCATCACCTAATTTAAACTTTTCATTTTCACTGGTTCGAGGTAATTTCTTGATAAGAAATTTAGTGTAAGTAAAAAGTTTTTCCAAATCAACATCAGAAAATGGCATGATTTGAGTTAAAAACGAATAAGTTCTAGTAAATACTTGAAGTGTGTTTTTTAAATCCTCTTGGGTTACTTCTGTACCAATTACATTTTCTTTCGAAGCCTCTTTCGGAAGTGCTTTAAATCTTTCTATGGCTGGGTCAATATAAGAATTTAACTTTCCTTGTTCTGAAACGGACAATGATTTTGCCGATTTAAAATATACATTACAGAAATTATCTACTTCAGACTCCCAAATGATTTTTGAATTTTCAATCTGTGATTTTAAATCATATAAATGATTTGGGTCTGAGTTTTCTTTTATAGATGTTAATTCATAATATGGTTGAAAAGATTCTAAAATTGATTCTGTATCATTGGCAAAATCCAATACAAAAGTATCTTCTTTTCCTGCACACATTCGGTTTAATCTGGATAACGTTTGTACGGCTTTTACTCCTGAGAGTTTTTTATCAACGTACATGGTGTGTAAAAGAGGTTGGTCAAAACCTGTTTGATATTTATCGGCTACTAATAGTAATTGATAGCTGTCGGTAGCAAATTTTTTAGGTAGTTCTTTTTCTGCAAAACCATTTAATTCCACCTCGGTTATCCCTTCGAGTGCGTTAGAATAAATGACTTTACCAGAAAAAGCGACAATTGTTCTAATATCAGTATATCCCTTTTCTTTAATGTATTTATCAAATTCCTCTTTGTATCGTACGGCATGTAATCTAGAACTACTAACCACCATTGCTTTGGCTTTTCCTCCAATTTTTTTTGAAGCGACCTGACGAAAATGCTCTACCATAACTTCCGTTTTTTGAGCTAAATTATGCGGATGCAATGACATAAAACGGCCAATAGCTCGAGAAGCTTTTTTCTTGTTGACTTTCGGGTCATCTTCAATTTCTTTCGATAATTTGAAGTAGGTTTTGTAAGTAGTATAGTTTTTTAATACATCCAAAATGAAGCCTTCTTCTATGGCTTGCTTCATTGAGTATAAATGAAAAGGTTCAGGCTTTCCATTCATTCCTTTGGTTCCAAATACTTCAACTGTTTTCGGTTTTGGAGTCGCTGTAAAACCGAAGAAACTTAAATTATCCTGCTTGCCACGAGCCAACATCGATTTTCTGATTTCATCCTCAGCATCTTCTTCCAAACCTGAATATGCTTCGTCTTTTTCTGCATCTTCTAGTGATTTTGCAGAAAGGACTTCTTTCATTTTTTTCGTTGCTTCACCTCCTTGCGATGAATGAGCTTCATCAATAATAACAGCATATTTTCTGGACGGAATCTCACCAATTTTTTCTAATATAAACGGGAACTTCTGTAAAGTAGTAATGATGATATTAGAGCCAGCTGTAATTGCATCGGCTAATTGTTGAGAGTTTTTATCGATTTTATGAACGACACCTTCTTTGTGTTCAAACTGATATATAGTGTTTTGTAATTGAGAATCTAAGACTTTTCGGTCTGTAATTACAATGACTGAATCAAAAATTCTATTATCATTATTATCATGTAAACTTGACAAACGATAGCTTAACCAAGCGATAGAATTGGATTTTCCAGAACCGGCAGAATGTTGAATCAAATAATTTTTTCCAGCTCCATTTAATCTTGCATCTTCAGTAGCTTTGCGAACTACTTGCATTTGATGAAAACGAGGGAAAATAACTGTTTCTTTTTTCTTTTTAACACCATTCATTTCAAACTCTTCCACGCTTAAATGCAAGAATTTACCAATAATGTCCATAAAGCTATCTTTAGTCCAGACATGTTCCCATAAATAAGAAGTTCTGTAGCCATTTTTATTTGGAGGGTTTCCAGCTCCATTATTAAAACCTAGGTTAAAAGGTAAATAGCGAGTATGCTTACCGTCTAATTTAGTGGTCATGAAAGCTTCATCTGCATCAACTGCGAAATGGACTAAACTTCTTTTTTTGAATAAAAATATAGGTTCATTTGGTTCACGGTCATATACATATTGCTTTTTTGCATTGTCTACAGATTGGCCAGAAAATTGGTTCTTAAGTTCGATTGTTGCAATTGGCAGGCCGTTTAGAGATAGAACCATGTCAATAGAATTTCTTCCATTGCGCTCATAAAATAGCTGTCTGGTAACCGATAAATGATTAGATTGATATAATTCTTCAGCTTCAGGATTTAAAGAGCTTTCGGGTTTGAAATACGCCATCTGGAACTTTACGCCAAAATCAGTAAAACCTTTTCTAATTACATCCAGAATGCCACGTAAATCAATTTCTTTGATTAGTCTTTGAATTACTTTTTGTTCCACATCATCTTTGTGAATATTGACCAGTTTAGTCCAGGCTTTCGGCTGAGAATTTTTCAAAAAATCAGTTATGTAGCTTGGAAACAAACCTGATTGGACATCAAAATCTATAGATTGACCTTTAGTATATCCACCAAATTCTAATAATGATTCTTCTATTGCTCTTTCAAAGGTTAGTTCTGTATGTATTCCTTTTGCCATAGTTTTATTATGCTAAACGTTGCTTAGTTTCTTCTTGGTTACTTTCGTAGTTAGTTTCTTTTATAGTTGCCTTCTCGAGTATGTCTTGCTTTTCGTTGTTCTGTTTCTTCTTAACTATCTTCCTTAGTTACTTCCTTAGTTACTTTCTTAGTTACCTTCGTTAGTTTCTTTTGTGGTTATCTTCTCGAGTATGTTTTGCTTATTGTTGTTGTTGTTTTCTTCTTAGTTACTTTCTTAGTTACCTTCGTTAGTTTCTTTTGTGGTTGTCTTCTCGAGTATGTTTTGCTTATTGTTGCTGTTGTTGTTTCTTCTTGGTTACTTTCTTAGTTACCTTCGTTACTTTCTTTTGTGGTTATCTTCTCGAGTATGTTTTGCTTATTGTTGTTGTTTCTTCCTAACTATCTTTCTTAGTTACTTTCTTAGTTACTTTCTTAGTTGCCTTCGTTAGCTTCTTTATGTTTATCTTCTCGAATATGCTTTGCTTTTCGTTGTTCTGTTTCTTCTTAACTATCTTTCCTATTGATTGTCTTTTTTTAATGAAGATAATAACAAGTTGCCTTTCTCTGTAATGATATACTTTTGATTTCTATCTTTTGGACTTTCTTTAATAGTATATTCAATCAAGTCTTGTTCTAGTAAAGGCAATACATTAGTATTGAAGTTTTTTGTCTGATTAGTAATACCAATATAATCTAATATCTCCGCTCTAGATTTAGGTTCTTTACAATACTCTAATATTTTAATTGCTTGTGGAGTTGCTTTTTCTTCTAAGGTGTCAGAGTCTATTGTAAATGCAGGATGTATAGGTATTTCAATTATAAAATATCGTCTATCTGGTTCATCAGTATCGAATTTTGGTTTTGGTGACCCATTTTCACGTAAAGCTCTGTTAATAGTAGGAATACCTGTAGCTCTTCCTTCTGTTAATCTTAATTCCTTTAGAAACTCACCAATCCTTCTGTTTCTGTATCTTCGGGCTCTTACGATTCCTCTTGTAAAGTCTCTTTGCTTTAATGCTGGGTCAGCACCACTGTAGCTAATTATTTCAATTGCATCAGGTAATATACGTACTTCTATCGGGTCTTGTAATTCGTAATTTCTATGATAAACAGCATTAGATAAAGCCTCTTCTATTGCTTCGTAAGGATAATTATAAACTCTGTCAGATTGTTCTCTATCACTGAATTTTATGATTTTTTCCTTTATGATATTCGATTTAAAATATGATAACACATCAATTAATTGTTGTTGAATTGTGCCTTCAAATGTTATCTCATTAAAGTTTTTACCATCAACTCCTTCAGGAAATTCCACCAAATCAATTTTTGCTCCTTTAAAGTATTTTTGAGGAGTTGAACTAAACATCAATAAGCCTACATTTTTTGGGAATAAATGTTCATTAGCACCTTGACTTAAGTTCATTTGTTGTGCCAGTTCTTCAACACTCATTCTGGCACTCTCATCGAAAAGCCTGCTTTTGGTTTTTTCTAAATGTTCACGCATCAAAGCAAAACTTAAGTCGCTGGTTTTTGCCTGTTGATTTACTCTGTCATCAAAAGGAATTTTTGCGGTAAGTTGTATCAATTCTAACTCCTGCTCTTGACTTGGAACTATAGTGCTGGAATATTGACGTATGCGGTAATGATATGTTTTGGTTCTAGACAAAACATCGTCGGGTACTTTATAAGGACGATTTGTCCCTGCCGAAACCCATATTACCAAAACATGTTTACCGTCAATTTCCTCCAAAGAAAGTACAGGGAAATAAGTAGGTTGAATTTGATTACAATAATTTATCATTTCCTTTTGGACAGTTTCAAATAAATTCGGGTCAAATCCTAGTACTGGACGAACTGGTCTGCCATCTTTTTCTTCAACACCAACGATAATATAACCACTTCCTTCATTTTCGAAGTCATTTGCAAAAGCACAAACAGTTCGCATTATAGGGGTTGGATTCCAACCTTGTTTAAATTCCATGCGAGTACCTTCGACAATGGTTCCCGAAAGTAAATCTTCTATGTTGATTAATAAACTCATACTTAAATTTATTCAAATTATAGTTTTGTTTTTTCTTTACTACCTTATTTTTTAATTCTGTTTGCTTTTAATTGTTTTTGATATTCTGCACAAGCTTCGGAAATGTAACTTGGATAGCGTTCTAATATCTTTTCTACTCTGTTCATCAGAGCATCTGAATATTTATGAGTAGTTGAGTTTTTTCCTGTTTTTATAGGGTCATGATATTTAGGATTATTTTGAATATTAAGTTTGCGTATAAGACACATAACTTGATATCTTGATAATCCAAATTCTGATTCAATGTCAGATGACTGATAGGGATGAGATACAGCGTTAGGTAACACGGCACCGTTATCAAAAATTCCAGAAATTTCGCCAGCAAGAGTTAATGCAGGAGCACCATCCTTTTCTACAAATTCTCCTTCTTTTATGAATTTTATTTGGTCAAGTAAGGATTTGTCAATTAGAATTTTTTCATTTCCTAAGCTAATCTCTCCTTTGTAAGTGTCTAAAAACTGAACATTCTGAGGGCCAATATCTGATATTTTTTGAATATGAGATAACCATAATCTTCGTTCTTTCTCCTTCTCTTTATCTAAGATGTTGGCAAGTTCAGGATATGAAATTTCTTTGGTTTCTCCTCTGTATCTGTAATAAATAGCACCTTCACGAACATATTTTTGTTTAGTTTTTTTGCATACTATAGGTTTGTTATTCGATTCTTTTATTTCGATAATTCCAAATTCCATGCTGTTGAATTCGATTGAAGTTATTTCCCAATCGAATTCATGTGAAAAATATTCAGAAACTACATTGTTTATTTTTGTAGTATCAACATTTGTAAATTTATCATTTGTCAATCCCACGGGTTTTCTTGGTGAATCTTGAATTCCAAAAATTATTTTACCACCTCTGTTATTAGCCATGCCAACCATTGAGCGAGTATATTCAACAAGGGAGTCTCCAAAATGAAAACTTTGTTTGTATTCTAAATCGAACGATTCTCTATTAATTAGAAATCCCCTTGAGTTTATTTGAAATTTGAAATCACTCATTTAATTGATTTTTGTTTCTAATACAGTTCCTATACGTAATCCATTCACTGATTACAGCGATTATTCTATTATCAAATCAACTATACAAACTCGGATTAGTCAAAACATTCGCAATAATATTTGATAAAATATCTTTTCCAAAACCTCCAATTGTTTGAATAATGGTCTTTTTATCAGATTTGCTTTGAACCAATTCTTTTATTATTTCAAGCTGTTCTTCACTCAATTCATGTTTTAAAGCTTCAGTAAAAACAGTATTGTTAATCTGTTCAAAACTAATTTGATGTGAATTCTGATTGAATTGCGAAATAGTATTGACGTTAAAATTATTCACAATTGAGGTAGCTGATTTATCTTCAAATTGATATTCTTCAATTTTACCTTTCCAGGCTAATAATGAATTATAATGCTTGTAAAAAATAGATGTAGGGTTGTATTGATGAATGCTTTTATGATTATCAAGAACACCAAAAGCTTTTAACTTTCTAACGAAAGCTTGCTCATCATCTGGCGAGTCTTTTGTAACCGACACGAATCCATCATTGTTGATATATTCTAATATTTGATTTTCTTTTATATCCATAATGAAAGTTTAATTTAAAACCACATCTCTCACATCAACTTTACCTGTAACAACTTCACTTATCAAAGCTGTTTTGTATTCTTTTAATAACTCAATTTCTTGTTGGGTTTTGGAAATTATGTTTTTGATTTCTATTTCTTTTTTTGAAATAAAATTTGAAATATTAATCTGTTCTTCAATTTTTGGAAACGTGATTTTGAAATTATTTATTTTTTCTTGCGATATAGCTGGAGTACTTCCGCCAGCCGTGTAGACACTAAAATATCCTTGAAAATAATTTGATACCATCATATAATACAAAAACAATTGATTTAGTTTAATGTCTTTAAAAACAACTAACTGAGGGTTTAATGTCATCTCTGGTGTATGAGATGGAATAATCGCAACCTTTCCTATAGTAGAGCCTGTTTTTACTAAAATTATATCATTTTCAAATATTTTAATTTCGGGTGATTCATGATACTTTTCCCATGAAAGATATGTACAATCTTCAATATTTAAAATGTGATTTTTTATATTAGACGGGCTCAAAGAAATAGCTCCTTCACCTTTTTGAACTAAATCTTCAGTTGTATAACCTCTAAATCCAATTCTTCCAATAATTTTAACTACATTTTTTATTCTTGCTTCTTCCCAATGCTCAGGAATTTCTCCCAGCCACTCAATACCTGAATCTTTCATTTTTACTGTTGGGTCTAAACCTTTAGTAACAGCTTGATTAATTACTGCGGTTCTTTCTTCTTGTAATAAAGTAATGAACTGTTCTTTTTTTGCAATTAGATTGTCTATTTGGGTGGTTTTGTGGTCTAGGTAGTTGGCAATTTCAATTTGAATGAATTTATCTGGTAGAGGTATTCTAATTTTTGAAAATTCATCTCTAGATAAATAACTCTGAATTGCTCCAGTTGATATTGAATTCAAATATTGTGTTGACGATAACAAAAAATAATATAAAAAATCAGTATGTAATTTTTCATTTGGTGTTATTCCAATAAATGTTTGATTGGTTATCAATGGTTTTTCGACAATTGCAGTTTTACCCATAGTGCAACTACAAGCTGTTAACACAGTTCCAATCGGATAAACTTTTAAATTCATTTCACTGATAGTTTCTAGACTGACACCTTGTCCACTTTTAGAAGTTGACACATATTTCCCCTCAAAATCTTCGATTCTTAGCCATGGTACTTCTCCTGTTAGTTCTTTAGGTTTGTCTCTCTGTGGAACGGTCAAAATAGAATTATAACCTATTCGAGATATTTTCCAATCCTCAGGAATCTCACCAATCCATTCAATTCCTGAATCTTTATAGTTATTGTATTTTTTCATTATGATGGAAATTAACAAGAGTCTTTAAATTGTCTTTTATATGTTGAACTGTTTTATAAACAATTCCAGTTTCAGAATTCATGAAAAAAATCTCTAACAGTTCAGTAAATTTTTCTTTAAAATTTTCTCCTTCTTTTAAAAAATTATCCTCAGCATATTTAGCAATATGCGTTCTGCTTTTTGAATTATCCGAATTACCGTAGGTTATTTTAGAGTCAGCAATATTAAAATCTCGGTACAAGTCTTTTAATTTTGTTTTGTCAAGCATTTTATCCGTTTGATTTCTGGTTTCAAAACAAAACCAAAGCCTATTGTCTAAAATTATGGTTCTGGAATCGTGCACCCAAAAGTATATATCGGGGTGTAAATCTATATTTCTAAACCATATTCCTTGTTTCTTAAAGCCATAAGATTCGAAAACCTCAATAATTTGAGAGTCAATAAATTCTACAGATTTGTTGAATTTTTCAAGAATTGTCTTTGTGTTTTTTCCTTGTTTAATAATTGCATTTACTATCTCGTTCATCTTCGGTTCATCAATTATAGATTTATAATGAGATTCAATGTTTTTAATATATTCTTTTAAATAAAAAAGACTTGTACTGTTAGTTCTTGTGCCAATAATTAATCTTTCCTGAACTTTACTTATTAGTTCTTTGTGTGTGATGTTGATATATTTAATTACATCATTTACTATACAATCTTTTGTATGGAGTCTTTGAATTGACAAAATTACGCCTATTACATTTGGGGTAAATTTTGCTTCAGCATGTTTCCAATACGTTTCTAATGGATTATTAACTTTATGGTCTATTTTGTTCTCAATAACAATACACCAATTAACTCCTTCTATGCTTATATCAATCCTTTTTTGTTTTTGATTTTCCTCTTCAGATAAGAATGTTTGGTCTTCAGTAATGACCCTGAAGTTTCCTGAAAAATTTTCCAAATCTAAATTTCTTTCCTGTTTTTTTTCTTCAATAAGTTCTTTCAAACAATCAAAAAACAATGCGCCAAATCGATGTTCTTCATCGGAATCCAGAAAATAAGCCAAAATCCTCGAATTGACCGTTTCTTTTCTTTGAACGCCTAAAATATCGTACATGTTTTTTCTTGCCTTTGAAGGTAATTTAGGCAAACGATTAGCTACTTCTTCAATATTTCTTTCAAAATCCAGCATTATTCCAATACTGTTTTAAGTAAACCATCAGTTTCCTGCTCAATAGCCATAATATCTCTACGAATTTCTTCTAGGGAACGTAAAGGTTTATATTGGTAAAAATATTTGGTAAAATTGACTTCGTAACCAATATTAGTCTTGCTTTCGTCTATCCATGCATCTGGAACATGTGGTAAGACTTCTTTTGCCATATAGTCGTTAAAATCCATTTTTAGCGGGATATTTTCTGTATCACGTAAAGAAGAATCAGCTTTTGGATTTCCTTTTTTGTCTTTTATCACTTCGCCTTTTGTATTACGTTCAGGACGTTCTACAGTAACTTTTGCGTAACCAAAATCTTTGTTATCAAAAATCTTCGAAAACTCATTAGGTTCAAAATCACCGTATATTTTGGTGATGTCAGCTATTTGCTTTTTGGTAATTTCATTTCGCTTGTTACCTAGTGATTTACTCATTTTCTTGAAGAAATCAACGGCATTTATCAATTGTACTTTTCCTTTTCGTTCCTTTGGTTTGTGATTAGAAATCACCCAAATGTAGGTTGAAATACCAGTATTATAAAATAATTGGTTTGGCAATGCAATTACAGCTTCTAATAAGTCATTCTCAATAATCCATTGGCGAATACTACTTTCATTTTTAGTTTTACTTGGCGAGCCAGAAAATAATGGTGAACCATTAAAAACAATCGCTAATCGGGAACCGCCATCTTCTGGGCGTTTCATTTTAGACATTAGATGCATCAAAAACAAAAACGAACCATCACTAACTGACGGTATTCCTGCGCCAAATCGCCCCCCATGCCCTAGTTCATCATGTTCTTTTTTGACTGGTTTGGCAAACTTTTCCCATTTAACACCAAATGGAGGATTGGTAATCAGATAATCGAATTTTTCTGTCGAGAGCTGGTCTTCAGAAATGCTATTCCCTTTTTTAATGTTGGAAGGATTTTGACCTTTAATCAATAAATCCGATTTACAGATAGCATACGATTCCGCATTTAATTCCTGTCCAAATACTTCTAAACGGGCATCAGGATTAAGTTCGTTAAGATATTCTTCGGCAACAGACAACATTCCACCAGTACCGGCACAACAATCGTAAATCGTTTTGGTAATTCCTTTTTTGGTCAGGATTTCTCTATCATCTAAAAACAAGATATTAACCATCAATTTAATTACTTCACGAGGCGTAAAATGCTCTCCAGCAGTTTCGTTAGAAATCTCAGCAAATTTTCGAATTAATTCCTCAAACATATAACCCATTTCCATGCTCGAGATTCGGTCAGGATGTAAATCTACTTCCTGAAAACGTTTCACCACCATGAATAATAAATTATTGTCATCCATTTTATTGATTTGATTATCAAACTCAAATTGTTCAATAATTTCTCTCGCATCTTCAGAAAATCCGTTGATGTAATTACGAAGATTAGATGCAATATTATTTGGGTCAGCAATCAACTTGCTAAAATCAAATTTACTATGATTGTGAAACTTAAAACCAGAAGCTTTATTTAAAATAGGGTCTAAATTAGTAACATTGGATGTTTTGAACTGCTCAAATTTCTGTAGAACATCTGCTTTGGTTGGTTCAAGAACGCAATCTAAGCGTCTTAAAACAGTTAGCGGTAAAATGACTTTACCATAGTCGCTTTGTCTATAGTCACCTCGCAAAAGGTCGGCAATTGACCATATAAAATTAGCAGATTCTTTAACGTTTTTCATTTTTTGTTTTGAATTGATATAGGTTTTTGTCACTCAAAATATACATTAATCAATGTATTTAGTGGTGAAAAAGTTCATTAATTAATTTAACTTTTGGCTAAAAGTAGTCAAAATTAATTGTTTGAAAACGGTATTTATACCTGAAAAGCCAGAAAAAAACCAAGAAAATTGATGAACACCATTGATTAAATGGCATGAAATGAAGCAATTTGTTGTAAATAAGCAGTTTTTAATGGTTTTGTCGCTCACTCATACGTGCTTTTGCAGGAGCATAATTGTACCTAAAAGAACATTAATATGCTATACTAGTACCATTAGGAACCATAAAAAGTGTTTTTTTTAGCCAAAAAAATTTTAAAAAATTTTTCGAGCCACTCCGTAGGTAACGATATATGATTATGTACACAAATGGAATTATTAAGGGCGATAACTGAACAGATAAAAAAAATAAAAAATATTTACTCAGAGGGAGGAGGGGGTGGTTGAGGGGGAGGGGAACCCTATTAACTGCCAAAAAAATATTTAATTTAAACTGGACATTTTTTTATAAAAGACTATATTTATAAATGAGGACGTAATTGCCTCAGCAGGGTTCCAGAAAGGTAGCTTTTTCTGGTTCTCTCCCCTGCTTTAATAAACATGAGAGGGATTACAATATAAAGAGAGAATACAATTTATGACCAAGTATACAAAATACAGAACCTTCTGCTTACCAAAAGAAATGGTGGACTTACTTTTCCTGTCTGCTAAAATACAACCAATTGAAAATAATACGGAATCCGAAATAATAGTTGGACTAACTGTTTTAAATGATATTCTTTCAAAGTCAAATCAAAATAGAAATTTAATAGATTACCCTTTTCATTGTATTCCAATGGATTCAAGGTATTTAAAAATTAAATATGGTAATGATTACAATACTTACATCACATGGTTAATCATCAACAATGTCATTTGGCATGACCATTATTTTGACGGGAGAACTACTCATTATTATCTTCAAACTAATGAAACTTATGTTCAAAAGATTAATAGTTTATTAAAGATTAATGATGATAAGATAGAGGATGTGTTATATACCTATTGTTTACGTGATAACATACAAATATCCCTTGAAAGTGCCGATACCAAAGGGATTAATGCTATTCAAAAAAATAGGATTTATGATAAATGGTACAAAATAAAAGTTCCAATCACGAGGACAAATAAGAAGTTTCTAACTAAAGATTATGAAGCCGATTCGGTAACAATAAACAATGCTCCCAAGCACATTAAAAAAATGGGAAGCCATTATAGAATGAATTTAGGGATAAAGTACGAAGAAGCAATAGCCCATGCTGAAAAAAGATATTTAAACGAACTAGAGGACGCTACAACTGAAGAGGAACAAACGAAAAGCTTTAAACGTTATTCGTCCAGAATTTCTTCGATTAATAATATCCAAAACGGCCGAAATAATAAAACATTGAGATTTAAACGGAATCCAACCAATAAAAGATTGGATACCAACCTTACTAACATGGCCAGTGATTTAAGGCCATTTATTGTTGGATACGAAAACATGAGCTACCTTGACCTCAGCAATAGTCAGCCTGTTTTATTTAATATTTTGCTCCGTCAATACCGAGAGAATGCTACTGAATTAGTTTTAAACGAGTTGGACAGGTATCTGGAGGCTACAACTTCTGGCCAATGGTACGAAGAATTGATTCGTGTCTTTGATATTACAAAATATGGAAATCCTGAAACTGCTCTCGTGAATGCACGTGATACTGCCAAAAAAACTTGGATGCTTCTGGCATACTCCAAGAACACCGATTTAAAAGGATTAAAAGAAAGGTTTGCCGAAGAATACCCATTTGTCTCTTCGGTCATGAAATCCATAAAAAAGGAACGATATGAGCAGTTTGCTATATCATTACAAATCATCGAAAGTGAAATCTTTATTGATAAAATATGCAGAATCTTGGTTGATGAAGGAATCATCCCCTACACGCTTCATGATGGTCTGCTTGTTCCTAGTGAATTTGAAAAAAGAACTTTTGATGTAATGAGTGAGGTGCTGTCGAATGAAATTGGAGTGATTCCACAAATTAAAATTGAAGGTTATAAATCTGAAAAGTTGGAACCGATTCGTTTTGCTGAACAGACATTGATTATGCAATCCGAAGCTGGAGACGATGAACTTCAAAAATTAATTAATCTTTTTGATGGATTAGTAATTAAAGATTTGTCGATTAGTGACATTGTTCGTATTACCAATGGAAGGCATCTAAACAAAATAGATGCGAATTACTTCAGTGCTCAATATAAAAAATTAAACAGAGGAGATGTAGATTTAAAAGAATTTATAATAAGTTTGGAAACCAATATGAAGTCTTAAAACGATATAAGCATGACCACCATAAAATTAATTAATTTATTTGAAAGTGTTTTTACAACTTCCTTTAAACACACTGCAAGTAGGTTATATAGTGTAACATTTGAAACAAGTAACGTATCGATAACGAAGAAGAAGTTAATGGAGTTGGAGCACAATTTTACGAATGGGATAAATACTGGAAAACATGTAGGTCTTCAAATAACATTGGATGATATTGTTCTTGTTAAGCAAAGTCTTAATTCTCTTATCATGTCTTATGAATTGATGTATGAGATTCACACTATTCCGTCTAAATTAAAACTCCATGAAATGTTTAAAGAGTTGCGTGAGAACGGAGAAAAAAAAGATGTTGTGGACATCGCCAGAGATGTTCTTGATAAGGTTCTAACACCTGAAAAACCGAATGAAAAACCGAGCAAAAAACAAAAAACACAAGAGTTAGCAGATAAAATTTCAGCCGAAAGACAATTGGCTATGATTAAAAAGCTTGGTAAATAAAGGTTTTGGGTTCCTTTAGTCTCAAAATAGCAGTGCTAAAACAGTGCTAAATTATCTTAAAATTATTCGTTTTTGAGCATAAAAAAGCCCTTTTAAGTCAATAAAAGAGCTGAAAATAGTTATTGTGGAGAATACCGGATTCGAACCGGTCGCCTCTACGCTGCCAGCGTAGCGCTCTAGCCAAATGAGCTAATCCCCCGTAAGTATCTGGCAAATAAAGTCAATTAATTTTCAAAAAACAAATTTCTTACAGTTTCAAAAGAATTATTTTTCAAAACCGTAACTTTACGTTTAAATCTATTTTTATGAGTTTAGAAAACACAAATGGTTCTTTAGAAACCACTTTTCAAAATACTATTGCAGTCGTTCAATTTGGTCATCCGGCTAGTAATTCTTTTCCACGCGAACTGTTAAACAAGTTAACAACTGAAATTAATGATTTAAGCCGAAATGAAAATGTCTCGGTAATTATATTAAAAAGTGAAGGTACGAAAGCATTTTGTTCCGGAGCTTCGTTTGATGAACTTCTGCAGGTTGAGAATGAAGAACAAGGCGTTGAGTTTTTCTCAGGTTTTGCACATTTATTAAATGCAATGCGAAATTGTAATAAACTCATAATTGGTCGTGTTCAGGGAAAAGCTGTTGGAGGCGGAGTTGGAATTATTTCGGCCTGCGATTATGTTTTTGCAACTCCGGAATGCGATATAAAATTATCAGAACTTGCTATAGGAATTGGACCATTTGTTATTGAACCCGCAGTATCGCGTAAAATTGGTAAAACCGCTATGACCGAAATGACGCTTGCAGCACATTTATGGAAATCAGCAGAATGGGCTTTTCAAAAAGGATTATATTCAGTTTTAAGTACAAGCGAAAATCTCGAAGCTGATGTTACAGATTTTGCTCAAAAACTAAGTTCCTATAATCCCGAAGCTTTAAAAGAAATGAAAAAAGTTATCTGGGAAGGAACTGAGCAATGGGAATCACTACTTTTTGAACGTGCCGCCATAACCGGAAAACTAGTTCTGTCAGATTTTACAAAGTCTGCATTACTGCAGTTCAAAAAATAATTTTAGCTAATAAATATCATATTGTAACTCTGGACGGTTATGGATCTTTGCCGAATTCGAAACTTAGATAAAGACATATAATAATTAAATAAAATTTTTCACATGAAACTCATATCATTACTTCAAAAAGTCGATGTGGCAGAAAAAATTAAAGAAGCTCCGGACAGCAGTTATCAAATTGGTGTTATCATTGGATCTTTTATTCCTTTTCTGGTTTTAATAGGTTTAGCTTACTGGATGTATAACAGTGCTAAAAAAAGAGATAAAAACGGTTATTAATTTGTAAATTTGCATCCTTAAATTAAAAATCGATGAGTAATATCAGAATTACAAAACAATTTAGTTTCGAAACCGGACATGCTTTATACGGTTACGACGGAAAATGTAAAAACGTTCACGGGCACAGTTATAAATTATCGGTAACAGTTATTGGTTCGCCAATTACAGATCGATCGAATGTGAAATTCGGAATGGTAATTGACTTTTCTGATCTAAAAAAGATTGTAAAAGAAGAAATCGTCGATCAATTCGATCATGCAACTGTTTTTAATCAGACAACGCCGCATGTTGAATTGGCAAATGAATTGAAAAACCGCGGACATCACGTGATTTTAGTTGATTATCAGCCAACGAGTGAAAATATGGTGGTAGATTTTGCAGAAAGAATTATTGCAAGACTTCCAGAAGGAATTTCTCTTTTCTCATTAAAACTTCAGGAAACAGAATCTTCTTTTGCAGAATGGTACGCTTCTGATAATCTTTAAAATTCCAAAAAGAAATTCCAAATTCCAACTCTTCGACTTTGTTCAGAGGACATAAATCTAAAAATCTAAATGAAAAAAGTATATTTTGCGTCAGATCAGCATTTTGGTGCGCCAACTCCTGAGTTGAGTCTGCCCCGCGAAAAAAAATTCGTGGCATGGTTAGATGAGGTTAAAGAAGATGCCGAAGCTATTTTTCTTTTAGGAGATTTATTTGATTTTTGGTTTGAATACAAAACAGTTGTGCCAAAAGGATTCGTTCGTATTTTAGGCAAACTGGCCGAAATACGCGACAGCGGTATTCCCATTTATTTTTTTGTTGGAAATCATGATCTTTGGATGAATGATTATTTTGAAACCGAACTCAATATTCCTGTTTATCACGATAATAAAGAATTTACTTTTAATGGTAAAACATTTTTAATTGGTCACGGCGACGGAAAAGGTCCTGGAGATAAAGGTTATAAACGAATGAAAAAGGTATTTACAAATCCGTTTTCAAAATGGCTTTTCCGCTGGCTTCACCCAGATGTTGGTGTAAGTCTGGCACAATACTTATCGGTTAAAAACAAATTGATTTCCGGCGACGAAGATGTTAAATTCCTTGGTGAAGAAAATGAATGGCTGGTTTTGTATGCCAAACGAAAACTTGAAACTAAACATTATAACTATTTTATTTTCGGACACCGACATCTGCCTATGATTATTCCTGTAGGCGAAAATTCTAACTATGTAAATCTAGGCGACTGGATTGGTTATTTTACCTACGGCGTTTTTGACGGAGAAAACTTCGAACTTAAAAAGTTTGAAAACTAATTACTTTTTAGGCACAGGATAAATTCCAATTTTGTGTGTTCTTAATGAATAACTCGTAACAGGCGCAGTGTTTGACTGCTGAAAGCGGATTGCTTTTGAATCTTGTTTCGGCATATGACATTCAACACAATTATTAGCCATAATTGTTTTAGATGTGTTTTTTATGGTTTCAGGCTTGTGTTTTGATTCCTGATGACAGCTCACGCAAATTTTAGAATAAACAACCATGCTTTTATAAGAATCCTGATGTGGATTATGGCACGACATACAATCCATTTTTTCGCTTTTTATAAAACATTTACTCTGCGAAAGTAATCCAAGCTGGTTGCCGTGTACATCAAAATTGAGATCTTCTTTTAATTGAAGATTTTTTCTAAAATAAGAATTCAGACTTTCTCCGGGTTTGTATTGAAATCTTGATTTTAATTTTACCTGATCATTTCCTGAATGACATAAGGCACAGGCATCAATTCTTTGCTGACGAGTTAGGTTTTTAAAGGAAACAATGTTTTGGGCTTGTTTTAAATCAGGAAATTTTAAATGCGTCTGGACATGTTTTTTTGCCGGACCATGACAGCGTTCGCAATCAATTCCATAAACAAGGGTATTTTTATTCATGAAATCCTCAATTTCCATCGTCAGGAAATTAAGGCTGTCAGAGCTGGTAGTAATATATTGGCTGGCAATATTTGAGCTGTGGCAGGCATAACATTCTTTGTCTATTTTTCGTTCGAAATTAAGTGTCGTTGCAGAATAGCCCGGACTTGTTCCCCAGCTGTTTATTAATTTATAATAGGATATAGGAAGTTCATACGTATAATGATTTTTCCAGTATGCACTTGTCTGGGCGTGTTTTGTTCCAAAAAGAATTTCGAAAGGGTAAGCTTCAACTTCTTTACCATCTTTATAAACAACCTGATAGAGAGAATCATTTCGATTTTCCATAACCAGTTTAATGTTTTTAGAATAAACAAAAGTGTTTTTGCCATTAACAAAATGACCTAAAATATTCTCTTTTGTTCCGGGAGAAGTTGCTTTAAAATGTGAAGTATGGATTGCATCGTTATGCTGAGATTGATGACATTGAATACAACTTTCTGAACCAGCGTAGTCAGTACCGCGCGGATCAATATATTCATCAGATTTATTATTACAGCTTGTTAATAAAACTGCAAACGCAATAAAAGTAAAAACAATGCAGATATTTTTCATTGTTGTAAATATACTTTATTTTGAATACAATCAAAATATATTTCAATAATGAAAAAATGTTGTTAATTTATTTGGAATAATTCTTAATTCAGTCCAGGGCCATAAATATATTCATCTAACTCAATTTTAAAAAGAGAACCTTCCACTAAATCTTTAATCGATTTTAATTCGGTCATAGAAACGGCAAGATCTATTGAATTACATGGTGTTTTCAGTAAAAATTTATGGCAGGAATATTTCATTTCGCAGGCTTCACAACAAGTATTTTCAATCATGCTGTCTTCAATTAAATCACAAAACTGATTCAATTCTTCAACAGTAAAATAAAAACCGGTTTCTTTAAAAACCAACTGCACTTTATCAAGAAGTGTTTGACTGTTTTGTTTCCAGTAAAAGGCAATTCCAAAATTGTTATGATATATTTGTTCTATTTCTCTCATCGTAAATCCTTTTATTCCAACAAATATAAATATTATTTATATTAATTCTAAATAAAAAAATCATAAAAATTTGAAAAATGTTTTTTCGGCGAATGGTTCACATAAGTTTAATTATCTCAATGAAATAAAGTCGAAAATCGGCAATAAAAAAAGCTCCAGTTTAAAACTGAAGCTGATTTTAGAATAAATTCATATTACTTATATGATTTAATAATTTATTTAAACCATTTTTTTATGTTTGAAAGAAAATCATTCTGCTGATCTACAAATAAATAATGCGAACAATTATCCAGAAAAGCAAAATGGTTTTCGCCGGCAATTGATTTGATTGAAGTTATTTGTGCCGATGAAAAAATGCCGTCATCTTTGCCGTAAATTCCATAAATAGGAACGCTGGCAGTTTTAATATTCTTTAAGAAAGGTCTGCTGTCAATATTATTTTGCTTTTCATTTTGATAAAAAAGCAACGGCGCATTTTTATTTCGAATGTTGGTTTTGTAAAATTCTCCTGATTCGTAATCAATGTATAGCTTTTTTGATGCTTTAGTTGGCTTTGGCATTTTAAAATAATTTTCATCACTTGCCAAATCGTAGCAATGTTTTCTGTATCCAGCAGAATTCTTATCAAGTTTTTCTATGTAAGCTATTTTATTGAGAGTTTTTGAGTCTCCATAGTGAGCTTTTTTTGTGGAGTTTAAAATATGATCGTAAGTTTCCTGCTGCGAAAACAAAGCGCCGGCTAAAACTAAAGCACTCACATTTTGCGGATATTTATTGCAGTAAAGCGTTCCGACTAAACCACCAAAACTATGACAAAGGAGAATAGCCTTTTTTAAATGGTACTTTTTATAAATCGAATTCAAATCCTGAAATGCTTCTTCATAAGTAAATTTTGCATCAGGATCTGCAGATCTTCCTTCACCTCTTCGGTCATAAGCAATTACATAAAATCCAAGATCAGCGAGATTCTTTGCCGTTGTTCCTTCAAACAAAGTTGCGTTGCCGCTTGGACCGCCGTGAATAAAGATTATCGTTTTATCTTTTTTATTTCCGTAGGTTTTAATATAAAGATCTTGTCCTTTTGCGAAAAAGGATAACAATAAAAATAAAGCGGCTAAAGATGATTTCATTATTCTAATTTATGATGCTCATCCATATCTCTTTTTAAATCCAGATTTCTAAAAGTCGGCGATTTTAATGCAGTAAAAATTACAGTTAAAAGCGTAACACTTCCTCCAAAAACAACTGATGTTACAGCTCCCATTAATTTGGCAGTTGCACCGCTTTCAAAAGCGCCCAATTCGTTTGAAGATCCAACAAAAATTGAGTTTACAGCCCCAACGCGTCCACGCATATGATCTGGGGTTTTTAACTGCAAAATGGTCTGACGGATTACTACCGAAATTCCATCGGCTAATCCGCTTAAAAATAAGGCGAAAACCGAAAGCCAGAAGTAGGTCGAAAGTCCAAATAAAATAATCGATAATCCAAAGACAAAAATGGCTATTAAAAGTTTCTTTCCGGCATTTTCATACAAAGGCACATAAGCAGAAACAAGCATGGTTATAAAAGCACCCACAGCAGGGGCGGCTCTTAAAATGCCAAAACCTTCTGAACCTACTTTTAAGATATCCTGAGCAAAAACAGGCAGTAATGCGACAGCGCCTCCAAAAAGTACCGCAATCATGTCAAGCGACAGTGCTCCGAGAACAATTTTATTTTTAAAAACAAAAGTTATGCCCTCCATAAGACTGTCTTTCATAGATTCTCCCATCTTTGGATTTATGATTGGTTTTTGACTGATTTGTGATAAAGCAATTAAAGAAAGAATTGAAAATCCAAAAACAAGACACATTGACCAGTGAACGCCAATCCAGTTAATCGAGAAACCTGCAAGTGCCGGGCCCATAACGGCTCCAATCTGCCAGACAGAACTGCTCCAGGTTGCAGCATTGGGATATACTTTTTTAGGAATGATTAGCGATAAAAGCGAGAAAATAGTCGGCCCCATAAATGAACGTACGATTCCGCCAAAAAATACTAAAGCGTAAATTGAATATAAAATAAGATGTGTAGACCAGCCTCCAACTACTTTTGGCCAAGTCAATAAGAAAAGCCCAAAACTAATTACAGAAAAGCCTAAAATACATTTTACCAATAAACTCTTTTTTTCTCTTTGATCTACAATATGTCCCGCAAATAAAGACATCGATACGGCAGGAATAATTTCCATTAAACCAATAATTCCTAACGAAAGCGGATTTTTAGTTAAGCTGTAAACTTCCCATTCGATTACAATAAACTGCATTGACCAGGCAAAAACCATTGCAAAACGCAATAATAAAAATACGTTGAATTCTTTATAACGCAACGCCTGATACGGATCAGGTTTGTTTGATTTAATCTCTTCCATCTGTTCTAATGTCTTTGAGTATAAGCTGTGTTGAAATATTTCCGTTCCATTCGTTTTCAGCAATGCTGTAAGCCAGTTGAAACAGATTTTGATTTTGTGCTATGTTTAATTTTTTTCCTAATCCAAAACCAATTGCGGCAATTCCTTCGGAGCTAGATTGTTTTACAAAAAGTCGTAAATGTTCTTCTTCAGATCCTAAAGTTTTGGCATATCCGGTATCTTTTACATTTGAAGTCATAAAAACCGGAGTCATATTCTGCGGTCCAAAAGGTTCAAATTGTTTTAAAATCCGGATTAATTTAGGCGTGATGTCTGTGAAATCAATTTCGGCATCAATTTCAATTTCAGGAATTCGCATTTCGGGTAAAATGGTTTCTTGTACACATTTCTCAAAAGCTTCTTTAAAAAGCGCGTAATTTTCGGCTTTTAAAGTCATTCCTGCGGCATACATATGTCCTCCAAATTGCTCTAAATGTTCTGAGCAGGCATCGAGTGCATTGTAAACATCAAATCCTTTTACAGATCGGGCAGAAGCTGCATACTTATCGCCGCTTTTAGTAAAAACTAAAGTAGGACGATAATAGGTTTCAATTAATCTTGAAGCCACAATTCCTATAACGCCTTTATGCCAGTCTTCCTGAAAAACCACCGTTGAGAAACGTTCTTCTTCTTTATTTTCCAAAATCTGCTGAAAAGCTTCTTTGGTGATTTTTTTATCTAAATCTTTTCGGTCGGCATTATATTGTTCAATTTCCGATGCAAATTGCTGCGCCTGTTCAAAGTCGAATTCGGTTAATAATTCAACAGCATGATTGCCATGTTTGATTCTTCCGGCAGCATTAATTCTAGGCGAAATAATAAAAACAACATCGCTGATATCTAAAGTTTTCTTTTTTACCTGATGTACTAAAGCTTTAATTCCCGGTCTGGGATTATTATTAATAACTTTTAAACCAAAGTAAGCCAGAACACGATTTTCTCCTGTAATAGGTACGATATCGGCAGCGATCGCAGTAGCAGCTAAATCAAGATAAGAAACAAGATCTTCTACCGTTTCATTTCGGTTTTGACCTAAAGCCTGAATTAGTTTGAAACCAACGCCGCAACCGCATAATTCGTCATAAGGATAAGAGCAGTCTTCTCTTTTTGGATCAAGAATTGCAACAGCATCCGGAAGAATTTCTCCGGGTCTGTGGTGATCGCAGATAATAAAATCGATGTTTTTTGCTTTTGCATAAGCGATATGATCGATTGATTTAATACCGCAGTCAAGAGCAATAATTAAAGAAATTCCGTTGTCATCAGCGTAGTCAATTCCTTTATACGATATTCCGTAACCTTCATCATAACGATCCGGAATATAAGTCGCAACATGCGGATAATGTGATTTTAAATACGAAGAAACCAAAGAAACTGCTGTTGTTCCGTCGACATCATAATCGCCAAAAACTAAAATGTTTTCCTGATTTTGTATTGCCAGTTCTATTCGGGCAACGGCTTTGTCCATATCTTTCATTAGATAAGGATCGTGTAAATGTCCTAAAGATGGGCGAAAGAAGTTTTTAGCCTCATCAAAAGTTTCAATTCCTCGCTGAATTAAAAGTGCTGCGACAAAATCTTCTACATTTAATGCCTGTGCCAAATGTTTGATTTTATCTTCAGAAGGTTTTGGTTTTAAAGTCCAGCGCATTTTTTATTGTAGATTATTGATTTTAGATTTTAGATTGTTGGAATCTAAAATCGTTTAATCTTGATGTGTATTTTTTGTGCCACAGATTAAAAGGATTAAAATGATTTTTTAATCTGTGTATTTTTTGCCACAAATTTCACGAATTAGCACGAATCTGAATTAGCAGAAATTCGTAGCAACTTTTAATCTGTGTTAATCTTTTTAATCTGTGGCAAAAAGCTTATTTCGCTTCTAAAGCATTTCCTTCAAACTTAATTCCGTCCCAGCCTAAGTTGATGAAATTTCTAATGTTTTGGTGATTGGTCCCGTTTGGATCGCCTAAAACTTCTTCAAAATAAAAAGCGCCAAAACAAGCTAATGTTTCTTCTTTGCTTAAATTTTGCAGTTTTGCAAAAGAAAACAATTTGCAAGAACCAGAATTTTCGCCGGCTGCGTTATGTTGTGTTCCGTTTTGAAAAGCAGTTGGCGTAAAGTTGTAATTCTCTTCGATTACTGCAATCGTTTCAGGAAATGTGATTTGTGTTGGAGTTTGTTTTACTTTTTCTAAAAAGGCTTGAATGCTCATGATATTATATTTGGTAATTTTTAATTTTTTATGCCACAGATTAAGAGGATTAAAATGATTTTTCTAATCTGTGTATTTTTTTGCAACGACCCGAGCTATAGTGAGCCGGCGGAGCAATTACAGAAATTTCCACAAATTTGAATTCTTGGAACTAATTTTTAATCTGTGTGAATCCTTTTAATCTGTGGCGAAAAATTTTATTCTTCGTCTTTCGAATATTTACTTTTCTTCGCTTCTTTTTCTATTGTTTTTCCGGCAACGACAACTACGATTTCTCCTTTTGGAGCTGTTTTTTCAAAATGTGCTAAAACTTCTTTTGCTGTGCCGCGAACATTTTCTTCATGTAGTTTTGATAATTCGCGAGAAACACAAACTTGTCTGTCTTCTCCAAAATACTGAATAAACTCGGCTAAAGTTTTAACTAATTTATGCGGCGAAACATATAAAATCATCGTTCGTGTTTCTTCGGCTAAAGCCAAAAAACGAGTCTGACGTCCTTTTTTATCAGGCAGAAAACCTTCAAAAACAAATTTATCATTTGGTAATCCGCTGTTTACAAGAGCGGGAACAAAAGCTGTTGCGCCCGGAAGACATTCTACTTCGATTTTATTTTCAACGCAGGCACGGGTCAGTAAAAATCCAGGATCTGAAATTGCTGGCGTTCCTGCATCAGAAATTAAAGCGATGGTTTCGCCGGCTTTTAAACGCGCAATTAAATTCTCGGTTGTTTTATGCTCGTTGTGCATATGATGACTGTGCATGTGTGTGCCAATTTCAAAATGCTTTAAGAGTTTTCCGCTTGTGCGTGTATCTTCCGCCAAAATTAAATCGACTTCTTTTAAAACCCGAATGGCTCTAAAAGTCATGTCTTCAAGATTGCCAATTGGCGTTGGAACGATATATAATTTTGACATATTTTTTTATTCGTGAAATGTGAAATGTATGAGACAGAAAATGTTATGAGAATTTCTTCTCGATAATCCCTAGAAAACGTTCTGCATAATCGTCTTTTCCTTCCCAGTTATTATAGTCCGGTTTTACCATGCTTTCGATAAAGTCTTTTGCTTCTGTGAATGAATCAAAAGTTAAAAGCTGATTTAAAACACGGCTGTAATCTTCGGTACTGTTTCCAAAAAGATTCTTTGTAAAAGCAATTCGGTCGTTTAAATCAATATGAAATCCTTTTGCTAATTTATCATTTAAAGAAACTGATTTTGGTTCTTTTGGAGTCTCTATAACAGGAATTTCAATATTTTTTTTCTCTTTTAAATCATTATTTAAAGATGATGCAGATTCAAGACTGTCTACTTTTACAAACTGTGCATCGGCATAATTAATTCCGAAATCTTCAAACGTAATAGGAATTGGAGTTCCTTGTGATTCTGGTTTTGGTTCTTCTTTGATTTCTTCCTTAATTTCTTCCAGATCTAATTCAAAAGCAGGTTTAAAATCAGGAATTGGTTTTAAATCACTTACAGTTGTAAACGAAAGTTCTTCGATGTTATTTTTAGGTTCAGCCGCATTTTCTGTTTCTTCAATAACTTCAGGTTCAGTAATTTGAGGTACAGTTGGTTCTTCAATAATCTGCTCTGCTGGCTGTGGAGTTTCTTCGGCTGGAATTTCGGCTTTTATTTCTTCAACAACAGCAGCTGGTTCTGGTGCTTCTTCAATTTTAACTTCTTCAACAGGAATTGCTGTTTCGGTTACCGTTTCAGCAGGAGCTATTTCTTCGGTAACAGGCTTGTTATCAAAAATAGTTTCAATTTCTGTTGTGATTTCGCTGTGGCTGATTGTTGGTTTTACTTCGTTGAAATTTTCATCTACGAATTTTAAAATCGCTAATTTCTCATATAATTTCTGAGTTTCAAGATATAATTGATTGATATCGGATTTGTTCTTAAGCTTTAAAATTCGATGTGCAATGCTGATTAAATCGGCTTCCAATTTTTTTTTCATAACTGTTGAAATTATAGTGAATAAGGTATTTTAGTGTATTTAATGCTTGAATGTCTTTATTCTTAAATAAATCCGAAAGATATTTTAAAGATATTTTTAATTTCTGTTAATAAGCGTTTGCCAATCTCCCGTTTGATAAAAATTTTCTACTTTTGAAAAAATGTAAAACAGTACATTTTTACGTCGATTTATTACAAGTACAAAGTAATAAAAACTATTCATTTTTAAAGGCAGAAAAATACAAAATGTTTCTCGAAAATACAGTAAATCACAAAGAACAATTTGGTTGGATTGAAGTTATTTGTGGATCAATGTTTTCGGGTAAAACCGAAGAATTAATCCGCAGATTAAAGCGCGCGCAGTTTGCCAAACAAAGAGTCGAAATTTTTAAACCCGCGATCGATACCCGTTATCATGATGAAATGGTCGTGTCACACGATGCTAATGAAATCCGTTCTACGCCAGTTCCGGCTGCGGCCAATATTTCTATTTTGGCACAAGGATGCGATGTTGTTGGCATTGATGAAGCTCAGTTTTTTGATGATGAAATTGTAACGGTTTGCAATGATCTTGCTAATCGCGGTGTTCGTGTAATTGTTGCCGGACTTGATATGGACTTTAAAGGAAATCCTTTTGGGCCAATGCCGGCACTTATGGCAACTGCCGAATATGTTACCAAAGTACATGCAGTTTGTACCAGAACAGGAAATCTGGCTAATTACAGTTTTAGAAAAACAGATAATGATAAACTGGTTATGCTGGGCGAAACAGAAGAATATGAGCCTCTTAGCCGTGCAGCGTATTTTAATGCCATGAAAAAAAGCCAGGAAAAATAGTTTTTATCCATTTAAATTTCAATGAACAATGCAGGAAAAGCAAAGTAAAAAAAAGCAAAATGTTTTATTATTAGTTGTAATTGGAATTGCGCTGGCTCTGGCGGTTTTTTTTCAATTTTTTCTTTCTGAAAAATCAAACGAAGTAAAAACAGAAGTAACTCAAGTTGTTGAAAAATACAATAAAAGCTGTCCGCTTAAAATTCAGGAAGGTATTCGCTTAGAAAATGTAAGTCTGCCGGAAGAAAGAGTTGTTCAATATAATTTGACATTGACCAATGTGGAAAAAGCCACGGCTGAAACGAATGTAATACAGGAAGAAATTCGAAAAAGTCTGTTAAGTACTGCAAAAGCAAATCCGGGACTACAGGTTTTTAGAGATAATGATTATACATTGATTTACAGTTACAGTGACAAAAAACAAGAGTTTTTGTTTACGGTAAAGATTTTACCTGACGAGTATAAATAAACCTGAAAATATAAAAGAATAAAACCCGACAAATTTCAAATCTGTCGGGTTTTTTATTTTGTATGAAAAATTAAATCTTCTTTCTCATTCTCGCTACCGGAATATCTAATTGTTCACGGTATTTTGCAATCGTTCTTCTCGCAATTGGATAGCCTTTTTCTTTTAAGATTTCGGCTAATTGATCGTCTGGAAGTGGTTTTCTTTTATCTTCTTCTTCAATTGTGTTCTTAAGAATTTTTTTGATTTCTAAAGTTGAAACATCTTCTCCCTGATCATTTTTCATTGCTTCAGAAAAGAATTCTTTGATAAGCTTTGTTCCGTATGGCGTTTCAACATATTTGCTGTTGGCAACACGAGAAATCGTCGAAATATCTAAACCAACCATATCCGCAATGTCTTTTAAGATCATTGGTTTTAGTTTGGTTTCGTCGCCGTCTAAGAAATATTCTTCCTGATAATGCATAATCGCATTCATCGTCACAAAAAGTGTTTCCTGACGCTGTCTAATCGCATCAATAAACCATTTTGCAGAATCCAGTTTCTGTTTAATAAACTGAACAGCATCTTTCTGTGCAGTCGATTTATCGCGCGAATCCTTGTAAGTCTGCATCATTTCCTGATAATCTTTAGAAACGTGCAGGGAAGGAGCATTTCTTCCGTTAAGCGTTAATTCCAATTCACCGTCAACAATTCTGATAGCAAAATCCGGAACTACGTTTTCTGTAACTTTATTGTTTCCTGCGTAAGACCCGCCCGGTTTTGGGTTTAATCTTTCAATTTCGTGAATCGCTTTTTTAAGCTGTTCGTTCGAAACGCTGTATTTCTGTAAAAGTTTATCGTAATGTTTTTTCGTAAAAGCATCAAACTGATTTTCGATAATGTCAATCGCTAAATCAACATATTCCGTTGGTGTTTTATGCTTTAATTGTAATAATAAACATTCTTGTAAATCACGCGCTCCAACTCCAGAAGGTTCTAGTTCGTGAATTACATGAAGCATTTTTTCGACCATCGCTTCATCAGTATAAATTCCCTGAGTAAAAGCCATATCGTCTACAATATCCGGAATGCTTCTGCGAATGTATCCCATGTCGTCAATACTGCCAACTAAGAATTCGGCAATTTCACGCTCTTCGTCATTCAGAATAAAAGTATTGAGCTGATTAATTAAATCCTGATGAAAACTAATTGGAGAAGCAAAAGGCGTTTCGCGTTCTTCGTCTTCGCTGTAATTGTTTACCTGAGTTTTGTAATCAGGCGTATCATCGTCGCTTAAGTATTCGTCAATGTTAATGTCGTCAGCTTCGATTCTGTCTGATTCGTTGTCATCATAATCGTCGTAGTCGTCATTAGCAAATTCATCAGCTTCGTATTCGTCTTCTTTTCCAGCTTCAAGCGCTGGATTTTCGTTCATTTCTTCTAATAAACGTTGTTCAAAAGCTTGCGTAGGCAATTGAATTAACTTCATCAGCTGAATTTGCTGTGGAGATAATTTTTGAGATAATTTTAAATTTAAAAATTGCTTTAACATTGTAAGGCGCTATTTTTTTAGCCACTAAGGCGCTAAGGCACAAAGTTTTTATTTTATATTTTGCCTTAAAGGCGCTAACTTTTTATTACAATTAATACAGTTTGTTTGTATTAATGAATCTTTTGATTCCGCTCTTAATCAAAGGAACATTGAAATTAATTAGAAAACCTAAATCTTTATTTGAGAGCTTCAAATGACTTATGATTTGTGCATTCCAAACGGGATTTACTTGTTCTACTGCTTTAATTTCTATAATTATAGAATCTTCGACTAGTAAATCTAAACACAAGCCTTCGCTAAATTCAATTTCATCATAAACAATCGGAATTTCAACTTGTCGTTTTACATCTAAACCTGTCTTAGCAATTTCATGCGCTAAACAAACCTCGTAAACTCTTTCTAATAATCCTGGTCCAAGCTGTTTATGAACTTTGAATGCAGCATTTACAATAATCTTTCCAATTTCTTCTGTTCTTTCAGAGAGCATATTTTTATGGGTTTGCCACGAAGGCACAAAGTCGCAAAGATATTTTTGAAAAGTTTTCAAATAAGTAATACTTCTGAATTTGTGTCTTCGTGGTATTATTTATTTAAATCTAATTATAAAAACTTCGTGACTTAGCGTCTTTGTGGCAACCAACTTCGCCAGTAAAGCAAACAAAAACTTAGTGCCTTTGTGCCTTCGTGGCAAAAACTTATTTCTTAGAATTCTGCACTTCCCGGAGTTCTTGGGAAAGGAATTACGTCTCTAATGTTTGTCATTCCTGTTACAAACAATACTAGACGCTCAAATCCTAAACCAAAACCTGCGTGTGTAGCAGAACCAAATCTTCTGGTGTCTAAATACCAGTATAATTCTTCTTTGTCAATTCCTAAAGCTTCCATTTTCTGAACCAGAACATCGTAACGCTCTTCTCTTTCAGAACCACCAACGATTTCTCCAATTCCAGGGAAAAGGATATCCATTGCACGAACGGTTTCTCTTCCTGGTTCTGTGTTGTCATTCAAACGCATGTAAAATGCTTTAATGTTTGCTGGGTAATCATATAAAATTACTGGGCATTTAAAGTGTTTTTCAACTAAATAACGCTCGTGTTCAGACTGTAAATCTGCTCCCCATTCGTTGATTAGGTAACTGAATTTTTTCTTTTTATTTGGAGTTGAATCTCTTAAAATGTCAATTGCTTCCGTATAAGAAACACGTTTGAAGTTGTTTTCTAAAACAAAGTTTAGTTTTTCTAACAAGCTCATTTCGCTTCTGTCTGCCTGTGGTTTTGATTTTTCTTCTTCCAGAAGTCTTCCTTCTAAGAATTTCAAATCATCTCCACAATTATCTAAAGCGTATTTAATTACATACTGAATAAAATCTTCAGCCAAATCCATGTTGTCGTCCAAATCGTTGAAAGCAACTTCTGGCTCGATCATCCAGAATTCTGCCAAGTGACGAGAAGTGTTTGAGTTTTCTGCTCTAAACGTTGGTCCAAAAGTATAAATCTGACCTAAAGCCATTGCAAAAGTTTCTCCTTCTAATTGTCCAGAAACCGTCAAATTAGTATGTTTCCCGAAGAAATCTTGTTTGAAATCAATGTTTCCTTCTTCATTTTTTGGAAGATTGTCAAGCGGTAAAGAAGTTACTTGGAACATTTCTCCAGCACCTTCAGCATCAGCTCCAGTAATAATTGGCGTGTTTACATAAACGAAACCTTTATCCTGAAAATATTTGTGAACAGCATAAGACAATACCGAACGCACACGCATAATCGCACCAAAAGCATTTGTACGTACACGTAAGTGAGCGTTTTCACGTAAAAATTCTAAAGAGTGTTTTTTAGGCTGCATTGGGAATTTCTCAGCATCAGAATCTCCAAGGATTTCTAATTTAGAAACCTGAATTTCGTATTTCTGACCCGCACCTTTACTTTCAACCAAAGTTCCAATTACAGAAACAGAAGCACCAGTCGTGATTCTTTTAAGAGTTTCTTCCGGAGTATTTTCAAAATCAACAACACATTGTATATTATTAATTGTAGAACCGTCATTAAGCGCGATGAACTGATTATTTCTAAAAGTTCTCACCCATCCTTTTGCATTCACTTCCTGTAGCGTCGTCGTACTGTTTAATAAGTCTTTAACCTTTGTGTGTTTCATTGTTATTTAAGATTTTTAGATTGCTGATTTTACATTAAATAGAATCAGTGTTTTTTATATCGAATTGCAAATATAAACGATAATAATTAATTTTTGAAGCTGTTTCCTGCTATCCGCTATATCTTTTTCTTGCTAAAGGAGCAAGAAAAAGGATGTCGCTCCTATCAGGGCTAGGGCAGTCGGTTTTACGACAGCATTTTTTGTCATTTCGACGAAGGAGAAATCTCCGTAAGAAACTCTACAAAGTTAATTTCTGTGCGGAGCAGCTTACGGAGATTTCTCCTTCGTCGAAATGACAAGATTGTGATAAATCGTAGTCAGATATTTGAAAAATAAAGCTTATTTCTCCAAATTCTCCAATTCCTCTCTCTTAGTTTTCTTCTTTTCAAAAGTCAAAACCAAAGAAGGTAATACTACCAAATTAGCAAACATGGCAAAAACCAAAGTACAAGAAATTAATCCTCCTAAAGCTATGGTGCCGCTGAAACTTGATAAAGTGAAAGTCGCAAAACCTAAAATTAAAACTACAGAAGTATAGAAAGTACTTACTCCGGTTTCTCTCAAGGCGCTGAAAACAGATTTCTTCACTTTTCCTTTATTTTGAATAAGATCGTGTTTGTATTTCGCCATAAACTGAATAGCATTATCAACCGAGATTCCGAAAGCGATACTGAATACCAAAATCGTTGAAGGTTTTAACGGAATTCCGAAATAACCCATTAATCCCGAAGTAATACAAAGCGGTAAAATATTTGTAATCAATGACGCAGCTACCATTTTGAAAGATCTAAATAAGTACAGCATCAAAATTGCGATAGTTGCTATAGCAAAAAGAAGCGACTCGATTAAGTTATGCGCCAGATACGTTGTTCCTTTTTGGAAAACTAATGCTTTTCCTGTAATCGTAACTTCAAAACGATCTTTTGGGAAAATCTCGTCAATTTTTTTGCGAAGTTTTCCTTCTACTTTCGCCATTTCATCTGTCCCGATATCTTTCATGAAAGTCGTGATTCGGGCATATTGTCCAGTCGAATCTACGTAAGCTTTCATTAGATTTTCTTTGCTGTTTTTAGTCGCATTTTTAGCATAACTTAAAATGAAAGTTTGCTCTTGCGAAGTCGGCAATTGGTAATATTCCGGGTTTCCATTATAGAAAGCCTGTTTCGAATATTTCACCAAATTTACTACAGAAACCGGTTTTGCCAATTCTGGAATTTCAGAAATTGTATTCTGCAATTCATCCATTTTACGAATCGTCGAAGCTTTCATAACACCTTTTTTCTTTTTGGTGTCAATCATGATTTCGAGTGGCATTACACCATTAAATTCTTTTTCGTAAAACAAAATATCCTTAAAGAAAGAAGCGCTTTTTGGCATTTCACCAATCAAACTTCCAGAAACTTTCATTTGTCTCACACCATTCAAACTCACAACAAAAAGCACCGCATAAATAATGTAAACAATAGTTTTTTTGCCTTTAACAACAGTGGCAACAGAATTTAATAAAGTCGAAATATACGTTTTATCTAAATGGTATAAGTGTTTAGCTTTTGGCAACGGCATAAAACTGTAAATAATTGGCACAATAAAAAGTGTCAAAGTATAAACAGAAAGTACGTTAATAGAAGTTACTAAACCGAATTCAAAAAGAAGTTCGTTTCCTGTAATCATTAGCGTTGCAAAACCAATCGCAGCGGTTAAATTGGTCATCAAAGTAGAAGATCCAATTTTTGAAATAACGCGCTGTAAAGCTTTCGCCTGATTGTTGTGTATTTTGATTTCCTGCTGGTATTTATTAATCAGGAAAATACAGTTTGTAATTCCGATTACGATAATCAGCGGTGGAATAATTGCTGTTAAAATGGTGATTTTATACCCAAATAATCCTAACGTTCCAAATGACCATGTTACACCGACAATTAAAATACAAATTGAAATAAACGTAGCTCTAAATGAACGGAAAAAGAAAAAGAAAATCAAAGAAACCGTCAATAATGATGCTCCAATGAAAAGTCCGATTTCGCCTTTCATATTATCAGCATTAATTGTTCTGATGTACGGCATTCCCGAAACTTTAAGATCAATTCCGGTAGTTTTTTCGAATTTATCGATTTTCGGAACCAGATTTTGAAGAATAAAAGTCTTTCTTTCAGCTGTATTTACCAAGGCTTTGTTCATGTAAATTGCCGAACGTACACTTCCGCTTTTCTTGTTGAATAAAAGACCTTCGTAAAAAGGCAGGTTATTAAACAATTCGTTTTGGGCGTTTTTTAAATAAGCAGGATCTAGAACTTTACTCTGATCGATAAAAGGCGTTAAAACAAATTTTTCGTTTACAGTATCTTTTTCCAGTTTTTTCAAATCATTTAAAGAAACGACCAAATCAACTTCTTTCGATTTTTTTAATCCCGTCATTAACTCGTTCCAGGCTGCAAAGTTTTTTGGAGTAAAAAAGTTTTTATCCTGAAAACCAATTACGATAAGGTTGCCTTCTTCACCAAACTTGTCAAGAAATTTTTGATAATCTTTATTTGCAATATGATCTTTAGGAAGCAGGTTTGCTTCAGTATAAGTCATAGAAAGGTTTTTCCATTGATATCCAAGGAAAACAGTTAAAACAGATAGAATAACTAGAATTGAAATTCTGTTTTTAAGTATGATTCGGGCTAGTTTTTCCCAAAATCCAACTTGAATTGTGTTTTTCATAAAATCTTTAAAAATGGATGCAAATGTAGTGAAAAGTGCTCAAAATCATCATGAATCGACAGTATTTTACTTAATGTTAACATAAATTTGAACACAGTTTATTTGTGATATATTTCTTTCGATTTGGTGTTTAATCCTCAGCTTTTCTCATATTTGCAATAATTAAAAACTGACGGAAATATTTTTTAGCTTTGATCTGTTGATTTTAGATTGGACACAATTAATAATAAATAAGAAAAAACAGAACAATGCAGGATAACAATACCACAACATTTATTTTTTTAGCGATTCTTTTGTTATTGATTGTGATAATCTGTTTTATGATTTATCAGTTAATGCAGTCAAAAAAGGCAAAAGAAGATGCAGAAAGAAGTTTTTATGCCTTAGAATCAAAAGTTAATGATTTACAGCTTGAAACTTTAGAATCAAAACTGAATCCGCATTTGTTTAAAAATATTTTAAATTCAATTCAGTCGCATGCCTATCAAACGTATTTTGCGTTAGACAAACTGGCCAATGTTCTGGATTATATTTTATATGAAAGCAAAAAGAAATTTGTAACGGCAAAAGAAGAAATCAATTTTGCGCTGAATTTAATCGAAATTAATAAGATAAAAATCAGTCCGCTTTTTGAATTAAAAATCAAAACCAATATTAATGAGGATGATAAATTGTATGATCAGCCATTGCTGGCACCGCTGATTTCTATTGATTTAATCGAAAATGCTTTTAAACATGCAGATCTTCAAAGTGCCGATGCTTTTATTTCAGTTATTTTTGAGTTTAAAGACAATGCTTTTTTTATGACGGTTTCAAACAAAATCTCAGACAAAAAAGTACTGAAAAAGGAACGAAGCGGTTTTGGCCATGCGACATTAGAACATCGTCTCCGCATTATTTACAAAAACAATTTTAAACTGGATAAGTTTATAGAAAACGACATTTATATTGCTCATCTAAAAATAGATTTACTTGAATACAAAACTGAAATGCTTGCTTCTGGACGATGAGCTTCCGGGACTGACTTATTTAAAAATGCTATGTGAACAAATTCCGGAACTGGAAATTGTAAAGACATTCAATAATCCGCAGAAACTTTTGTCTGATATTCCGGAGCTGGATTTCGACCTCTTGATTTCAGATATCGAAATGCCGGGGATAGATGGTTTGCATTTAGCCGAAATGCTCGAAAATAAACTGGTGATTTTTTGCACCGCTTATAAAGAATATGCTGCCGATGCTTTTAATATTGATGCAGTAGATTATATTACAAAACCTGTAAAATTAGAACGTTTGCAAAAAGCAATTGCAAAAGCTTTTGAACGTTTTGAAAAATCAAATTCGGCTAAAAAATTTATTCAGCTTAATACTGATAAAGGCAAAACGCTGCTCTATTTTAATAAAATCCAATACATTACAACAGCAGTAAGTGACAGTCGTGACAAAACGGTTTTACTTGCCGACGGGAGTTTTTTGAATTTAAAAAACGTTAAATTCGATACTCTTTTACAAGAACTGCCCGAAACGGATTTCTGCAGAATAAATAAAAAAGAAATTGTAGCGGTTAAGGCAATAAAGTTTTTTAATCATAATGAAATTGCACTGCATCACGCAGATGAAAATAATAAGAATACAACTTTAATTTTAAGTGAAACTTATCGTTCTGATTTTTTGAAAAAAGTAAAATTGTAAAATGTATCAAAGTTTGGACACTCAGGTTTATAACCATCTTGAAGCAAGTTTTATAACTTATTACAAAATTTTCCCGACTTGTTACATAGATTAAAAATTAGCTTGGAATTTGCTTTTTCACTTAACGCTCAGTTCTGATATTTGCGGCAATAAATTAAAAGAACGAGTTATGAATAATATTAAAAACTCTCTATTTTACGTTACCATAATTGGCGGTTTTACGGCGTTGATATATTGGGTAATTTCAAAAGGCGCAGCGTTAGAAGCGGGTCGCAACATCGTTAAAAAACAAATTGAAAGCAACCATTGGAACGATTTTCTGGATTCGATGGTTCATAATTTACAGCATCCGTTAGCTATTTTGCTGGCACAAATCGTAACGATTATTCTGGTTGCACGATTATTTGGATGGTTTTTTAGAAAAATAGGACAACCTTCTGTAATTGGAGAAATGATAGCGGGAATTGTTCTGGGGCCGTCTTTGGTTGGAATGTATTTTCCGGAATTTTCAGCAGCTTTATTTCCAAAAGAATCATTAGGTAATTTACAATTCTTAAGTCAGATTGGGTTAATACTTTTTATGTTCGTTATTGGTATGGAACTCGATTTAAAAGTATTAAAAAACAAGGCACATGATGCTGTAGTTATCAGCCACGCCAGTATTGTAATTCCGTTTGCTTTAGGGTTAAGTTTAGCCTATTATATTTACCACACTTTTGCCCCAATTGGTGTTGAATTTTCTTCTTTCGGATTGTTTATGGGAATTGCCATGAGTATCACCGCTTTTCCGGTTTTAGCCAGAATTGTTCAGGAAAGAGGCATGCAGAAAACGAAACTTGGTACTATTGCCATTACTTGTGCGGCTGCTGATGATATTACAGCCTGGTGTATTTTGGCAGTTGTAATTGCTATAGTAAAAGCAGGTTCTTTTACGAGTTCGTTGTACGTTATTGGACTGGCAATTTTGTATGTGATTATCATGTTGAAAATTGTTCGTCCGTTCCTAAAACGTGTAGGCGATTTAAATGCAACCCGTGAAAGTTTGAATAAACCTGTTGTTGCAATTTTCTTTATTACACTTTTGATTTCTGCTTATGCTGCAGAGTTAATTGGAATTCATGCTTTGTTTGGTGCGTTTTTGGCCGGAGCAATTATGCCTGAAAACAATAAATTCAGAAACATATTTATCGAAAAAGTAGAAGATGTTGCGATTATCGTTTTACTGCCTTTATTTTTCGTATTTACAGGATTGCGTACACAAATTGGTTTATTAAATGATCCGGCTTTATGGAAAATAACAGGATTAATTATTGCCGTTGCTGTTGCGGGTAAATTTTTTGGAAGTGCTTTAGCAGCAAAATTCGTAGGACAAAACTGGAAAGACAGTTTAGCCATTGGAGCGCTAATGAACACCAGAGGATTAATGGAACTTGTGGTTTTAAATATTGGTTATGACCTTGGCGTTTTGTCAACAGAAATTTTTACCATGATGGTAATTATGGCATTAGTAACCACTTTTATGACAGGTCCGGCTTTAGATTTTATTGGTTTTATTTTTAAAGATAAAATAACGGCGATTCCTCAGGAAATAGGAAATAAAAGTAAATACAAAATTCTGCTTTCGTTTGCTACACCTGAAAGAGGAAAAAAACTTTTGAAAATTGCCAACAGCCTGGTTAAAAAACAACAGGATAATTCGATTGTTACTGCCATGCATTTGTCTTTAAGCACCGAAATACATTCATTTGACGTTAAAGAACACGAACGCAAAATGCTGGTTCCGGTTGTTGATGAATCGCATAAACTGAATCAGAATATGGTAAGTTTGTTTAAAGTTTCTAATGATATTGATACAGATATTATTGATGCAGCAAATCAGGGCGAATATGATTTGTTACTTGTTGGTTTAGGGCAGTCAATTTTTGACGGAACTTTACTTGGAAAAATTCTTGGTTTTACAACCCGAATTGTAAACCCTGATCGTTTGATAGATAAGTTTACCGGAAAAGAAGGTTTGTTTGAAAATAATCCTTTTGACGAGAGAACCCGACATATTATTGCCAAAACTAAAATGCCGGTTGGTATTTTTATCGATAAAGATCTGGAAGAAGTCAATCAGGTTTTCATGCCGGTTTTTAGTAAAGAAGATGCTTTTTTAATTGATTATGCTAAAAAACTAATCAATAATAATGGTTCGCAGATTACGGTTCTTGATGCCAGCGGTGAAGTGAAAAGTACGCGTGAAATTCAGGAAACCATAAGATCTATTGAACAAATTGCTCCAAATCATATTATGATTATGCATGAAAGAACAATTAAGAAAGAATTTTTAGATGGTCAGAATTTGATGATTATCAGTTTAGACAGCTGGAAAAAACTAATCGAATCGCAAAGTACATGGCTTAACAATACGCCGTCTGTTTTGATCTTGAAACCATAAATTTTTTAGAAATTCAAATATTAAAAAATCCAAATTCCAACTTTACAAATTGGGATTTGGATTTTTTATTTTATGTAATGTTCGTGATTTCCTTTCGGTCGAAATAACAGATTTTTATAATTGGAATTTAGAATTTTCAAAAATTTGGAATTTAAAAATTAAAGTCCCAAATCAAGAACATAAGAAATTTTAACCGCAATATTATCTTCAAACTTCATTAACTGGTTTGGTCCATAACGATAGAATCCGCCAAGTCCAAAACCTTTGTAGATTTTATTTAATTCAAGACCTGATTCAAAAAAGCCTTTATCGAGCGTTTTATATTCAGGACCTACATGCTGTTCCGGTTTTTCCATATTTCCCCACGCCATTCTGCTGACTAAAACTATTGTTGGGCGAACTTTTTTCATAATTCTGAGTCGGTTAAAACCGTGTTTTACCTGAAAAAAGACGTATTGACTTGAGAAAAATTCATTAAAAAACATTGTCTCAAAACTGTTTCGTCCGGCAAAAGTAATACGCTGAATTATCGTTTCTTTGGTAAGGTTGTTAGGCATTGTATTGTACAAATGTGTAAGAGGAACATCGCCCATGGCATAACCACCCTGTAAAAGCAGACTTGTTTTTTGACCGTTTAGGTATTTCTTTTCGTATTCTGTTTTAAAATCTATTTTGCCAAAATTAAAATCGTTATCTAAAACATTCGGCAGTGATTGAGTGTATTGCAAAGTAAATCTCGGAAATCTTTTGTCAGATTCAGTTCTTCCTGTCGGTGTCTGCATAAAATCGCTAAAAGGCGCCCAAACGATAGAAAGCATTGCCGTTGTCATAATATAACTTGAGTACAACTGGCCGTTGTAATTAAAAAGATAATCAAACTTAGGTTCAATTTCAGTTCTGGCTAATTCAAGAACAGCCTCTGTTTTTGGGATAATCTTTGTTTGTACATTGGCTTTCCAGCTGGTGTAATGATAAAAAGTACTAATGTTGATAGGACGAGGATCGTAAATTTTAAAAACACGTTTGTCAACTGCAAAAACAGTACTTGCAATCTCACGAATATCATCAGTATAAGATCCGTTAATCCAGGTATTGGTGTTTTTGTCGAATAAAAATCCTGCTCCTAAATTGTATTTAATAACACCATCTTTTGTGCCGTAGGCAGTATAACTTTCAAGTCTGAAATTTTTAGAAAATTTATCATTTGTTACGCCTCCAAGCCCCAGACGAAAACCTTCATAATTATTGTAACTAATGATTTTCTTTAAATCTAAATCGACAGGACCAATAGGAATGTAGCCATTAATGATTTTTCGTCCAAATCCTAAACGTTTTTCAATTCTTCGGCTTACAGACAGGCTGTCTAATAATTGATACGTTTTCTGGCTTTTTTGGTCTAAGGCTTCTTTTCTGTACTGATTCCAGAATTCTTCAGGTTTTTTCCCGGCATCATCTTTAATTTCAATATAAAGAGATGGATTTTTTATTGGAGTTTGAAGATTATAATGAATGTCGAAATTATTACTTTCTGAAAGTAAATATGTAAAATCAGATGCGACTTTTTTTCTCGGTTCAAAATCTTCGGCGACATCACCGTCAAACTGAATTGTACCGCCCAGAATTTTAATGTCGTCATCATTCTTTCCTTTTACAATTTTGAAAGTGGTATTGCTTTGAAACCAGATTTTTTCATCGGGTACATAATTAAATTCATGAATACCGCTGATATCCAAAACGCCTTTTATACGCATTACTGCTTTTGCAATCGCAAAGTTTTGTGAGTCAATATATAAAACACCTTCTAAGCCTGAAGTTTTTCTTTTGTGTTTATTTTTAAAATAAATCATAAAAGTTTCGCGTCCTTTTATGTTTACAGTATCTAACAATTTATAATTATAAGACGCCGGAGCAGTATTTGAAATTGGATTTTCGTACTTGGTTTCAAACAATTCATATTTATTGTCATAAATAGAAATTGATTGTAAACTGAAAGCGATAACCTCGTAAATAGGATTTTTAAAACCGGCAATTTTTGTTCCCAGCACAGTTTCTTTCAGTTTACTATTTCCAAACTGATACTGCGAAACTTTTTCTGTTTGAAATAAATGCTGTTTGCTGATGATTTCTTTGAACTTATAATCAGAAGAATCAATGTTGATTTTCTTCTTGTCCAAATCTTTATATACTGCAGATGAATCTATTCTTCCATCTATCGAATCCGGATTGGCAGTAACAATAAGTTTGTTATAAGTTTTGTAATCAAAGCTTTTTAATCTCTTCTGCGGGTTATTATTGTTTTTAGATGCAATAACTTTTTTGATAATAGTTAAAGCCGGATTTTCATTAGAAACAATAACTTCTTGTAAATCGTCTGTTTTTTGAATTAACGAAACGGAATAAAAGTTTTTGTTTTCAGATAATGCAATAATTTTAGTTTGAAAGCCAATATAAGAAACCTGAAAATTCCCGGTTTTAGTCAGCGTTTTAAAAATGAATTTCCCGTCAACATCAGTTATAGTATTGCTGTTGTCAGAAGTTGTAATGGTAGCAAAGGGAAGAGGATTGTTGTTTGAATCAGTTACAATTCCGTTAATTTGAAATTGCGCCTGAATACTAAGCGTAAAAAATAATGTCAGTAAACAAAATAGCCTCATAGAGAATTATATAGATTCAAAAACGTGAAAGTATTTGATTTTGGTATGCAAAAATAAGAATAAAAAAATCCGTCTGATAATTTTACCAGACGGATTTACTTAAAATTCAGTATCAAATACTTAAACTTTCATGATTTCGGCTTCTTTTGCAGCCAATAACTCATCAATTTTTTTAGTGTAAGCATTTGTTAAGTTTTGAACCTCTTCTTCTGCAGATTTGCAAATGTCTTCTGAAGTTCCTTCTTTTTCTAATTTTTTAATATCAGTATTAGCATCTTTACGCACATTACGAATACCAATTTTTGCATCTTCGGCTTCTGATTTTGCTTGTTTAGCTAAATCACGACGGCGCTCTTCTGTTAAAGGCGGTACGCTGATGATAATAACATCACCATTATTCATTGGGTTAAAACCAATGTTTGCAACTAAAATTGCTTTTTCAATTACAGACAGCATGTTTTTTTCAAAAGGCTGTAAAGTAATTGTTCTTGCATCTGGCACACTGATTTTTGATACCTGAGAAAGTGGTGTAGCGGCTCCGTAATAATCAACAAAAACACCTCCAAGCATTGCCGGAGAAGCTTTTCCTGCACGAATGTTTAGAAATTCTTTTTCTAAGTGTGCAATAGAACCATTCATAGATTCTTCAGTACTTTCTAATATAAAATCGATTTCTTCAGTCATTTTTTTGTTTTGTTTTCGTTTTTTAAATTTCAGTTTGGTTTACTATCAAAAGCGATTGTAAGCTGTTACTGAAAACTATATGTTTACTACAGTTCCGATATTTTCTCCTTCACAGATTTTCAAAAGGTTTCCAATTTTGTTCATATCAAAAACTACAATTGGTAATTTGTTTTCCTGGCTTAAAGTAAAAGCCGTAGTGTCCATTACATTTAATCCTTTTTTAAGAACATCATCAAACGAGATAAAATCAAATTTTACAGCCGATGCATTTTTTTCAGGATCAGAATCGTAAACACCATCAACACGAGTTCCTTTCAGGATAACATCGGCATTGATTTCGATTCCTCTTAAAACAGCTGCAGTATCAGTTGTAAAATATGGATTTCCTGTTCCGGCACCAAAAATTACAATTCTTCCTTTTTCAAGGTGGCGGTCTGCTCTTCTTTTAATATAAGGTTCTGCGATAGATTCCATTTTTAAAGCAGTCTGCAAACGCGTTTTCATTCCTTTATCTTCAAGTGCGCCCTGCAAAGCCATTCCGTTAATAACAGTAGCAAGCATTCCCATGTAGTCACCTTGTACTCTGTCCATTCCTGCACTTGCACCAGCAACGCCTCTAAAAATATTTCCTCCTCCAATAACGATCGCAATTTCTACTCCTTTGTCGTGAATCTGCTTGATTTCATCTGCATATTCGCCTAATCTTTTAGGGTCAATTCCGTATTGTAAATCACCCATTAAGGCCTCGCCGCTAAGTTTAAGAAGAATTCTTTTATATTTCATGTTGTGTTGCGTTAATTTGTGCAAATATAGACATATTCTGATTTTTAAAAATAATGTTGACAAAAAATTAATTAAGCTCACAGATTTTAATTTCTATAAAGTCTTTTTTGATTTTTTTTTTCGTTTGAATGTGATAAAAGTCATTCCTCTATCTTCTTAAAATCATTAATTTTATGCTAAGCAAAATAAACCTTTATGAAAAGTACTGTAGCAAAAGCATTATTTAATAGTCATTCGTATGCTGAATATCGAAAATTAGTAACTGATTTATTATCTGAAGGAAAATCAACCGGAAGTGTACAGTCAGAAAGTTTAACAAATTATTCAAAGCTGAATGAAGCCCGAATGAATCGTTTAGAAAAAACGATTACCATTTCTGAAGATGTAATTTATAAACTCCAGCATTTAGATAATCATTACATCTGGCTGGTTTTGTCTGAAGGCTGGTGCGGCGATGCAGCGCAGATTCTTCCTGTTTTAGATAAAATGGCGCACGCATCTGATAAAAGAATCGATCTTAGAATTGTTCTTCGTGATGAAAACGACGAATTAATGAACCAGTACTTAACTAATAATGGAAGAGCAATTCCTAAAATTATCGTGATTTGTAAAGAAGCAGGAATTGTTCGTGCCGACTGGGGGCCAAGACCAAAAGGGGCTGCGGAGCTTATGGAAACTCATAAAAGAGAAGTGGGCGCGATTGATGAAAAAATCAAAACTGATCTGCAATTATGGTATCTCGCAGACAAAGGGATCTCTGTTCAAAAAGAATTAGTCGAAATTATGGAAAACATTAAATACAACCGATTATAGGCGGAAAATGTTTTTTGTAATACAATTTTGATGTGTTAGTGGGTAATGTATTGATAATAAATTAAATAATGTTTTGCAAAAGTGTTTTTTGTAAGATAAAATTTTGTAACTTGCTATTATGATCCCACTTCTATTATAACTTTCTGATTTACTCTTTTTATTGGTGTCTATTTAATATTAACAATTAAAAAATACACTATTATGAAAAAGTTATTCGAAAAGTTTTACGATTATTTTTCTACATTCTTGTTTGGAGGAAAAAATGTTCCTCACTATTAAGCAGTAAACAAGTATGGAGCAACATTATTTTTAGAAGTAGGCACATTGCATGAATATGTAATGTGCTTCTTGCTTTTAAAAGAGATGTATGATTTATTTGTAATGAAAGAAATCTATTAAACTGACTCCGAGAGAAATGTTCCCAACGCTTTTTTCATCATTAAAAGGAAAATGATACGCAGCAACTTCTGCAAAAAGAGCAACGTCATCTGCACCAATTCCTAGTTTAAGTTTTCCGTATTCACCACTTAAGTTATTGCGTCCTATTGCAAAACCTTTTCCGTAACCGGCGTGCATCATGATTCTGGTTTCCCTGCCCACTTTTGGGTTTAATCCAAAATTTAGAAAAACAGGAATTGCAACTAACTTGCTGTCCCATTGCCAGTCAATACCGCTGTGAATTCCTAGAGTAACCCATTTATTATAATGAATTCCATAACCTATTTTTGCTCCCGTGCCATCTGGAATAATAAAGGAACTGGATGAACTGTCGTAATCTGAATTTTGTGTTATTGAGGCTGCAACATCAAATTGCAAATAAGTATTTCTTTTTACCTGACTTTGTATGCTTGAAGCAATACAGAAAAACAATAATAGAGAAGACCAAACTTTTTTCATGCAAAAATTATTGTAGACTTTCTTCAAATAAAGTAATGTCTATTGCATTTTTCACATCGTAATCACCAATTTTAGTTCGGCGTAAAACCGTTAAATGCGAACCAGAATTCATGGCTTTTCCAAAATCATAAGCCAGTGAACGAATATAAGTTCCTTTACTGCAAACTACTCTAAAGTCAATTTCCGGTAAAGCAATTCGTGTAATTTCAAATTCATGAATTGTGGTTTTTCTGCTTTCAATTTCAATAGATTCGCCGGCACGTGCATGCTCATATAAACGAACTCCATCTTTTTTTATGGCAGAAAAAATAGGCGGTTTTTGATCGATTTCACCTAAAAACTGTTTTACTGTTTCGTGAATCAAAGTTTCGTCGATATGATCTGTTGGAAATGTCTGATCGATTTCGGTTTCTAAATCATACGATGGAGTAGTAGCCCCAATATAAAAAGTTCCTGTATATTCTTTTGCCTGACCTTGTAGTTCAGAGATTCTTTTAGTGAATTTTCCTGTACAGATTAAAAGTAAACCTGTAGCTAAAGGATCTAAAGTTCCGGCATGGCCGATTTTAAATTTTTTAGGAAGTCCGACTTTGTTAATTAAAAGGTATTTTAATTTATTGACTGCCTGAAACGAACTCCATTTTAATGGTTTATCAATCAGTAAAACTTGTCCGTCTAAATATTCTTCAGGTGTCATTATATAATCGTAAGCGGGTGAATGAAAAAGTGAATCAGTAATAAAATGATTCCTGCAATAATTCTGTAATAACCAAAAACTTTGAATCCGTTTTTAGTCAAGAATCCAATGAATGTTTTAATTGCTAAAAGCGCTACGATAAAAGCAACAACGTTTCCAATAATTAAAATATTCACCTGATCGTGAGATAACTCAAATCCTGCTTTGTAATAATCGTAACATTTTTTTGCTGTTGCACCCAGCATAGTTGGAACTGCAAGAAAGAATGAAAATTCTGCAGCTGTTGTTCTTGATAATTTTTGAGACATTCCGCCCACAATACTAGCACCGCTTCGGGAAACTCCCGGAATCATGGCTATACATTGAAATAATCCAATTTTAAGTGCTTGCAAATAGGTTATTTCCTGTGAAGTTTCGGCAGTATTTGGATTGTTAAACCATTCATCTACTTTTAATAAAATTAATCCGCCTATTAAAAGTGAGATTGCAACAGTTACTGGGTTTTCTAATAAACCATCGATGAAATCGCTTAGCAATAATCCTAAAACTACAGCCGGAATAAAAGCAACTAAAAGTTTAAAATAAAAATCAAAAGTTTGAAAGAAACGTTTGAAGTATAAAATAACAACCGAAAGTATTGCACCAAGCTGAATTACAATAGTAAAAAGTTTAGTGAAATCTTCTTGTGCGATTCCAAAAAAAGAAGAGGCAATAATCATGTGGCCGGTTGAAGAAACAGGTAAAAATTCTGTAATTCCTTCAATAATGGCAAGAACAATAGCTTGTAATGTATTCATTGAGAATTTTAGATTTTAGATTTCAGATTTTAAATTGGCTCACTTCGCTTTGCTTCGTGATCTAAAATCTGTAAAACTATTTATTTTGATTTTTTGAAAATAGAATAAATCGTGATTCCAAAACCAATAAGTACAGTTGTTGGTGCTAAACGAATACGTCTAAAACTAAAAACATCTTCATTAAAAACATTTGGATTATCGCTTCCTCCGCCAGACATTAAAATAAATCCTAATGCGATTACTGCGATACCAATTAATAAGATTTTATAATTGATAGTGTCAAAAAGGAATTCCTGTTTTTGTTGTTCTTCTTTATTATTTTTCATTGTTACTTTTTTAATAATCTAAAATTTTTTCTACAATCTAAAATTAATAAAGATCGTCAGTTCTTAAGTTTAAGAAACGCTGTGTTGCAAAATGCGTGCTTACCCATGTAATTAAAACTCCTAATCCAAAAACAGCTAAAAGTACTAAGCCTATTAAAGCTTTATCTTCTAAAATGCCTAACCCCGGGAAATTAGTTTCTACATAGAATAAAAGACCAATTAGAGCAATGATTGCTAATACTGCTCCAAGCATTCCTAATTTTACGCTTCGCATTACAAAAGGTTTACGGATAAACGATTTTGTTGCTCCCACCATCTGCATGGTTTTAATAATAAAACGATTGGAATGAATAGATAATCGAAGTGAACTATTGATTAATAAAACAGCAATTATAGTAAGGAAACCACTTATGATTAAAATCCACATACTTACTTTTTTGATGTTATCGTTTACCAGATTTACTAATTGTTTGTCATATACAATATCTTCAATCATGGTATTTTGACGCAGACGGCTTTCAATTTTCGTAATGCTGTCGCGTTCTACGTAGTCAGCTTTTAAGTGAATGTCGTATGAATTTAATAACGGATTCTCTCCTAAAAATGTTAAGAAATCTTCGCCAATAATATCAGTATGTTCTTTTGCCGCTTTTTCTTTGGTTACATAAACATATGAAAGAGCAAAAGGAGCTCTTTTTAGTTCTGAGTCAAAAGCTTTGATAATGCTGTCATTTGCTTCATTTTTAAAGAAAACTGTCATGGCGATTTTTTCTTTAAAATCATCAGCCAGTTTTTTAGAATTAATGATAAATAATCCTAGTACTCCTAAAAGGAATAATACCAGAAATACACTTAACACTACCGAAAAATAAGAGGAAATTAACCTGCGTTTTTGAAATTTATCAAAGTTAGAACTCATAGTCTGCTTAAATTATGGGGTAAAAATAATAAAGAATTTCTTTATTTAAAGTTAATAACAAACTTTTATACCATAAATGTACAATTAGATATTGAAAATAGAAAGGTTAAAAAAGGATTTAAACGCAAAGAGCATAAAGTTTTTTTTAAAAAGCAGTTTAGTAAAATGCTAAAGTTCGCAAAGCTTATCAATAAAAAACTTTGCGAACCTTATTTAATACTTTGTGCTCTCTGTGGTTAAACGAGAAAAAAACTTAGCCTCTCAGAAACTTAGTTTCTCAGCAGCTTTTTTTACTTAACCTTATACACCTCAATACTTTTCAGCCAGTAAACATGTCGAGGTCCGGTTTTAATATCATTTTTGCAAATGGCAATCATTTCGCCGTTTTTAACCGGTTTTCCATTTTCTTCAAAAAGAATATATGTGTTTTCTCCCGTTGGATTGTTGAAAATTTCGGCCCACGAAAAAGTTGCTTTATAATCGTCTGAGGCTCTTGCTACAATATAAAAATTACGGTCTTTATGTCCGTTTTGTTTGATTTTGGCTTTTTCTAAAATATCTTTCAAAAGAACACCTTTGCACACTTTATTGTCTTTTTTAACTTCACCGCTTTGGCACACTACTTTAAAATCATCAAGTGTGGCAACTTTCATCTTTTTTAGAGAATCTACCGTTAAATTTAGTGTGTTTTCGACATCGCCTTTTACTTCGATCGAATGATTTACCATTTTTAAACTATCTTCGGGAGTAAGAACGGGATGTTTGTCATTGTCTGTTTTTAAAGCTTTTTCAGATGAGATAATCTGCTCTTTATCTTTTTTAGGAGAGTTGCACATTACGCAGAAAAATGCCGTAAGCAGAATCAGAATAAAATTTTTAATTTTCATTTGGTATTTTGATTTAGTTATTGAAAAAACGAAGTGTTACAAAAAAATTACGGCCTTCTTCCGGATAACCTTCAACAAGACTATAGTTTTTATCGAAGATATTATTAATTCCTGCATCAACACTTAGATTTTTAGAAATTTTGCCCGAAGCATAAAAATTCAAAAGTGTATAATCCGGAACGCGCGCGCCGTAACTCGTACTGAAACGTGACGAATTAAATTCAGAATTGGCAATGAATCGCAATATTTTAACTGGGCTGTATTCCAGAGTTCCCATAACTTTTGTATTTGGGACATCGGTAAAATGAATATTGGGGTTTGTGATATTTTTTCTTTCGATATATGTGTAATTAAAATGAAGCGACAGGTTTTCTAAAACAGCATAGTTCAATTGCGCTTCAATTCCTTTATAATCGGCTTCGCCAAAATTCTGCATTTGCGATTTTCCGGGTTCAACATTGCTTACGCTTAAAATTGCGTCTGAAAGGGAGCTGTAAAAAAGAGCTGTTTGAAAAGTAATTTTATCAAATAAAAGAGCAGTATAATTTAATTCGTAATTAATTGCTTTTTCAGGTTTCAAATCAGGATTGGGAATTGCGGTTCCCATTCGGTACGAATATCGATCTTTAATAGTGGCAAATCTGGTTTTCTGAGAAACCGATGCGCCTAATTTTTGGTCATTATTTAATTGATAAAATAATCCAATTTGTGCATTAAAAGCATCACTTGCTCCGGCATAAGGATAATTTGAAATTACTTTTGTGGTACTGTTGTAATCTTCGGCCTCATTGTTTTTTCGAATATTGTAACTAATACCCGGAATTACAGTAAATTTTGAACTGACTTTGTAAATGTCTTCAATTCCAATTAAAACAGTATTGTCTATAAAGTGGCGTACGGGCTCGCCAAGATTGTTTTCGCGGTGTACATCTTCTTTAAAATGAAAAGCAATTTTTAAATCATTTTTAGGAATCAGTTTAGTATTGTATTCGAGATTTCCTCCAAAAGTATAATCGTTGTAAATACTTTCAAAAGCATAAGGTTTTGTTTGTGTTGAATAAGTAGTATCGTCATAACTGTCCAGTGTATTTTTGAAACGGTCAAAATACAATCTGGTTTTGAAACTGTTTTTGTCGTCGAAACCCGAATTTGAAATGAAGTAAAAACTTTCTTTATCCCAATTTGGCCATTGCCAGAAACGAGGTTTTAGCAAAAGCGTATTTTGTGTATCATAACCGGTATAAACTGGATTTCCTTTTTCGCCCTGCTGATTAATGTAGCCAATTGCATATTCGCTTTTTTCAGATGGTGTCCAGCCTATTTTAAAACTGATTTTTTGATCTGTTCGGTATGAATTGTCTCTTTGTCCTCCGTTTTCATTTGCTGTGGGAATAAAGTTCGAAGACATTCTGGTTGAATTTCTGTCTAAATAAGAAAATCCTCCCTGAAAATAAAACTTGCCTAAGTTTGAACCAATATTAATGTTCCCTTTATAACCGTTTTCGTTAATCATTCCTAAAGAACCGTCGTATTCCAATTTTTTAAAAGGTTTTCTCGAAACAAGATTTATTGCACCGCCAAGCGAATTTGGTCCATATAAAACAGATGAAAATCCTTTTGAAACATCAACAGCAGCAAGATCAAAAGTGGTAAATCTGGCGAGATCAACATAGCCGTCGTAAGGCACATAAACCGGAATTCCGTCCATATAAACCGGAACTTGTCTTAAATCAAAACCACGAACAGAAACCATCGATTCGTTTCTTGGTCCCGAAGCCGTTAAGCTCACTCCTGGGAGCATATTTAAAGCTTTTGAAACCTCCATTTTATTTTGAGATTCCATAGTTTTTGAAGTTATTCTGTTTAGAGTGTCTTTGTTTTCATGATGTGTTATTATGACTTCTCCTAAAATAAAGACATTGGAATTTTTTAAAGAATCTGCTGGCTTTGAATTATTTTGCTGCGAAAACCCAACGAGCGGGAAAAGCAGAAAGATTAAGAATTTTGGTTTCATAAAAATGATTTTTGCAGTATGTTTTAAAATGAATACTGCTGGTTGAGAAAATAGGTTTTGGTTAATTGTTTTTTTAAATAGGTTTCTAGAATTTTAAATTTTGAGTTTCTTTTTGAGCAAATTCTTTAATGCGTTTTTCAATTTCATAAAAAACAGTAATGGCTTTTTCTCCGGCTTCGGTAAGTTGTGCGCCGCCACCGCCTTTGCCGCCCAGAAGTTTTTCTACAAGTGGTTTTTCGGCACGCTGATTCATTTCTTCAACCAATTGCCATGCTTGTCGATAGGCCATTTTCATTTCTTTTGCAGCATTGGTAATCGATCCGGTTTTTCGGATGTTTTCTAAAAGCCAGATTTTTCCAATTCCCAAGAAAGCGCCTTCAGTTTCTTCAATCCAAACGCGGACTTCAATTTTGTATTTCTTATTTTCTGTCATTAATTTCAGTATAAATAAGTATTTATAAATGCAATAATACGTATTTTTACGTAAACTTGATTACGTAATTTGTGAATTTATTTGTTTGTCAGCAAAATAGCTTTGGAACAAGCAACAATAAATGTAAATTTGCGGATTAAAATTAAGCGACAAAGAGAGAAAAACCTCAGAACCTTTGTCCCTTAGAACCTTAGTAGCTTAAAGAAAATGAAATACAATCCGAATGAAATAGAAGCCAAATGGCAAAAATATTGGGCAGAAAATCAAACTTTTGCAGCAAAAAATAACTCTGAAAAACCGAAGCATTATGTTCTCGATATGTTTCCTTATCCGTCTGGAGCGGGATTACACGTTGGGCATCCGCTGGGTTATATTGCATCAGATGTGTATTCGCGTTTCAAAAGACATCAAGGTTTCAATGTTTTGCATCCAATGGGTTACGACAGTTTCGGATTGCCGGCAGAACAATATGCGATTCAGACAGGACAACGTCCAGAAGATACAACGCGTGTAAATATTGATGGTGGAGTTGATAAAGAAGGAAAACAAATTGCCGGTTACAGAAAACAATTAGATAAAATAGGATTTTCATTTGACTGGGCGCGTGAAGTGCGTACATCAAATCCAGATTATTACAAACATACACAATGGATTTTTATCCAGCTTTTTAATTCTTGGTACTGCAGAAAACAAGGACAGGCTTTTGATATTTCAGATCTTGTAAAGGTTTTTGAAGAATCAGGAAATGCTTTGGTTGAAGCAGTTTGTGATGACAACGTACAGATTTTTACAGCTGATGAATGGAATTCTTATTCTGAAGATCAAAAAGAGAAAATCTTGTTGCAATACAGATTGACGTATTTGGCAGAAACCGAAGTAAACTGGTGTCCGGGCTTGGGAACAGTTTTGGCAAATGACGAAATTGTAAACGGAGTTTCAGAGCGCGGCGGGTTTCCTGTTATAAGAAAAAAAATGACACAATGGAGTATGCGAATTTCTGCTTATGCCGAACGCTTACTTGAAGGTCTAAATGATATTGATTGGAGTGAGTCAATTAAAGAATCTCAAAGAAACTGGATTGGGAAATCAGTTGGTGCAATGGTTACTTTTAAAGTGAAAAATCACGATGAAGTAATCGACGTTTTCACAACTCGTCCTGATACTATTTTTGGAGTAACTTTTATGACTTTGGCGCCAGAACATGATTTGGTTGCTAAAATTACAACTCCAGAACAAAAAGAAGCGGTTGAAGCGTATATCGAAAAAACGTCAAAACGTTCAGAGCGTGAGCGTATGGCCGATGTGAAAACCATTTCTGGAGTTTTTACAGGAGCTTATGCAGAACATCCGTTTACAAAAGAACCAGTTCCGGTTTGGATTGGAGATTATGTTTTAGCAGGTTACGGAACGGGTGCTGTAATGGCGGTTCCTTGCGGAGACGAAAGAGATTATGCTTTTGCTAATTTCTTTAAAGGTCAAAACGGAATGAAAGAAATTAGAAATATTTTCGCTAATGTTGACATTTCTGAAGCCGCTTACGGATCTAAAGACAACGTAGAAATCGCAAATTCTGATTTCTTAAACGGGTTAAACTATAAAGAAGGCACTAAAAAAGCAATTGCTAAATTAGAAGAAATTGGTCAGGGAACTGGCAAAACCAATTACCGTTTACGTGATGCCGTTTTCTCTCGTCAGCGTTATTGGGGAGAACCGTTTCCGGTTTATTATGTAAACGGATTGCCAAAAATGATTGATGCGCAGCATTTGCCAATTATTTTACCGGAAGTAGAGAAATATTTACCAACAGAAGACGGTTTGCCTCCATTAGGAAACGCAGCGGTTTGGGCTTGGGACAGTGTTAAGTGTTCAGTAGTTAGTACTCAGTTAATTGACAATGTTTCGATTTTTCCTTTAGAATTAAACACTATGCCAGGTTGGGCGGGAAGTTCATGGTATTGGATGCGTTATATGGATGCGCACAATGAAAATGAATTTGCGTCTAAAGAAGCATTGAAATATTGGGAAAGTGTAGATTTATATATTGGTGGAAGCGAACACGCAACAGGTCACTTATTGTATTCTCGTTTCTGGAACAAATTCTTAAAAGACAAAGGTCTTGCGCCAACTGAAGAACCATTCAAAAAACTGATAAATCAGGGAATGATTTTAGGAACAACGGCTTATGTTTACAGATTAGAAGGAACAAATACTTTCGTATCTAAAAACAAAATTGGTGATCAAAAAGTACAGCCAATTCGTGTTGATGTTAATTTTGTTAATTCTTCTGATGAATTAAATATCGAAAAGTTCAAAGCTTGGAGAGAAGATTTTGGAACAGCTGAATTTATTTTTGACGAAAACGGAAAATATATTGTTGGCCGTGAAGTCGAAAAAATGTCGAAATCATACTACAATGTAGTAACACCAGATGATATTTGTGCAGAATACGGAGCTGATACATTACGTTTATACGAAATGTTCTTAGGTCCGTTGGAACAAGCAAAACCTTGGAATACGGCTGGTATTTCGGGAGTTTTTGGTTTCTTGAAAAAATTATGGAGATTGTATTTTGATGACAATGGTTTAATTGTAAACAACGACGAACCAACAAAAGACAACTTGAAATCGTTGCATAAAACAATCAAAAAAGTACAAGATGATATTGAGAATTTCTCTTTCAATACGTCTGTTTCTCAGTTTATGATTTGTGTAAACGAATTGTCTTCTCAAAACTGTCATTCAAGAGCGATTTTAGAGCCGTTAGCGATTTTAGTTTCGCCTTACGCGCCACACATTGCTGAGGAATTATGGGCGCAATTAGGACATACAACTTCTATTTCTGAAGTTCCGTTCCCAGTTTTTGAAGAGAAACATTTGGTTGAAACCAATAAAGAATATCCGGTTTCTTTCAACGGAAAAATGCGTTTCACAATCGAATTGCCTTTGGATTTAACCAAAGAACAAATCGAAGAAATCGTTATGAAAGACGAAAGAACTCAAAAACAATTAGACGGAAGAACGCCAAATAAAGTGATTATCGTTCCTGGTAAGATTATTAATTTGGTTGGATAACAAAAAATTCCAAATATTAAAATTCCAAATTCCAATTTTGTTGGGGTTTGGAATTTTTTTTTGTGCTTAGTTTTGTGTCACTGATTAAAAGGATTTTTTGTTTCACGCAGATTTTAAAAGATTTAAACAGATCTATATAGATTTCAATAATAAAAAATCATATTAAATCTGCTCTAATCTGTAGAATCTGCGTGAAACAAAAAAAGCTTTGCGACTTAGCGCCTTCGTGGCAAAAAAAGTGCTCTTCGCGGTTAAAACCCGCACCAACATTGGAATTTGGAATTTAATAATTGAAATTTTAAAAAAGTTGTAACATTTTAATAGTTGTCGTATCCAAAGGATGGATCCGATTATTTATCAACTTAAAAATATTAAAATGAAAAAGTATATTATTTTAGTTATCGCATTCTTATTTTCAGCGTTATGTGTGAATGTTTTTGGACAGAGAAAAACATATTCATTTGAAATTTCAAAAGCTGAAAAAGAAAAAATAAACAGCTCTAAATATGTCGATAAGGGGTGTTTTTTAAAATTAAACGCTTTTATAAAATCTTAAAATGGGATTCGAAGAAATATACAAAACATATTGGGATCGAATTTTCAGGCTTTGTATGGGTTTCGTAAACGATTACGATACTGCACAGGATTTGGCTCAGGAAACTTTTATAATTGTCTGGCAAAAACTCGATACTTTTAGAAATGAATCATCCGTAGGAACCTGGATTTTTAGAATTGCCTCAAATAATTGTTTGCGACAGATTGAAAAGCAGAAACGTTTTCCTAAATCAGATTTACCAAATCATCTTTTAGAAGAAAAACAAACCTCAATAGAGCCCCAGATTCAGTTTTTGTATAAATGCATTGCTGAATTACCAGAAACAGACCGTATTATTATTTCTCTGGAATTAGAAGATGTTAAACAAGCTGAGATTGCAAAAATTATAGGTCTCTCTGAAGCTAATGTGCGAGTAAAAATCCATAGGATAAAAGAAAAACTGACTCAAAAATTTAAAGAAAATGGACAACGATAACAATATAGATTTTAAAGATTTATGGAAAAAACAATCCGTAAGTCAGCCAGACATGAGTGATTTGCTGGCAAGATTAAGTAAGTTTAAAAAAACAGCATTGCGATGCTTATGGATTACCAATATTGTGCTTTTGGCAACAAGTGTTTTTATAATTTTTGTCTGGATATATTACCAGCCACAGTTTATTTCGACTAAAATAGGAATTGTGTTTACGATTCTGGCAATGGTAATTTACGTGTTTGTGTATAATAAATTATTGAACGAATATAAAAATATAGATTCAACACAAGCCAATCAGGAATATCTGCAGAAATTAATTTCAATTAAAAAGAAACAGCAGTTTTTGCAAACTAAAATGATGAGCTTTTACTTTATAACACTTATGGCAGGGATTTGTTTGTATATGTATGAGTATGCGAGCAGAATGAGTACTTTAGGGGCAGGTTTAACATATGGAATCACATTATTATGGATGCTTTTTAATTGGTTTTACCTTCGCCCAAAACAAATTAAAAAACAGCAGGCTAAAATTAACGGTCTTATTGAAAAGTTTGAAGAAATCAACAATCAGTTACAGGTATAAAAAAGAAGCTTCGCAATAATGCGAAGCTTTCTTTTTTCCAAAAACAAAATATTAAATTCTAATTCTAACTTATCTAGGGAATATGTAAGTTTTAGGATGAACTACAATAATTCCTTCTAAATTTGCTGTTCCTGTTAATTCAGAAACGACTTTTCCTCCTACATAAATCTTTACTGTTAAGGTTTGTCCTGAAACTCCTCCATATCCGCTTGAATGAGCTAAAGCAGCGTCAGAATCCGCATTAGCAGTAAATTCTTTAGTCCAAGGCAAAGCAGTAACATCTTCAATAAGCGGAGCACCGCTTTTTTCTATATAAGTTGCATCAAGTTTGCCAGTGTAATTTCCGGTTATCTCATATTTTACATCTCTTGAACCTGTTGCTGTACCAGAATTATCATCGTTATCGCTGCTGCAAGAAACTGCTGTAAAAGCAAGAGTCAGTACAAGAGCCGCTGTTTTCATAATTGATTTCATGGTTTATTGTTTTTAATTAATAATAATCTTTTAAACAAAATTAGAATCAAATAATAGAGGGAACAATACCTGATAAAATGCATTTTGTATTACCTGATATCAGGTAAAAGTTGCAGAATTTTTTTTGAAACGATTTTTAATTTGATAAATTTGAATAAATACCATTTTATGAAGAAAATCTACATACTTGCACTTTTTCTATTTTTATCCGCCGCCTTGCATTCACAGGTTATTCTTTCTCTTGATGATGATTCTGCTTATATTGACAGCATTGCTAAAATCACCAGAAATACAAAGTCTGACAGTATAAAATGTTTATACAGTTTTAAATTGTCAAAATTGTATTTGATGTCACAGGATATTAAAAAATCTAAACAATATTTAGCGCAGGCCAACAGTCTTAAAGATAAATTTCCGTTTTTAAGAGATGCCGGTATTTTTTATAATTCGTCCAGTTTTTTAGAAAAAGGAGATGTCGAGGGGTTTGAACAAACACTGCTTGAGGGAAATGAAAAACTTAAAAAGTATTTTAATACCGAAGCCTTTAGAATTCGTGCCATAATTCTGCAGAATTACGGAGTTATGCAGCAACGAAAAAACAACGAAAAGGTATACATGAAACTGCTTATAAACGAGGCTATTCCTGCCGCTAAAAAAAGTCGCGATTATGAACTTATAAGCGGACTGTATAAAGCTGTTGCCATTATTTTTATGAATAACAGCGAAAGAGGTAAAGCAAGTGAATATTTAAGCGAAGCTCAGAAATATATTGAAAGGGCCATTAAAAAATCACCGACTGTTGCCGAGTCAAAAATGGAAACCTATATTATTAATGCCGAAAATTTAATTGAATTACAGCATTTTTATGATGCGAAAAAAATACTCGATAAAGCTTTTTCGACATTAAAAGATTATCCTGAATCAAACTTAAATGATTCCTATTATTATTCGGAAGGATTATATTATGCCAAACAGAATAAAAATTCGAATGCTTTAGAAAGTTATGGGAAAGGAATAGCGTCTGCAGAAAAACACCAAAATGCGATTGCCTTAAACCGCTTAAAATTTGCAGAATATGAAGTGCTTTTCAAACTTAAAAATTACGACAAAGCAAAGCAAAACTTAGACTATCTTTTAGAAAATACACCTTTTGTAGTAGACAAGAAGAATTATTACAACGAGCTGGCAAAAGTATACAATGCGACAAAAGATTTTGATAAAGCCTATTATTATTCGCATAAATACAATGCTTTAAACGACAGCTTAAACAATACAAAATTTAAAAGCGAGATTGTAGAGCTTGAGGCAAAATATAAAAAAGCCGAAAGCGAGAAAAAAATATCGCTTTTACAGTCACAAAATGATAAAGCCGCTTTACAGGTATATAATACTCGATTCAATTCAGTGCTTTTTGCTGGATTATCATTTTTGTTATTTCTAATTGTTTTATTTCTGTGGATCTTCAATAAAAATCAAAAGAAATTGAGTGCTCAAAAAGAAATCAATTTAAAACAGGAATTATCATCTTTTGAAGACCGTCATAAACTTTCGGTTTCCAAAGCCTTGATTCAGGGTGAAGAAATGGAAAGAAAAAGAATTGCCAGAGATTTACACGACGGATTGGGAAGTATGCTTTCGGGCGTAAAAATCCATTTAAATCTAGCAAAAAAGGAAAATGTAGAAACGGTAAATAATGTCGATACACTTTTAGATAATTCAATTAAAGAACTTCGAAACATATCGCAGAATCTTATGCCCGAAACACTGCTTGAACTTAGTTTAGAGCACGCTTTAAGAGATTTATGTGCTGCAAATTCTAATGCGGTTACTAAAATTGAGTTTCAGTATTTGATTAAAAAATCAAGACTGCCAAAAAATTACGAAATCATGATTTACAGAATTATTCAGGAATTGTTGAATAATGCTTTAAAATATGCCAAAGCATCGCAGGTTTTGGTCTCCTGTTCTCAAAACAAAGATGTGTTTTTTATTACGGTTGAAGATAATGGAGTTGGGTTTGATGTTGCAGAAGCAAAAGACAAAAACGGAATGGGACTAAAGAATATTCATAACCGAGTAGAATTTTTAAGCGGGAAATTAGAAATAGACAGTAAAATAAATCAGGGAACTTCCGTTTATATAGAATTAAATGTGATAAACGAAAATCAGCAAAATGAGTAAAAAATATAAAATGGTTGTGGTTGATGACCATCCAATTGTGATTTCCGGAATTTCCGGTTTATTGTCTGATCTGGAAAATATTGAAATTGTAGAGAAAATGCAATCCGGTGCTTTACTGTTAGATTATATAGAAAGCAACGAAGTAGATCTGGTTTTAATAGATATTTTTCTGCCTGTTGTAACCGGAATAGATTTATGTAAATCGATCAAGCAAAAATATCCGCAGGTTATTGTAATAGGAATGAGCAGTCAGTCTGAAAGAAGTTTGGTAATGCAGTTTATTCAAAATGGGGGAAATGGTTATATTTTAAAAAGCGCTTCGTTTGAAGAATTTAAAAACTGCATTAATAAAGCAATTGAGGGCGAAATTGTTTTTAGCGATGAGGTAAAAACAATCGTAAGCCAGCCATTATCTGAAGATCTGGATAATATTCCGAGCTTAAGCAGAAGAGAAAAAGATATTGCGCTATTGCTGTCAAAAGGAAAGCAGACGCAGGAAATTGCCGATGAACTTTTTTTGAGTTTCTTAACGGTGCAGACACACAGGCGAAATATTCTTCAAAAATATAAAACCAAAAATGTCGCAGAGTTAATTACACTGCTTTTAAAAAACAATCTTTTGGACTAAAAATGTCTGAAAAAATGCCAAAATGACATTTTGTTAAAATGGTTTATAATTTGATGTTTGTTTTGTAAATTTAAAATCAATCAAAAAAAGTAAAATCATGGGAAGTGGATATTTAATTCTTGCCGGAGCTATTATGTTATTTAGCTGGATGGTGAGTGCAAAACTTAAAAGTAAATTCGAATTATATTCTAAACTGCAGCTTCGAAACGGAATGAGCGGTGCAGAAATTGCAGAAAAAATGCTAGCTGATAACGGAATTACAGATGTTCGTGTTATTTCGACTCCGGGTCAGTTAACAGATCATTATAATCCTTCAGACAAAACCGTTAATTTGAGCGAAGCAGTTTATAATCATCGTAACGCAGCGGCGGCAGCGGTTGCAGCGCATGAATGTGGACACGCAGTACAGCATGCAATTGGTTATGAATGGTTAACAATGCGTTCTAAGCTGGTTCCAATTGTTAATGTGGCATCAAGTTTTATGCAGTGGATTTTGTTAGCTGGAATTTTAATGATTAGAACTTTTCCACAGTTATTATTAGTGGGAATTGTGATTTTTGCCGTAACAACATTGTTTTCAATTATTACGCTGCCGGTAGAATACGATGCAAGTAACAGAGCATTGGCCTGGTTAGAAAATAAACACATGCTGACACAAGAAGAACAGGCAGGAGCAAAAGATGCGTTAAAATGGGCTGCAAGAACCTATGTTGTTGCTGCTTTAGGATCTATAGCAACGTTATTGTACTATATCTCGATTTATTCCGGAAGCAGAAGGAACTAAGAAAGAAATTTACAATTTTAAAAAATCCAAATTCCAATTTAAGGAGTTTGGATTTTTTTATGCTTTTTTGTTGGAATTTGAAAAATTTGGAATTTATTTTTTTAAAGTTGTATCTGCCTGTCAATCTGCTGATCTAAGGAAATAAACGTTTCAGTTCTTGAAACTCCTTCAATTGCCTGAATTTTGGTATTTAAAAGCTGCATTAAATGTTCGTTATCTCTACAGATAATTTTAATTAAAACGGACCAGTTTCCTGTTGTATAATGGCATTCTAATACTTCAGGAATTTTTCTTAATTCTTTTACGGCTTCGGAGTTTCGGGAAGCTTTATCGAGATAAACTCCAATAAAAGCCATAGTGTTGTAACCTAAAACTTTTGGATTTACAGTAAATTTAGAACCGGAAATAACGCCGGATTGTTCCAGTTTTTTTAATCGCTGATGAATTGCCGCTCCCGAAATGCCTATTTTATTGGCAATCTGCAAAATTGGTTTTCGGGCATCATCCATAAGATATCGAAGAATTTCTTTGTCGATACCGTCAATTTCAATTAAGAGGGAGTTGATTTTCATAACTTAAAATTTGAAACTATTTTAGTGATTTGGGTTTAGAATAGAAATCAAATGTAGTTAAAATGCTCAATAAATGGAAATTCCAATATTTTAAATTCCAATTTTATTGATGTGTAAATTTAACCGCAAAGTGCGCAAGGTTTTTTATTTGCAAATATTTACAAAAAGCAAATAAAGTTCGCAAAGCCTTATCGGTAAGGCTTTGCGAACTTTAAAAAACAACTAATGTTAAAAAAAACTTGCGTACTTTGCGGTTAAAAAAAGTGCTTGAAGCAAAAATTCCAAACTCCAAGTGATTAATTTGGAATTTGGAATTTAAAATATTGTGACTTCTAAGGTTTATTTTCCTTTGTTTGCTTCGGCAACGTATTTTTCTAAAGCCATTGTCATAGAAGGAGTTTCAGGAGTTGGAGCAAGAATATCAATTCTTAAACCATGGTCTAAAGCTTCTTTTTGAGTTGTGCTTCCAAATACGGCAATTCTAGTGTCGTTTTGTTTAAAATCAGGGAAGTTTTTAAACAAAGATTTAATTCCGGTTGGACTAAAAAACGCTAAAACATCATAATAAACATCAGCAAGATCAGATAAGTCGCTCATTACAGTTCTGTAAAAAATGGCTTGTGCCCAATCTACCTTAAGGCTGTTTAAAGTTACAGGAGCATCTGCATTTAATTGATCAGATGCAGGAAGCAGGAATTTCTCGTCTTTATACTTTTTAATTAAAGGAGATAAATCTGCAAAATCTTTTGCTCCAACGTAAATTTTACGTTTTCTGTACACAACATACTTTTGAAGATAAAAAGCTACTGCTTCAGATTGACAAAAATATTTCAATCCTTCTGGAACTTTGTAACGCATTTCATCAGCCACTCTAAAAAAATGATCTACAGCATTTCGACTTGTTAAAATGATCGCAGTGTAATGATTAAGATCGATTTTTTGTAATCGAATCTCTTTTGCGCTAACCCCTTCCACATGAATAAATGGTCTGAAATCAATTTTTATTTTGTGTTTTTGTTGGAGCTCAAAGTAAGGAGAATTCTCCACTTTAGGTTCAGGCTGTGACACCAAAATTGTTTTCACTTTCATATTATAAACATTTTCTAAGCACTCCCTTTTGTTATCCAATAATAGAGAAAATAATAAGGCGCTATTTCAAGAGCGCAAAGATATAAAATAAAATAAAATAATTTGCCGATAATTACGTTTTGATACGTTTTGACTGAAATAAAATATGAATACAGGCTGATACACAGCGAGATACCAATAACGGCAAGCGGTACAATCGTTGAAATATTGTCATAATAAAACAAAATTGCATTGATTGGAAGGATTAAAACGCCAATATAAGTTCTGTAAGTAACTTTTTGCAAATTAAAAAGCTCTACAAAATCGTCGATGTTGAATGAAGCAGCTACAATTTTCTCAATTAAATATTTCGCCAGAATAAAATAAAGTAAGAAAGTAGCAATCTGAATAAACAAAATCCAGTCGGTTTTTGAAGCTTCTCCAAAAATATTCATGGTAAGCTGAATAAAAAACGCAAACGAAATTACCTGCACAAAAAATAAACCAACCGTAAAGCTGCTTTTCATGTGACTGTTGTCTCGGTAAATTTTGGCATATTTATCAGAAAAAATAAGCTTGCTAAATTCTGTAAAACGAGTTTCGTAAGCTGATTTTGTCATAGCAACAACAGCAAAAGTCAGGACAAATAAAGCCGTTGCCCAGTCTTTGTTTTCAATAATTCGTGGATGAAGATGTTCAATCATAGTGTCACAAAATTAGTAATTTTTTGTATCAATACTTTTATTATGTATTTATTATGAACCGAATGCTATAAAAAGTTTACTTTTGCGGTGAAATTACCGAGAAAAAATGAATGATAGTATTGTCATAATTCCCACATATAACGAGATTGAGAACGTAGAAAGTATAGTAAGAGCCGTACTTTCGCAACACAAACCTTTTCACCTTTTAATAATTGATGATAATTCGCCGGATCATACTGCAGATAAAGTTATTGCTTTGCAGGAAGAATATCCGGGAAGATTATTTCTTGAAAAAAGAGCTAAAAAAGCAGGATTAGGAACTGCGTATGTTCATGGTTTTAAATGGGCATTAGAACATAATTATGATTTTATTTTTGAGATGGATGCCGATTTTTCGCATAACCCAAATGATCTCGAAAAATTGTATGATGCCTGCCATTTTGGTGGTGCAGATTTAGCCATTGGTTCGCGTTATGTAAAAGGCGTTAATGTGGTAAACTGGCCCCTAAGCCGAGTTTTAATGTCATACTTCGCATCAGTCTATGTAAAATTTATTACCGGAATGAAAATTCATGATGCAACTGCGGGTTTTGTATGTTACAAAAGAGAAGTTCTGGAGAAAATTAATTTAAACAAAATAAAGTTTGTTGGATATGCGTTTCAAATCGAAATGAAGTACAGAACATATTGTGCTAAATTTCAGATTACAGAAGTGCCTATTATTTTTACAGACAGAACAAAAGGTGTTTCTAAAATGAGCAACGCTATTATTAAAGAAGCTATTTTGGGAGTAATTTCTCTTCGATTAAAAAAATTAGTCAATACATTATAAAGATAGAACATGAAAAGGATTTTAATTAAAAATGCCAAAATTGTAAACGAAGGGTCTATTTTTGACGGCGATGTTTTGATCGAAAATGATCTTATTGTTGAAGTTGCAGATAGTATTAGTTTAAAAACTTCTGACTGTATTGTCATAGATGCCGAAGGAAGTTATTTAATGCCGGGCGCCATCGACGATCAGGTGCATTTTAGAGAACCTGGTTTAACGCATAAAGGCGATATAGAATCAGAATCCAGAGCCGCTGCTGCGGGAGGAATTACTTCTTTTATTGAACAGCCAAACACGGTTCCAAATGCCGTTACTCAGGAAATATTAGAAGATAAATATCAAATTGCTGCCCAGAAATCATTTGTGAATTATTCATTTATGATGGGAGCAACTAACGATAATCTGGAAGAAGTTTTAAAAACAAATCCGAAAAATGTTGCGGGAATTAAAATTTTCCTTGGTTCATCAACAGGAAATATGCTGGTTGATAACGAGGCAACTTTAGAAAGAATTTTTTCAAGCACGCCAATGTTAATTGCTGTGCATTGTGAAGATGAAACTACAATTCAGAATAATTTAGCAGAATTTAAAGAAAAATACGGCGAAGATATTCCTGTAACGGCTCATAATTTAATAAGAAGTGCCGAGGCTTGTTATCTTTCATCTTCAAAAGCTGTGGCTTTAGCAAAAAAGACCGGAGCAAGACTTCATATTTTTCATCTTTCGACTGCAAAAGAAATGGAATTATTTACAAATAAAATTCCGCTAGAAGAGAAAAAAATTACTGCTGAGGTTTGTGTACACCATCTTTGGTTTACTGATGAAGATTATAAAACAAAAGGAAATTTCATAAAATGGAATCCGGCCGTAAAAACAGAAAGTGATAGAAAAGCACTTTGGGAGGCTTTAAATGACGGACGAATTGACGTTATTGCAACAGATCATGCGCCTCATACTAAAGAAGAAAAACAACAATCGTATTTAAAAGCTCCATCTGGAGGACCGCTTGTGCAACATGCAGTTGTGGCGATGTTTGAAGCACATCATCAGGGAAAAATCAGTGTTGAGAAAATCGTTGAGAAAATGTGCCATAATCCAGCAAAGCTTTTTAAAATTGAGAAAAGAGGTTTTGTTAAAGAAGGTTATTTTGCCGATTTAGTAATTGTAAATCCAAGCTTGCCGTGGAGTGTAAACTCTGATAATATTTTATATAAATGCGGCTGGTCTCCTTTTGAAGGAACTACTTTTAAATCGAGAATTACACATACATTTGTAAATGGCGAATTGATATATAATAACTTTAAAGTAAAAGATATCCGCGCCGGAAAACGTTTATTGTTTGATAGATAAAAAGCTGAAATGAAGAATTTTTTAGTAATAGTATTGGTTTTGTTTCTTTCTGTAAGCTGTAAAAAAGAGGTTGTTAAACAGCCTGCAAAGCTTATTGAGAGAGAAAAAATGATTGATATTATGTATGATTTATCTCTTTTGGAGGCAATGAAATATCAGCATCAGGAATTAATAGATTCTACAGAAACAAATCCAACAAAGTTTATTCTCAAAAAATATAAAGTAGACAGTCTTCAGTTTGCGCAGAATAATATGTATTATGCTGCAGATTACGAAAACTACAAAGATATGTTTGATGAGGTAGGAAAGCGTTTGGCCAAAGTTCAAAGAGCGACAGATTCGATTGTAACCATCGAAGATAAAAAAGCGGCTAAAGAAGCTAAAAAGAAAAAGAAAGAAGTTGTAAAAGATTCTGTTAAAAAAGCAGAACCATCACCTATAAATATTGATTCAATAAAAAAGGCGAGAAGATTGAAAAGAAGATAATTTATAACTTCGAAATGTCTTTTATATATTGATGTACATCTAAAAAAACCGTTCCCAGAGCGGTTTTTATTTTTTCATTTGAATACAGATTTTTTGAATAAGAAGCTTTTGCAGTGGCTTTGGTAAGTCTTCTTTTTTGGAAAAATAAAGCAGCAAATATACTGTCTGCAATCCATAGAAAATGCATTAAAAACGGTGTTGCATGACGACGTGGTCTTTTTACCTGCAATGTATCAGCAATTGTATTCAGGATGTCTTTAAAAACAATATTGTCTGCAATAAGTGTAAAACGTTCGTTTTTAATATCACTTTTCATTAACTGATAGGCCGTTTCTACAACATCATCAACAGTAATAAAACCGGTGCTTCCAAGCGTATAAAACGAAAGTCCGTTGGCAACTTTTGTATATAATTCGGCGCTTCCTTGTTGTTTGTTTTTAGATTTGGGGATTGGTCCCAAAATAACACCGGGATTTACAATAATTACATTTAAACCTTCCTGATGTGCACGCCAGACTTCCATTTCGGCGCCATATTTAGAAATGGCATAATCACTGTGTGGTTTTTCCGGATTCCAGTCAGTTTCTTCTGTAATATAAGTTTCGTGTGAAGCTAAATCTCCTAGAGCAGCAATTGAGCTTACAAAGCAGAATTTTTTAATTTCGCGGGCAATCGAAAAATTAACCATATTGGCTGTTCCTTCGATATTTATTTTTCGAAGCGCTTCTTCATCTTTTGGATCAAATGAAATTAAAGCAGCGCAGTGATAAACATATTCAATATCATTAAAAGCAATTTCGAGAGAAGGCACATCTAGAATATCGGCTTCAAGCCATTCTATTTTTTTAAATAAATCAGCTTTATTATATAAAGCAAAAACCGATTTTGTTTTTTCAAGAGTATTCAGGCTGCGGTAAATTGCCCGCACATTTTCTCCATTTTCAATTAAATGCAGTAATAAATGTGCGCCTACTAAGCCAGTTCCTCCTGTTACTAATATCATTTTGTAAAGATAAGTTTTTGCTTGGAAGGAGCAAAGCAGCGAAGAAACAAAGTTGCAAGGTTTATTTGATTTGCCACAAAGACGCTAAGGCGCAAAGTTTTGTTTTATGATTATGACTAAAGTTTTTTACTCTTTAAAAACAAAGAAGTAAAATAGGTTTGTTTAAAATTGATTAAAAGTAAGAATAGTTTTATTTTTGGTTTTGGAATTGTTAAAATGCAGATTATGAAACAACAAGATACTTATATGATAGAGCTGAATGCGATGCTTGAAAAAGCTATAATGAGAATGAAGATAGAGAACCCCGGTTTTATAATTTATACAGCGAGTATTTGTACAGATCGCGCTGCTAAAGTCAGTGCAATAAGTTTTGATAATAAGGATAATTCATTTCAAAATGTAGAAAAATCAAATGATTATAGTAGAAAGTATTACGAAATGTATTTGTCAGAAGGAAATTTTGAAACCGCAGACCTGTTTAAACCAAAAGAAAGTGATAGATTTTGTAACCCGGCCGATTTTGAGCTGGCGGATTTTGTTGAGTTTAATCACAATTTTGTGCCTTCTCAATGGTATTCAATTCTTGTTAGGTTTGGAAAATTAGCTTTTCAAAAAATTGCTTCGGAATTAAATGTCGATCAGGGAAATTTTGAATTGGGTATTAACAGTACTAAAGACTGGTATGATAAAAAATGGAACATGAAAAATTTTAAAACCGGTAATGAAATTTAAAGTTGCTATGGTTTTAATTAGAATGTAATTTTTAAGATTTAAAAATTTGATATTAATATTGTTATTGCCATTGAATTTGTCATTCTCATTGTTTTTTTGACTTTGCCATTGCCATTGATTATATTTGCGCAAAATATTTTAAAAAATGAAGAATCTAGTTGAAGAATTAAAGTGGCGCGGTTTGTACCATGATAGCATGCCAGGAACGGAAGAACAATTGCTAAAAGAGGTAACATCTGCCTATATAGGTTTCGATCCAACAGCAGATTCACTGCATATAGGCAGTATGGTTCAGATTATTTTGCTGGTTCATTTAAAGAATTTCGGACATCAGCCAATTGCTTTGGTTGGAGGTGCAACAGGAATGATTGGAGATCCATCTGGAAAATCTGATGAAAGAAATCTGCTTAACGAAGAAACTTTAGCGAAAAACGTTGCCGGAATTAAAAGTGTTCTGTCTCGTTTCTTAGATTTTAATTCAAGTGAAGCAAATGCTCCGGTTATGGTTAATAACTATGATTGGATGAAGGAATTCTCATTTATTGATTTTGCACGTGAAGTTGGAAAACGTATCACGGTAAATTATATGATGGCGAAGGATTCTGTAAAAAAGAGATTAAACGGAGAAATAGGTGAGGGAATGTCTTTTACCGAATTTACATATCAATTAATTCAGGGTTACGATTTCTATCATTTATATAAAAACAACAATTGCGTTTTGCAAATGGGAGGTTCTGATCAATGGGGAAATATTACCACAGGTACAGAATTAGTACGCAGAATGGGTGGAGAAAGTGCAAAAGCTTTTGCCTTGACAACGCCTTTGATTACAAAAGCTGACGGATCTAAATTTGGAAAATCTGAAGGAGGAAATGTTTGGTTAGATGCTGATAAAACTTCGGTTTACAAATTCTACCAGTTTTGGGTAAACGCTACGGATGCAGATGCTGAAAAATACATCAAAATTTTCACTTTCTTAGATAAAGAAACCATTGATTCTTTAATTGCAGAACATCAGACAGCTCCACATTTAAGAATTTTGCAAAAGAAATTAGCAGAAGAGATTACTATTTTTGTTCACAGCAAAGAAGAATTAGAGAAAGCAATTCAGGCTTCAAATATTTTATTTGGAAATTCGACTGCTGATGATTTGAAAAAATTAGATGAAAAGACTTTCTTAGAGGTTTTTGACGGTGTGCCGCAAGCTGAAATTGCAAAAGCTGACTTAGAAAACGGATTGGATATAATTACTGTTTTAAACGAAAAAACGGGTTTCTTTAAATCAAACGGAGAAGCAAGACGTGCTTTAACAGCAAATTCAATTTCGGTAAACAGAGAAAAAATAAAAGAAGATTTTGTTTTAACAGCAAATGATTTGATTAATAATCAGTTTGTGTTATTACAAAGCGGTAAGAAGAATTATTTTGTGATTAGAGCGGTATAAATTAAAGGACCATCAAATTACAGCCGCGAATATCAGAATTATCAAAACGTCCCAATACCTCGAAAGAGTTGTTGGGATTTTTTTTGCCTAAATCCTGAGTGGCAATAAAAGAGCAGGAATTAATATTGGCTAAATCAATAACGTTAATCCCGCCGGTTTTTCCATCCTGAATATAAGTTAAAGCATCTTCCGGATCGCGTACCAAAATATGCATCCATGACGGACATTCGAATACACCTTCGCCTAAAGAATAAGCCTGTGCTAAAAGTTCGGTCATTCCATATTCTGAATGAATAGAAGAAACCCCAAAACCTTTGCATAGAATTTCGTGTAATTCTTCACGAATCATTTCTTTGCGTTTGCCTTTCATTCCGCCGGTTTCCATAATGATGGTGTTTTGGAGGTTGAATTGGTGTTTTTCGATTAAATCTAATAAGGCATATGTAACGCCAATTAAAATTACATTTTGACCAGATTCGTCCAGCTCAGTAAGTTTTTTAATTAAGTCGTCGTGATTATGTAAATAAAAGCCACTTTCAGGCTGATTGGATAGTTTTATTAAATCTTCTACCATATAAATAAGCGAAGATCCCTCGCGTTCTAAATAAGACGGCAAAAGGGCTAAAACAACGTAATCTTCGATATTGCCATAAAATTGAGAAAAACCTTTGCGGTAGCTTTCTTCATAAAGGGAAACATCGGTCACTAAATGTCGGCTTGTAATCATTCCGGTTGTACCGCTGCTTGTAAAAGTTACCTGAGCAGGATTTTCGTTTGAAACAACATCATGGCTTTTGAAAAACTGAATAGGCAGAAAAGGAATCTGTTGTAATGATTTTACTTTTTGAATATCTGTTTTTAAAAAATCACAGAAATCACGATACACCGCATTATTCGCATATTGAAAACGAAAAACTTTTAACGCGGTTTTTTCAAATTGTTTGTGGCTTGAAATCGTAAATATATCGCTGGCTGTAATCAAAACTTTTTTTGTGCAAAGATATTGTTTTTAGTTTTTAGTCTGGATTTTTTAGTCTCAGTTTTCAGTCTCGGTTTTTTGGCAAGCAATAAATGAAAACTGTGACTGTAAACTAAAAAAAAAGCTCCAAAAAGGAGCTTTTTAAAATTTTATCGAATAATTAGTTTCCGTGTTGCAGATGCATTTTGTTCGCTTATTCTTATGATGTAAACGCCGGGAGGTAAATCTGAAACGTTTAATTCTTTTGTAGTTAAATGTGCCTGTAGTACTTTTTTACCTAAGATGTCGAAAACGACAATTTCTTTTTCAAAATCATTTTTGGAAGTAATATACACTTTTCCGTTTACCACTGGGTTAGGGTACAAGCTAAGACCCTCAATACCCGCCGGGTCCTGAGTTTTTGGTAATTGTTTACTGTCTTGTGCAGAAACACTAACAGTAAAGAAAAAAGCCAATAAGAATGTAATATAAAAGTAGTTTTTTGCCATCGCGTATATTTGGATATTGTAAATATACAAAAAAAATTACAAAAATTACACCAAAAAAAAACATCCTAAATATTTAGGATGTTTTTAACATTATGTGTTCGAAGTTATTAGAAACCTACTGTCCATCCAGCAGCCCATGTTGGTTGAGCAACACCAGCTCCAGCTCCAGTTGCAGTAGCAGACTTAACAGCTACTGCACTTACGTCAGCAGAAGATGCGTCTGTTTTCTTTCCTTTAGTTTCTGCAGCTATATCAGCAGCGAAAAGTACGTTTGTAACTTTTAAAGCTGTTGGTACAAAAGCGATAGTTTCATCATTTTCAACATCGATACCAGTTTTCCATCCGCTTAAAACTACGTTAGAAATTTGACCTTTAGTTCCTCTTCTAAATTTAATAGCTTGGTTTTCAGTGTAGATAGTTGCATCTGCAGTACTTCCAGGACCAACAAGAGTCATGTTAGTGATTGTTGGGTTAGCAATTGGAGTGTTAGCAAAACCGAATTCGAAGTTATCAGCCTCAATTCCTCTGTTTCCTTTTCCGAAAGCTAATTTACCATACCAGTTAGTGTTTGTTCCGCTCCATCCTTCAGTCCAGTCAAATTGGTCATCTTCGTTACCAATAGCAACTAAGTTTGAAGTATTTACAGTTCCACCAAAGAATTCGAATCCGTCATCTGAACCGTGGAAAGCCTGAACGTTTTCTACAACTGTTCCAGAACCAACTCCAAAGAATGAAAGAGCGTTGAATTCTTTTTCAGTATTAAAAGCAGCTCCAGCGTACTCAATTCTTAAATATTTAATTACTCCAGAGTTATCGTTAGCAACAGTACCACCATAAGTTAAATCAGCAACTTCAGATTGAGCTGTACTAGCACCACCAGTTACACGGTTGATAGGAGCTTTACCACAAATTACTAATCCTCCCCAGTCACCAGCAGCTTTAGTAGTTAAACCAGATGTCATGATAACTGGTTTTGCAGCTGTACCGTTTACGTTGATTTTACCTCCTTGTGCAATTGCGATATAAGCAGATGTTCCTCCAACTCCCTGAATTACTGTTCCAGCAGGAATAGTAAGAGTAGCGCCAGAGTTAACTTGAAGTTTTCCTGTTAACTTGTAAGTAGTTGCCGCGTCAAGAACTACTTCTCCATCAGTAATTGTCCCTTTAAAATCATTTGCATTTACAACAAATGTTGATTTTGGTTTGTCGTTGTTGTTGTCACTAGAGCAGCTTGCGAATAAACCTGCAGATAAAGTAACAATTCCAATTAATTTTACAATTGAGTTTTTCATAATTGTGTTGTAATTTTTGTGTTTAATTTCTTGAGGCAAAGATGGAATAGAAATCCTTTTTGGATGTTAAGTAACTGTAATTGTTAGTTTAATAAAAACGAAATTTAATATTAAGCTAATGTTAGGTTTGTAAAATAAAAACAAAGCATTTTTCTTGCTTTTAAAGAGGCTGAGTGAGTTAGCTGTTTTTATAAAATGAAAAAAGCCGGTTATTACACCAGCTTCTTTCGTCTCACTATTTTTATTTGATTAGAATCCGTAGCTTAATTTAAAGCTTAATCCTAATCCTTTTTTGTATGATAATACGTTTACATCTCCAGTTGCATTTTCCTGAACTCTGTTAATTGTTGGGTCAAGAATGTTTTTTACAATAAAATCTAATCCTAAGTTCTTGTTCAATTTTGTTTTTGCAACAAAATCTAATGATCCAAAAGCTTTGTCAACTAAATCTCCTCTGTCGCTTGTACCAATTGCATTGATACGATCAGAGAAATATGTATAAGCAAGGGTTGTATTTAAACTTCTGTCGTTGTTTCCTTCTGCAAAGTAAGAGATATCAGCATTTAATAATAAATCAGATGCTCCGGTAAATTGACTTTTAGAATTTGTAAAATCAACTTGATAATCTGTTTCTCTTGCTACTTTTTCTTCGTTTAATTCCTGATTACTGTATAAGTACGAAGCATTAATTCCTGCAGATAATTTTCTCGCATTTACTTCTCCAAAATTAAATAACTGTTTACGGTATTCTACTTCTGCACCAGCTACATATCCGTAATCACCTGTATTAAGAAACGAAATATCATTTGAAGAAGAGTTAATTGTTACCTCGTTTATTGGATTAAGAATGTATTTACCAAAAGCTGTAAATGAGATTAACTCGTCGCTTTTAGGAAACATTTCCCATTTAATATCAAAGTTATAATCGTCTGATTCGTATAAGTATGGATTACCAATTTTTGATTGAATAACTTCTTCGTAAATAAATAATGCTCTTTCTTTAAATTGAGGAAGTGTGTAAGTTTTGCTAAATCCTAAACGTAAATTTTGTTTTTCGTTTAACTCATATTTCATTGTTAAGCTTGGTAGGAAAGCAAATTTATCGATAGAATCTTCTCCTGTATCACCTAACTGAGTATTCCAGTCAACATCCTGAACTAATGATTCTACGCGAAGTCCTAAAACAGCTGTAAGTTTTGGGTTGAATTTATACTCTGTATTTACGAAACCTCCAAAGATTTGTAATTTACCGTTGTAAGTTTGAGGATCTAAAGCGTTAGAAATTTGAGAGTTTCCTCTAAAAGTTGAAATTTGGAAATAACCATTATCTAAATTCTGCTGATTGTAAAATAAATCTAAGTTGTTTGGATCAACGATATAGTTTCTGTAACCATCCATAGACTGGAAGTTAAACTGAGTTGCTTCGAAGTTTCTTGTTTTAGTTCTTGCTGTTGCACCAACAGTAAATTTTCCTTTAAATTCGTCTTCGCTGTTTTTGTTGAATTTGTAATCAACAGAAACATTTGCCGCAAGTTCATCTTCTTTCAAACTCTGAAAATATCTATGATTTTCTGGTCTTGAAATAGTAGAAAGTACATATCCGGTTGGCTCATTTCTAAAAGTGTTTTGAGCTCTGTCTGGCATAGATCCGTCAACTAAGTTGTATGAAACACCCCAGTTTAATTTAGATCTGTCGCTTAATTTATGATCTCCTAATAATTGGTTTACCCAAAGACTGTTTTTTTCATAAGTAAAACGACGAATTAAACCATTTCCGTTGTTAGCAATATCAACGATATATCCGTAATACTCTTCTTTACTTTGGTTTGAAGTATTGATATAAAGTGTATTGAAATTAATTTTATTATTTGAATTGATTTTGTAACCAGCATTAAACAACCCAGTTGTGTTGGTGTTGTAGCTCATATCTGTGTAAGAAGAGAAATCTTTATTTACTACGCCAGCACCGTTAACACTTCCTTTTGCTGTACCGTTTTTAACAGAAGTATAATCGTTTCCGAAATTTAAAGTTGCAAAGAAGTTTAATTTTCCATCATCGCCAACTTTAAAAGATTTTCCTCCAGAAATCCCAATAGATCCTGCAAAAGGAGCTTTTCCATCCATTTGCAATGTATTGTAATTGTATTGGGTTAATGGACTGTTTGGAATAGATGGATTATCAAAACCAAAACTGCTGATCCCCCTTTGAAGTTTAAAATCTTTTTCGCCAATTGCATTTGTGTTTGCATTTGATCCTAATTCGATTTTAAAGAAACCGTCTCCTTTGTAATCTTTAGAAACAATATCAACATTTCCTCCGGCAAAATCTCCGTATAATTTACTGCTGTATACTTTATCAATAGAAACATATTCTACGATATCTGTAGAAAAAATATCTAAGCTGATGTTTTTCTTTTCAGGATCGTTTGACGGAATAGGAAGTCCGTTCATTGTTGTAGAGTTGTAACGATCTCCTAAACCTCTCACAAAAATATTTCCTGTGCCTTCTTGTTTTGTAATACCTGTTGTTTTTGCGACTGCACTTGCAACGTCACTTACTCCTTTTCTGGAAAGTTCCTGCGCACCAATAGATTGTTTAATGTCTACAGCATTTTTTTGATCTAGAAGTAAAGCTGATTCTTTTTGTCTGCTTCCAGTAGAAGACTGAACCACTACATCTTTAAGAGTAAAACTTCCAGAAGAAAGTGCCTGATTTATAACCACAGTTTCGCCTGCTTTTGCAGTAACTGGAGCTTCTTTAGATTCATATCCTAAAAAACTAAAAATTAAAGTATAGTTTCCCGGATTTACGCTCAACGAATATTTTCCGTCAACGTCAGTATTTACGCTAATGTTTGTACCTTTAATTAAAACATTTGCAAAGGGTAACGGATCATTGTTCATTTCTTTATCAGTTAGAACGCCAGAAATCGTACCTTTGTTTTGCGCGATCGAAATCGTACAAATAAATAGTGCAATAAATAGAAATCTTAAATTGAATTTCATTAGTGTGTTGTGTTTAATTTATTTTTGTGCAAAGAAAGAACCGCGCTGTAAAGTCCATGTTACGGACTTGTTATGTTTTTGTGTTGTTAAGATTATCAAATTGTTACCAGATTAAATTACCGTTAACACCAGTTTTTAAAGGTTCATTTGTTAGTATATTTACTCCGTGAAATAAAAAACATCGGATAAATAATTACGAATATTTGATGTAAAAATCTCAATTTTTGCTATTTATGAAAAAAACACAAACTAAGATTTTATTAGTTGACGACGAACCAGATATCTTAGAAATCGTTGGCTATAACCTTGCTCAGGAAGGCTACCAGATTGTAACAGCTTCTAACGGAAAAGATGCTATTGCAAAGGCGCAGAAAGAATTGCCGGAATTAATTATTATGGATGTGATGATGGCAGAAATGGATGGAATGGAAGCTTGCGAGCATATTAGAAAAATTCCTGAGTTAAATAATGTTATCATAACATTCCTTACGGCAAGAAGCGAAGATTATTCGCAAGTAGCTGGTTTTGATGCAGGTGCCGATGACTATATTACAAAGCCTATAAAACCAAAATTATTAGTCTCTAAAGTAAAGGCTCTGTTAAGAAGGTTAAAAGAACAAGAAGTTGTTACAGATACTATAAATGTTGGCGGAATCGAGATTAACCGTGAAGAATACAAAATCATAAAAGGTAATGTCGAAATTGCTCTTCCAAGAAAAGAATTCGAATTATTTTATCTTTTGGCTTCTAAACCGGGTAAAGTTTTTAAAAGAGACGAAATCTTAGATAAAGTCTGGGGCAACGAAGTTGTTGTAGGCGGCAGAACCATTGATGTTCATATTAGAAAACTGCGCGAAAAAATAGGAGAAGATCTTTTTAAAACAATCAAAGGAGTAGGATATAAATTTGAGGTGTAATAATATTTAAAATGCTGAGGTTCTTAGTTACTAAGCTGCAAAGGTTTGGAACTTGAATTTTAGTAAAGATTAAATACATTCAAATCGTTTTAAAATATTCAATACATTTAAACCATATAAGAATTGAAGTTTATGTAATCTTCATTTTCTTATATGGTTTTTGAGTTATTCATTTTTTGTTTTACTTAAAAAGAATGAAACTCAAAAACAAAACTTAATTTTCTTAATCTCTTAATGGCTTAATAATTTCAATGAAAATTAATTTTAAAAAAACATACAAATTTGCCATAAAATCGGCATTGTATATCAGTTTGTTTTCCACAGGATTTGTACTGATATTAATGTCGTTGTTTTATAAAAACCAATTAAAACATCAAATTGCATTTGGAATAATTTTTATTATTTCAATTTACATATTTTCATTTTTGGTTTTACAATATCGTGTAGAACGTTTTATTTACAGACGAGTAAAGAAAATTTACGATGAGGTATCTTTATTAGAATCTACTACGCTGATAAACCAGCCAATTAATACCGATATGGAAACGCTTTCGCGCGAAGTAAAAAAGTTTGCGACCGATAAAAAACTGGAAATTGAAATGCTTGAAATTCGCGAGCAGTACCGCAGAGAGTTTTTAGGAAACGTTTCTCACGAATTAAAAACACCCTTATTTACCGTTCAGGGATATGTTTCGACTTTGCTTGATGGTGCAATGGATGATAAACACATTAGAAAAAAATATTTAAAACGTGCCGAAAAAGGAGTAGAGCGTTTAATATATATTGTAGAAGATCTTGATATGATTACCAAACTTGAATCTGGGGATCTAGATTTGGTTATGACAGATTTTGATATTGTCGAACTTATTCAGAATGTTTTTGATTTATTGGAAATGAAAGCCGATAAAAAGAAAATCAAATTATCTTTTGAAAGCAAAAATGTACAATCTGTTATCGTTCGCGGGGATCAGGACAGAATTCAGCAGGTTTTAGAAAATCTGATTGTCAATTCTATTAAATATGGAAAAGAAGGCGGTCTAACAGAAGTTGGTGTTGTAAACTTAACCAAGAAAAAAGTTCTTATTCGTATAAGTGACAATGGAGAAGGAGTTGAAAAACAAAACATTCCACGACTTTTTGAACGTTTTTACCGCGTTGACAAAAGCGGAACCCGCTCTGAAGGAGGTTCTGGTTTAGGATTAGCCATTGTAAAACATATTATTGAAGCACATAAAGAGAAAGTTTATGTAGAAAGTGAGTTCGGAATTGGTTCGGAATTCTCTTTTACGCTCGAAAAAGCATTTAAAAACACAAAATCTGACGTTAAAAAATCGTAACCTGATTTCTGCTAAAAGCCCTAAAATAAAGGTGTTTAACAATAAATCAACATACGATTTTAGTCGGTAACATTAAATTTTTATTATAGTAACATCTGGTTAATGATTTCTTAACATAGGTGAGTCATCTTTGCATCCTGAAATTAAGGGAATTAGAAAAGATGATAAAAAGAATCATAACAGCGATTTTAGTAATACTTACTTGCAGTGCAAACGCGCAGGAAATAAACAAACAGGATGTAAAAAACGAAGTAATGCGTATTTTAGATTCTATCAACAAATCAAAATTACCAGATACAAAATCAGGAGTAAGCGGCGAAGAACACTGGTACGACAGAATTTCTCTTAGAGGTTACGCCCAAATTCGATATAACGGATTACTTTCAACAAACGATAAAGTTTCCTGCGAACAGTGTGATAAATCCTGGGGAACAACTTCTACAGCACCAGATGCAAAAGCCAATAACGGACTTTTTATTCGTCGTGCACGTTTAGTGTTTTCAGGACAAGTTCACCCAAATGTGTTTTTCTATTTCCAGCCTGACTTTGCCAGTTCGCCAAGCACAGGAATTCAGAATTTTGTGCAGATTCGCGACTTGTATTTTGATCTTTCATTCGATAAGAAAAAGGAATATCGTGTGCGTGTTGGGCAGAGTAAAATCCCATACGGATTCGAAAATATGCAGTCAAGTTCACAGCGTTTAACTTTAGACCGTGCCGATGCAATTAACAGTTCAATATTAAACGAACGTGATTTAGGAATATTCTTTTATTGGGCTCCTGCCGAAATTAGAGAGCGTTTCAATATGTTAGTAAAAGACGGATACAAAGGTTCCGGTGATTTTGGAGTTTTTGCTTTTGGGGTTTACAACGGTCAAATCGCAAACAAACTTGACGGAAACAGAGATCTTAATGTAGTAACCAGAATCACATATCCGTTTGTAATTGGAAGCCAGATTATCGAACCGGGAATTCAGGCTTATACAGGGAAATGGGCTTTTACCGGAGAAATTTCATCTGGAGTTACCGTAAATGATCCGCAATATGTAAAAGACCAAAGAGTAGGTGCGACTTTTGTTTTGTATCCAAGACCTTTTGGAATCCAGACAGAATATAACATTGGAAAAGGACCGCGTTACAACACTTTAACCAAAACGGTTGATGAAACAGATCTTAACGGAGGTTACGTTTTATTAAACTATAAATGGGATATTAAAAAACAGCATATTTATCCTTTTGCCAAATTTCAATATTATGACGGAGGTAAAAAATATGAAAAAGATGCCAGAAGTTATGTTGTAAGAGATTATGAATTTGGTATCGAATGGCAGCCAATTAAAGCTTTTGAACTTACAGCAGAATATGTAATTGCCGACAGAACTTTTGAAGACAGCGCTTTGCCAATCAACAGACAGCAGGGAAATGTTTTAAGATTACAGGCTCAGTTTAATTTCTAATAAAAACACGCGGATAAAAACGGATTTTTGCTTTCTTAAAAATCCGTTTTTATCCGCTTTTTGTTTTAACAAATCTGTTTAGTCTGCGTTCAAAAGATTTGCAATTATCAAGCAGTTTTATCTTCAAAAACAGAAAATAACGAGTCCCAGTCTATGTCATTTTTAAATTGGGCCAAACCTTTAAACGACTTTACCTTTGATAAATCTTCAATCGTAAAGTCGTCTTGCATTGCATAAGGCACAAGATTTTCTTCCTGAAGTTTTACAGCCAGATATTCCTGCTCATATTGACCCGGAGTTGGAATAAAAAAGGCTTTTTTACCCAATTTAGCCAAATCCATAACCGTTGTGTAACCAGAACGGCAAAGAACAAAATCACTTTCGTTAAAAGTCTGCTCCAGTTGTTTAGAGTTCATAAAATTATAATATGTAACATTTCCGGCCTGCCATTTTTCCTGTGTTTTTTCTACAATTCCCTGCACAAAAACCACTTTTCCGTTAAATTTAGCAGCTTCTTTTTGCAGTTTTTCATCAAGATAAGTACGCTGAGGTTCCGGTCCTGATAAAATAATCATCAAATCGTAAACAACCGGTATTTCCTTTTTCTTCATTCGGCTTAATGGGCCAATGTATTTTAAGTTAAGATGATCTTTTTTAAGATGACCTAAATCTCCTGTCAGGTTTACTTCTTCATTAGAATCAGGAACCCAGCATTCTGTATATTTTTTTATAATATGCTGATGGCATTTACTCGTAAACCAAGTTGTGTTTCCTGTCATTACATTTAATTGATGCGTCATGAAAACCGAAGGAATTTTTTTGCTGAAAACACCTAATCGGTTATCTGAAATTATGCCGTCAATACCATGTTTTTTAATCCATGAATTCACCATTTTTTTCTCGTCTAAAATGGCCGTAATCATTTTTGGAAGATTCTTAATAAGCTTCCATTTAAAATTCTTGCCGTTTTTAGCATATTCTATATGATAAGAAGGCAGTTCGAGAGTTTGTACGTATGGGAATTCCTTTCTTAATAAAGCCAGTGCAACACCATCAGAAGCAATAATTGGAATAAAATTATTTTCTTGAAGCGCTTTAATAATCGGAATACATCTTGTGGCATGCCCTAGTCCCCAGTTTAGCGGAGCAACTAATATAGTTTTGTTTGCAGAATAGTCAATGCTCATATTTTTTTAACGCTTTTTAAAAAACGAAGATAAAGAAATAAGCTTTTTATGTTATTTCGCACATATTACTAAATTATTAACTCTTTTCTAAGCTTCTGAGGTGCTAAGATACTCAGGTTCTGAGATTTTTATATAAAAAAAACCGAACTTGTGTTCGGTTTTTTCTTTCCTGAATGTTAAGAAACTTAGAGTCTTAGTCCTGAATATACGTTTTATTACCATTTTTGTTAATGTAGTATTTACCGCCTTTTGGTCCTGTATATACTTTTTTACCGTTGTATTCTCCCGTAACCTTGTCTGGTGTTTTTGGAGCTTTCTCGTTCGTTTCTTTTACAGTTTTTGTGGCTGATTTTTTTGCTTTAGCTGCGTCTTTTTTAGCGTCGTCAGCTTTGGTTGCTGCTTTTTTGGCATCTGTTTTCGCATCATCGGCTTTTGAAGCTGCTTTTTTAGCATCACTTTTTGCTTTTGCAGATTCTTTATCGGCAGATTTTTTAGCTGCGCTTGCAGATGCTTCGGTCGCTTTCGAAGCTTCTTTTTTAGCTTTTGCCGCTTCTTTCTTCGCATCGGCTTTTGCTTTATCAGCATCAGATTTTGCCTTTTTTGCAGAAGCTTCAGTTTTGCTTTTTGTGGTTTTTGCGGTAGTTTCCTGTGCGTAGAAATTAGAAGATAACACTACTAGAAAACAAAGTAATACAATTTTTTTCATGGTGGCTATAGTTTAAATTTTACATTAAAATTAAGCAATTAATTCTTATGTTTTGTAAAATATTAAAAATAAGCCCGAAGCTGTACATTGCCTGTGTGAATGGTATTTCCGGTCTCGCTTTTTCGTCCCTGATAGTTTAAATTAACGTCTAAAAACTGCGTGATGTTTTTTTGCAAAAGCAGTTTCCAGACTAAATTTTGTCCTGCCTGAAGACCTTCGAGCATTTGAAAACCAACAGAAGAAAACTCATTGCCGTTAAATTTATTTTCATAAAAAGAAAACTCGCCATTTATGGTTACTTTTTTTTCTCCGGAAAATGAAAAAGAAGTTCCAAGCCTGTTTTGTACCAGAGTTTCAAAATTTCCTATTTGGTTTTCCTTATTCTGAAACTCATAAAAGAAATCCAGACTTGTATTTCTCGAAAATAAATAACTGATTTTTGGCGCCAGCTGATAGCCTTTTAAATCATAATTCTTTTCGACAAAATCCTCTGAAATCAAATCTGTTTTTATGGTTTTTGTAAAGAAATTAAACAGCCAGCTTTTTTGATACAAATGTGTATACTGCAATTGATGCGAGCTGTTTTTGACATTTTGAGAACCCACAGAAAGCAGGTTTTTACCATTATTAATAAGGTACGAATACGTAACAGAATGTTTTTGTTTGCCTCGGTTGTAAAATAAACTGTTCCTAAAACTTGAATTTAATCCAAGAATATTTTCATCTGAAGAATAAAAAGGATTGAGCTCTAGGCGGTTTCCGTTACTTTTTACTTTTCGATCCATAATAAACGAAGTCTGATTGTAGAAATAAGAAAGCAGTTTTTTAATTCCTTTTTCGTTCTGCCATTGCAGCGGATTTAAGATGACCGATTGAGAAAATTTATTTTGATTCGTTTTAATATAAACCTGATTAGGCAGAAAGATTCTAATAAATTTTGCCTGATCCGGAAAAGCAGCAATTTCAAATTCTTCCAATTCCTGAATTCCGTTTCCGTTATAATCATTCCATGTATAAACTCCTTGTCCGGCCGGAACTTCAACATACGTAAATTCCTGTTGCGCAATAGTTCCGGAACTGGTTTCGTAAGCCGTTCCTATTTGCATAAACTGATTAAAAAAGCGATCGTTATATAAAATTCTCGAATTTAAAGAAGGCTCATTTTTTCGGGTAGAATCTGTAAAATCCAAATTTCGATAACTGGCATAAACTGCTAAATCAGTAGTTTTATTTTGAATAAGTTTCGATCTTAAATAATACGTCTGAGAATTATTGACATGTTTTAAAAAGCCGTTTTGTAAACTGTCATTTTTTCGCTGTAAATAACCCAGTTCAACAAAAACCTTGGTACTGTCGCCACGGCCTATAAAAGTACCATATTCTGAAAATCTTTGGCTTATAGCCGAAAATTGATTCGTTACTTTATCTTTTTCCTGATTGTCTTCAATTTGCAGACTGCCTCCAATCCAGTTTTTGCCAAAATGATATTTGGTTCGGGTTTGATTTCTAATAAATTTTGAAGTCGAAGCCGTTGCATCAGAATTTAAAAAACTTCCCTGATTTTCAATCGTCCAGTTTTTAAGTTTGAATAAAGCGGTTGTGGTGTGGCGCGCTCCGGAATAGCTTTCTGTAAAATCCAGTTTTTCAAATTGATACGTAAATAAGCCAATATTTGAAGTTTCTTTTTTGGCAAATAAATTAAAATTAACGCCCGTAACCAATAAACTTTGATTTCCTAAAAGTGTCGAATTTAAGTTCCAGTCGCGATTAAATTCAATATTGTACAAACGTTCTACAGATCTAAAGTCTTTTTGTACAAATTGATAATTGGCAAAACCGTCAAGAGTCCAATCTCGCGTAAAAAGACGTTTTTTAATATTGGTCTTAAAAGCAATTCCTTCATTATCAGAATCATCAATTCCTGAAAATAAATTTTTATCATTATTACTCATTGCGATTTCAAAATCAACCAGCGTTTTTTCATCAGGATTATATTTTCCTAAAAAAGTTGCCACCTGAATTTTCATTGGCGCAACAAGCTGTACAATAGGTTCATAATTTCCATGAGGAATACCGCCGACAGGAGAAACATATTGATAAATTTTTTCGACAGAAGTGTTATTCTGTATAATATAATTTCCCTGATTATTTCCCGCAAGACTAAACTTTACATTATATAAAACGTCTGCAGCATTGTTCGAATATTCATAAACTTCAACACCATTTATAATGATTTTTTTATATAAAATTTTGTTTTCAGAATAGGAATCTTCAAATGCCGACGGCGCTTTCATTAAATTCGTATCGTCACCCGCCTGCGCCAGAATCTGAACTTGTTCTGAAGATAGATTTTGCTGCAAAGGCTGGTTTTTTAAATCATTTTCAGAATATAAATAACCGCCAAAACTCCAGCTTTTATTTTCATGTGTCGCTCCGGCATAAGTTACCAAACGATTATAATTTCTTTCAGAATATTGGTATTCAACGTTAATTCGCATTTCAGAAGTAATCGTAAAAAGCGATGTAAAAACAATTTCTCCGGCATTATAATCAATTACATAATCGTTGTTTTCGCCGCGTTTAAGCAAAACACCATTTACATACACACGTTCAGAGCCGGAAATAACCAAAACATACAATTCTCCGTTTTGTCCTTTTAATTTATAAGGTCCCTGATTACCTTCCTGACCCGTAAAAGTACTTTTGGCATATTGTCCTTTTACAAACGAAACCGAAGCAAAAACATTAGTTTTGCTGTTTTCATTATCAAAATCAAAACTTGCTGAGATTCCCTGAACCTTTTTATTGAAACTTAAAAACTGGGTTTTGCGGTTTTCCAGAAAAACATCTCCTGCGCGGATATTCCAGTCATCTGTAAAAAGTTCCATGAAAATATTATCAAACTGATCGAGTTTTTGCGAATAGCCGCCATCCTGAAGTGGAATATTATTATCCTGAAGCGAAGCCCGAAGACTTACTTTGTCTGAAATTTTTCCGGTAATCTGTAAATCTAAATTGGAGTTTAAAACGGTGCTTTGATTGTTTCCAATCGTGACGCCTCGCGTAATACTTCCGGAAGTACTTAATCCGTCAAAAGGTGTTGCTTTTTTTGCATTGCTGTTGTCAATTCTATACAGCTTTTCAGTCGTAACATCACTGCTTACCACCTGACTTTCATTATAAAGCCCGTATTCTTTAGTCAGGAAATCAGGATAATTGAGATAGTTGACAGTTAAAGTGTCGGAGTTTATTCTGAATTTTTCGTTTAAAATAAGTATTCCTTTTTTAAAATCGATTTTATAAAAAGCAGAATCAACAGCTTGGTTTTTAGTATTTAGAATTTCAAAAAAGCCAGAGTTAATGCTGAATTTTTCCAGATGAATCGTGTCTTTTGAAACTACTACTTTTTTGGTTTTGTACAGTGATTCAGTTTCCTGAGCCTGAAGCGCAGAAAACCAGAATAAAACCGTCAAAAACAGTAATTTTTTCAACATAAATACTTTAACTCTAAAAAGCCAAAAGTAGTATTTATAATTGTTAATTGTTGCTTAGGGTGTTTTAGTTTTACCTTGCAAAATATATAGTTTAACAGATATTAATGAGAAAATAATATGAAGATCAGCAATACTAAAATCAGAATTATCATAACAAGAACAGAATTTGGATTAGCAAAGTTTGTAGTCCATCCAAATTCCTTAATTCTTTTTGGCGGAAAAAGTCTTGGATCTTCGGGATTATAATAAAACATTCCCCATACCCAATTGTCTGGATCGTTCTGCCATCTGTTTTTGGTTTCTTCGCTTGGTTCGTTAAAATTTCCCATAATTAGTTTAATTATCTCGTTATCATAAAATAACGGATTTATTTTCATTTAAAAATAATCTTTTTAGCTTTGTTTACGATATAACGAACTTAATTATGGATACTGGCAAAGAACTTTTATTCTTTTTTAGTGCTTTGGGATCTTTCAACGGACTTATTCTGGGCGTTTATTTTTTCTTTTTTACCAAGAAAAAATACCTCACTAATTATTTCCTGGGCGCGATGTTGTTTGCTTTGAGTATCAGGATTGGAAAATCAGTTTTTGTATATTTTCATCCAGAGCTTCCAAAAATGTATCTGCAGTTGGGACTTACAGCCTGTTTTTTTATTGGGCCTTGTTTGTATTATTTTCTAAAATCGGCAGTTGAAGAAATTAATGTAATGCCAAAATCATGGAAACTGATTCTTTTGTTTTGGGGAACACTGATTGTTGGTGCAGGAATAGTATTTCCTTATGAATATTATCCTAAATTATGGCGGGACTATTTTATAATTGCGATTTACTTTCAATGGTTTGTTTATATCGCTTTTTCAGGATTTACAATTAGAAATGTTTTAAAGAAAATTTTTAATACTAAAGAAAAAACAAGCCCTTCAGAACTGTGGTTTGGAACTCTTTTTCTAGGTAACTTTCTCCTGTTTCTTTTTTACTTTTTGGCAATTATGGGAGCTTCGGCAGCGACTTATATAGGCGGTGCTGTTGTGTTTTCTTTTATTTTGTATTTGATTATTTCTATTCTTTTGTACCGAAAAAAAACGGACGATTTGTTTTTGTTAAACAATCAGAAAATTTCAGGTAAAAAAATAGATTCGCCCGAAGCAGGCATTATAGCCCAAAAACTCGAAAGTATAATGAACGAAAAGAGTTTATACAGAAATCCAAATTTAAATTTGCAGGATTTGTCACGGGAAATTAATATTTCGAGTCATCAATTATCACAATTTTTAAATAATAATCTGGGCAAGAATTTTACCAGTTTCGTTAATGAATTTAGAATAACCGAAGCTTGTAAAATTATTGCATCGAACGATAAACTGACTTTAGAATCTGTAGGTTATGATGTTGGTTTTAACTCAAAATCGACATTTTTTGCTGCTTTTAAAAAACATACCGGAACCACACCGCTTAATTATCAGCTTCAGGCTTTACAAACATAGATATGAGTATTGGCAAGGAAATAGTATTCTTTTTTGGTGCTTTAGGCACTTTTAACGGATTTATTCTAAGTCTGTATTTTTTGTTTTTTACAAAGAAAAAATATCTTTCTAATTATTTCCTTGGCGCACTTTTGTTTGTTTTAAGCACCAGAATTGCCGTTACGGTTTTTGTTTATTTTAATAATGATCTGCCTAAAACCTATTTGCAGATTGGACTTTCGGCTTGTTTATTTATTGGACCGTTTTTGTATTACGTTTTAAAATCTGCAATTCATAACACGGTTTTAAAACATTGGAAATTGCATTTAGGAATTTGGTTTCTGGCAGTTTTAATTATCGGATTATGGTTTCCGTACCAAAATTATCCTGTTTTATGGAATTACTATTTTGTGGCTTTTATTTTCTTGCAATGGTTTTCATATCTCTTTGTCTCCGGTTATGAAATCCGAATACTGCTTCAAAAAGTAATCTCAAATTATGAGAGTTCTTCAGCAGCAGAAAAATGGTTTAGCGCTATTTTCTTTGGTAATGCATTAATATTTTTGGCTTACTTTTTAGGATTTTCAAGAGTTCCGTTTGTTTCATGTATTACTGGAGCAGTTGCTTTTACCTTTGTTTTGTATCTCATCATTTTAATTCTTTTACACAGAAAAAGAACAGATGATTTATTCCTGCTTTCTATTCAAAAAAGTAAAAAATTAAGCGAGTCAGAGTCTGTTGTTATACTTCAAAAACTACAGAAAATAATGAATGAAAAAGCATTATATAAAAACCCAAATTTGAGTTTAAAAGATTTAGCTGATGAAATTAATATCTCAAGTCATCAATTATCACAATTCTTAAACAATAATCTTGGCAGAAACTTTACAAGTTATATAAATGAATTTAGAATAGATGCCGCCTGCAGCATTATTACATCAAACGATAAACTGACTTTAGAATCTGTGGGTTATGATGTTGGCTTTAACTCGAAATCTACATTTTTTGCAGCCTTTAAAAAACATACCGGAACCACGCCGCTAAATTATCAGCTTCAGGCATTATCGACTTAGATAAAATTTAAAATAATCTCGCAAAGTCGAAAAGCCGCCAAGAAAATAAAAAAACTTTGCGCCTCAGCGTCTTTGCGAGAGCATAATTTCAAGTTTAATAAAAAAACCTTAGAGCCTAGTTTCTCAGCACCTTAGCCTCTCTAAAAAAGAGTATTAATTTATAAATCCGTACTCCTGATTTCCCTTTCGGTTACCTCATTCATAGATTTTCAGATGACTTTTGTTTCAAATAAAGTCAAACTGTTAATCATTAAAGTTTATGAAATTTCTTATTGCAGCCGGCATTTTTATTTATTGCCTGATTTTTTCATCAATTGAAATAAAAGCACAATCAGTAAAAAATAATCGGGATAAATCTTATGTTGATGAAGATAAACTAATAGAAAAAATAACACCGGCATTGTCTGTTCCGGATTCTATAATTATCAAAAATCAAGATCATAATCAGTTAAACGAAGTTGTGATTACGAGTCAGCCTTCTTTATTAAAATACAGCGCAAACGGTACAATTGATGTTAATGTTAACGGAACTGTTCTTGCCACAAGCAGTTCTGTAAACGAATTATTAGGAAGAGTTCCAAATGTTGTTGTTGCCGAAGGACAAATAAGCGTTCTGGGAAAAGGGGAAGCAATTATTTACTTAAACGGAATTTTGATTAATTACGAACGTTTTGCTGCCATTCCGGTTTCGCAGATTGTTAAAATTGAAGTTATTTCGAACCCGTCTTCAAAATATGATGCCGAGGGAAAAGCAGTTGTAAATATCGTTACTAAAAAAAAAATTGAAAGCGGTATTATGGGATCGGTAGGCCAGCATGTTACCGTTTCAAAATTTGCCGGAACAAGCACCAATACACTTGTCGATTTTAATTATTCGAAAGGGAAATTCTCTTTTATTTCAAATTATGGACTCCAATTAGGAAAAAGCAGAGAATTACTTTATACAACCCGGACACGTCCTGATCCTGATATTTATATGAAATCTGTTCTTACAACCGATTGGTTAAGAGAGTTTAATAATTACTCTAATTTTAGTGCCGGAGTTCAATATACTTTTTCTGAGAAAAGTTATATTTCGCTGGCCTACAGCGGCAATATTGAAGATTTGGGTGGAACTGTTGAAAGCCGAAATTCTATTGAAAATAATTCCGGAAACAGTTTTTTTGCTACCGATATTAAGAAAAATGATGTATTGCTGAATCAGTTTATTAATCTGAATTATAATTTAATTACAGATCCAAAAGGTTCGTCGTTGTTTATAGGTTCTCAATATTCTAATTACAACGGAACAGTACGAGATTTTATTGAAGAAAACAGCGTGGTTGATGCTCTTGACGGACAGAGATTCTTAAAAAATAACGTAGGAAACGCGATCAATATAATTGCTCTTCAAGGGGATTATTCTAAAAAAATAAACGAAGAAACCAAACTCGAAATGGGAGCGAAGTTTAGTTATGCCAAAGTAAAATCCGGAACTGATTTTTTAATTGCAGATGCTGGCGATATGAAATTTGAGTTTGATGATGAACTTTCGAGCGATTTTGAATATAAAGAAAACATTAATGCGGCCTATTTTAATTATGGAACTTCAATTGGTCAAAAATTAAACTTATCAGCAGGTGTTCGGGGAGAATGGACGAGTTATGATTTGTACACCAATGCAAACGGAATTCAGAATTTTGAAAAAAGCTATGGAAATTTATTTCCAAATCTGCTTTTAAATATGGATTTTTCTGAAAATCTAAAAGGACATTTTTCGTATGTTTCGAGAATTACCAGACCGCGTTATCAGGCTTTAAATCCTTATGTGGTGTATCAGGATCCTTTTACGACAATTGAAGGAAATCCAAATTTAGTTCCTGAAAAAACACATGCTTTTGAAATTGGTGCGATGTACAGGAAATTCGATTTTAAAATGGGTTATACCTATAAAATAGATCCTATTTCTGGTGCTGCATTGCGTGGAGATACACCCAATAGTTATGTTTTAAAAGCCATTAATCTTGAAAAAGGATATGTGTTTTTTAGTTCGCTTTCAAGATCTTTTAATGTCAAATGGTGGAATTCAGCTAATACCATAAGTATAAATTTAAGCAAATCTGTAGATTATAATTATTCGTACGTTTTTAGTGCAGTAACGCCGCAGTTTTATTTCTATTCAAATAATACATTTACGATTCCAAAGCTTTTTAAACTCCAGCTTTTGGCCTGGTATTTAGGCGACAGAGGTTACGGATTAGGAACCGAAAATAGTCGTTCGACAGTAACTTTAGGAATCGAAAAGAACTTTTTTAAAGATGCTCTGCGAATCAATTTTACGGCAAATGATATTTTTCATAAGTTCATGGTTTCCGGAGATTACAATGTTGGACAAACCCAGATTTATTACCACAGAACTTACACCAGTAATTATTTCAAATTAATTGCCTTTTACAGTTTTGGAAATTCAAAAAAGACAACTTATAAGAAGTCTGAAATTGAGCAGACAGAAAATAATAGGGCGAGGTAAAATTAAAAGGCTTCACCGTTAAAGTGAAGCCTTTTTTTAAATATCGAATTGAAATAATTACCTTTTATAAAGCAATATTAATTTAGTTCTTTAGTAACAATCTGCATCGTTTCGCGGCTGACTTGTTTTAATAAAACAACTTTGTTTTTTTCTACCGTTTCTGCAGCTTGTTCTGTAAAATGACGGATAGTATACAACGTTACATTTTCGCTGTAATCTACTTTGAATTTTTTCGAAAGAATCGCATTCAAATCATTAAAGTTCCCGAATTTATCTTCAACGCACACAGAGAAACTAATCGCCGAATTTTGAATCAGGTTTACTTTGATTTTAAATTCATGGAATAAGCCAAAAATCTCGCTGATGTTTTCTTCCATAATAAAAGAAAAATCAATTGAAGAAAGCGAAATTAAAAGCTGTTCTCTTTTTACAATAAAACACGGATATTGCGGTTCTAAATCAACACCTTTAGAAACGCAGGTTCCTTTTAATAACGGATTGATAAACGATTTTACGTATAACGGAATTTCTTTTTTCTGTAACGGCTGTAATGTTTTTGGGTGAATAACCGTTGCTCCGTAAAACGCTAATTCGATAGCTTCACGATACGAAATCTGGTTAAGCAGACTTGCATTTTCAAAATAACGAGGGTCGGCGTTCATAACTCCTGGAACATCTTTCCAAATCGTTACACTTTCGGCATTTAAGCAGTAAGCAAAAATTCCGGCAGTATAATCAGAACCTTCACGACCAAGAGTTGTTGTAAAGTTATTTTCATCGGCACCAAGGAAACCTTGTGTAATGTTTAATGTTTTTCTTGGAACATTTTTGCTGATGTTTTGTTCTGTAGTTTCCCAGTCAACTTCGGCATCTCTGTAGTTTGCATTCGTTTTAATGAAGTTGCGAACATCAAGCCATTGTGTCTGAATGCCCATGAAATTCATAAAATGACTTAAAATATTAGTCGAAATTAATTCACCAAAACTTACAACCTGATCGTAAACAAAGTTATAATTAGGAGATTTGTTATGCGCAAGGAAATATTCTAATTCTGCAAACTGAGCATTTACAGCTGCAAAAACCGGATGGTTTTCATCTTTAAACAAATCTAATACGATTTGAAAGTGATAATTTTTTATTTCTTGTACAGATGAATTTAGTTCTTCTGACTTATCAAAATAATTTTTGATTACTACTTCAAGAGCATTTGTGGTTTTTCCCATTGCCGAAACGACCAAAATCACATCTTCATAACCTACTTTTTGTAAAACGTCGTATACGTTTTTAATTCCATCTGCATCTTTTACTGATGCACCACCAAATTTAAATACTCTCATTGTTGATTTTAGATTTTTAATTTTAGATTTCAGATTAAACGAAATCTGGTATACTTTTATACTTTATAATTTTTATGCCGCAGCTTTTTTTGCCACAGATTAAAATGATTTTCACAGATTTTTTATCTTTTGCTAATCAATTAATTTGTAAGCTAAAGATAAGCTGACACAGATTTTAAAATCATTTTAATCCTGATAATCTGTGGCAAAATATATTTTTATAACTTTTCTAAGAACGCATTAACGCCAGCTTCGTCCATTTGAACAACCTGCCAGTCTTCGAGAATTTTGGCTCCTGAGTTTTTATAAAAGTTTACGGCTGGTGTATTCCACGCTAAAACGTTCCATTCTACTCTTCGCACATTATCTCTTTTTCCCTGCTTCATAATTTCAGAATAAAGGGCAGAACCTAAACCAGTGCCGCGCATTTTTTCTTTCACAATTAAATCTTCAAGGTGTATGGTTTTTCCTTTCCAGGTAGAGTAACGATAATAGTATAACGCAATGCCTACTATTTCTTTACCGCTTTCACTTTCGTCTGAATCAATCTCGGCCACAAAAACCTGAAAAAGCGGTTTTTCTCCAAATCCGTCACGAACTAAATCTTCCTCTGTAATAACTACAGCGTCAGGTTCTTTTTCGAATATTGCCAGCTCCTGTATTAACCCCAAAACCGATTTCATGTCTTCGGGATTTCCTTTTCTAATATTCATTTATTCGTATTATTAAGTCTTTATTAGCTAAAAAAGCATTTATTTATAAGGTACTTTTTGCCATTAATTAGCAAATATACAATAGTAGCAAACTAACAAAATAATTTTTAAATCATTCTCACAAAATAAGCGATATTTGTGACTTAAAATTAAAACTATAACGATATAGCAATGGAAGAACGCAATAAAACACTGGGAGAGTTTATTATTGAGAACCAAAAAGCATTTCAGTATTCGTCGGGAGAACTTTCCCGAATTATCAACTCTATACGTTTGGCGGCAAAAGTCGTAAACTATAAAGTTAACAAAGCAGGTTTAGTGGATATTATTGGCGCCGCCGGCGAGCAGAATATTCAGGGCGAAGACCAGCAAAAATTAGATGTCTATGCAAACGAAGTATTTATCCAGACGTTAATAAACCGTGAGATTGTCTGTGGTATTGCTTCAGAAGAAAACGACGATTTTATAACAGTTCAGGGGAGCGACAACTGTCATAATAATAAGTACGTGATCTTAATGGATCCGCTAGACGGATCTTCAAACATTGATGTAAATGTTTCTGTGGGAACTATTTTTTCTGTTTTTAGAAGAATTACGCCAATAGGAACTCCGGTAACAAGCGAGGATTTTTTACAACCGGGAGTCAATCAAGTTGCAGCAGGCTATGTAATTTATGGAACTTCAACCATGTTAGTGTATACAACCGGTTTTGGTGTAAATGGGTTTACGTTAAATCCGGCAATTGGTACATTTTACCTTTCACATCCTAATATGAAGTTTCCTGAAAACGGAAATATCTATTCTGTAAACGAAGGAAATTATGTTCATTTTCCGCAGGGAGTAAAAAATTACATTAAATACTGCCAGCGTGAAGAAGAAGATCGCCCGTATACTTCACGATATATAGGAAGTTTAGTTGCCGATTTTCACCGAAACATGATTAAAGGAGGAATTTATATATATCCAACAAGTTCAAAAGCGCCAAAAGGGAAATTACGTTTATTATACGAATGTAATCCAATGGCATTTATAGCTGAGCAGGCGGGAGGAAAAGCAACAGATGGTTTTGGAAGAATTATGGAAATCCAGCCAACTGAACTGCACCAAAGAGTTCCTTTTTTCTGCGGAAGCAAAAGCATGGTAGAAAAAGCGGAGGAATTTATGGCAGCTGAGTAGAGTGTTCAGTGTTTAGATTTTTAGTGTTCAGACTTAACCGAAATTATTCTAAAGGTTTTAAAAACTTTTTTTTTCGGTTAATTATAAAAAAGAACCCGACAGATTTTTAAAATCTGTCGGGTTCTATATTTTAGTTAGAATTCAATTTCAAGAATCAGCATATAGACTGAACACTAAAAACCTGAATACTGAACACTAAAAATTACTTATTCATATTCTCCATTTCAAAAAGGAAAGTATCTAAATCTACTTTTTTATCGATTAGAGATAATGCTTTTGAAACAATATAATTTACGTTGCCCGGAGTAAATCCTAAAGCTAATCCCATACGGTTTAACATAACTTCCTGCTGATCTCCTAAGTGGTGATCTACGTGAACCATTCTTGCTAAATCATATAAACGTTCTAAACGCTGTGTATATAAATAAGGCGGGTTTATTGGGTGTTTCCACGGATCTTTAAGGATCTCTTTATATTCGTCTTCTGAAATTTGTAATGTTGAAGCAATTTTATCCAAAAATTCCTGTTCTTCCGGGCTTATTTTACCGTCAGCAAATGCAACACGCACAATTGCAGAGAAATGACCTCTGTTTCTTTGTTTGAATTCGTTATCAAATAATTCTGAAAATGGCATAATTAATAAGTTTTTATTGAACAAATATAGGTCTATTTTTAAATTATTGATTTTAAATTTCTCATAAAATTTAACTTATTTTTATTGTACGATTTGATAATGCAAATCTTTAATTATCAAAATTAATTGTAAGTTTACAACCCCTAATTATTTAATTTTCTATTCCCTATGTCACAATTTTGGATTTATTTTCAAATAGGCTTAAAGCATGTGCTTGATATTAATGCTTACGACCATGTTCTTTTTTTAATTGCTTTAACGGTTCCTTACCTTTTTAAAGACTGGAAAAGGATTTTTCTTTTAGTTTCAGTTTTTACAATTGGACATACCATTGCTTTAATCCTTTCAGTTTACGGAATCGTAGCCATAAAGGTAAATCTGGTCGAATTTTTAATTCCTATTACGATTTTAATAACAGCTCTTTATCATTTATTTACGGCAGGAAAGACCTCAAAAAATGATAGCATAAATCTGGTATTTTTTATAACTTTATTCTTTGGTATTATTCACGGTTTAGGATTCTCAAATTACTTCAAAACAATTTTAGGAGGTTCTGCATCGTCAAAATTGTTACCTTTGGGAGAGTTTGCCTTAGGTATCGAAGCAGCACAGTTAATTGTTGTTTTTGTTGTTTTGGTAATATCATATATAGTGCAGACAGTTTTTCGTTTTTCAAAACGCGACTGGGCGCTGGTAATGTCGGCTTTTATTATTGGAGTAGTAATTCCAATGATTATCGAAAGTCCTATTTGGAACAGATAAAATAAATGGAAGTAAAAAAATTAAATAAATACGATAAAGCCTATTTGCGAATTGCTAAAGAATGGAGTCTTTTATCGTATTGCAAACGTAAACAGGTTGGTGCGATTATCGTAAAAGACAGAATGATTATTTCTGACGGTTACAACGGAACACCTTCCGGATTTGAAAATTGCTGTGAAGACGAAGACGGATTAACGCGCTGGGATGTACTGCACGCAGAGGCAAATGCAATCCTGAAAGTAGCCAGATCAACACAATCCTGCGAAGGCGCAACATTATATATTACACTTTCGCCTTGTAAAGAATGCAGTAAATTAATACACCAGTCTGGTATCAAAAGAGTGGTGTATAAAGACGGATACCGAGATGATGCCGGAATTCAGTTTTTAATAAAAGCGGGTGTCGAAGTAGAACATATTCCTGTTTTAGAAGAATAATGAAATTTAATCCCAAATATCTGCCAATTGTTATTGGAGCGACTTTTGCTCTGGGAACCGTGATAGGAAGTTTTACAAATGCTTCCGCAGATGATCAGCTTTTGGCTAAAAATTACTCAAAAACCAAGCTGAATAAACTTATTGATTTTATCAATACTGAATATGTTGACAGCGTTAATACAGATTCTATAGTTAATCTTACTGTCGATAATATACTCTCAAAATTAGATCCGCATTCTGTTTATATTCCGCCAAGCGAACAAGCTGAGGTTGCCGAAAGCATGAAAGGTGATTTTGTTGGAATTGGAATTAATTTCTACATGTACAAAGATTCTGTTGCTATTATAAAACCAGTCGAAAACGGACCTTCGGCAAAAGCGGGATTAAAATCCGGAGACAGAATCCTGTTTGCAGGAAAAACAAAATTATACGGCAGAAGACTTCCTTCTGATAGTTTGTTTTCTAAATTAAAAGGAATAAAAGGATCTGAAATCGAATTGACAGTTTTTAGAAAATCGGAACAAAAGAAGCTGAAATTTAAAATTAAAAGAGATGTTATACCAATTAAAAGTGTTGATGCTTCTTTATTAATTGGAAATAATACAGGTTATATCAAAATCAATCGTTTTGCCGAAACTACTTTTAATGAATTTAAAACAGGTTTAACCAGATTAAAACAAAAAGGAATTCAGTCGCTTGTAATTGATCTTCGCGATAACGGAGGCGGTTATATGGAAGAAGCCATTGCTATTGCCGATGAATTCTTAAAAGATAAACAGCTGATTGTTTTTACTAAAAACAAAAACGGAACTACAGAGAAAACATACGCGACAAAAGCAGGAAGTTTTGAAACGGGAAAAGTATTTGTTTTAATTAACGAAAACAGTGCTTCTGCAAGCGAAATTCTGGCTGGCGCTATTCAGGATAATGACCGTGGTACTATTGTAGGACGTCGTTCTTTTGGAAAAGGTTTAGTACAGCGCGAAATGGATTTTAACGACGGATCTGCCGTTCGTTTAACCGTGGCGAGATATTATACGCCAACCGGACGTTCAATTCAAAAACCATATAAAAAAGGAAACGAAGAATATTTTAAAGAATCAGAATCTAGAATTGCAACCGGAGAATTGTATGCAAAAGACAGTATAAAAGTCGCAGATTCTTTAAAATTTAAAACGCCAAAAGGAAAAATCGTATACGGCGGAGGCGGAATCGTTCCGGATGTTTTTGTTCCAATGGAAGCTGAACATGGAAATGAAAATGTGGCTTATCTGCTTCAAACCGGAATTGTAGGACATTTTGTTTTTGAAGAATTAGACAAAGATCGTGATGCTTTTGCAGGACTTAAGTTTAATGAGTTTTTAGAAAAAATGAAAACTTCTGATGCTTATTTTAAAAAGTTTAAAAACTATATACTAATGACTGGCTTAGATCTTAAATTAGATAAAACCAAAGCATTGGTAAATAGATACATTACAGCAGAATTTGCACGTCAGTTATATGGAGAAATGTATTATTATGATGTTATTTTAAAAGATGACGCTATGATAAAAGCAATCCAGAATCCTAAGAAATAACGCTAAATCCTTATTTAATGGAAAAAGAAACAATTGTTACTGCCGAGATTGAACTTTTAACAGCAATTAAAAATTCAGACATTTCCGTTTTAGATCAAATGCTTCATGATGATTTACTTTTTAATATGCCGGACGGACAAACTATTACCAAAGATTTTGATTTAAATGCTTACCGTTCCGGAAAAATGAAAATTGACTCTCTGGAGGCTTCAGATCAAATTATTAATGTAATCAATAATTCGGCTGTAGTTGCTGTTACTATTTCATTAAAAGGTAATTACGATAATAATCCCATACAAGGAGTTTTCAAATACATTAGAGTCTGGAAAGAATTTGAAAGCGGTTTAAAAGTTATTGCCGGAAGCTGTGTTCAGCTGGCATAAAATTTGACTCTAAAATAATAGTAAATTAAAATAAAACTTAGCGAAACTTACGCCAATGAAAGCGTACTTTGCGGGTAAAATCTAAAATATGAAAAATCTAAAAAAAATTGGTGTCATTGTTCTTTTAATGACTTTTATAGTTTCTTGTAATTCTGTAAAAAACAATAGTGTTGATACTGTTTCTGGTAAAGTCGAATCGATTGAATCAGGAAAAGACGGTTATACTGCAAAAGTTAATACAGATACAAAAGAAGTATATTTTGCGACAATCAGCATTGTAAATGTAGGCGGACCTCAAAATTACAAACAGCTAAAAATTGGTGATGTGGTTTCGCTAAAAGGAGAAATCTGGAAAACAGATGACGAAAAACATATAAAAGTTACACAGATTGTGTCAGTAAAATAACTGCAGACATAAATCATTCTAACCATTAAGAGATTAAGGAATTTAGCTCAAAGCTTAATAAACTTAATCTCTTAATGGTTTTATTTTTATAGTAAACTTATTTTGATTATCGAATACTGTCGTGCGAGTGAGTCTGAGTGCCGTTATTCCACAAAGTAAGAATATCTGTTGCAACAGCAGCACCGCTTCCGGCTGCAATGGCTAACTGGCTTCTCCAGCCGGCTAAAGTTCCAATTACATAAATACCATCGGCTACTTTATGATCTTCATTTTTAAGTTGAATACGCTGTTTTTCCGGCAATGCTTTTTTATGAGGCTCAACATACTGCATTAAACCTTCAATATCAAAAGTATTGGCAGAACCAATTCCTATTACAATATTTTTTGTTTGATAAGAATTTTTATTCGTAACAACAGTAAAGGAAGGAAAAGAACCTTCAATTCGTATTACTTTTTCATTTGCAATCTGATCGATATGCGGATAAGACGCAGCTAAGTCCTGAGTGCTTTCTGTAAGGAGTTCAGAACCTAATTTACCTGGCGTTATGCCATAAGCATTGTAGAAAATTGCCTCTTGTAAAGAAGAGTTTTTCTGATGCGTAAAAATTCCGATTTTTTTGTCGGTAACAAAAGCTTTTTTATTGGCAGATCCCAAGACCAAGGCGCAAGACATTCCTGATACGCCCCCGCCGATAATTAAAACGTCAAACATTACTATCTGCCGTTTGTTTTTTCTTCAATTCTTTTTGAAATTCTAAAAATCAAAAGAATCAATACGGCGCAAAAAGAAGCTGCAATTCCAATAAAAGCTACCATACTGTCACCCTGAAAAGGATTTGTAAAGTCTAATAGCGTAATATTAAAAACAATTAAAGCTAATGCTAAAAGCACTAAGATTGAAGTGAAGATTTTCATATTGGTTGTTTGTTTTATCTAAAAATATCAAAGTAAAACTTTAATAAAAAATGTCTTAAAGTTGTATTTTATAAATTTATTGGGGGTAAAAGTATAAAAATAATTGTTAGACAAACAAACCTTTAACATTAGCAGCGAATAATTTAACAGCAATTGCCAAAAGTATCACTCCAAATGTCTTGCGAACTACGCCAAGACCGTTTTCTCCTAACAGATTTTCTATTTTTTTAGAAGACTTTAAAACCACATAAACCAATATAATATTGAGTAAAATTGCGATGATAATATTAATAGTATGAAACTGAGATCGCAGTGAAAGTAATGTTGTCATAGTTCCGGCTCCTGCAATTAATGGAAACGCTAACGGAACAATAGAAGCGGAGCCTGGTTCTTCATCACGATAAATTCTGATTCCTAAAATCATTTCCAGCGCCAGAAAAAATAACACAAACGATCCGGCAACGGCAAACGAATGAACATCGATACCTATTAAGTTTAATAATCCTTCTCCAACAAACAAGAAAACAATCATAATTGCACCGGCAACAATCGAAGCTTTTTCAGATTCGATATGACCAACTTTGGCTCTTAAATTCACAATAATAGGAATAGAACCTACAATATCAATTACGGCAAAAAGCACCATACTAACTGTAATGATTTCTTTTAAATCGATTTCTAACATATCGCTTTGATTTTTAAGGTTTAAAAAACTGCTGCAAAAGTAGATAATAAAGTTAGGTGTTTTTTCAATACAATGTATTTTTGTTATAAAAACATGTTTTATTGGTTAAAAAAGTGATATTTATAACAATTCTGGTTTTAATTATAAAGTATCGTAAAAATACTCAGCAAAGATTCATAAAGATATAATTCAAAAATCAGCATTGAGATCTTAATTATAAAACCTTTGTGACCTTGAGGTTCAATTTAGAATCAATATCTGTTTTCTTTGACTATCTTTGCATTTTATTAAAATACAGTATAATATCATGTTTCAGTTAGGGAAAACTATTATTTCAGAAGACATTCTGGAAAAAGAATTTGTTTGCAATTTGTCTGCTTGTAAAGGAGCTTGTTGTGTTGATGGTGATGCGGGTGCGCCTTTAAATGAGGCTGAAACCAAAATATTAGAAGAAATTTATCCTAAAGTAAAACCTTTTTTGCGTAAAGAAGGAATCGAGGCAATCGAAGCACAAGGAACCTGGGTAACAGGAACCGATGGTGATCTTGAAACACCGCTTATTGATAACAAAGACTGCGCGTATGTGATTTTTGACGGCAAAACTGCTCTTTGCGGTATCGAGCAAGCTTATAATGAAGGAATCGTAGATTGGAAAAAACCTGTTTCTTGTCATTTATATCCAATCCGCGTAAAAGACTTTACAGAATTTGCAGCAGTAAATTATGACCGATGGGATATTTGCGATGATGCTTGTTCTTTAGGTAAAGAATTAGAAGTTCCTGTTTATAAATTTGTCAAAGAAGCGCTTATTAGGCGTTTTGGAGAAGACTGGTATTTGGAACTTGAAAAAGTAGCTCAGGAACTTAAAAATTCTTAAAAAAAAAGCGCTCTTCAACAGACTACATTTATAGTCTTTTTGACTACATATTTTGACTCAAAAAAATTAAGTTTTAACTCAAAAAAAACTTTTTAAAACTTAATTAAATTTCTTGTTTTTTATATTTAAAATTCTATATTTTACGGGGCTTCAGGACGTAATTAGTGGTTTTAAATGATTCATTTCCAGTAAATTAATTATTGTATGAAAAACGTTTCAAAAAATTAACGTTGTTAAAAACTCAGTCAGATTGTGAATAAGTTTGACTTTCATTTTTGACGTTAATTGACAATCTTTGTAGTCTATTGAATTAGCAAAAAATTCGGTATAAAAATTAAACAAAAATTGTCATGTCTCAAGTAGAACCAATCTTACAAGAAAATAAAAATCGTTTCGTTATTTTTCCTATCAAACATCATGATATTTGGGAATGGTATAAAAAAATGGAAGCTAGTTTCTGGACTGCTGAAGAAATCGATTTACACCAGGACTTGACAGATTGGAATAACAAACTTAATGACGACGAAAGATATTTCATTAAACATATTTTAGCATTTTTTGCTGCTTCTGACGGAATCGTAAATGAAAACCTTGCTGAGAATTTTGTTAACGAGGTTCAATATCCTGAAGCAAAATTTTTCTATGGATTCCAAATCATGATGGAGAATATTCACAGTGAGACGTATTCTTTATTAATTGATACTTATGTAAAAGATGATAATGAAAAAGCTGAGCTGTTTAATGCTTTAGAAGTTTTTCCTGCAATTAAGAAAAAAGCAGAATGGGCTTTAAAATGGATCGAATCTGATTCGTTTGCCGAAAGACTTATTGCTTTTGCTGCAGTTGAAGGAATATTTTTCTCAGGCGCTTTCTGTTCAATTTATTGGTTAAAAAAACGTGGTCTTATGCCAGGTTTAACGTTTTCTAATGAGTTGATTTCTCGTGACGAAGGCGTACATTGTGATTTTGCAGTTCACCTGCACAATCACCATTTGGTAAACAAAGTGCCAAAAGAAAGAATCAAAGAAATTATTGTCGATGCTTTAGATATCGAAAGACAGTTTATTACAGAATCTCTTCCGGTAAGTTTAATTGGTATGAACGCTGCTTTAATGACGCAGTATTTAGAGTTCGTTGCTGATAGATTATTAGTAGAATTAGGTTGTGAGCGTGTTTACGGATCAGCAAATCCATTCGATTTCATGGACATGATTTCATTACAAGGAAAAACTAATTTCTTTGAAAAACGTGTTGCAGAGTATCAAAAGTCAGGTGTTATGAACAATGACAGCGATGCTCAGAAAATTTCATTCGATGCAGATTTTTAGGTAACAAAAAATACTTTTAGCGCCTGCTCTTCAAGAGACGCTGAAAAAAGATTACAAAATATTTTTTAAGGTTGAATCTCTTTCCCCAAGTCGCAGATTCAATAGCAATTTTTGACGCATTTAAATTCGGATTTCGAATTTGAAACAAGTAACTATTGAGAATTTGGTAATTCTCAAAAAATAATTTAAAAACACGCAATGTTTAAGTGCTGGAGTTCGTTCTCTAGTTACTTTCATTTTTTCAATAACTATAAAAGGTAAGCTTATGTATGTAGTAAAAAGAGATGGCCACAGAGAGCCCGTAATGTTTGATAAGATTACAGAAAGAATCAAAAAATTGTGTTACGGCTTAAATGAGCTCGTAGATCCTGTAAAGGTAGCCATGAGAGTTATCGAAGGATTGTATGATGGGGTTTCGACTTCTGAACTGGATAATCTTGCAGCAGAAACGGCGGCTTCTATGACTATTGCGCATCCTGATTATGCACAATTAGCAGCACGTGTGGCAATTTCAAATTTACATTCAAATACAAAAAAATCTTTCTCTGAAACGATGAAAGACATGTATAACTATGTGAATCCAAGAAATAACCAAGATGCGCCATTAATTGCTGATGACGTATTTAAAGTGATTCAGGAAAACGCTGCTTTTTTAGATTCTCATATTATTTATACAAGAGATTTTAATTACGATTACTTTGGTTTTAAAACTCTGGAGCGTTCGTATTTATTAAAAATAAACGGAAAAATCGTTGAGCGTCCACAGCACATGTTAATGCGTGTATCTGTTGGAATTCACTTAGACGATTTAAAATCGGTTATTGAAACGTACGATTTAATGTCTAAAAAGTTCTTTACGCATGCAACGCCAACGTTGTTCAATGCAGGAACTCCAAAACCGCAAATGTCTTCTTGTTTCCTTTTGGCAATGCAGGATGATAGTATTGACGGAATCTACGATACATTAAAACAAACAGCAAAAATTTCGCAGTCAGCGGGAGGAATTGGACTTTCTATTCATAACGTTCGTGCAACCGGATCTTACATTCGTGGTACAAACGGAACTTCAAACGGAATTGTTCCAATGCTGCGTGTTTTTAACGATACAGCTCGTTATGTAGATCAAGGAGGAGGAAAACGTAAAGGAAGTTTTGCGATTTATATTGAAACATGGCATGCTGATATTTTTGATTTCCTGGATTTGAAGAAAAACCATGGAAAAGAAGAAATGCGTGCAAGAGATTTATTCTTCGCGATGTGGACTTCTGATTTATTCATGAAACGTGTTCAGGAAGATTCTACTTGGACATTAATGTGTCCAAACGAATGTCCAGGATTATATGATGTTTACGGAGAAGAATTCGAAAAATTATATACCGATTACGAATTCCAAAATAAAGGAAGAAAAACAATCCGCGCTCGTGAGTTATGGGAGAAAATTCTGGAATCACAAATCGAGACCGGAACACCATATATGTTGTACAAAGATGCAGCAAACCGTAAATCGAACCACAAGAATTTAGGAACAATCCGTTCTTCAAACTTGTGTACAGAGATTATGGAGTTTACATCTAAAGATGAAATCGCAGTTTGTAACTTAGCTTCGATCTCATTGCCAATGTTTATTGAAAACGGAAAATTTGATCACGAAGCACTTTACAATGTTACAAAACGTGTAACCCGCAACTTAAATAAAGTAATCGATAGAAATTACTACCCGGTAAAAGAAGCTGAAAATTCAAACTTACGCCACCGTCCGGTTGGATTAGGAGTCCAAGGTTTGGCAGATGCTTTTATCATGTTGCGTATGCCGTTTACAAGTGATGAGGCGAAAAAACTGAATCAAGAAATTTTCGAAACTTTATACTTTGCAGCCGTAACCGCTTCTATGGAAATGGCAAAAGAAGAAGGACCATATTCTACATTCGAAGGATCTCCAATGTCACAAGGAGAATTCCAGCACAATATGTGGGGAATGAAAGATGAAGAATTATCTGGTCGTTGGGACTGGGCTTCATTAAGAAAAGAAGTTGTAGAGCACGGAGTTCGTAACTCATTATTAGTTGCGCCAATGCCAACAGCATCGACTTCTCAGATTTTAGGAAACAACGAAGCTTTCGAACCATATACTTCAAACATTTACACTCGTCGTGTATTATCTGGAGAATTCATCGTAGTAAACAAACATTTACTTCACGATTTAGTCGAAAGAGGATTGTGGAACGAAACATTGAAACAAGAAATCATGCGTCATAACGGATCTGTTCAAAACATTGATGTTATCCCGCAAGACTTAAAAGAACTATATAAAACAGTATGGGAAATGTCGATGAAAGATATTATCGATATGTCTCGTCAAAGAGGTTATTTTATTGACCAGTCTCAATCGCTGAACTTGTTCATGCAAGATGCGAACTATTCTAAACTTACGTCAATGCACTTCTACGCTTGGCAGTCTGGTTTAAAAACTGGAATGTATTACTTGAGAACAAAAGCGGCTGTAGATGCGATTAAATTCACTCTTAATAACGATAAAAAAGAGGAAACAGCACCTTCTTTAGTTCAGGAAAGTGAAGCAATCAGCGTTGAAGACTACAAAGCAATGTTATTAAAAGCACAAGCAGCAGATCCTGAGGATTGTGAAATGTGTGGATCTTAATAATTTTAGATTTTAGAATGCAGATTTTAGATTTTTAAAAACTGCATCTTAATATATTAAGCAGTTATCATTTTTTGGTAACTGCTTTTTTTGTTTAGTTGATTTATGCTTTTTCGACAATCTTGTCATTTCGAGGAACGAGAAATCTTCGTAAGTGGCTCCGTAAAGTATTTTGCCAATCTTTGTAGATCTTCTTACGGAGATTTCTCCTTCGTCGAAATGACATAAAATACGTTTATTACGGTCTGATCTTATTAACGATCTTTGTCAAAGTTTTAAACTTTGACAAAGATTTGAGTATATAAATCATAATTCATTAAGATTTTTAATAGAGGATTTCCCAAAAATAGGATCTTCAATAAGACCAGATAATAATTTTAGAACTTGAAGATGAAAATGTGGTTATAGAGTTCTATAAAGAAGCAGATAGCCTGGGTGTTAATTGTAGATTTTTAGGTTAATTGATTTGATTTATTACGTTCGTTAAATCGTTTTTTATTTTTGCACAGAAATCTGAATTTTCGACAGATTCAGGTAAAATAAGAAAGTAATAATAAATGTTATTAAATAGAAATTCTATTTCATAAGGATCGAAACCAGAGTATTCATCTAATTTTGTTAGTAGAGCTTTTCCGTTTAAGTTCACTTTCTTTGCTTCGATGCAAAAGCAGCCTTCATTATTCTTACCCAAATTGTATCCTTCTTTTTCGTGTTGTTGAAGCATTGCTGAATTTCTATAGGTAAATAATGATTCTTCTTCTTTAAATTTATTATATCTGTATAGATACCCCATCTCAACTATTTTTCTTTTTAGAGCATCAAAAACAATATCAATACTTTTATTGCTATAAAAACCGTAAAAAACTCCTGTGAATTCAGCCATGCGTTGTGATTTTAATCTTGGATAAAATTATGAGACAAAATAAATCTGTTTAATCCTGATGATGTTATTAGATAAGTGCGTTAATAATATCATTACCGTCATAAATTAATAAATCTCCAAATGACAAATTAACTCTACCATTTATAATATTTGCACCAAACATAAATCTTTTGCCTGGTGTTTTCCAATATGCTGTGTCAATATTTTGGAGAGCAAATTCTTTTTTACACATTAAAGACGGTTGCCCGCTTTTATACCAGAATACGATATGTGAATTTCTGCCAATTTTTGTTTTTTTAACCATTGTTGATTTTTATCTAAATCAAAATCAGACAAACAGGTGGGTGCAAATTCATAATTGGAAGAAAGGTTTCCTGTTGCATCCCACAGAAGATTAGATAGATATTTGTCGAATTCATTAGAGTCATCAATTGAAATAATGACAGCATCATTATGTAACCATGATTTTAAATGTGAGTGATCTATGTAATTCATGTTTTTTTTAATAATTAGTTTTCTTCCGCAATTCCCATTTTTCTTAATTTCATAAGTCCGTCAAATATAGGTTTGTGATATCTGGCATCTCTTCCTAATGGAGTTATTAATACTATATCTTCTTCTTGAGAACGTAAAAACATTTGTAATATAAAATATAAATCCGAATGTTCTTTTTGGAAATTTGAATCTAACATTTCGATAGAATTAAACTTTTCTCTTTTTATTACTACTTGTGTTTTATTATCGCGTTTAATGATATCAGCTGGAATGCCTTCACATGAAAAATTAAGAAACTTTGCTTCAGATATGTCTAATGCCCAATCTGTTTTGGAGTAAAAATCCTGTCTTAAAGAGTCTAATTTTTTTTGAATTTCCGGTTTGTCGTAGAGATCAAAACCAGAATTGTTTATTTTAATATTACCTATTTTTCCTTTTAAAGTTACATGATCAAATAACGCTGACCATATTAATAATATATCCCCGGTATTTAAATTATCGATCAATACATTTTTTAAATATGAAGGTCCAATTATACAACTTTTGGCTTGACAATTGGATAATGTCACATTTTTGATAGTTGATAACATTTCTATGTTCTTTGACAAGGATAAAGAACAGTTGTCAAAAATACATTCATTAAAAGATAAATTTTGAAATATATTTCCACCATCATCATGGGGTAAAAACATTTTTTTATTCTCAATGGTTTTCATCTTATGTATGAAAAAATAATTGTTTTAAAATTTACTGAGCTAAGTATAAATCAATCAGGCTGGGTTTGTTCTAATATTTTGATAAAATCATCAAATGACTTTGCAATGAGGTAAGTGTTTTTGCTGTCGCTGGATTCTTCAAAGAAATATGAATGATCATAAAAATAAATTCCATTATTTATGTTGTCATTTAGCAAAAGTATAAAAGCGCCACCGGCATCACGGCCAATTAAAATACTGTTTTGAGGAATATCTTCGAAATATTCTGTATTTATATCAATAATATTAATAGATCTGGTTACTGATACTCCATAGAAAATTCCCATTAATGCTTTTTGATTCAGTTCTTCAATCCAGAAATAACCATCAATAATTCTTGCCCCGTCATTTGTTTGTATAAAATTTTTATAATCATTGGGAAGAGATATAGAAAATTTGCTTTCTATAATTTGTATATTTTCATCATTTCCGGCTGAAATTACTTCTATCTTCATTTTGTGTTATTTTAGATTTCTTTCTTAAATTAGTATTCATGGCTGTTCTTAAAAAGCAATACCTGCATTTGTAAATTTCAAACCAGTTATATTTGCTTCATTCATTGCGTCTATAAATTTCTGTGTACAATAGTAAAAAGAGCTAAATTTTTTGTCACGAAAAATTTCATTATCGCCAATATTTTCTAATCTAAATTTCATTGTGCCATTTCTAAATGAATTCATAAAATCTTCATGCGATATTGCTTCATGCTCAATTACATTTACAGATTTAACGATATTGGCAATGTAAAAGCTTTGATTCAATTCAGGGGTATTTATTTCTAAATATTCAATGCTGTTTCTGGAAAGGTTCATGAGAATGTCTTTATGACGATTTTCGATCATCAATACACTAGAATTATAACAACTTGCAGTAAAATCAGTTTTACGTTTGTCAGTTTTCTTTCTCGGATCTTTAAATAAAAAATAATCACATATTTTCCAGTCTTTAATTAACGACCCGCCATCAGTGCTTGTTAAGCCAGTATTATCAGCTGGTAGTAAAAATCTATAATTGTCATAATCAGATCCAATTTTATAAATATTCATTTTGGAATTTGTATTTAAGTTATTGTGCAAATATCTGCTTGTTAAAAGAAGCTTTTAGCCTGAAAAAGGTTTTATAATAATAAGTTAGGATATTTTCAATAGTTTTTTGTTTGTGGGATATTCACGTTTTTCGAACCTGCTATACTGTAACATTTCAATTTAAAACAACAATATCCCCAAAAAACCTTCGTTTAAAACTATTACCAAATACTTTCAAATCTCAGCACCTTAGAACCTCAGTGACTTAGCTTCTTTAAAAAATTAAACCTTTTAAAGAGAACGAAGTCTTATTAGTAATAATTTCCAAATTATGAAAAAGAGCAGTCTTTGGTCCTTACGTTTAGGTTTCTCTGGTAAAGAAGCCGAAAAGATAGAAAAACTCGGATTAGAAAAATTCCTAAAGCATTCTTACGATTCAAAATTTGACAAAGGACTGCCGGATTTTCTGCAGGACGATCCTAAAACTTTGGCGGAATTGAAAAAACTTCGAGAATCGATTAAAAATGCCGATTCAGAATTCAAAAAGAAAGCTTTAAAGAAAGAAGTTTACTCTAATATTGAACTCAAGAAATGGTGGATCAACAAAATGCGAACAGACGAATTTCCGCTTCGCGAAAATATGGTCTGCTTTTGGCACAATCACTTCGTGTCGACTTCGCAGAAAGTAAAGGTCAATTACTGGATTTATCAGCACAATATGATTTTACGGGAAAATGCTTTTGGCAATTTTAAAGAATTAACCAAACAGATTCTCAAATCAAATGCGATGGTAAGATATCTCGATAACGGAGATAATAAAAAAGGAAAAGTCAACGAAAACCTCAGTCGTGAATTGCTGGAATTATTCACGATCGGAATTGGAAATTATTCAGAAGAAGATATTAAAAACGGCGCCAAAGCTTTAGCAGGTTTAAATGTGGGCGATGACGGCGCAGTTTACAGAAAAAACATAGAAGACAACAGCGATAAAACCTATTTCGGGAAAACCGGAAATTGGAAATCCGATGATTTAGTTGAAATTATTTTTGAACAGAAAAACATTCCGTATCTCATTACCCGAAAATTACTGAAATGGTTTATCTATGATAACCCGCCAGAAAAATTGGTAACGTATTATGGCGATTATCTCCGAAAAGTAAAATTTGAAATCGAACCTTTGCTGACCAAGATTTTTACCGAAGAATATGCAAAAGAAAATGCCGGAAGTAAAATTAAAAATCCACTGGTTTATATTCTGCAATTAACGGATGAACTGCAAATGGAAGATTTTAACAATGGCATGGTACAATATTTCCTAAAACAGCAGGGAATGGATTTGTATAATCAAACCAATGTGAAAGGATGGGACGGAGGGAATTCATGGCTGACTTCGCAGATTTATTTACAACGAAATAATACTTCAGATTTGCTTTGTAAAGGACGAACGATCACGGGGAAATTTCTAAACAAAATGAGTGCTGATTCTGAAAAACCTGTTTTGGAAATGAATAAGGTTAAAGTAAAAGTTCAGTTTGATGACACTGGAAACAATAAAACGATAATTTCTGAATTGTCAGATCGATTGCTTTTTAAAACAAACGAATCGATTCAAAAAGACATGGAAAATCTTTTGAAATACGATTTTGATCCAAAAGAGCCTAATGCCGATGCTGCTGTAATTCGGTTATTCAATTACATTACCAAACTGCCCGAATATCAATTAATTTAAAAGTTTGAAATCATGAACAGAAGAACTTTTTTAACACTTACAGGAACTTTTACTGGCGGAATGCTTGTCCTTCCGGATTTTCTTCACGCTTTTGGAACACAGCAAAATTTAATAGTGGGCGAGCAATGCATTGTTTTTGTACAGTTGAATGGAGGAAACGACGGACTGAATACTTTTATTCCGTATGACGATCCTTTATATTATGATTTGCGAACAAAAATTGCTTTAAATAAAGATGCTGTTGTCGGAAAAAATAAAGGAATGGCATTTCATCCGTCATTAAAAGACTTTGCCCAAATGCAGCAAAACGGAGATTTAACCGTGATTCAAAATGTGGGTTATCCAGAGCCTGTTCGTTCGCATTTTAGAAGTCAGGAAATTTGGCAGACGGCCGTAGATTCTAATAAATATGTAAACGAAGGCTGGCTTGGGCGTTATTTGGATTTACAATGCAACGGACATCAGCCAACAGCGGGCGTGAATCTAGATTCGATTGATAATCTGGCTTTAAAAGGAATTGAACCGAATTCTATTACCGTAAAAGATCCGAATCGATTTAAAGTGAAAGGCGGAATTGAAGATTCAAAATTATCAGATAATCCGCAATTAGATTTTGTTCGAAAAATCGCCAATTCAGTCACCGAAGGTTCAGATGAAATTCAGAAAGCATTGTTGAAATCAAAATCAGAAACCAGTTATCCAAAAACCGAATTATCCAAAAACTTAGAATGGATTGCGCGTTTGATAAAAGGAAATTTGAATTCAAAAGTATATTACACCTCTTTAAATGGATTTGATACCCATGATAATCAGCTGGCGATTCATGAAAGAAAATTGACAGATTTAAACGATTCGCTTTTTAGTTTCTACAAAGATTTAAAACAAGCGAATCTGCTTCAAAATGTAACGATAGTAGTTTTCTCAGAATTCGGCCGACGCGTAAAAGACAACGGCAACGGAACCGATCACGGAACTGCGGCGCCAATGTTCATTATCGGCGGCAATAATAAAGGAACAATTCTAGGCCGAAATCCAAACTTAGCAGACTTAGACAACGGTGATTTAAAATACGAAACTGATTTTAGGAGTGTCTATGCCTCTTTATTAAAAGAAAAACTTGATTTCGATTACACCAAAATTGGAATTAAGAATAAAGTGGTTTCTGGATTGTTTTAATTTTTTTTGCCGTGAATTTCACGAATTCCACTAATTTTTACTTGGGATTTGTGTCAAATGATTTGAGAAATTAAATTTGAACCGACAATAATTCGTGCCAATTTGTGAAATTCGCGGCGAAAAAACTAATCTGACATCAAGATTATTTTCATTATTAAATTTGCGTAAATTTGTAATCAATGAAATTTTATTAATTATGGAAATTAAAAACTTGTCTCAATACAGTAATGCCGAAAAAATAATTCTGGCCGAACAATTGTGGGATAGCGTGTCTAAAGAAGAATTGAACATTTCCAGTGAAGTTGAAAAAGAACTTGATATTAGACTAAAAAATTTAGAAGAAGGTAAAACCGAATTATATACATGGGATGAGATAAAAGCTCATTTAAAATCTATTAGATAGTGACTAATATTCGTTTTACAAAAGAAGCTTTGTTCGATATCGAGGACATTGTACTATGGTACGAAGAGCAAAGAATCGGATTGTCGTATGATTTTGAATTGTGTCTCGAGGCTGGATTAGATACTCTTGTGCGAAATCCAGATGCATTTCAAAAAAGATATAAAACAGTAAAAGTTCGTTTCATTTCAAGATTTCCATACGGAATACATTATAAATTTGAAAAGAACGAAATAATAGTAATAGGTGTTTTTCATACTTCCCGTTCACCTAAAAATTGGTCAAAGAGATTAGGTTTAAAATAAACATGAATCTTTTTTAATTTGTTTGAAATTAGAGAAATTGATTTTAAAATCACAAAGATTTGCGCTAATTCGTGAATTCGCGGCGAAAAAAAACTCACAACCTTAGCAGCTTAGTATCTCAGCAGCTTCAAAAAAAAGCCTATTTTTTTACATTATCATACAAAACCTGCTAAATTTGTTAAGAAATCCTTTTTTGTTTCATAAAATGCAATATTTTTTTTGGAGGGGTGAAAATAATTTATACATTCGCAGAGAATTTAAACAATAAGACAAACAAAATGGCAAGTAACCGTTTTTATTTTAGCAACAATTTTTATTTCTTCTTTAGTAGAAGTCAGGATTGTGCTATGGTTATTTGAGATCAAATTTTAAGACAAATAAAACTAATATACAATCCTGATGCAAATCAGGATTTTTTTTTGACTATATGACAACGAAAATTGCAATACAAGGTATTAAAGGATCATTTCATCATCAGGTTGTAAAAGAGTATTTCTCTGAAAATGTAGATATTGATGAATGTTTATCTTTTGAAGAACTGATCGACAGCCTTATTGCCGGAAAATCTGATCAGGCCGTAATGGCGATCGAAAACTCGATTGCAGGTCCGATTATCCCGAATTATGCCTTGATAGACAAGAATAATTTACACATAATTGGAGAGCATTATTTAAATATTCAGCAGAATTTAATGGCTTTAAAAGGTCAGAAAATTGAAGATATAAAAGAAGTTCATTCGCACCCAATGGCACTTTTACAGTGTATGGATTTTTTGAAACAATATCCAAATATCAAATTGGTTGAGGATAAAGATACGGCAGAAACTGCAAGAAGAATTCAGGAAAAACAGTTAACCGGAATTGCAGCAATTGCAAGCCAGACAGCTGCCGATATGTACGATCTTGATATTATTGCACCAGCGATTCAAACGATCAAAAACAATATGACTCGTTTCGTAATCATTAAAAAGCAAAATTCATTTTTGCCGGAAAGCGAGATAAACAGAGCTTCAGTAAAATTTGAATTGGATCATAAAAGAGGAAGCCTTGCAGCGGTTTTAAATGTAATGAGTGACTGCAAACTGAATTTGACAAAAATCCAGTCGCTTCCAAAAATTGAAACGCCTTGGAAATATTCATTTTTCGTAGACGTAACATTCGAGAAATACGAAGATTATGCAAAAGCAAAAGCCTTATTAACCATAATGGCAGAATATTTTAAAGTGCTTGGGGAATATAGAAATACAAGGCCATAAATGGCAAATTTCAATTTTTTAAAATACCAAATTCCAATCCTTCGGGATTAAAAAATAAAACTGAAAAAGAGAATAAATAAGAATCATGATAACAACAGCAAAACGATTAGACACAGTTGAAGAATACTACTTCTCATCAAAACTAAGAGAAGTGAGACAACTGATGTCTGAAGGAAAACCGATCATCAATATGGGAATTGGAAGCCCTGATTTGAGTCCGTCGAGCGCCGTAATTGAAGCAGTAGCTTCGGCAATTCAGGACGAGAATGGGCATGGTTATCAAAGCTATCAGGGATTACCAGAAATGAGACAGGCGATGGCGGATTTTTATAAAGATCAGTTTGGCGTTGCAGTGAATCCGAATAATGAAATTTTACCATTAATGGGTTCAAAAGAAGGAATTATGCATATTTCGCTGGCTTTTTTAAACGAAGGCGATCAAGTTTTAATTCCGAATCCAGGTTATCCAACTTATACTTCGGTAACCAATTTGGTAGGAGCAGTTCCGGTGTATTATGATTTGAAAGAAGAAAACAGCTGGGAACCAGATTTTGAAGCTCTGGAAAAATTAGACCTTTCGAAAGTAAAATTAATGTGGCTGGGTTATCCGCACATGCCGACAGGGGCGAGAGGAAGTTTAGCGTTATTTGAAAAATTGGTTGCTTTTGCTAAAAAACACAATATATTATTGATCAACGACAATCCGTATAGTTTTGTTTTGAATGATAAACCGATGAGTTTATTGCAGGTTGAAGGTGCAAAAGAGGTGGCTTTAGAATTGAATTCATTAAGTAAAACATTCAACATGGCAGGCTGGAGAGTAGGAATGGTTTTAGGAAATCCGGAAATTATCGACGCCGTCCTAAAAGTAAAAAGCAACATGGACAGCGGAATGTATTACGGAATCCAAAAAGGTGCGATTGCAGCTTTAAAATGTGATAAATCCTGGTTTGAAGACAATAATAAAATTTACAGACGAAGAAGAGAATTAACCGAAAAACTTGCAGAAAAATTAAACTGCAAAGTTTATAAAGAAGGAGTTGGATTGTTTGTTTGGGCAAAACTTCCGGAAGGAATCGAATCATCAGAAAAGTTCATTGACGAAATATTATATGAGAAACATATTTTCATCACACCGGGAACCATTTTCGGAAGCAACGGTGAAGGTTATATCAGATTCTCATTGTGTGTAAAAGAAGAAAAAGTACAAGAAGCAATTGAACGATTTTAAAAATTTTAGATTTTAGAATGTAGATTTCAGATTTTCGCTGTAGTTTGTCATTTCGACGAAGGAGAAATCTCCGCAAGAAACTCGACAAAGATTGGAGTTTGGAATTTTAAAATTTGGAATTTTTAGAAGCGATGCTTCTAAATAAAAAAAATATGAAAGTATACGTAATAGGAATAGGGTTAATAGGAGGTTCGATGGTGTTGGACATCAAAGGACGTTATCCTGAAGCGACTATTTTAGGAATCGATAATAACGAAAAACATTTGCAGCAGGCAATTGAACTTGGAGTTATTGACGAAGCAGGCAAAATGGAAGATTTAAAAGATGCCGATTTTGTAATTGTTTCGGTTCCTGTAGATGTAGCGCTGACGGTTTTACCAAAAGTACTGGATTCAGTCGGAGACAAAACAATTGTTTTTGAAGTAGGATCGACTAAAAAGCCAATTTGCGAAGCAGTAGCGAATCATCCAAAAAGAAGAAATTTTATTGCGACGCATCCCATTGCCGGAACGGAATTTTCGGGACCAGCGGCGGCAATAAGAGGTTTGTTTCAGGGAAAAACGAATATCATTTGCGAAGTGGAAAAAACCACTTTTAAACTGCAGGAAAAAGCATTGAATCTTTTTACCTCAATCGGGATGAGAATTCGATATATGGATCCGGTTTCACACGATAAACACATAGCTTATGTTTCGCATTTATCGCACATTAGTTCGTTTATGCTAGGAAAAACGGTGATGAATAAGGAAAAAGACGAACAGGATATTTTTGACATGGCGGGAAGTGGATTTGAAAGCACGGTTCGTCTCGCAAAAAGTTCGCCGGCCATGTGGACACCAATTTTCAAACAAAACAAAGAACACGTTCTGGAAACATTAGAAGAATATATATCAAATCTCAGTCGGTTTAGAGATTTGCTGAAGGACGAAAATTACAATGCCATTTTTGAAGAAATGGAAAGCACAAATAAAATAAAAGAAATACTAAACGGATTAACAACAACTAAAAAGTAAAATTAAAATTAAGATGGAAAATAAGAAAGAAATGAGAAAGTGGTTAGAAGATTTCAATTTAAATCACCCACTTGTGATAGCTGGACCTTGTAGTGCAGAAACTGAAGATCAGGTTTTGAAAATTGCTCACGAATTAAAAGATTCTAAAGTAAGCGTTTTCAGAGCTGGAATCTGGAAACCAAGAACTCGTCCGGGAGGATTTGAAGGTGTTGGTGAAATTGGATTAAAATGGTTACAAAAAGCAAAAGCTGAAACTGGTTTATTAATGGGAACTGAGGTTGCGACTGCAGCTCACTGTAAACTAGCTTTAGAACACGATATCGACGTATTATGGGTTGGAGCTCGTACAACGGCAAACCCTTTCGCAGTTCAGGAAATTGCAGATACTTTAAAAGGAACTGATAAAATTGTTTTAGTTAAAAACCCAGTAAACCCAGATTTAGCTTTATGGTTAGGTGGTGTTGAGCGTTTACATATGGCAGGTATTGAGAAATTAGGAGTTATCCACAGAGGTTTCTCTACTTACGAAAAAACAAAATACAGAAACATTCCAGAATGGCAGATTGCTATCGAATTGCAAAATAAATTCCCTGATTTACCATTAATCATTGACCCATCTCACATTACTGGAGATCGTAAAATGATTTTCGAAGTAACTCAAGAAGCTTTAGACTTGAACTACGACGGTATGATTATCGAAACGCACTACGATCCAGACAATGCTTGGTCTGATGCTGCGCAGCAAGTAACTCCAGATTCTTTGAAACAAATCATTAAAGATTTGACAATTAGAAAAACGGATGATACTACAGACGAGTACAGCCAAAAAATGACAAAACTAAGAGCTAACATCGACGTTCTTGATGCTAATTTATTAGAGCTTTTAGGAAAACGTATGAAAGTAGCTGACGAAATTGGTCAGGTGAAAAAAGATGCTAACGTTGCGATTCTTCAAAACAACCGTTGGAACGAAATCTTAGGAAAAATGATTCTTGAAGGTGAGAAAAAAGGTCTTACTGAAGAATTCGTTTTAAGAATGTTCAAAGCGATCCACCAAGAAAGTATTGGACACCAAGAGAAAATTTTCAACGCATAATTTTCTTTAAATCATATAAGTGATATAAGTTAATTTGGGTTTATTAAGATGAATTTCTAAATTTTCTTATAACATTAATTGAAAATAGATTGTTTTTTTTAAATCCTCAACACTTTTAAAAGAGAGTTGGGGATTTTTGTTTGTGTAGGTTATTAAATTTACTCTTCGTTACATTCACTTATATAACTGATATGGTTTTCAAATATTCATTTATCTTTGCAAAAGATTTAAGGTTTACTTTAAAATCTAAAATCAGAAATCTAAAATCAACAATTTGAATTGAATGACAGGAACCGTTTATAAATCTACAGGAAGCTGGTATACCGTAAAATCTGAAAATGGAGATTTTGTGGAATGCCGTATGAAAGGGAAATTCAGAATTAAAGGAATCAAAAGTACCAATCCTATTGCTGTGGGCGATATTGTAGATTTTGAATTGGATGAAACTTCAGATGCTGTAACGGGAACAATTCACAATATTCACGAACGTAAAAATTATATCGTTCGTAAATCGGTTAACTTGTCTAAGCAGATTCATATTATTGCATCTAATATCGATCAGGTTTTTCTTTTAATTACGATCGATAATCCGCCTACAACCACAAGTTTTATTGATCGTTTTTTGGTTACTGCGGAAGCTTACGGAATTGAAGCCATTCTTGTTTTCAATAAAATCGATACTTTAACTGAGCAGACTTTAGACGATCAGCTTTATCTGCAGCATATTTATTCTGAAATAGGATATAAATGCCTCCGAATTTCATCAACAGAAAATAAAGGAGTTGATAAACTAAAAGAAATGATGATTGGTAAAGTAAGTATGTTTTCTGGACATTCAGGTGTGGGAAAATCAACTTTAGTCAATGCTTTAGAGCCAAGTCTTCATTTAAAAACTTCTGTGATTTCAGAACAAAGCAAACAGGGACAGCATACTACAACTTTTGCAGAAATGTATGATTTATCTTTTGATGCACGAATTATCGATACACCCGGAATTAAAGGTTTCGGAATTGTCGATATGGAACCAACAGAAATCAGCGGTTATTTTCCGGAATTTTTCAAATTAAAAGATCAATGCAAATTCAATAACTGTCTGCATAAAGAAGAACCCCATTGCGCTATAAAAGCAGCTTTAGAAAAAGACGAAATTGCCTGGTCACGTTACAACAGCTATCTTAAAATATTGGAAGGTGATGAAGAACATTACCGCACCGATATTTATGGCGAAGATCGTGCAGCGAGTGATGAAACTAGAAAGTAGAATTTTTAAATTCCAATTTCAATCTTTGTCAATAAAAATCCCAAATTCCAATGCAGTATATTGTAAAAATGCACTGCATTGCATCAACGCCTATAATCCGTAAAATCCTTTAATCTGTGGCATTAACCACAATTCAAAAATCATAATGAAAGTAGTAATCCAAAGAGTTTCAGAAGCATCAGTAACTGTTGAAGGTCAAAAAACAGCAGACATTCAAAAAGGTTTATTAGTTTTAATTGGAATAGAAGATGCCGACACACAAGAAGATATTGACTGGCTTGTTGGGAAAATCATAAAGATGAGGATTTTTGGCGATGAAAATGATGTTATGAACTGCTCAGTTCAGGATATCGACGGCGATATCATTGTGGTTTCTCAATTTACACTTCACGCTTCTACTAAAAAAGGAAACCGTCCTTCGTACATAAAAGCTTCAAAGCCGGAATTTGCCATTCCTATGTATGAGAACTTTGTAAAAACTTTAGAAAAAGAGTTTCAAAAGAAAGTCCAAACCGGAATTTTTGGCGCCGATATGAAAGTCAGCCTTTTAAATGATGGGCCTGTAACCATAGTTATGGATAGTAAAAATAGGGAGTAAAAAAATATACACAAATGTTAAGAATTTCTAAAAATAGTATATATTTGGCGAAATTACTTACTAATGAAAAGCCCTGTTTTTGCGTTATTTTTCTTTTTATTTACTCTTATTTCAACTGCGCAAAAAGATGGATATTCTGCTCTCTTCATTTCTGACAGTCTAAAAGAAAACGCCGATGCTGTTGTGCGTTTGGACCAAATGGATATTACCATTTCTTCGCAGCGAAGCATGAATATTAAAACCCAGCGGGTTGTAACGGTTTTTAATCAAAAAGGTCTTGAACATATCGAAGCCTATCAGAATTACGATAAATCCATTTCATTAAAAAACATAGAAGCCGTTGTTTATGATTTACTTGGAAATGAAATCAAAAAAATAAAACGAAAAGATTTTAAAGACCAAAGTGCAGTAAGCGGCAGCACACTTTTTTCAGATAATAGAATACTTTATCTGGATTATACACCAGTCTCATATCCTTTTACGATTGTTTATTACAGCGAAATTGAAAGCTCGAATACAGCTTTTATACCACGCTGGTATTTTTTAGGAGGTTACAATGTAAGCATCCAAAAAAGTATTTTAAATGTGTCTTTTCCTAACGATCTGGGATTTAAAAAGAAAGAATTTCTACTTTCTGATTTCAATATAAAAAAAACGGTCGATACCAATACAAAACTAAGTTACACAGCAAGTAATATTCTGGCTAGAAAAGCAGAAGATTACAGCCCTTCTGTGGGAGATCTTTTTCCGAAGATAATGATGGGATTAGAAAAATTTCATTTAGAAGGTGTTGATGGAACGGCAACAACTTGGGAAGCATTTGGAAAATGGTATGGAGATAAAATTTTAAGCGGGACAACCGTTTTGCCTGAAGAAACCAAAACCAAAATAAAAGCGCTTGTTGGAGACGAAAAAGATCCGGTTAAAAAAGCCAGAATTATTTATGATTATGTACAAAAAAAATCCAGATATGTAAACATTGCAATAGGAATAGGAGGCTGGAAACCCATGCTCGCTTCAGATGTTGATCGTTTAGGTTACGGAGATTGTAAAGCATTATCAAATTACACAAAAGCACTATTGCAAGCTGTTGATGTTCCTTCATATAATACAATTTTGTATGGTGATCGCTATAAATCTAATATCCAGTCTGATTTTGTTTCCATGCAGGGAAATCACATGATTCTTGCCATTCCAAATGGAGATAATTATATCTGGCTGGAATGCACAAGTCAGGATGATCCGTTTGGTTATCAGGGAACTTTTACTGATGACAGAGATGTTTTGGTAGTGAAACCAGAAGGAGGACAAATCGTGCGAACCAAAATTTATGAAGATAAAGGAAATACCCAAAATGGTAAAGGAAATTATATAATTGATGAAAACGGAAACTTTTCGGGAACAATTTCAATAACTTCACAAGGATCACAATACAGCTCAAAATCCCGTCTCGAAAATATACTTCCAACAGAAAAAGAAGCGCATTATAAAAGTTACTGGAGTAATATCAATAATATTAAACTCGGTAAAATAAGTTTTGTAAACGATAAAGAAAATGTCAAATTTTCAGAAGATGTTCAGCTTACAGCTCTTAATTACTGTACGATTTCCGGCAGCAAAATGATTTTTACTGTAGATGCTTTCAATCAAAACTCCGAAAATGTAAAACGAATCAGGAATCGTAAAAATCCGTTTCAAATTCAGCGCGGTTATTTTGATACTGACGAAATTGAAATCAGTCTTCCCGCGGGTTTTTCTATTGAATTCCTGCCACAGAATTTTGAATTGAAAGGGAAATTTGGAGAATACAAAACAGAAATCATTAAAAAAGATAATAACAAACTGACTTATAAACGCTCTATGTTTTTAAGCAAAGGAAAATATTCGAATAAAGAATATGATGAATACCGGCTTTTTATAGAACAGATTTCAAAAAATGATAACTCAAAAATCATATTGACCAAAAACTAATCAAAACCAAAATAAAACATGAAAATTACCAGATTATTCATTTTTTTATTCCTGTTGTTTACAGCTTCAAAAATAGAAGCACAGGAATTCAAATTAGGAAAAGTTTCAATTGCAGAATTGGAACAAAAAGTACACCCAAAAGATTCATCTGCAGCAGCGGCAATTTTGTACAAAAGAGGAAAAGCCAGAATTGAATATAATGATGGCGACGGATTCTTTTTGCTTACCGAAGTTGAAGCCCGTATTAAAATATATAAAAAAGGAGGATACGATTGGGCGAATCAAAGTGTAACTTATTACAGTGTAAAAAATGATTCAAGAGAAACCGTAAATATTACTGATGTTGTAACTTATAATTTAGTAAACGGAAAAATTGAGAAAACAAAATTGAAAAGTGACGGCGAATTTAATGAAGACATTAACAAATACAGATCAAGAAAAAAAATCTCGATGCCTAACGTAAAAGAAGGTTCCGTTTTAGAGTATAAATACACAATAAGAACTCTTAATATATCCATGATGCGGGATTGGAAATTTCAATCTGTTATTCCTGTTAACTATTCAGAATATATAACTTATATTCCTGAATATTATACTTTTAATACGATGCAGAAAGGATATATTTTTCCAAAAGTAACAGCTGTTAAAAATTCCAGATCGATAAACTTATTAAGTAAAGACAGAACCTTAGGGCCTGGACACGTGGCTAAAACGACATTTTCTGCAGATAAAGTAGATTATATGGAAACTCAAACTAATTATATTGCTGAGAACCTTCCTGCTCTTAAAGATGAATCTTATGTTAATAATATAGATAATTATACAGCAAGTGTAGAACACGAATTATCGATTGTTAAACCATTTAATCAACCTTTAAAAATGTATTCTGCAGATTGGAATTCTGTGGTAAAAACAATTTATGATTATGATGATTTTGGACCTGAATTAAATAAAACAGGTTATTTTGAAAATGATTTAAAAACGGTATTAGCGGGATTAAATACTCCCGAAGAAAAAATGCCGGCTATTTTAAATTATGTGAAATCAAAAGTAAAGTGGGACGAATATTATGGTTACAACTGCGATAAAGGAGTTCGAAAAGCATATCAGGAAGGAACAGGAAATGTGGCAGAAATTAATTTAATGCTGACTGCAATGCTCCGTTATGCCGGACTAACGGCAAATCCTGTTTTGTTAAGTACACGCTCAAACGGAATACCATTGTTCCCTAACAGAACAGCTTTTAATTATGTTGTAGCGGCTGTTGAAACCCCATCAGGAAATGTTTTGCTGGATGGAACAGATAAATTTTCAACCCCGAATATTTTACCATTAAGAACATTGAACTGGAATGGAAGACTAATACGTAAAGACGGAAGTTCTGAAGAGGTTAATTTAATGCCTCAAAAAGTTTCTGCAGATAACATCTTTATGAATTATACTATTGATACTGACGGAAAAGTGACAGGAAAAACCAGAAGACAATATACAGATTATAATGCATTGGTAGCCAGAGGTAATATTTCTAGTTTGAAAGAAGAAGAATATCTGGAAAGTTTAGAAAATCAATATAATAAAATAGAAATCAATGAGTATTCAAAGACTAATGAAAAAGATTTTCTACAGCCTGTTATCGAGACTTATTCATTTTCAGGAAATAATTTATGTGAATTAATAGGCGGAAAAATTTATATAAGTCCTATGTTATTCTTTACAGAAAATAAAAACCCATTTACACAAGAAGTTAGAGAATACCCTGTAGATTTTAGTTATCCTTTTGCTGATAAATATAATATTACAATTAAAATCCCTGATGGATTTGAAGTTGAAACACTGCCAGTAGCTGCAGCTGTTACTATGGAAGAAAATCTGGGAAATTTTAAATTCAATATCGCAGCCAGCGGTAATACATTACAAATAGCAATTTTGCATCAAATAAATCAAGCGATTGTATCAGCAGAGAAATATGAAATGCTGAAAGAATACTACAAAGCAATGATCGCAAAAGAAACTGAAAAAATTGTATTAAAAAGAATATAGCAAGATTAAGTTTGCCTTATTTTTGTTCAAAAATAGAATCATGGATTTGAAAAATGCACAACTAGATGTTGATACCTGGATAAAAGAACACGGAGTTCGTTACTTTAACGAATTAACCAATATGGCACAGCTTACAGAAGAAGTAGGCGAAGTGGCCAGAATTATTGCACGTCGTTATGGAGAACAATCAGAAAAGGAAAGTGATAAAAACAAAGATTTAGGCGAAGAACTGGCAGATGTTGTTTTCGTAGTTTTATGTCTGGCGAATCAAACCGGAATCGATTTACAAGCCGCTTTTGATAAAAAAATGGATTTAAAATCGGTTCGAGATAAAGATCGTCACAAAAACAATGATAAATTGAAATAATTGTGAAATTTAAGCGTGAATTTTGATTTACGAACGAGGAGTGGTAAATTGCGTGCCTCGATTATGTCAGTCATAATCTGCAACTCATAACTAATATCATGAATTTAAAATTAACGACGAATTCACCATTCACAATTGATGATTCGCAGCTAAATATTACCGGTTCAAAAAGCGAAACGAACCGCTTGTTACTTCTTAAAGCATTATTCCCTAATATTACTTTAGCCAATACTTCAAACTCAGACGACAGCGAAGTAATGCAGAAAGCTTTAATTGGAAATGACGAAATTGTAGACATTCACCATGCTGGAACTGCAATGCGATTTCTTACAGCTTATTTTGCTGTAAACGAAGGTCGTGAAGTAGTAATGACCGGATCGAGCAGAATGCAGGAAAGACCAATTAAAATTTTGGTTGAAGCATTAGCGCAATTAGGAGTTGAAATCTCTTATGAGAAAGAAGAAGGTTATCCGCCAATCAGAATTAAAGGAAAAAAAGTTACGGCTTCAAAAGTAACTTTGGCAGCAAACGTGAGCAGTCAGTATATTTCGGCACTTTTATTAGTTGCTTCAAAATTAGACAATGGTTTAGAATTGACTTTAGAAGGCGAAATTACTTCTGTTCCTTATATCAAAATGACTTTGGCTTTGCTAAACGATCTTGATATTCAAACCAGTTTTGAAGGAAACGTAATTAAGGTTTTTCCGAAAGAATCTGTTGAATCAAAAGAAATGGTTGTAGAGTCTGACTGGAGTTCAGCTTCTTATTTCTTCAGCCTTGTCGCTTTGTCTGATGCTGCAAAAATTACTTTGAGCAGTTATAAAGAAAACAGTCTTCAGGGAGATTCAGAATTAGTGTCTCTTTATGAAAAAATGGGTGTAAAAACGACTTTCCAAAATAATAAAATGACTTTGGAAAAAGTGTCTGGATTTAATTATCAAGATGTAAACTTTGAATTAAATAGTACACCAGATATTGCCCAAACAATTGTAGTTACTTGTTTAGGTTTAGGAATTGGATGTCACTTAACAGGACTTCATACTTTAAAAATTAAAGAAACAGACCGATTAGAAGCTCTAAAAACAGAACTTACAAAATTAGGAGCAGATATTTCTGTTACTAATGACAGTCTAACTTTAAACCGATCTTTAACTATTAATCATGATGTGCACATCGCTACATACAACGATCACCGTATGGCTATGGCATTTGCACCTTTAGCAGTAAAAGTTCCAATTATTATTGATGATGCAGGAGTTGTTTCAAAATCATACCCGGATTTCTGGAATGATTTAAAAGATTTAAATTTTCAAATTTCAGAATTGTGAAAATTTGATCTAATAAAAAACTTTACATAAAAGTATAAAATATAGCCTCTGGTTAAAACCAGAGGTTTTTTTATACGCAAGTTTTACTGTAGTCACAAAGTTTGTCATTTCGACGAAGGAGAAATCTTCTCTGGAAACTCAACAAAGATTGAATTTTCATTATGGAGCTACTGACAGAGATTTCTCCTTCGTCGAAATGACAGTAATTGCCGAATACTTTTTTTTGTTAAAAAAATGCTTTTTTGATGGTTTTCAAACCTCAGTAAATCAAGGAGTTTTAAAAATAAACGTCAAAACACTTGACAACGCCTATCTCACAATCGTATATTTGCATCCGATTTAAAATTTTGGATAAATAAGTCTAAAATAGATATTTAAAAATCTACAATTCAAATATGAAATTATCACACTTCAATTTCAATTTACCAAAAGAACTTTTAGCTGAATTTCCAGCAGAAAATAGAGATGAATCTCGTTTAATGGTAATTGATCGTCAAAAAAACACAATCGAACATAAAATGTTTAAAGACGTTATCAACTATTTTGATGACGGAGACGTTTTAATTTTAAATAATACAAAGGTTTTCCCTGCACGTTTGTATGGAAACAAAGAAAAAACCGGAGCAAGAATTGAAGTTTTCTTATTAAGAGAATTAAACTCTGAGCAAAGACTTTGGGACGTTTTAGTAGATCCTGCAAGAAAAATTCGTATTGGTAACAAACTTTATTTTGGTGATGATGATTCGTTAGTTGCTGAGGTAATCGACAATACAACTTCTCGTGGTAGAACTTTGCGTTTCTTATACGATGGTTCTTATGAAGAATTCAGAAATAAATTAACAGAACTTGGAGAAACTCCAATTCCTAAATATATCAACAGAGACGTTACTCCGGAAGATGCAGAAAGATACCAGACTATCTACGCAAAAGAAGAAGGAGCTGTAGCAGCGCCAACTGCTGGTTTACACTTCTCAAAACACCTTTTGAAAAAATTAGAAATCAAAGGAGTAAATTTTGCTGAAGTAACTTTACACGTAGGTTTAGGAACTTTTAACCCGGTTGAGGTTGAAGATTTATCTAAACACAAAATGGATTCTGAGGAATTAATCATTACTCAGGAAGCTTGTGATATTGTAAACGAAGGAAAAGCAAAGAAAAAACGTATCTGCGCAGTTGGAACAACTTCTATGCGTGCTATCGAAAGTTCTGTTTCTTCTGCAAATACTTTAAATCCGTATGAAGGATGGACAAACAAATTTATTTTCCCTCCTCACGATTTTAGTATTGCAAACTGTATGATTACAAACTTCCACACACCAAAATCAACATTATTAATGATGATTTCTGCTTTCTGTGGACATGATTTAATGAAAAAAGCATACGAAGAAGCAATCAAAGAAGGATACAAATTCTATTCTTACGGAGACGCGATGTTAATTCTTTAATTAGAATTTATTATATAAATAAGACCCGGCAAGTTTCATAACCTGTCGGGTTTTTTGTTTTTTAATGGTTTGACATTCGTTGTGAAATTTACCGCAAAGTCCGCAAGGTTTTTTTGCTCAGTTTGTGTTTGCCAAATGCAAAAGAGCGCAAAGTTTTGCGAACTTAGCGTTTGTAAATGTTAGCCCTGATAAAAAATCTTTGCGAACTTTGCAGTTAAAAAACACAAAGTATTTCAACTTGAAACCTTAAACCTGAAACAAAACAAACAAAATTTGTTATTTTAGCGAGCAAAACAAAAAACAATGACTTTTCAAAATACACGCGAATTTGCACGAGAGCTAGATTCGAAAGACACATTAAATCATTATCAGGAACAATTTATTTTTCCAAAAGTAAATGATAAACGAGTAATTTATTTTACAGGAAACTCATTAGGATTACAGCCAAAACGCACCAAAGCATATATCGATGAAGTAATGAATGACTGGGCAGAACTTGCGGTTGAAGGTCATTTTTATGCACAAAAACCGTGGTGGGATTATCAGGAAAGATTTTCAGAACCGTTGAGTAAAATTGTTGGAGCGCTTCCGTCAGAAGTTACGGTAATGAATACTTTGACTGTAAATCTTCACTTGCTGATGGTTTCTTTTTATCAGCCAAAAGGAAAACGTTATAAAATTATCTGCGAAGAAAAAGCATTTCCGTCAGATCAATATATGTTTCAAAGTCAGGTAAACTTTCATGGCTATAAACCAGAAGATGCGATTGTAGAAATTAAACGCCGAGAAGGCGAACATAATATTCGTTTAGAAGATGTTCTGGCTAAAATTGAAGAAGTAGGCGATGAGCTGGCTCTAGTATTAATTGGCGGAGTAAATTATTATACAGGGCAGGTTTTTGATATTAAAACGATAACTGCAGCAGGACAAAAAGCCGGAGCAAAAGTAGGCTGGGATTTAGCACACGCAGCCGGAAATATCAAATTAGAACTTCACGACTGGAATGTCGATTTTGCTGCCTGGTGCAGTTATAAATATATGAATTCAGGACCAGGAAATGCTTCTGGATGTTTTGTTCACGAAAGACATCATAATTCTGATTTACCAAGATTTGCCGGATGGTGGGGACATAATAAAGAACGCCGTTTTAAAATGGAACCAAACTTTGATCCGGTTCATGGTGCCGACGGATGGCAGATCAGTAATCTTCCGGTTCTTTCTCTGGCGCCTTATTTAGCTTCGGTAGAAATGTTTGCAGAAGTTGGTATGGATGTTTTAATTAAAAAAAGAGATCATATTACTTCTTACTTAGAATTTATTCTTCACGAAATTGATAAAGAAGTAGAAAGTACTTTTGAAATCATCACACCTTCAAATCCAGAGGAAAGAGCATCGCAATTGTCGGTTTTTCTTCATGGAGAAGGAAGAGCTTTATTTGATTATTTAATGAAAAACGGAGTAATTACAGACTGGCGTGAACCAAACGTAATTCGTCTGGCACCAGTTCCATTATATTGTTCTTATGAAGATATGTACGACTTTGGACAAATTCTAAAAAAAGGAATTTTAGGAAAATAATATTTATATAATTTCTCGCAAAGACGCGAAAACATAAAGTTTAATTACTAATTAGAGAAATTAAAAAGAACTTTGTGTATCTGCGTCTTTGAGAGTTTTATAGAAACTTAAAAACTTAGAACCTTAGCACCTCAAATCCTTAGCAGCTTTAAATCTTATAAACTTTCTAAAAAATTCTGTAATAATCAATATAGCAGATATTTATTAATTTGTAGTGTATAATTTTTAAAAACCACGATCATGAAAGGCTTATATGTTTTATTAGCAGCGATACTTTTGACGTCATGTCAAAATCAAAGTAAGGAAGATATCAATAAAGCCAAACAAGCCAGTATTGATTCAATGAAAGTTGAGATAAACAAACAACGTGTTATCGATTCAATGAAGACTGAAATGGCTAGGATAAAAGAAGAGCAGAAAGTTGAAGCTCAAAAAGAAAAAGTTGTCGTAGTACATCAGCAAGCAAATGGAAGTACTGCCGCTACAACAGCAGAAGCTCCTAAAAAGAAAGGCTGGAGTGCAACTGCTAAAGGTGCCGTAATTGGAGCCGGAGTAGGTGCTGCAACCGGAGCTATTGTTAGTAAAAGAAAAGGAGAAGGTGCTGTTATTGGAGGTTTGGCAGGTGCTGCATTAGGTACCGGAACTGGTGCTGTTATCGACAGCAAAAAGAAAAAAGAACAGAATTAGATTCCTATAAAATAAATATAAAACCGCCGATTTAGATTTCTAAATCGGCGGTTTGGCTTATACTAATTCCAGTTTTGGAATTTGAATGGCATTTAATTGTGCTTTATAAAAATCAAATTGATTTTTAATTTTCTTTTCATCGTTTTTAAAATATAAAACAGATGAAAAAAGGTTTTGATAATATTCAATTCCTTCTAAAATATTCGATTTAAAAGAATTCCATTTTTTAATCTGATTCGCTGTTACTTCTCCAGAAATGGTTTCAATTTCATTTCTAAAATAATCAACGTACATTTTTAATTCTTTCACAAATAAATGTGGACGCTCAGTTCTTAAAACTGATTTTTCCTGATAAATATGCTGTACCATTTCTTTTAGAGAAACTTCCTGATCAAAATAAGCCAGATTTGGTCCCGGACAAATTACCACACCCTGCGCCTGACCTTTTATTTTAATATCATTTTCAAGATAAGAAGCATTAGCCAAACCAACACACAAACACGATTTTTCGGTTATTTTGATTTTACTTTTTTCAAATTCATCGGCTGATAAAGAATCTTTTTTGGCTTCTAATTCTTCTAATTTTATATCCTGATATTTTTTAGATGCCGTGCAGATTCCATGCGGATCATATTCTTTGCTTAAAGCCAAAAATTTCTTTGGGCAGGAACTTCCGGCTTTGTTTTCATGAATTCTTTTTTGTTTCAGGAACTCATTTGTTGTGCCTCGCAAAGTATTAAATGGAACTCCCAAAGGCGAAATATTACTTAAGTAAAAATCATCTTCTTTAGCATTCATTAATAAATTGCGGGTTTCCTGATCTACTGAAGTTGCTTCGGGAACTAATAAAAACGGAGAACCCCAGCCAACAGAATCTACTTTGTATTCATCTAGTAAAAATTCGTGTTCTTCGGCAGTTCCCACACCGCCCTGAACCGTAATTTTTAATTCAAGAGGATTTTTTGGAAAATGCTGATTTTTGAGCTCTAAAGCCTTAATCATTAAATCATGGGCAGATTGTACCAATTGATCTTTTTTCTGCTTGAATTCTTCTAAAATAGTGCCTAATAAGAGTCCATCAGTAGCAAAAGCGTGACCGCCGCAGTTTAATCCTGATTCAATTCGGTATTCTGAAACCCAAAGACCTTTTTTGGCGAGAAAATTTCCCTGAATCATTGCGGATCTAAAATCGCTTACTTTTAAGATGATTTTCTTTTTAAGCTCATTTTTTTCATTTGGAAAAAAGTCTTTAAAATTTTCGAAGTAACCAAATAATCTCGGATTCATTCCCGCAGAAAGCACAACAGAAGATTCAAGATTACTGTTTGCAAAACCTCTTAAAGCGGCATGAGCATCATTAAATTCAATTGGAAGCTGTTCATTTTTAATAAAATTATCTTTGTCCAGTTTTGTCATGATATTTACATCTATGTCGCCCGGAAAAAGATGCGATTCGATATAATGCTGAATGTTTTCTTTAAAAGCAATTCCGTCGTCAAGTAAATTTTGAAAACCTTTTTTAATGTCAGAAGTGTTAGGCAGCATCGACATAAAATTTTCAAGAGCTGTTTTGCTTTCCGTAAGTTCAGTTTTAAAACTTTCGAATTTGTCTTTTACAATTTTATCGACCAAATTTAAATAAGAAGTAATTCTTTCAGCACGATAATCATGAAATTTCTGAGTGATTTCTTCGTATGGTATATTAAATTTAGTGCTATAAAAGTTACGCATCTTCTCAATAAGATCATCATCGGCAAGGGCAATAACAGACGAAATTCCGTATTGCGCTACACGAATTGGACTGTCAATCGTGTATGCAAGTCCCATAACCGGAATATGAAAAGTGTGTAATGGTGTTTTTGTCATTTGTTTTCAGATTAAAATAAAGACAAATGAAAAAAAATATTTTTTTGAAAAACCTGATAATTGTCAGGTTGTAAATTGTTCAGGTGCTTTTTCTGCCACGAATTCACGAATTATTTTAAATGAAATTCTTGAATTGCTTCGCTTTCGCTCTGGTCGCGGCGGAAAATATTTAAATCAAAATCTTCTTTAAAGATTCTGCAATGCTTCGCCACAAAAAGTTGTAGAATGATTTTTCCTGAATACGTTCAATTTCAACATCGGCAGTTTTAGCTTTGTCTTTCGAATCATTTTTGACCAGTAAATTGGCAATTGCAGATTTAAGCTTGGCTTCTTTTTCAGGATTTTTCTTTTTGTATAATTTCACTTTGAGATCATCATAATCTAATGAAGCATTTCCTTTTGAAACATTATCATTTCCGTAAAAATTAAAACGATATTTATGAAAAGCTCCCGTAAATGAAGCGTTCATATAGGGTTTACTGAATTGTCCCATGGCAGCAACATCAAAATTTGAAATCACGCCCTGAATATGAAAACCATCGTTTTTATCAAGAACGTTAAAACTCCAGTCAACATCCAGCGGCGAATTTTTCATGAAAATGCATTTCACTTTTATCTTTACATCATTGGTTTTTTTAAGTCCAAAACCACTTCGAAGATTAGTTGCCTGAAGATTAAATTTGGTAAAAGTTAATACTCCCGGACCTTTAGAAAAATCAATTTCTTCTTCATAAACTAATTTTGATTTTAAAACCTGAAGCGTGTCAATCTGCAGCGGAAATTTTAAATTTCGCAATAAATGATTGTAGAGATATTTTTTGCTTAAATCATCTTTCGGCATTTTACCACGGTAAATATTGGCATCAAAATGATTGATTACAAGTGAATTTGCTTTAAAGAAAAAACGATCGTTTTTAAAACCCCAATCCATTTTAGCAACTTGTGCCGAATCAAATTTTAAGGTGTAAATATCTTTTTCTTTCTCTAAGCGTTTAACAAATTCTGGTCTGGTAAACTGAGGAAGATTCGAGAAATTATTGATTTTTAAAAAATTCTTCTCGGTACTTATTTTTCCAATGTTGATATGATAAAAAGCACTTGGCCTGTAAAATAAGCTGTCGATAACCAAAGCATATTTTTTAAACTGAAGCGGAATTTTTTCTTTTAAAGTTGTATCGGTAATTAAAATTCCTTCCAGTTTTAAAATGATTTTTTTTATGCTGAAAATAGGTTTTTGGCTGTCAAGAGAAACCACATCAACCGTTCCGTCGTTTAAATAAATGTTAGAAACGCCAATGATTTTTTGAAACGGTTCAACAATTTCGTTTTTGATACTCTTGCTGTTGTTTAAAAGCTTTTCGCCTTTTTTGTATAAAATAACTCTGGGTTTATTAATAATAATGCTTTCGGCCTGAATAATATCGCGAAAAGCTAAATCCCAAATATTGAAATGCTTTATTGTTATGGATTCAATTTTAGAAAAAAGTCCGTTTTTACTGTCTTTAGGTTCATTTTTCGGGCTCACTAATAAAGTCTGCGCGTAAATATTTCGGGAGAAAAGAGAAACTTCAATTTTTTCGTAATTGATGTTGTAGGCAGTTTTATTTTTCTCATGAATAATTATTGGCAGCTGTTTTTTTATCCAGTAATTCAAACCCATATTGGCAAAAATTACAAGTACAAAAAGAGAAATTACTGCAATCGCTATTTTTTTATACACAGACATTTATAGTATTAATTTTAAATACATAAATTTAGAGTTTTTAAAAAGAATGATTTTTACATTATTCTTCTTTTTGGTTACATCATTTTACAAACCTTATAGTTTACTTTTTGCGAAATATGAGAAGATTTAAAAAATTTCTGCTGGTTTTATTAGTACTTATTGTTGTTTTGGGAATAGGATTATGTGCCTATATTTTTCATTTGAAACCTAAATATGAAGGTGAATTAACACTGAAAAATCTCGAAAAAGAAACCACCGTTTATTTTGACGAATTTGGAGTTCCTCATATTTATGCCAATTCTGAAAAAGATGCCATGACGGCACTTGGCTATGTTCATGCGCAGGAAAGATTATGGCAGATGGAATTGCTTCGCAGAATTGCTCCGGGAAAATTATCTGAAATTTTCGGATCAGTTGCGCTTAAAAACGATACTTTTTTTGCAGGAATTGGTATTGAAGAAGCTTCGGCGAAAGCCATAGCTAAATTAGATAAAAACAGTCCAAGTTACCAATTAACAATGGCTTATTTAGATGGCATAAACCAATATTTAGAAGAAGGAACAACGCCGATTGAATTTACTCTTGTTGGCGTAAAAAAAGAAAAGTTTACCATAAAAGACGTTTACAATATTTTTGGTTATATGTCTTTTAGTTTTGCAATGGCTCAAAAAACAGATCCTTTGTTAACTGATATTAAAAATAGATATGGCGCTGCATATTTAAAAGATTTAGGAATTGAAGGTGAATTTAATACGACACAAATAAAAAGTTCAAAAACAGATATTGAAGATTATACAGCGGTTTCTAAATCGATTACTGCTTTGTTAGATAAATCGCCAATTCCGCCATTTATTGGGAGTAACAGCTGGGTTGCCGGACCGCATAAAACAAAAAGCGGTAAAGTGATTTTTGCAAATGATCCGCATATTGGGTTTTCACAGCCTGGAACCTGGTACGAAGCACATTTGGTAACGCCGGAACATGAATTGTACGGTTGTTATCTGGCCGGAACACCGTTTCCGCTTTTGGCGCACAACCGCGATTATGCTTATGGTTTAACGATGTTTGAAAATGATGACATCGATTTTTATCAGGAAAAAAATAAAGCCGGAAATGCCAGCCAATATCAAACACCGAAAGGTTTTGCCAAATGTGAAATTCGAAAAAAGACCATAAAAGTTAAAGATACTTCTGATGTTGTTTTAACGTTTAAGTCAAGCCGACATGGCCCAATTATGAATGATTTATTGGAACGTCTGGATCGTAAAAATCCAATTGCAATGTTGTGGACTTATACGCATCAGCCTATTCAAATTCTCGATGCGGCTTACGGACTTTCGCATGCTAAAAACCGCGAAGATTTTAAAAAATCGGTTAGTTTAATTGCTGCGCCGGGATTAAACGTAATGTACGGCGATGCCAAAGGAAATGTAGGCTGGTGGGCAAGTGGGAAATTGTATAAACACAATAAAGGTGTAAATACACATTTAATTTTAGACGGTTCTACGGGCAAAGATGATATTGTAGAATATTTAGATTTTGAAAAAAATCCATCAGCAGAAAATCCAAAATGGGGATATGTATATTCTGCTAATAATCAGCCTGAGGCGATAGATGGTTATTTGTATCCGGGTTATTATCTGCCAAAAGACCGTGCCGAAAGAATTTCTCATTTAATGGATGCGAAATCTAATTGGGATAAAGAAGCGATTAGCAAAATGATTTATGATAATACTTCTGATGTTGCAGTTGAAACAGTTCAAAATTTAATTTCAAATATTGATCTTAATTCGATTTCAGCAAAAGAAAAAGAAGCGATTACGGTTTTAAAATTATGGAAAGGAACAACAAATTTGGAAGATGTCGCACCAACGATTTACAACAAATGGATTTACCAATATTTAAAAAATACGTTTGAAGACGAAATGGGCGAAGATAATTTTAATTTGTTCTTAGGTGTTTCTGTTGGAAAACAAGTAATTGCAGAGCAGGTTAAAAATGAAAATTCGGTTTGGTGGGATAATATTAAAACCAAAAATGTAAAAGAAACCAGAAAAGATATTATTTCTAAGTCTTTTCATGAAACTGTTAAAGCAATTGAAGAACAATTAGGAAGTACAATTGAAGACTGGAAATGGGGAACAGTTCATACGGTTGAACACGAACATCCGTTAGGAAAAGTAGCAGCACTTCGCGGTTTATTTAATGTTGGTCCTTTTGCATCGCCGGGATCAAATGAAGTGATTAACAATTTGTTTTTTGGTTATACTAATGATGGAAAGTATTATGTAAAAGGCGGACCTTCGACGAGAAGAATTGTCGATTTCTCTGATATTGAAAACAGCTGGAGTATTCTGCCAACAGGACAATCCGGAAATCCATTTAGTAAACATTACGACGATCAGGCTGAAATGTACAACGCCGGAAAATTCAGAAAAATGAAACTGAATAAAGATGAAATTATAAAAGCGTCAACAAAACTGGTCTTTAAACCTAAAAAATAGTTTTTGTTTCAGGTTTGAGGTTTCAGGTTTTTCAATCTTTGTAAAATTTAAACTTTACAAAGATTGAAAATTAGAAACTTAGCAACTCAGTATCTTAGCCGCTCAGAACCTCAGAACCTTTATTGAATAACATATTTCCCCTTAACAATATCGCTGGCAAAAATCTTCAAATTATTAATAAGTACTTTATTGTTGGTCATGACATTTATAGTCTGATAAGCAGTATCGCTTTCGTATGCTTTTAATAATGTTTCCAGTTCAACTTCATCAAAAACAACAAAACTGTTATAAACGGCATCTTTGAAGTTTTTATAATTAATGCTTTCCGTAATCTGTGTTGCTTTTTGTTCGTTCCATTTTTCTTTGGCAGATGCCTCTTTAATTTTAGATACACAAAAATCAATAACGTAATTTTTATAATGCACCGCTTCAACGATTTTGTCTATAATAATTTTGTTTTGCTGTGATGGCATTGCGACACCGGTATAATTAGTTTGCGATACACTTTTAGAAGAAATAAACAGGCAGAACAATACAGCCAGAAAACTGTACTTTTTAGAATTTTTCATAGGTTAAATTATTATTTTGGGTACGGCTAAAATAGTATTTTAAATAATTAAATCATCGAATTTGAATGTTAGAAATTGTAACAAAAAAACTCGGCTGGAAACGCATTGATGCAATTCCAGCCGAGTTAATTTATATAAAGTGTAATTTAGATTACTTTGTTTTGTTTTTTGAAAGTTCTTCTAATACTTTTTTACCTCCTTCATTTGAAGGATCTAATTCAACCGATTTAGAATAATTAGCAATAGCCATTTTCTTATCGCCGTCGGCTAAATAAGCTTCTCCTAAACTATCATATACATTTCCTGATTTTGGAAAAGCTTCAACGTTGATTTTAAAAACTTCGATAGCTTCTTTCTTTTTTCCTTCCTGCAGCAACTGATATCCAACTCTGTTCATATCGCCTTCTTTAATAGCATAAGTTGGATCGTTTTTTAATTTTTTGTACGCTTCATTTCCGCCTGTTACGCCTTTATTCGCATAAATGTCTAATAAATCAAGAGCCATTGATTTTTTTGGCTGATTAAACGGCTGATTGTATAAAATAGCACGAATAGCATCGTTCATTTCACCCAAAACAGTTCCTCCTGTATTGTTTAATAAAACTACCAGATTTTTATCAGCAGGAATACGAGAAATAATAGTGTTAAATCCGTTGATTCCGCCTCCATGTTCAATAACTTTTAATTTGCCTTTATCTCCGTTATTTACATCTTCAATTGACCATCCATAACCATAAAATTCATCGCCCCATGCTTTTATGTAAGGTTTAAACAAAGATTCCATAGATTTTTCTGAAAGCAGTTTATTGGTATAAAGAGCCTGATCCCAAAGATATAAATCTTCTACAGTTGAGTATAATGAACCGGCAGCATAAGGAATACTCATATCAAGATAAGAAGCATTTACAATTACTTTTCCATTTTTCTCATAACCGGCAGCTCTGTTTTTTAAAATAACATCGCTGTGGTCATAACCTGAATTCACCATTTTTAAAGGTGTAAAAATGGTTTCCTGTAAATACTGCTCATAGGTTTTGCCTGTAACTTTTTCGATAATATATCCTAATAAAAAATATCCTGAATTGCTGTAATTGAATTTTTCGCCTGGAGTAAACTCAAGCGGAAGATTCCAAAATGTTTTTACAAAATCAGCAGGAGAATACGGATTTCTGGCTTTTTCTTTTAAAAAGTTTGGTGCATTTGTATAATTTGGAATTCCAGATGTATGAGTCAATAAATTATGAATCGTTATTCTGCTTCCGTTTTCTTTTGGATAATCCTGAATATAAGTTGTAACGGGAACGTCTAGTTTTATTTTTCCTTCTTCGGCAAGTTTTACGATTAAAAGGGCCGTAAATTGTTTGCTTATAGAACCTAGTCTAAACTTAGTGTCTGGCTGGTTTGGAATATCCCATTCCATATTAGCAGATCCGAAACCTTTTTTAAAAATAACTTTTCCGTTTTCGGCCACTAAAGCCGATCCGTTAAATTGACCGTACTCGTTGTATTTTGCTAAAAGCTGTTCGATTTGCTGAGCTTTATTCTGCGCAAAAATTGTTGAAGTAAAAAGCAATATTAAGCAGATTACAACTGGTTTGATTAATTGTTTCATGATGAATGATGATGGTTAAAATTAAAATGATTCGTTTAGTTGATTGATGATTGAAACTTTGTAACTTTTAGATAATCAGTAAGTTGAATCGAAATTACGATTTTTTTTATTTGAATTTAATCTAAGCCGTTAAAATCTTAGACGATTGATTTTGCTTTTGGTTTCACAAATAATCGTTTTTTTTCATTTTTATTTTTCAATCGTGACGAATTCGAGCATAAACTTAAAAGAAAGTGTGAGAGTTTATGCTCATAACTAACAGAATTCGCTTTTAATTTTTATTTACAATCTTAATGTTGATTATTCTATATGATTTTGCTTAAAAACATCAGAATAAGTATAAAAAGCTTTATCATACTAATTTTGATTTAAGATTTTACTTGGTTTCTATATCAACTATTTTTTGACCATTTTCTCCCAGATAATGAGTTACAATGTTTTCATAAACTTTATACCCGTCATCAACATTGGTAAAAATTAACAAACCTTGTTTTGTTTTAGGAAGTAAAATAAAAATAGTCTGTACGCCTTTGTCTGCACCGCCGTGCGATAAAGCATAATTATCATTTCCTAAATCGTAAATTTCAAAACCAAGACCAAAGTATTTATTCTTTTTTGTCGAAACCTGATGCGATTTCATTTCATCAAAAACTTTTTTATTTAAGCCTTCGCTATTCATAATACTGCATAAAAATTTGCTGTAATCTTCAATTGTAGTTAATAAATCGTCGGCAGCATTTACAGATTTGTTTTTTGTTGGTTCATAAGCATTTCCCTTATTGTCATAACCAATGGCATAACGCGAAAGATCGATTTTATCATTCCAGATTAACTGAGAATCGTTCATTTTTAAAGGTTCAAAAACTAATTCTGAAGCCAGTTGATCTAATGTTTTATTGAATTTTTTCTCGAGAGCTTTTCGCAGATATTCAAAACCTTCTCCTGAATATTGATATTGAGTTCCGGGTTTAAATTTAAAATCCAGCTTTTTAGATTCGTTAAAATCCCTCCAGTTAGGAAAACCAGTCTGGTGGCTCAGAACAATTCGCGTTGTCAATAATTTTAAATACGGATCTTTTGCAATATCAGGATCTGTCCAGTATTTATACAACGGTTCGTCAAGATCCCATTTTCCGGCGCTCACTAATTTTAAAGCAGTAATGGCTGTTATAGGTTTTGTTAAAGAAGCAACATTCCATATTGTATTGTACGGTGCCGAAATTCCTTTTTTAATTTCTCCAAAAACTTTTACCTGTTTTAGTTTTCCATCAGTAATAATTCCAATTCCCAAAGCAGGAATATTGTTTTCTTTGAGCCATTTTTCTGTTTCTGCATCATTATCAAATAAGTTTGATTTTCCGGCTGTAGAACTAGTCATTTGATGATTGTAACTAAGCGAACGCGCAAGTTTCCATTCTTTATTTTTTAAAAGCCACAAATGCGTGAATTTAGCAAAGCTTCCTGCCTGTTCAGAATTGCCTTCTGAACTTTCGTAAAATCTATGAACGCCCATTTGTATAGAACCATACAAAATGCCGTTTTTGTATAACGGATAAATTTCGGTGCTTCCTTTAATTAATTCCCTGCGATAATTGTATTTTCGGGTTGGAGAACAAATCCCGCTTTTAAGTGTTTTTAAAAATCGGGCTTTATCAGAAATACTGTCTTTGTCATGATAAAACTCAAAATCTTCGGTATAAAGATTTTCAAATTGTTTTACGTCGCAGGTATTAAAACCAATATTGAACAAAAGACTGTCTTTTGACATAATGGTTTTATACAATGCTGAGTTTTCGTTTTCCTGAGAAAATCCAAATTGGATTTGAAAGAATAGAATTCCAACTAAAAGTGTTTTCAATTGAAAAAAAGAACGATTGATTTTCATTTGCGTGATTTGATGATTGATGATTTTGCAAAATTAAATCAATCATTATTCACAAAATTGTACAAATGCGAAATTTTATCTTTTATGAGAAAGAAAATACGATTTAGGATCGAACATTTTAGGAGTAGTTTTAGTTACATCTTTAAATTTCTTTATAAAATGCGACTGATCAAAATACTTATTATAAAGAGCAACATCGGTTAATTTGAGTTTTTCCAAATCAGAATTCACCATTTGGTCAACTGATTTTCTGAACTTCATAATTTGAATGTACTTTTTAATCGTTAATCCCGTTGCGGTTTTAAATTTTATTTGAAGTAATCGTTGTGATAATTTTAAATCACGGCTGATTTCTGAAACTGAAATTTCTTCTTCCTGACTTTTAATAATCTCACAGATTTTTTCAATTACATTTTTCTCTGAATGTAAGCCAGACAATTCTTCAAAATAAATATTAATTGTGTTTAATAGGCTTTCAATATCTGAATCAATCTGAGTTTTAAAAGGAAGTTCTTCGGTATTAATTTTAATAATGGAGTCTAAAAAATCACTCAAATCATATTTTGAAAACATAGAAAGTGTCCAAGTATGAAACTGAAGAATAATAACCTTGGTTTTTGGCTGCATATTTACCAAAACTTTATTGGTCATTTGCGAGCAAAAGTAAATCCCTTCGCCCATTTCATATTTCATTTTGCTTGTGTGAACTTCGATAGAATTTCCGGTTATAAAAGCCAGATTAAAACATCCGTTTGGCAGAACTAGTTTGTTTTCGATCAGGCTTTCGCCGATGCTGTTATCCAGACACCATATTTTATTGACAAACCTTTCGGCTTTTGGGCTTACATAATATTCTGAATATAACTGCATTTGAAATTTAGTCTGCGAATGATTTAGAGTCTTATAAATGCAGACTAAATTACTGTATTTTAAACAAACTCTTCAAAATAATCTCGTTTCGTGCTTTGCCATTCTTCTAAAATAATGCTGTAATAAACATCATCTTTACTGTTTCCTTCAGAATCAACATAATTATTTCGGAACAAACCTTCTTTTAAAGCTCCTAGATTTTCAATGGCGCGTTGTGATCTTATGTTTTCAAGATCGGCACTGAATTGTATTCTTTTAAACTGAATATTTTCGAAACCAAAATTCAGCAATTCATATTTACAGGCTTTGTTTAATCCTGTTCCTTGAAAATCTTTTCCATACCAGGTCCAGCCAATTTCACATTTTTGACTTGCGTGATTTAAATAGCCGTAACGAGTACTTCCGGCTATTCTATTTGTCGCTTTATCGATAATTAGGAATGGATAACAAATTCCAGCTTCTTTTTGTTTTAATGTGCTTTGAATGTAATTTTCAAAATCCTGATTGTTTCTCACATACATTCCCATGTATTTCCAGATTTCGTCATCAAAAATAATTTCTTTGAGTTCAATATTTCGTTCATTTTCAAAAGGAATTAAAAGCACTTTTTCATTTTCTAAGATGATGGCTGATTGTAATATTTCGCTGTTCATGATTTCTATTTTATAAAAGCGAAAATAGTTGTTTAATTTTTTTGAATAAATCGATTAAAATAACAATTTGTTATAAAAACACAATCTGAAATAAATTAGACTGTCTAATTCGGTTTTTTGTTGAAAACCTGTATGATTTAAAGCTTCTTTAGGAACTTCAACAGTAAATAATTGCGTTATTTTAAAGCTCATGTACAATTATTAGTTATTTTTACGACCCAATATTAGATTTCCCTCGATGCAAACTTCACTAAAAATTGCTGTTGTTGGTTCTGGACTTGTAGGATCGCTTCTGGCAATTTATCTTAAAAAAGCAGGTCACACGGTTCATGTTTATGATCGCAGTCCTGATATTCGCAAAATAAATTTTTCTGGACGTTCCATTAATTTGGCAATGTCTAACCGAGGCTGGAAAGCACTTGATGCAGTTGGAGTGGGCGATGCGGTTCGAGAAATTGCAATTCCTATGGACAAACGCGCCATTCATTTAGTAGATAAACTGAATTTTCAGAATTACGGACAAGAAGGTGAGTCGATTTATTCTATTTCAAGAGGAAGATTAAATCGAAAAATGATTGATTTGGCCGAAAATGCCGGAGCCGAATTTCACTTTGAACAAAAAATCTGGGATGTAACGCTGAGCGATGCAACTTTACATATAGGTGAGACTGAAAGAGGCGAGTGGGAAGAAAGAAAATATGATATGGTTTTTGGTGCCGATGGTGCTTTTTCGAGAATCCGTCACAGAATGCAGCGTCAGAGTATGTTTAACTATTCTCAGGAATTTTTAAATATGGGATATAAGGAATTGAATATTCCTGCCAATGCCAACGGAACTCACAAATTAGATAAAAACTCTTTTCATATTTGGCCTAGAGGCGAGTATATGTTAATTGCACTTCCTAATCTTGACGGAAGTTTTACCTGTACGTTGTTTATGCCTTTTGAAGGCGATAATTCTTTTGAATCACTTACAGATAGAAAAATGGTAGAAGATTTCTTCGAAAAAAACTTCCCGGATTCTATTGAAGTAATTCCTGAACTGGCAAATGATTTCTTTAAAAATCCAACCAGTACTTTGGTAACCATGAAATGTTTTCCATGGACTTACGAAAATAAAATTGCTTTAATTGGAGACGCCTGCCACGCCATTGTTCCGTTTTACGGACAGGGAATGAACGCCGGTTTTGAAGATATTACGGTTTTAAACGAAATGATCGAAAAATTTGGAGATGACTGGAAAAAAATCTTCACTGAATATCAAATTTCACGTAAACCAAATGCTGATGCTATTGCTGAATTATCGTACCGAAATTTCATGGAAATGAGCACTAAAACAGCAGATGAAAAATTCTTATTACAAAAGAAAATAGAAAAAGTATTCTCAGATAAACATCCGGATAAATGGATTCCGCTTTACAGTCGTGTTACTTTTAGCGACCGCCCGTATGCCGAGGCTCTTGCTATTGGTGATTTCCAAAACGGAATTATGGAAGAAGTTTTAAAATTAGATAATATTGAAAAAATTTGGGACACACCCGAAGTTGAAAATAAAATTCTGGAATTGCTTCAAAATGCGTAATCTTTAAAGGTGTAGATATTCTTTTAAGCTTAATATTTATAAGATAAAAACCCGATAATTTTCGAACTATCGGGTTTGTTATTTATACCTTAATATATAATGTGATTTTTATTTCTTTAAAAATTTTGATAAAACTCCAAATACGCCTCTTATAAAAGTTGCGCTTGTAACCACTTTTATAACTGATTTGGTTACTACTTCTGTAGTGCTTGGTTCTGCTTTTGAAGATTTCGCGGGAGCTTGTTCTTGGCGTTGTGCGGCAGCTTCATTTGCATCGTTTATTTTCTTAGTTAGAATTTCAAAAGCACTTTCGCGGTCAATTTCTTCCTCGTATTTCTTAACCAGTTTTGATTTATTGTTTATTTCATCAATTTCTGCAGGAGTTAAAATATCCATTCGGCTTTGTGGTGCGCGCATCATAGTGGCAACAAGCGGAGTTGGAATACCTTTTTCGTTTAGGGCTGTAACCAAGGCTTCTCCAATTCCTAAACCAGTAAGAAGTTCATCAGTTTTATAATATTGAGAAGTAGGATAATTATCGGCCGTTTTTTTAATGGCCTGTCTGTCGTTTGCTGTAAAAGCTCTAAGTGCATGCTGAATCTTTAATCCTAATTGTGCTAAAACACCGCTTGGAACATCCATTGGGTTTTGAGTTACAAAATAAATACCCACACCTTTTGAACGAATTAATTTTACAATCGTTTCAATTTGTTCTAATAATGCTTTGCTGGCTTCGTTAAAAATTAAGTGTGCTTCATCTATAAAAATGACCAGCTCTGGCTGTTCGGCATCACCTTTTTCAGGCATTTTTTGATAGATTTCTGCTAAGAGGCTTAACATAAAAGTAGAGAACAATTTTGGCTTATCCTGAATGTCTGTTAAACGGATAATATTTACGTATCCTTTTCCGTTTTCATCGATTCTCATTAAATCATCGGTTTCAAAAGACAATTCACCAAAAAACAAATCACCGCCCTGCTGTTCTAATTCGATAATTTTTCGAAGAATAGTTCCTGTAGTAGCAGTAGATATTTTGCCATAGCTTGCTGCGATTTCTTCCTTACCTTCTTCGGTAATATAATTGATTACTTTTTTAATGTCTTTTAAATCTAAAAGAGGCATTTGTTTATCATCGCAATATTTAAAGATAACCGCGACAACTCCAGCCTGAGTATCATTTAAATCTAAAATTCTTGAAAATAAAACCGGACCAAATTCTGAAACCGTGGCGCGCAGACGAACTCCGTTTTGTTTAGACAGCGACATTAATTCAACAGGGAACGCACTTACATTATAAGGCAGGTTTATTTTGGCATGGCGTTCTGTAATAAAACCTTCTTCTTTTCCTTCTTTTGCAATACCGCTGAAATCCCCCTTTATATCCATCATTAAAACAGGAATTCCGGCATTAGAGAGCTGCTCAGAAAAAACCTGGATTGTTTTCGTTTTTCCGGTTCCGGTTGCGCCGGCAATAAGTCCATGACGATTTAATGTTTTGAGAGGAATTTTTACATGTGCCTCAGCAATAGCTTCTCCATCTAAAATTGCACCTCCAAGCGTTATAGAGTCGCCTTTGGCGGAGTATCCATTATTAATGTCTTGAATGAAATTGTCCTTTTTATTCATGTTTTATTTGTAATTTAGATGATTATAAGAGTTTTGCTTGTTTTTTTAACAAATTTAGCGTCTTTTTTTTAGTAGGAAAATGCCGTTTTTGATTGAAAAATACATAAAAAATAATTTCGCAGCTTTTTAAGAACATTTCAAAGGATTGTTTGAATATTTACTAAAACGTTGTAAATTTTTTATTATTCGCCTTTATTTTTGTTTTATCATAAAAATGATCACGGCAAATTAATGAGATATTTTTTAAATTGACGTTAAATTTCCTTCAATAAAATTAAAAAAAGTTTTTTTATTTAAACTAAACGTATAAATTTGCTACCCTACAAGTTAAATATAACTAAAAAATAAAAATTATTTAAAACTATTAAAATTTAAAAAAATGGCAAACGTTAAAGTTAAAAAAGAGAGCACTTCAAATGGGGGAGGAATGATTACAGGGATCATTATTGTAGCGTGTATCTTAGTTGGGATTATTATTTGGAAATTCGTGATGGGTTCTCCTGCTAACTTTGAAGGAGGGAATCCTGAAACTGGTCACCCAATCAATACTTTAGGTATGGTATATAAAGGAGGTTTCATTGTACCAGCATTATTAGGTATGTTCTTAATGGTTGTTGTTTTTTCTATTGAAAGATTCACAGTTATCAGCAAAGCTGCTGGAAAAGCTAACTTAGATGCATTCATGAGAAGTGTACAAGGAAGTATCAAAGAAGGAAACATCGAGGCTGCTATCGCTTCATGTGACAAACAACAAGGTTCAGTTGCAAATGCAATTAAATCTGCTTTGATTAAATACCAAGACGTTAAAAAAGAAGGATTCAACAGCGAAGAAGCTTCAGAAGTAATCCACAAAGAAATTGAAGAGGCAACTTCATTAGAAATGCCAATGTTAGAAAAAAATATGACTATTATCTCTACTTTAGTATCTTTAGGTACATTAGGAGGATTATTAGGAACTGTATCAGGTATGATTAAAGCGTTTGGTGCGTTAGCTTCTGCTGGAACTCCAGACCAGGCTGCTCTTGCAACAGGTATCTCTGAGGCACTTATCAACACTGCAACAGGTATCTCTACTTCTGTATTAGCGATCATCTCTTACAACTTCTTTACTGCTAAAATTGACGATTTAACTTACTCTATCGATGAGGCTGGTACTACAATCGTTAATACTTACAGAAAATTCAGAGGAAGTTTAAGACAATAATTAATTTTTGATCAATAATTAGAAATAATTATAATCAAAATAAAAAAATAAAAGATAATGGCTAAAATAAAAATGAAAAAGAAGTCAACGTCGACAGATATGACTGCGATGTGTGATGTTGCGTTCCTTTTGCTTACGTTCTTTATCTTGACCGCTACTGCTAAGGTGCCTGAGGCACTTCCTGTAGATATGCCTTCTTCTACTGTACAAAGTAAATTACCAGATTCAGATTTGGCAATTATTACAATAGGTAAAGGTAAAGACGGGAAAAGTAAAGTGTTTTTTGATATCAAAGGAAGAGAGATTCGTAAAAAAACTCTTGAAGGAATGGGAGCAAAATTCGGCGTAACTTTTTCAGAAGAAGATAAAGAGAAATTTGCCTTGATGGATGACTTCGGTGTACCAGTTACAAGTTTAAAGCAAATCATCGATATGAAAGCTGCTGATAGAGTTAAAGCGGATCAACCTGGAATTCCATTTGATTCTATAGACAATCAGCTTAAAGAGTGGCTTTTGGTTTCAAGAAGAGCTACAATTGACCTTGATGACAAAGAATTGCAAATTGCAATAAAGGGAGATGCGAAAGAAGAATATCCTCAAATCAAAAAGATTATGGATATTTTACAAGATCAGAAAATCAATTCCTTTAACTTAGTTACTGGAATGAGAGGAAAAGACTTTTAATTAAAAAAAGATACACTAAATGGCTGAATTAAATACCGGCGACGGTGGTGGCGGAAAAGGTGGCAAAGTAAGAAGCAAAAAGCAAAGTTCGAAAGTCGATTTAACGGCTATGGTGGATTTGGCATTCTTATTGATCACATTCTTTATGTTAACCACATCGTTGTCAAAACCTCAATCGATGGATTTGTCATTGCCAGATAAAGACGACGATCCTACTAAGAATAAAGATATCAAAGTAGATGAGAATCGTACTATGACAGTGATATTGGGAGAAAATAATAAATTAACTTATTATATGGGATTATTATCATCTCCAATTGCTGGACCAAAAGATATCGCATATGGTAAAGATGGTATCCGTAGAGAAGTTCTAAAAAGAAAAAAATCTGTTTTAGAATATTCTGCAAGCTTAGGGAAACCTAAAAACGGAATTATCGTTATTATCAAACCAACTAAAAAATCAACTTACAGAAATTTAGTTGATATGTTGGATGAAATGGCGATTGCTGGAGTAGATACTTATGCAATTGTTCCTGAGTTTAGTCCTGAGGAGGCAAAATTGGCAGGTTTACCACAGTAAGACTGTCTTGTTTTAACATCCTAATAATCAAGAAAAATGAAATTAGATATTATAAAAAATCAGTGGCTTGATATCGTATTCGAAGGACGTAATAAGATATATGGGGCATACGAACTGAGAAAATCGAACGGAAAAACTACGGTAAAAGCACTTATCATAGGTTCGATTATCTTTAGTTTTGCTGTTGCAGCTCCTCTTATTGCAAGCTTCTTACCAGATTCTTCTACAGAAGAGGAGAATAAAGATATTAAGATCGCTACAGTAAAATTACCTCCTAAGAAAAAAGAGGAAGTAAAACCTAATCAACCACCACCACCACCACCACCACCAAAAGTGGATCAGGTGAAGTTTGTGAAACCGGTTGTTGCTAAGGCAAACGAAGTTACCGAAGATCCTCCAAAAATTGAGGAACTTAAAGATAAGAAAGTAGGTTCTGAGACTATTAAAGGAGATCCAGATGCAGTTTTAACTGTAGATGAGCCAGTAGGAAAAGGACCAGTTTCTCAGGTAGTAGAAGAAGATAACAGTGTATATAACACAGCTGGTATCGAAGTAAAACCTGATTTCCCTGGAGGTATGGATAAATTCTACAAATTCGTAGGAAACAATTACAAGACTCCAGAAGAAGAAGGTCTAAAAGGTAAAGTTTACGTTACTTTCGTAGTTGAAAAAGACGGGTCATTAACAGATATTAAAGTTTTAAGAGATATCGGTTATGGTACAGGAGCAGAAGCAATTCGTGTTCTTAAAAAATGTCCAAAATGGACTCCCGGCGAGCAAAATGGTAAAAAAGTGAGAGTACTTTACTCTTTACCTATTACTATTCAATCTGCAGAATAATGTTAAAAGATATGCTTAATAATATTCAGAAGAAATCGCTCAAAGAGCGATTTCTTCTTGTTTTAGGAATACTGTTTTTTTTAATATATCTTGTACTTGGTTTAATGATTATGTTTTGGGAAAAACTTCCCCTTAATATGGAGGCTAAATACAGATATGCCTTTGGTGGATTGTTAATCGTTTACTCGGCAATCCGTTTTTTAAGATTAATTAATTCAAATGCAGAATAATTATGCTGAAGTATAGTAAGTTTTTAGGTTTGGTTGTTTTTGTTTTTTTGTTTGCCATGTGCAACCAAAAAAGTAAGAATGAATCTAATAAAGAAACCATTTTGAAGGGAACATTAGATGTTACAGTTGATGAAACTGTAAAACCAATCGTTGACGATCAGGTGGCTGTTTTTGAAGGAACTTATTATAGTGCTAAAATTACAGTTAAGCCAAAATCTGAAGCTGAATTAATAAATGATTTATTAAATCAGAAAGCTAAAGTTGTAGTAACAACCAGAGATCTGACTAAAGAAGAAATCAGCAGATTTGAAAAAAGTAAAATCAAGCCCCGCGTTACTCCCTTTGCAAAAGATGCAATTGCTTTAATTTCGAGTAAAAGCAATAATGATACATTAATTACGTTGAAATCGGTAATTGATTTTATGCAAGGAAAAGCAAATACAGGAATTAGAGGTCTTGTATTTGATAATCCAAACTCTAGTACAGTTCGATACATGAAAGAATTGGCTAAAGTTCAAAATGTTCCAACAGAAAATGTTTTTTCATTTAAAACAAATGACGAGGTAATCAAATTTGTTTCTGAAAATGAAGGAATGATTGGTGTAGTTGGAGTTAATTGGTTATCACAGCCTTCACCAAATATGATTGATGTTGTGAAAAAAATTAATGTTTTGAGTGTTAAAGGTCTGAATAGTGATAAATATTACAGCCCAACACAAAATGACCTAGCTGAAGTTAAATATCCTTTGGCACGTGATTTGTTTATTATAAATTGCCAAGGGTATAATGGCTTAGGAATGGGCTTTGGTTCATTCATTGCTGGAGACATTGGACAAAGAATAGTTTTAAAGTCGGGGTTACTGCCAGTTAGAACGCCTGGAAGAAAACTTCAAATTAGAAATAAACTTTTAAAAGATAACGAATAAATTAATTACAATAAAGATGAATAAATTTAAAATTTTTAGTCTTGCCTTAGTTGCTTCGGCTTCTGTAGTAAAAGCGCAAGATATCAAAGAAGCTAAAAAGGCAATAGATGCTGAGCAATTTCAAAAAGCAAAGTCGTTGCTTAAATCAATCATCAAAGCTAAACCATCTGATGGAGAAGCAAATTTTGTTTTAGGAAACGTATATTTAAATCAAAGTGTTGTTGACTCTGCTAAGATTTATTATTTAAACGGAATAGAAGCATCTGAAAAGAAAAACTTAAACTATATTGGTTTAGGACAATTAGATCTTGATAATAAAAATGCTGCTGCGGCTCAGGCAAACTTTGCTTTAGCTACAAAAGATATGAAACGTAAAGATGTAGATGAATTTATTTACATTGGAAAAGCATACACAAATTCAGTAAATCCTGATTATAACAATGCAATCGCAAGTTTAAAGAAAGCATTAGCAATTGATCCTCAAAACGCAACTGCACTTTTAGCTATTGGAGATGCTTATTATGGAGCAAATAATCAAAACGAAGCTTACAAAGCTTATCGTGATGCTTTTACAGCAGACCCAACACTTTTAAGAGCAAAAATGCAATTAGGAGTTTTGTTAAAAGGAGCAAAATCATATGATGAAGCTATTAAAGCCTTTAATGAAGTTATTGCTTTAAACCCAAATTATGGTCCAGTTTACAGAGAGTTAGCTGAAACATATTACAAATGGGGAAGAAACAAACCTTCTACAGCTAAAGTTAACTTGCAAAATGCAATTACAAACTACGAGAAATACTTAAGCTTAACAGATTACTCTTTAGATTCTAAAATGCGTCATGCAGATTTCTTGATCTTGGTAAAAGATTACAAGAGCTTAGAAACTGTAGCTAATAAAATGATTGCTGAGGATAAAGTAAATCCTAGAATTTTTAGATATTTAGGATATGCGGCTTACGAAAACGGAAACGTTGATGTAGCTATTAAATCTCTTGAAGATTACATTAAAGTTCCAACAAACAAAGTAATTGGAAGTGATTATATGTATTTAGGTTTAGCAAAAATCAAAAAAGGAACAAATGCTGAAGGTGCTGTAGATCAGGCTTCATTTGATGCAGGTATTGCTAATATTAAAAAAGCTGTTGAATTAGAGCCATTAGTAGTTGAAGAACTTGGTGATTATGGTAAAGAATTATTTGGTAAAAAGCAATGGGCACAGGCTGCAGCTATTTATGAATTAAGTTCTTCTAATTCAGAATCAAAAAATTATTTGACTGATAATGTTTACTATGGTATTGCTCTTTACTATGCAAACTTAGATAAAAAAGCTGCTTCACCTGAAGTTGCTGCCGCTTTAGCTAAGGCAGATGCTGCTTTCGACAGAGTTTTAGTGGCTTCTCCATCTTATGATGAAGCTTATCTTTATAAAGGAAGAATAGGTAATTTATTAGAAAAAGAAGATCAAATCGTTAAAAATTACGAAACTTATGTTGCCAACATTACTGCAAAAGGTGCTGAAGAATTAGCAAAACCTGCTACAGTTAAAAAAATAGTTGAGGCTTACAACAGTATTGGTGCAAGTTATGCTAATACTGATAAAGCAAAAGCAGTTGAGTATTTCAATAAAACGTTGGTTTTAGATCCAACAAATGCTTATGCTACACAGTCTGTGAAATCTTTAAAATAATATAGTTTTAAACTAAATTTATTTAAACCGATAGTTCTCTTTGAACTATCGGTTTTTTTGTTCCGTATTTAATTGACTATCTTTGCACATTAAATTAAAATAATGTTACCAAAAGAAATACAATTAGAAGTAAATAAAGGAGCAATGCTGCCTTTGATGGAAGAGTTTTATACCATACAAGGAGAAGGCTTTCATACCGGAACTGCTGCTTACTTCATAAGAATTGGAGGTTGCGATGTTGGATGTCATTGGTGTGACGTGAAAGAGAGTTGGAATGCAGAATTACATCCGCCAACAAATATTGATGTAATTGTAAATAATGCTTCAAGCTATGCTAATACCGTTGTGATTACTGGCGGAGAACCGCTTACGTGGGATATGACACTGCTTACACAGAAATTAAAAGATAGAAATTTAAAAGTTCATATTGAAACTTCAGGAGCATATCCGTTATCTGGAACATGGGATTGGATTTGTCTTTCTCCAAAGAAAAATAAGCTTCCAACTGCAGATGTCTATGCTAATGCGCATGAGTTAAAAGTGATTATTTATAATAAGCATGATTTTATTTTTGCAGAAGAGCAGGCAGAATTAGTAAATGATAATGCTATTTTGTTTCTTCAGCCTGAATGGAGTAAAAAAGAAGAAATGACACCTTTGATTGTTGATTATGTAATGAATAATCCAAAATGGAGAGTTTCGCTTCAAACGCATAAATATTTAAATATCCCTTAAGGCATAAAAAAACTCTCCAAATAGGAGAGTTTTTTTATGTAATAAATATACATTGTGTAAAAAGGAAACGTTTCGTTTATTTCCAGCCTTTATATTTTTTTAAATTTACAATATGTGCTAAATGATGATTTCCGTGCCAGGCATATAATCCGATAATTTGTTTTAATCTCATTTCAGAATTACTTTCCGGATGGATAAAAGATTTTTCTAAATCAATATTAGATAAATTTTTCATAATGTAGGCTAATCTGAAATGCAGTCCTTCTAATAAGCTTAATGTTGGAGCAATGGGCATCGTTAAACTATCCGGTAGTTCAGACCACATTTTTTCATCATAAGGTTTAATAATGGGATTATTTTCTGTTAAAGCCCATTTTAATCTGATGTAACAATTCATATGACTTTCGGCGCAATGATGAATTACTTGTCGAACTGTCCATCCTTCGGGTCTGTAAGGAGTATCTAATTGTTCATCGTTTAAACCTGTAGTTTCTGTTTTTAATTTTTCGGCAAAAGAAGCAATCTCTTCAATGTTTTTTAAAATATATTCAGAAGTGTAGGTTTCCGGCGCATTGAATTTTCCAATTGGATATTTTAATTTTTCTAAATCTGATTCAGTCATTGTCCAAAAAGTGTTATTTTTTATATCGAAAGTTTAGCTAAATAATCATAATGTTCACCTTCCATAATGAGTTCGCATTTCAAACCATTTGCAATTGCTGCGTTTTGAAGAGTGTTATAATCAAGATATAACCAGTCAAAAGATTCTTCTTTTTCTCCTTTATATGATATGGTAAAAGTTAGTTCTCCATAATATTCTGTTTCAGATGGAATCCATTTGCCACCGTCTTCATCTTCATCAAACATATAAATGATGTCAGAACTGTCAATTAAAATCTGCCCGCCGGGATTTAAAAGAGATTTTAGTTTTAATAGATACTTGTTGCAGTTTTCTAATTTGCCAAAAATGCCGGTGCCGTTCATTAATAAAAGAATAGTATCGAATTTTGTGCCTTCAAAATCTAATATATTCTGAACAATAATATTTTTCAAACCTCGAAGTTTACAGGTTTCAATAGCTTTTTCAGAAATATCAATGGAAGTAACATCTAAATTACGATCATTTTGCAAAGATAAACTATGGCTTCCGGCGCCGCATCCAACATCTAAAGTCTTCCCAATCGTTAACTGCAAAGCTTTTTGTTCAATTTTTGGCATTTCATCATAAGATCGAAACAAATATTCTACACTCATTTCATCTTCATCAGAAATAGAGGTTTCAGTTATAATATCTTCTGGCGAATTATTGGTTTGGAAGTCATACATAGCTTTCCCAAAAAGATCTTTCATCGTTTTTTAGTTCAAAGTTTAAGGTTTCAAGTTTAAAGTTGTTTAATTTTGCAGCTCAACTTTAAATTTTAAACTTGAAACAAATTTTAAATAACTTACATAAGTTAGCCAAAGATAAGCATATCGAAAACAAAAAGTATTTTGATAAGCTGAAAAAGAAACAGCCAAAAAATTTAGATTACGTTATGCAGGATCTGCATGATGCCGAATTTAAAAAAACGGATTGTTTGCAATGTGCCAATTGTTGTAAAACAACTGGGCCACTATTTACGTTGGCCGATATTGAAAGAATTTCAAAATCTTTTAGACAAAAACCGCAGCAGTTTATTGAGCAGTATCTTCGTATTGATGAAGATAAGGATTATGTATTACAAAGTGTTCCATGTACTTTTTTAGACAGTGAAAATTATTGTATGATTTATGATGTTAGACCAAAGGCTTGTCGTGAATTTCCGCACACAGACCGCAAGAAATTTCACCAAATTGCCGATTTGACTTTAAAGAACGTAGCAATTTGTCCCGCAGCTTATAATATAGTGGAAGAAATGAAAAAGAAATTACCGCTTTAATCATTTAATGCTATTATTCTTTATCATTATATACTTTACATTTTTTAGATGTACTTTTGAATAATCTCGAATCAAATAAGAAATACAAATTATAACAGAAATTAAAAATTGAATTTAGAATACTTTATAGCAAAAAGACTCATCACTGCAAAAGATTACAAAAGCAGTATATCGGCACCAATTATTAAAATTGCGATTTCGGCAATTGCAATAGGAATAATTATGATGATAGTTTCTGTTGCGACCGGGATTGGTCTGCAGCAAAAAATACGTGAAAAAGTTTCAGCATTCAATGGTCAGATTATTATTTCGAATTACGACAATAATAATTCAGAGATAACTTTAATTCCAATTTCAAAAAAACAGGATTTTTATCCCAATTTTAAATCCGTTCCAGAAGTAAGTCACATTCAGGCAATCGCGAGTAAAGCAGGAATAATTAGAACAGAAAATGCTTTTGAAGGAATTGTTTTTAAAGGAGTAGGAGCAGATTATAATTGGAATAATATAAAAGAGTATTTAGTACAAGGAAAATTGCCTGATTTTTCGAAAACACTCAATGAAGAAGTTATTATTTCGAAATTTCTTGCAGATCGGCTTAATTTAAAATTAGGAGATAGCTTTAATACCTTTTTCGTAAAAGAAGAACAAGGAAAATTGCCGAATATCCGTCGATTTAAAATTGCAGGAATTTTTAGTTCGGGATTTCAGGATTTTGATGCCACATATATAATTGGGGATATTCGTCATATTCAGCGAATCAATAAATGGAATCCGGATCAAATAGGAGCCTTTGAGGTATTTGTAAAAGATTTCACGACCATTAAGGAAACTGGAAATCATATTTACGAACAAATACCGTCTAATTTAGACGCAAAAACTATTACAGAAAAATACAGTTATATTTTCGACTGGTTGCAGCTTTTTGATTTTAATATAGTAGTCATTCTAGGAATAATGATTTTAGTAGCTACAATTAATATGGTTGTAGCGCTTTTGGTTCTTATTTTAGAGCGAACTCAAATGATAGGAATTCTCAAAGCGATAGGAGCAAATAACTGGACTGTTCGAAAAGTTTTTCTTTATAATGCATTCTATTTAATTGTAAGAGGATTGTTCTGGGGAAATTTAATCGGTATTGCATTGCTTCTTATTCAGCAGCAATTTGGAGTAGTTCATCTAAACCCTGAAAACTATTATGTGAACCAAGCTCCGGTTTATTTGAATTTTGGATATATCGCTTTACTGAATTTATTAACTATAACCGTATGTTTTTTGGTGTTATTAATTCCTTCATATATAATAACCAAAATATCTCCAGTAAAGGCAATTCGCTTCGATTAATTTCTCATTATATAAGTACTCAACCCGACAGATTTTCAAAACCTGTCGGGTTTATTTTTTCTACATATAATATATAGTATATATGTACAAGATTATTTGAATCTCAATTTTCTTTAGACACGCACAACAGCCCATCTAATTGTAGAGACGCACAGCAGTGCGTCTACACAGCGTAATTCCGGTTAGTTTGGAATTTGAGATTGTTAAGGAGCTAAATCCCGCTATCCGCTCCAATCTTTTTGGGGTGAACCCCACCCCAAAAAGGATTTCCGCTTCTATCGGGGCTAGGGGAGCTGTTTTCAAAAGAAGTTTTTGGAGTATTTAGATTAAAAAAGAAGTCAAAAGCCTGAAAACTCCGCAAAAACAACAAAGGAAAAGAGGTGTAAATTACCAAAATCACAGCCGTACAAGGAAAAAGCTTACAGAGAATCAAAAAAAAGCGAAATTGTAAATAAGCTGTTACCAGACAGTTAAGAAAAAGATTGAAAAAACATGGAAAAAATGCAAAATAAAAGCTTGTAAATGTAAATAAAGGTGGTACTTTTGCACCCGCAACAACGAAAGACGTTCACTGAAATACTGACAAGCCGATGAATCAAAACTTTGAAAGAAGTTGAAAAAAAAAGATTCAAAAAAGCTTGTGAGATTTGAAAATGCTTTTTACATTTGCACCCCGCAAAACACGGAAAGTTCCTTGATAGACTGGTAAGAAAAATAAAGAAATTGGGATGAAAAAATTCTCAAAAAAAACTTTAAATTTTTCTTGCAGGAAACAAAAAGAAGTTTTAGTTTTGCACCCGCTTTGAGAAACAAGCGAAGACAAAAAGAAAGACACGTTCGTAGACATATTGAATTGACAGCCGTCTCGTTTAACAACGAGACAAAAATATAAGAGTAATAGAATCGCGAGATTCGAAAAGAACCGATAGATAAAGCATCGATTATATAATATTAAAATATACGATGAAGAGTTTGATCCTGGCTCAGGATGAACGCTAGCGGCAGGCTTAACACATGCAAGTCGAGGGGTAGAAGTCTTCGGACTTTGAGACCGGCGCACGGGTGCGTAACGCGTATGCAATCTGCCTTTCACAGAGGGATAGCCCAGAGAAATTTGGATTAATACCTCATAGTATTACGGCTCGGCATCGAGATGTAATTAAAGTCACAACGGTGAAAGATGAGCATGCGTCCCATTAGCTAGTTGGTAAGGTAA
>NZ_BAABDU010000002.1:0-466155 GCF_039539785.1 Flavobacterium ginsengiterrae | reverse complement strand
TGGACTAAAACACGAAGCGTATAATACTGTAAAAATTGGAGTTGAAAATAAATATAAGTACAATGGAAAAGAGCTTCAAGACGAGATGGGGCTTGGGTTTTACGATTATGGAGCGAGACATTATATGCCAGACTTAGGTAGATGGATTGAACCTGATCCATTACTAAATGATCTTGATTTTAAGTTTGATCCTAATGATATCGATGAAGATGATGAAGAAGAGGTAGCTTTTGCTATGAAGACTACTTTAGGTAATGGTGGAGGAATATTTAATACTGATAATCTAAATCCTTATTCTTATGGTTATAATGATCCTGTAAGATTTGAAGATCCCGATGGTAAGTGTCCGATTTGCGTATTTGTTGTAGCTGCGTTAGTCTTTTCTGAATTTGCGAATGCTCCGACAGGTAATAGACAGGTAGATTCTCGAAATTATAATCAATCTAAATCAAATAAAACACTTGTGTCAGAAGCAGTTTTAGCAGGTGGAGCTAGAACAATATTAAATTCTGCTAAATCTAAAGCAGTCGAAAAAGTTATTGAAAAAAGTTCGGAAAAGAAAGTGCCGAATCCTAATGGTAAAAATGGCGGAGAGGCACATCAAAAAACAGTAGATAAATCAGAAGCAAAATTGAAGAAAGAAGGATTTACTGAAACAAGGCGAGAAGTAAAAATAGAAACACCAAAAGGAGAAAAATCTAAAAGATTTGTTGATGTAGAGGGAAAAAATCCTAAGACTGGTGAAGTAAAACAAATTCAAGTAGGGAAACAAAATAAGAATGGTACGCCTGTTGCAAGAGAAAGACGGGCTATTGACGATATTCATCAAGCGACTGGAAAAAAACCGGAATTCGTTCCTTATAATTAATTCTTTTAAATTTAAATAATGAGTAGCTCAAAACAGTTAAACTTTTTTATTACGCCCGAAGACTATAATTCGATAAATAGTTTTCTTAAAGAATGTAGTGCAATAATATTAACTAACGATGATATCAAAAAAGAAAAAAATATACTTAATTCAATAACAGATTTAAATGAAGATGTTAAGCAGATATTTTTGACTAGAAATGACTTTTTAAAAGATGTCGTTATTAAGACGATTGAAGATGATATTTCTTATTACTATATCACTTCCAGTGCTTTGCTTGAATTTAGTATTGGGGGATTTTACCCATATGATAAAAATTCATTACAAAGTGCTCGGTTTTATTATATTAAATCATACTATGATGAGAATGGTGATTTTGTTTCTAAATCTGAAGATTTCGTAAGCTGGTGTGATGAAATATTTAAAATATTTAAAAAGCTTTTCTTGAAGAAGTATTCTAAAGATTGTTACTGTTCAGATTCTGCAATTAAGTGGATTGAATCAAACAATGCGGTATTGAATAATGGAGGACAAAAATGGTCAAAACAGTAAAGTGTTAGAATAAAAATATATAATGATGAATCAAAAAAAAGAATTATCTAGTTTCGAAATAGTTAATAAAGGATATTTGTGGGTAAATATTCCATCAATTGTAATAATAGTTGCAGTTTGGTTTATATTAACTGCTTATCTTGAAGTAAATGGTAAAATTAGTGCTATAGTTGGAGGCGCAATTGGTTGGATATATTGGGAATTCACGATCAAGAAATGGATAAGATGGGCATTAAATAATCATGTTAACCCTGATAGATTATTCAAAATAGGAAAGATGTCATTGCTTTTATGGGATCGAAGAAAAATTGATTCAATCACAAGGGAAGGGAAGTAATTTGCTCTTTAAAATTAAAAAAAAGGATGAACATTCATTTGTTCATCCTTTTTTGTTTAGTTAAATTTAACCAATAAATTCTAAAATGAATTAAGCAATTTTTTTAAAAATAAAACTTATGTACTTCTACAAAATGAAATTTACCTTATCGCAAATGGAAGAATATGTGAATGATGGTCGCGCAATTGATGCAACTATGGGCGGGCTGATTTTAGGAAGATCACATGATGAAGGTGGTATATATTTTTTTGTAAAAAAGGGAGATTATTATAGTTTAGAAGGGGAAGTTGAAGGCTTTGAATACATATTAAATTTTGGAGCAACTGATTTTTTTGAAGAATCTTCAAAACGATTTCATCAATATGAAAAGCATAAAGGTGATTTTGAAGAATATATTCCTAAGCCAGATATTAAGATTCTTGATACAAGACGGGAAATAGAACCCAAATTTTTGCTTTTTGATGATAATGAATTTTCAATTATCAATAAACATTCCACAAAAGGATATCTGCAAACAATAGATAAGATGAATAGAGCTATTACATATAAAATTATTGGAGAAAACTTAGCGGAGCGAATAGTCAATAATACTGACTCAATAGAAATAAAATTTTACGATGAATCAGAAGGGTTTGTTCAAATAAGTAAATCTAATTAGCGATTTTAAATATTAACTAAAGCAATGAATATGTACGAAATTATACTTATTACTGTAAGCCTGTTAACTGGTTTTTTATTTGGATATTTAACTTCATATGTAAAAGAGAAAGGTAAAAATAGAGCTACTATAGAAGATACTAAGTTGTTGACTGAAGAAAAAGAAAAGGTTACCTCTAAATTTGATCTAGAAAACTCAAAACGGAAATATAAATATGAATATAAAAGTAATTTGTATATAAAGTATTTTAATTTGCTTGATGAACTTAATACAAAGTCGAATGAAGAGGCTCAAACTGAATTTTTGCCTGCACTTTCAAAATTTAATGCTTCGTTTTTGATTGCTGAAAATGATTCGAAAAAAGAAATGGAGGCAACAGCTGAGTTTTCAGAATCTATACAAAGAATTATGGCTAGAGCAAATCAATCGCAACTGAGATTTAAAACAGAAACAAGTTCATTAAAAATAATAGCAGGTGAAGAAGTATTAAGATTATTAGAAGAAACTGAAATTGCAAATGACGAGGCTTTAAACAGATCATCCGAAATGATGAAACATTATGCTTCACTTTTGATTTCAAGACAAATAAACGACTTGGAGAGATATAAGTCGGAAATTGAAGAGATTGCAGGTAAATTAAATATTCTCAAACTACAGTTGAGACAAGCTGTTAGAAAGGAATTAGATGAGATATAACAACTGCGTACAGGTTGCTTTAAAGTGATTTAAATGGTAAATAAGAAAAAAGTTAAAGGCAAATATTATGCCCTTAACTTTTTTAATGACCTCTATAAAGCCTTTTTTTCTTTTTTTGTTTAAATTGTTTTGAAACATAGTCATTGACTTTTTCTCCACGTAGCAGAATATCTGCCAAGTTTTCTTTCACATACTCTTTTGATTCAAAATTTTGAAAATTTTCAAAAGTTGTTGAATTGGACTTTTGGTATTTCCTTTCAAGTGCAAGAATGTTCATTGCACAGCTTTCCTGAATTCCTTTTGCACTGAATTCTTTTCCAAGACTGCTTCCATTGACAACCGACTGTGTCTTAAAGTCTATAAAAGTAATTCCATAAAGTTTTCCCTCACTGCTTTTTCTTAAAACGGTATGAATGGCTTCATCTTTAAGCCTTTTGGATAATCTCTCGACAGAAATCATTCTTTCATCAAAAAAAGCCTGTCTCAAAGCATTTTTGACGTGGCTTTTGCCGTATTGTTTCTTTGTTTCATTTACCCTGAATTTTTCCTCCAGAAATTTTAAGGTAGGTTTGCAGTAGAATTCACTGGCTTTTATTGGCACGCCTATCGGTTTTGAATTCTGGTCAAGTATCTTGTAAAGCAGTCCGTTGTTTTTAAAAACTCTTGATTCCTCGCTTCCTCTGTCAGCATGAACATTATATAGGTTCAAAACGGCATTGAGTTCAGGCAGGCTTGAATATTTATAGTCAAATATAACCTTGTTTAAAACTGAATTGATCGCCTTTCTGGACTCTGCTTTTCCATACTGGACTCTGCCGACATCTATCGGATTTAACGAAAATTGTTCTTTCTGTTTTCTTCCTTCGGCTTTTACGAGCCCGAACATTTCTTCAATTTCTTTTCGGGCAGGTTCTGATTTTCTAATCCCTAATAAATGCAGATCGATTCTTTTCCCGTCTCTCTGAATGTTGGTTGTCACTATATGGCAGTGTGGATGACCCGCATCATGATGCTGATACACGAGATAAGGCTGTCTGCCGAATCCCAGCTTTTCCATATAAGTGTCTGCTATTTCAGCCAATTTTTCTTTCGAATGATTCTCTGAAGGATCAAAGTTTAGCGAGATATGCACCGTGTTTCGCTTCGCATTGGTATTGAGTTCTGCCAGTTTTAGAAAGCGGTTTAATTTTGAAGTGAAACTCAGTTTTTCCAGTTCCAGCGGATAATTAACCGCACTGATGCATTCCGCTTTTCCGATCTCAACTTTATTTTCGTTGTAATTCAGAATGTTTCTTATGGACGAGCTTGTTTTTATCACTGCAACCATTTTTCTGCTATTTTCTGGGTGTGGCCTGAGACCTCTTCCATTTTATCAAAAAGTCTTTTTCTCTGGATTTCGAATAGATAAAGATGCCCTTTAAAATCGGGAACCGTTTTGAGTGTGTTTATCTTTCTGGCAATCTGATTGATATTATTGCCGATTGCCCGTAATTCGGAAGTAAGTACGGCTGTCTCTTCCATCAGTTCGTCTAAAGACTGGTTTCTGTAGGTAGCTACAATTGGTTTGTTGAATAAGTGGCTCCTGATGTGGTCACTTAATTTTCGGCAGGTGCTTGCTCTGAATCTTTTTTCCAGTTCGGCATACTCCAAAGGAGTGAATCGCAGTCCCACGATTCGTGTTCTGTTTGAATTTTCTCTTTTCATCATCTTTCATTTTCATTATTATCAAACTCTTTGCTTTTAAGTTTCTCCACCGCAGAGTTCCGAGGCAATGGGTGGCAAGATAGGCGGTTGTTAAACAACCGTTCATCTTGCTGATCACAGGAACGAGGTGATCTTTGGAGATTTTTAAAAGCAGGCTTCTAATTTAAATAAAATATTTGAATCGATCATGCGTAAAATATGTGCATGATGGCTGTAGAATGTTACAATGAAATACTTAAAAAAGAAAAAGGAAAAAAAGAAAGCAGTCTTTAATTGGACAGTCAGACAGTTGAAGTGCTATAAGTCCCGAAGGGCATTTTTTGAGGAACGAAGAAAAATGTTATGCGCACTTCTCTGACTGTGTCCAATACCTTGCTTTGCTTTTTTTCTTTTAACAATAATTTTTAAATTTTAAGATTGCATCTACTATATTAGCAGATATAGATTTTTGAATTATAGTGTAAACGGCTTTGAGCTAAAAAATAAACTTTTGTAAACCGTCATTTTATCTACGCAAAATTATTGCGTACAACTTTTATATTTTTGATTCGAAATAAGGAAGTATAATATTAAAATCGGACAATATTTATGACAGAAAGATTTGAGATAAAAGGTTTATGGTTTTTACCGAGTAACAAAGACAAAAAAGTTTCAGGTGTATTGAGATTTGATCCTGTCGAAGGTTCTTATCTAGAATTAATAGGGGCTTTAGACGAGAATATAAGTCTTCAGGATTTTAATTCGTTAGACAATGGTGCTATAATTTTAGGAACTTCTGTTGACAGTGAATCAATCACACTTTATCATTGTTATTTGAGCTCTAGAGAAATAAAATCAGTACGTAATGAAATAGCTGGGCCAATAAAGGAAACGTTTTTCGTTAACTTCATTTTAAATGGCTACCATTTTGAAAATGAAGAATCTTTTAAATTTAATACTATTGCGAGTTCACTACAAAATTTTGATGAGTGGCTCGATATCTCAGGTTTTCAGATTGATAATGAAACAACGATTGAAAATTCATATAGCATAAATTATATAAAACCAAAAGACATTCAGTTTGATCTTCATGAAAACCATAGCGGGAAATTTACTTTTCATGTTTCGAGACCTCATGTTTATTCTCAAAAACATGAATATATCATTCAAGAAGCATGGTTAGAGCTTAATTCTAAAAACGAAATCGGTTTACAAGAAATGCGTCAATTGTTAAACCGTTTTCAAAATTTTCTGACTATGGGGATATACCAAAGCGTTTACCCTCATAAAATTATTCTTTATAATAATAATTTAAAAAACGATTTTGGTATGGCTGGAAAATATAGAAAACCAATTAAATTTTATTATTCAAGTAGCCGTCAAAGAAAAAATAAAAAAGAAAGACATTCATTTGAGATGCTTTTTAATTATACGAAAATTAAAGATGTTTTTCCGTCAATTATAAAAAACTGGTTTGAAAAGTATGATCGATTAAGCCCTGCTTTTAATCTTTTGTTTGATCAATTTTATAATGGAGCAGTATTCAATGAAAATACATTCCTCAATCTTGCACAATCAGCAGAAACCTTGCATTCAAGAATTTATGATCATACAAAAATACCGAAGGAAGAATATGAGGCAATGAAAAAAGAAATATTAGAAAAATTACCACAGTATCATAACTGGATGAAAGAACAGCTACACTTTGGTAATCATCTAGATTTATCACAAAGACTAACAGAATTAACTGAGAAATATTCTAATGACGTAATAGATAAGATTATTCCAGAAAAAGCTGATTTTGTTAAGCAAGTAAAAAATCTACGAAATTATTACACTCACTATAGCACATCCCTAGAAAAAAAAGTAATTCCTGAAAGAGATTTACTGTTTTTATCTGAAAGATTAAAAATGTTACTTGTAAGTGGATTTTTATTTGAAATTGGTATTCCTAAAGAATTGTCAAGTATACTATTCAAAAGTGCTAGTCCTAACTTATTTAGGCATTTAGTTCCTTGATATGGACATAAACATAGAATAGCAATTATTCAAAAAAATAAAGAGACTCATCAGTCTCTTTATTTTTTTGAATTAATATATATTTTAAAAGCTTATTTGGCTTTCAGTAATTTTTCCAAATATTCGACTTTGTCTTTTTCTGCTTGAACCAAACGTTCATAAAGCTCAACAACCTTATCTAGCGGATTAAAGTTAATAGTGTCTTGTCGCCCAAAATTATTATTTGCAACAGCTTCATTAAAAGTGTTGAAATAATTAATTACGCCTTCATCAGAAAAGTTTTTAATGGCCTCCACACTTACATCTAACGCTTTTGCCACTTCTTTTAATTTTTCATCATCAATGGTTTCGCTGTTTTCCAAAATAGAAACAGCCTGCTGGTTTGTTCCCATAGCTTGTGCGAGTGCTTCCTGCTTCATGTCTTTCAGTTCACGGATACGGCTGATCTTGCGCCCCATGTGATTTGGTTTTGTTAGTGTGCTCATAGCTCAAAGGTAATAATTAAGAATAAAAAAGCCAGATTTATGTATGATACATATTTTCTTATGTACGGTACGGGACATTTTGATAGCGTACCATACGGGTAATTGCTTACTTGCCAGTGTGTTTAGCAAAAATACAATTTTTCAGACAAGTATTAACTAAAATGAGTAAAATTATGAAAGCAATTCAAAACACCACATCCGACTTAATTTATCGAGTTATTTCACAGAACATCGATCCGATAGGCATTTACTGTTTTGCAGAGAAGAAAAGCAGTTATACTTTTAGTAAGCCTTTCCAGAAGCCCAGCCAGAAAGAAAAGCATATTCATCTTTATCTGCTGGTTATAGCCGAAGAGTTCGAAGATAACATAGGCAATGACATCACCGATAAGATAAAGAGCAGATCAAGAGGACAGATAACGGTAACCATTCTGCTTCACAGAGTGAGAAATATTATAAAACTATATGGAGACCAGAAGTATTTCTTCTGGAATATTTTTAAGAATGCGCAGAGAATCCATATAGACGCATACAGATCGCCTACAATCTGGGCTAAGCATCCAGAAAAGAGATATGTGAAAAGCACTTCAGCATACGCAGGAGACAGAAGAAATGTTACGGCATCGATCTGGGATCTCATTTATAATAACGACCAGTATTTTTCATATGAAGTAAGAATGTGTTCCCTTCATCAGATAGTGGAACAGACCTGTCTTTCCCTTATAAGGGTATTTTTGGGATATACGCCTAATCATTTTTCTCTTGGCTACTTATTTGAGCTTTGCGAATACTTCACGAGCTTGACTTCTGAATACTTTCCCCGAAACAGCAGGGATGAAAAAAATATGTTCAAACTTCTGAAAAAGAATCCAAACACGCTTCGATTCAGCAGAAGTAACAGTTTTGATTATCTGTATTATGGGCTGATGGAAGACAGATGCCGTGATTTTATGAAAGAGGCAGAAGCCACTATTCAGAAGGAACTGGAGAGGCTTGAAGGAATTCATCAGGATGTGACATTATCAGCATAAAAGCCGAAATCATGAAAACCGATGAAATCAAAAAACTAGAAGACATCAGGGTGTTAAGCGGAAAACTGCTTAATACCCTGAAAAAAGCAGAGGATAAAAGAGGGATGTATAATGCAGAAATCAGGGTTTATGGCTATTGTGAACTCGGTTCTGTTGTCAGAAACCTAATGAAGCTCTGCATTATCGCTTTAGATCAGGACAGCGCAGAAGTTCCGTCTACGATTCAAAACCAATACATTGATGTTGGGCTTATACTGGGAATTGCTTTGCAGTTATTTCCAGTTGACGAACTTGAATTTTTAAATGAGATTACGGATCTGTTTTCAGAAAATAAAGAAGAAACAGAATGTCAAGATTAAGATTTAATATTTGAAAATTATGGAGACTGATAAAATAAAAACACTGGAAGAATTTAAAGATTTTGCATCCTATCATTTTAGGCTTCTGAAACCTGCCAAGGACAAAGACGGGGAATCAGTACGCGAGATAAAATTTTATGGATATTCGGATATGACATGTCTGGCAGTGAATCTCATCCGTATGTGCCTGAATGTGGTTTATTCGGATGAACTGGATAACAGGGAGATTTATATAGGCTCTGTTTTGGAACTTGCACTTCAATTAATTCCAAGCGCAGAAATAGAAGTTCTGGATGAAATCTACAGAATGCTTGATAAGAGGAATGAAGATAAATGAACACTGGCAATCACAATAATTCCAGAACCGCTTTCACGGACATATTATGTCCATGACATTGATGGAAATACATGGTATCTTTACCGAATAAAAAATTACGTTCTACGGCTTTCACAGGTATATTTTACCCTTGACAAAGAAAACAATACCAATTATCTTTACATGATCCTGCCCAAATTTTGGGCAGGATGCGTATCGAATTCTGGTTTATCTTTGCAGTAGAAATCCAGTTATAGATTTCTATTCTCATAAACGGCCGTCCCTGTCACAGACGGCCTTCAAAATTAACGCCCATACCGCACTTCCGCCTGAAAAATGATTTCAGGCTGGGCATCGCTGTGCTTATAACAGCGCAGAAACCAATTAAAAAAATTAAAGCATATGGAAAGTTTAGAATCACTGTTCCGTTCATTTGAGACTGGCATCAGAAGCGCAAAGGCTGTAAAGCCTAAAGCGTACCTGAAAAGCATCGGACTGGAATATTCAGACCTGAGAATAGGCTTTAATTCGGGACAGTTCCACCACCGCAAGACCCTTAAATCCAAAGAAAGGTTTGAGGAGCTTGGAGTAATAACCAAGAGTGATGCAGGAGTGCGGGATGATTCGCTGACTGCCTATACCGTCTTCGGGCGCTACGGGCTTATATTTCCCCTGCTGGACAGAGACAATGCGATTGTAAATTATTTTGCGCTCCGTTTTGATCTGGACAGCCCTAAGGAGGAATATCTAAACCAGAAAGGAATCTATCCTGCATATCCTCATCCGCTTACCAGAAAGCTTTATCTGGCGCCTACTGTTATTGACTGCGCCAGCCTGATGCAGAGCAGAATACTGGATCAGAGAGAAGCGGTCATTGCACTTCATGACGGTAAACTGCTCGATGAGCATATTGAAATTATTAAATCATTGAATGAACTGGAATCAATAGTAATCTTTAAGCGGTGAGAAAATGGAGAAGATCAGATTACAAATGCAGGAGGCAAGACCAGACGTTCCGCTTTCAATAGCGGAACTTCCCGATGGGCACAGTCTGAATGACATGTGGGTCAATTATGGAGCGGAAGGGATATCGAATCTTTTAAAAAGCGCAAAAACGGAAAAAGCAGGCGAAGGACTGCAGATTGTAAACGGCTACAAAATCAGCTACAAAGGCCTCTCGGGGACTTTCTTTGTTCTGGGAAACCTGCCGATGGACTTGGGAAATCTCAGGATTTCGCTTCAGATTGTGGAATACAATACCAACAGAAAACACAGGCTTAAAATCGACCTGTTCGATTTTTCAGGCGTTCAGAGCCAGTGCACGGACTTATCCGAAAAGCAGGGTTTTGATTATGACAGCCTTGAAAAGGATCTGGTAACGCTTACCGATCTTCTGGAACAGCACAGGGAATCGCTTTTTGAGGCTGAAATAAACCCGATGGCGGAACGTTTTGCCGAAAAAGAGCTTACGCCTCAGGCGCAGGAAAATGCTGTCGCATTTCTCGCAAAACCCAGACTGCTTGAAAATATAGACAGGCTTTTGGAACAGAACGGCATTGTGGGTGAAGAAGAAAACAGGATCGTACTTTTCATCCTCGCATCCAGCTATAAAATGCCCTACCTGATGCACGGGCTTGTTCAGGGATCAAGCGGTGAGGGAAAAAGCCACCTGATAAACGGCATTGCAGGATGCATGCCTCAGGAGGATGTGATGAATATGACACGAATTACAAGCAAATCGCTCTATCACTACAGGGAGAAGGAACTGATCAACAAGCTGATTATCATTCAGGATTTTGACGGGCTTGATGAAGAGGCGCAGTATGCCTTCAGGGAAATGCAGTCTGCCAAATTCCTAACCAGCTCCACTGTGGTTAAAGACATATTCGGCAATAACAGGGGAAAGATCAAACAGGTTCAGGCGCACTTTGCCAGCCTTACCACAACCACAAAAGCTGAGGTGTATTACGACAATATGAGCCGTTCGGTGATTTTGGGAGTGGATGAAAGCCAACAGCAGACACTGAGAATCATCAAAAAACAGAACCTGAAAACAGCAGGACAGGCAGACAGCGACAAGGAAGAACAGGCAAAACAGCTTTTAAGAAACGTGATGCGCGTGCTTAAATCCTATGAGGTCGTAAATCCCTTTGCCGATAAGCTAAGCCTTCCGCTGGAAGCCAGAATGCTCAGAAGACTGAACTCGCAGTTCCAGAACTTTGTCTGCCAGATTACAATTCTCCACCAGTACCAGAGAAAAACAGATTCTAAAGGAAGGCTGATTGCCGATAAAGCAGATATAAAATCAGCCGTAGATGTTTTCTTCAGTTCGATCATCATCAAAGTGGATGAGCTTGATAAAAGCACCCGACAGTTTTTTGAGCACCTGAAAGATTTTATAAAAAAGCAGAAAGAAGGAACATCAAAAAAGTTCACGGCAAGAGAGATCAGACAAGGGCTGAATATCAGCAAAACATCAGCTTTCCGCTATATGAACCTGCTTCAGGAGCTTGAATACATCCAGCCTGTTGAAGGCTCTTTTAACAGGGGATTTAAATTTATGATCTCCTACTGGGATGATATGGAAAAGCTTAAAAGCAGAATCCGAAAAGAACTGCACAGACAGCTTGACGAATTTTAGAGAAATCAAGGAATTAAAACTCAAAAGTGGAACACCACGGAACGCCAGCGGAACACCGAAAGCATTGAAAACACTGGCAATACGATACTGGTGTTCCGCGTTCCGCGGAGTGTGCAAGCGGACACTTTTTTAAAGCAGAAGATAAACAGCAAAATCAACATTAAGAAATATAAGATCAAATGAAAAAAACGATACAGAGCAGGGAATTTCTAAGGCTCACAGTGGCATTCGGAGAATTTGTAAAAGTCAGGAATTACAAGCAGGGAAGATCAAATCTGTATAAAAACATCATAACGGAATTTCTGATCTGGCTCGAACAGGCAGGAATCAGCAGAATCCAGAATGTGACTTCAAAAGAATCGGTGAAGTATCTGGAGTATCTCAGTTCAAGGCCAAAGAAAAGAGGAAACGGAATTCTGGCAGAAAAGACCATCAAACTGCATCTTTTTGTTCAGGGGCTTTTTCAGGTTTATCTGCTTGAAAATAAAGAAATCCAGAATACCTATTACATCCCATCCATCACAGGCGGAACACAGAAACCGAGAAACATTCTCACCATTGAAGAAATCAGACTGGTCTATGAGCATGCTGAGAATGAAATGGAAAAAGCTTTGCTTTCCATTGCCTACGGTTGCGGACTCAGAAGATCTGAAATTGCAAACCTTGATCTAAAAGATGTAAACCTTATTAAAGGAATGCTGGTTGTCAGGCAGGGAAAAGGAAACAAGAGACGTGAAGTTCCAATGAGCGATACTGTTCTGAACTATCTGACAAAGTATGTCAGGGATGAAAGGCCTGAAAGGCTGACTGGGAGAAACCAGAATGAGGAAGCCTTTTTCATCAACAGCAGAGGCAGAAGATCGACAGGCGAAAACCTCAATGAGATTTTAAACAAGATGATTGAGCAGACGGGAAAATTCGAGCTTGTCCAGAAAGAAATAACGCTTCACTGCCTGCGCCACAGCATTGCCTATCATCTGGTAGAGAATAACGCGGGAATTGACTTTATACGGAGTTTTCTGGGACATACGCAGATCAATACCACCTACATCTATGCGATTCAGAACAAGAAAAGAAAACCAGTCGTAAACTTCTAAAAACGTAACCAATGGAAAACAAGAAACCTGATTTGGAAAATTACCTCAGAGGAATAGTAACAGAAAAAACAGCGGAGAGCTACCTCTATACAATCAATCACTTTTTAAAAACCAATCCAAAGGCTAAGAGATACCAGTACAAAGATATAGTCAAACACATGGATAAAGTCAGCCAGAAGCAGTCGAACGTGCAGTACCGAATCAGAATACTCTCAGCAATAAAAAAATATTATGACTATCTGGTGCTGTACGGCTATAGAAATGACCATCCATGCAGAAAGCTTAATATCAAGATAAAGGGCAACCAGACTATTCAGGTGCAGGATCTATTCAACAGCGCCGAACTACAGCTTTTAATGGAACGGGAGAACCGCTACAAACATCTTGATATCAGAAACAATGTTCTGATTTCCCTTTTAATCTATCAGGGGCTGGCAAGCGATGAAATAGCAAGGCTGGCTCTAAAAGATGTTGATCTGGATAACGGTACAGTTTATATTAAAGGTTCTGCCAATCTCAATAAAAGAACACTGGAACTTGTGCCAAAACAGATGATACTGCTTCATAATTATATAAATGAAACACGTCCAGCCTTACTGCGCGGATGCAGTGATAAATTCATATTGACAAAGCTTGGACAGCCTATTGTGGTGAACAGCATTCATGCAATGATTGAGCCGTTAAGAGGATTATTCCCAGACAGAAAACTAAATCCTCAGACCATCAGAATGAGCGTGATCTGCAACTGGCTAAACGAAAAAAACATTCCATTGGAAAGAGTTCAGGAATTGGCTGGGCATAAGTGGCCAGGTACAACTGAGAAATATATTAAAGTTAACAGCTCACATCAGAGAGAGCTGATTAATAGATATTTTCCAAGTATTTAATATAATAAGTTTTAATCTGATTTTTCTTGGTAAACTAATATTTATTCTTTACGTTTGATCTAAAACGATATTATAGTGACGGAAGAACAAACAAGCAGAATTGGAAATATTGAAGGACAGATTTCTAAAATTGATATTTTAATAAGTAATTATAGAACATTAGCTATATCGATTATTGTTGTAGGGTTTTTGTTGATTTTTGTTTTTTACGGTATTCTATTAAAAGGCAATACAAATCAAAATGAATTAATCGATAAGCTTGGGTCAATATCAGGAGGTGTCGTTTCATCATCATTTTCACTTGCAGGATTGTTTTTAGTTTATGTTGCTTTTTTAGGTCAGAAACAGCAGATCTTATATCAACAGATAGAGCTAATTCATAACAGATATGAACTTGAACTTACAAGGTCTGAAATGTCAAATCAACAGATTGAAATGAAAAAGCAAAATGAAACTTTGGAAGTACAGAAGTTTGAAAATTTGTTTTTTCAATTGTTAAAGAATCATAACGATACAAAGAAAGCCTTCTATTATATCATGGATATGAATCTCTTCTCTAAATTCAATTCAGCTTTTTCAAAACATTTGCCAAATAGTGATGGCAGAAATTATGAAGAAGAGACTTTACTTCGCTGCTATAGTGAAACTTTGAATTCAGTTTCTGCCTTTGATTATGCATTTTTGTACCAGATTAATTCATTGCTGAAATTTGTAATGTTAGAAGAAAACGAGAATATAAATAAGGATCAGTATATTCAATTTGTGCTTGAATCATTATCACTCTCTGAAAGAAAAAGCATGTTCCTTATCTGTAATTACTGTACTTCAATAAATTTTGAAAATAAAAAATATGTTTTAGAATGTGATGTTCTAAATGACATTAATATTTCCAACTTCGAAGATTTTGGCGGAGGAGTTTTTTTCTTTTAAATATGATGAATCAATAAATGGAAGAGACAATTTTTAATAATTCTTTAGATGAGGATTTTAAGTTTGAAAATCAGACTTTTGATAAAATACTTATTGAAAAAAAGCTTGATACAGAGCGAGATATTTTATTTCATAAATGCACATTCAAGGATTTTGCAGTATTTGAGAATTTTACAGCACGGGCTTTCGCTTTTATAGATTGTCATTTTGATAAAGGATTGTATATTGGGAAATCAACGTTACATTCATTATCTTTTTTCAATTGCGATGGGTGGGATATTGATATTGGTACTAATTCATCAGATTCACTATCACTGAGAAGTGTGAAAGCTAACATAATTGAAATAAACGGTGATTATACAGAACTTCAGATTGTTTCATCAACTATCAAAGAAATTAAGTTAAATAATGTAAACAGTACTTACTCGTTTAGAGAATCTAAAATTAATTTTTTAGCGGACAATAAAATTCAAAAAGTAAATTTAGAATGTTCAGCTAATTTTTCAATAATATCCTTTAAAGCAGGGATTTATGATTCGGTTTTTTTTGAAGGAGAATTTAAAAAAAGAATCTTATTTAGTGGAAATTTTGAGATAAAAAATTTATATCTCGACGGTTCTGTCTTTCATAGCAGAATTGATTTTGAATCTGGAATATTTGAACATGTAAGTTTTTATAGAAGTTTGTTTAAAGGTTTAATTTTAATAAATGATGTAAATTATTTTGAAAATAAACCAAGAGAGTTAATCATGCATTCTCTTACTTTTCATTCATGTAATTTCGAAAAAGACGTTACAGTACATATTAGAAAAATTCAAAGATTTGATACTTCTAATTGTAATTATCTTGAAATACTGAATGTGAATAATTTTGCCCTTCATAAGGTTGATTTGGTAATGATTAGTTTAGCAGGAGTAAATAAGGGAACAATAATAATTGAAAAAACATACGCTGATATTTCATTATTTGGTATAAACCTTGGAAATATATTCTTTAAAGATTTAGATGTTTCTACGTTTTATCTCTCTGAATTTCAAAATATAGGATCACTTTCGTTTTTAAATGTTATGTCAGGGCATTTTTTTGTAATTCAAGACAGTATATCAGGCAACTTAAATTTTTTAAATTCAGATATTAATGTATTTCGTGAGATAATTATAGCGAATAGTAATATTGATGGAGCAAATTTTAATAAATATCCTTTGAAAATTTTATCCTCTAGTAAGTATCCTAAGGCAGGCTATGGTATTGAGAAGAAATCTCAGCGTAATCATAATTTAAAAAATGTTTACAATCAGCTTAAGAAAACAGCAAGATTGAAAGGGGACATTGACAGTGCTAACCGATTTGAATCCCTTGAGCATAAACAATTGCTTCTAAGCAAAAGGTTAAGTTTCGACAGTGTTCTCTTATTTTTAAATTTAATATCAAATAATAATGGAAGAAGTTGGTTTCAAGGAATTATTTTTACTGTTTTAGTCGGATTATTTTTCTTTAAATGGTATTTAAAAACGATCGGGATCAATTTTAAATTGAGCGATTGTTATCAAGATTATATTTTATTTTTTACTTCCTTCCCAAGACTGTCCCTTGATGGCTATAATAATGATAATTGGGAGACGCAATTAGTTATATGGTTATCTAGAATTTTCATAAGCTATGGTATTTATCAAACAATTGCTGGATTTAGGAAATATGGTAAAGCTTAGAGAGATAAATTATGCTTTTTTAGTTCTCTTATAAAATTTAAAGATAGGTGTCTCATAGATAACATGAGCTTTAATCAAAAAGACATCTTAATAGTTGAGAAAGCTAATAATTTAATTACTGTGAAAGTATTACTAACTTCTTTTGAAAATTATCACTTTTAAGCTACATTCGCTTTAAATTACATTTATTTTAATTCGAGAAAGCAAAAAAATATTTTTGTTATTATTAGATGTTAGGATTATAATTAGTTAAAAATGATAAATCATATTTACATAGAGGGTTACAAATCTATCAAAGAAGTTGATTTCGATCTTGATTCTATTAATGTATTGATAGGATCTAATGGTGTTGGAAAATCAAATTTCATATCCTTTTTTAAAATGGTCAATAACATTTATGAAGAAAGACTTGAAAATTATTCAATCAGAAAAGGAGCAGAAACTCTTTTGCATTTTGGAAGTAAAAATACTGCTGAAATAAAGGCAAGATTAGAATTTGATAATACAAATGCATATTTCTTTACATTACAGCCTACTGCTAGTAATGCCTTAATACTAGGAACTGAAACAGGCTATTTTAATAGTGACAAAGGTTCTCAATTTACTTATGCGGGTACTTGGTTTCCAAAAAATATTAGCCGTAATTCTAAAGAGAGTAAATTAAAGGCTAGTAAAAGCAGTGTTTCAAACTATATTAATTCATATCTAGATAGTTTTAAAATATATCATTTCCATGATACTAGCGATTCGTCACCACTCAGAACTCCTGCAGATATTAATGATAACATTATATTAAGGGAAGATGGAGCAAATTTGGCGGCATATTTGTATTATTTGCAGGAAATACATGAAAAACATTTCAAAAGGATAGAATTTGTTATTAAATCGGTTGCTCCATATTTTGAAAGATTTCAACTGCAACCAGATAGGTTAAATGAGAGCAGAATTAACTTAGAGTGGACGGAAGTTAATCATCCAGATATTTTATTTAATGCATCGCATTTTTCTGATGGAACTTTAAGATTCATTGCATTAGCCACTCTTTTAATGCAACCCAAAATGCCAGAAGTTATATTAATTGATGAGCCTGAGCTAGGCTTACATCCAGTTGCTATAAATACACTTGCAGGTCTAATAAAGAAAGCCTCTGCTAAAAGTCAAATTATAATATCGACACAATCAGTTAATCTTGTAGGTAATTTTGAACCAGAAAATATAATAACTGTTGACAGAGTGGATGGGCAATCGGTGTTTAACAGATTAGAAAAAGAAAATTTAGAAGGCTGGTTGTCCGATTTTACATTGGGTGATTTGTGGCTGAAAAATATAATAAAAGGGCAGCCATATTAAGATGAAAAGAGTACATATTATAGTTGAGGGACAGACAGAAGTTAAAGTCTTTTATTCAATATTAGTGCCATATATACAGTCTAAAGTTGAGAATGTATATATTGAAATTACACCTATAAAGCATTCTGGAGGCGGTATTGTTAAATATTCAAAATTACTTCCCGAACTTAGAAACCATCTTGCTGATAAAGAAAAAATAGTTACTACCTTCTTTGACTACTATGGGATAGTCGAAGGACATAATTATCCAAAGTATAAAGAGGCAAAAATAGACCAGACAAATTCTAAGATTGGTGTCGCAATTCTGGAAGATGCACTGAAGGAAGATTTAACCGAGAAAGGAATAAATACAAGAAATTTTATTCCTTATATACAATTGCATGAATTTGAGGCGTTGCTTTTTTCTTCTGATGAAGGTTTTGAATTTCAGTATGACAATGAAAGAATACTCAGGGATTTAAAGGCAATTTCTCCCCGTTATGAAACTCCTGAAGACATTAATGATAGTCCTGTTACTGCACCATCTAAAAGGATAATTTCAATTTTAGAGAAGCGAGGAGAAAAATATGAAAAAGTTATTGATGGAGACGCTATTTCAATTATGGTTGGTATTGAAGCTATGATGGATAAGTGTCCAAGATTCAGGACATGGGTAGAAAAATTAATTGAAAAGATTCAAGAATAATTATTAAAATAACCACCGGCGAAATTGTAAGCCCTCATTTTGAGGGCTTCTTTTGAACTCAACCTCCGAAGATATTTTAATAACCTGTAAATACGTGAGATTGGTTATTTGTAAATTATTGCTTTTTTTCTTGTTTTACATTGTATACTTTCATCAGAGATGGATCTGCACCATAAATATCTTTATCGGTCATATAATGTGAAATACTAAAAGGTTCAATCTTGGAGTTATTTAGATGATTAATTAATTGGTTAAACATAGTTGCTAAACAAAGAATTCCCGATTTTCTAACTTCAATCAGACCATCTATATCGGATTCTTCATCAATTATTTTCGGAATTAATTTTTCATTTTCCATTTTTCCGTAAATGTAAAATCCCCAATTTAGGATGTAAATATCATTTGGCATGAATTCATTTGAATCGTCAATTTCTAAATCATCAATTTTTTCTTCATCTATTGCAAAAATGAATGAAAATAATGAATTTTTATATTTTTTGCTACTTGACATATTCATCATATCATTTAAAGTAGTACTTGGATTTAATTTTTCTCCAAAAAAAGTATTTTCGATAAGTTGTCTTTTCATATCAACTTTTAAAAATTTAATTTTTTTTCCAAAATCTACAAGATCATTCTGCCTTAAAGTCTTTTTGATTTCACCAACTGCTAGCACAGATTCAATCGGATAAAATACGGTTTGGTTTTTTGATTCGAAAAATTTAGGGGTACTTAAGCGATCAAAAATTATTATATCAAACTGATTACTAACTTTTCCTTCAGAATTTACGATATGCCCTTGTTTGACGAGATATCTTTCAGGAAGGAACAGACTTATTTTTTCACGAATTAGATCTTCGACTTCATCTCCAGAAGTTTTTATATTTCCAGCTGAGTATATAGAATTAGCTTTTCGCTTTGCCTCATTAATGTCTCCAATAATATTTTCTAATATTTCTTTAAATTTTAATTCTTTTTTCATTCCGAAATTTCTAAAAATGTTTCTTTAACGAAAATACGATTAAAAATAATAGTTCATTTAGCTTTTAACAAATTGAAACATCAGAGATTCATTAATGATGTTGTGTTAAGAAGTTTTCGATAGTTGTTTTTTAAATATTATTAGGAAAATAATTAAACTAAATCTACTTTCGTAACACAGAAAATGGTAAGAGAACGTTCTTTATAGATGGATTTTTTGCAAGAGGTCAATCATTGTATAGAAAAATTTTACAGACCCTTATAAGTATAAGTACAATGGAAAGGAGCTTCAAGACGAGCTGGGGCTTAACATGTACGATTATGGAGCACGTAATTATGACCCTGCTCTTGGTCGCTGGATGAACATTGACCCGTTGGCGGAAAAGTATGATAACTTTACTCCATACGCATATACTGTTAATAATCCAATCTTTTTTACTGACCCAGATGGAATGAGAATAAGATGGGCATCTTGGAGTGATGTGAAAAATGATGAAAATTTGAGCAAGCAATTTTCTTCTAGAAAAGAATACAGAGAAGCTAGACGAGAATTAAAAAAACAGTATAATGAGGTTTTAAAAAATTCAGAAACTGCTACAAAAATATATGGAGATTTAGATGCTGATTCAGCGGTACATACAATTTTTGCTACTAAAGATACTGGAGGTAATACAACAGTAGCCGAGGGAGGAGGGACAAATATTAAAATAGGTATCGGGGATGGCTCTTCAAGTTTTTTAGATGGAATTACAAGCAATGATTCTAATATTCAGGCTCAAGTTGGACATGAAGGTGGGCATGCTTGGCTAAAGATGAATGGTTTAGAGGTAGAAAAGAGTGTACCTAACATGTCAACTGCAAGTAGTTTTGATGTATTAATTTACAATAATCATTACGAACAACGTGAACGTGGCGCATCACATATTGAAAATATAATAAGAGGAGAGTTGATTTCGAATGGTGCAAAAAACATGAATCTTAGTTCGACTTATCACGCTCAAACTCTTAATTATACAGGAGGGTCTCTTTTTAAGTATGATTTTAAAACTTCTGCATTAAAACTATTACAAAATAATCCATATAACGCTAATGGCTATTTAAATAAAACGTATAACCTTCCAACACCGAAAAAATGAAAAAGATAATTGTAATTTTATTTGTAATTTTTAGTTATTCATGTCAAAGTCAGAAGAATAGTATTTTAGATAAAGAATGTAATGTTATAAATACAAAAGATTTAAAAGAATTTGAATCATTAACCAAAAATATTGATACTACAAAATTATTTAATGATGTATTACAAAATTTTACAAATATTAAAGAGGGAGTTTTATTTTACAGATTAGCATCGGGAAATAAGTATGGGTATTTTACAATATTTAATGAAGAGAAATCAAAAATCTATTGCCAAAAAATTTCCAAAAATCTCAACAAAAAAATAAATGTAAATGAAAAGGATAGTAAAAAAATACTTAATGAAATAGATTTAATTAAAGAACCTAGCACTTTTTACTACGAACAATGTATATCAGATTCTTTAGACTTTATTTACCTTTTGATTATTAAAAAAGATGGGAAGATAATTTCAAAATATCTTTCTCATAATTATAGAGAAGAAATAGTAGATAATAATATTGATTTAAAAAGAATTAAAAATATTTTGAAGGTTTCCTACGAATATTCTTTTAAGTAGGTTTAAAAGGAATCAAAAGCCACTTTGTAATGAAGTGGCTTTGATTTAAATATTGTTCTTGTGGAATCGCAATAAAACTACCTTTAGTGATGCTGAAAAATCTTTCTTTTATCTGAGCACCGTTACAGAATCCTATGTTAGAATATCCATTGCTGTTACTTAGGTTACTAATACTAAATTCACCCTTTATAGTTTCGCCATCAAAGCTGGTTATTTTAACTTTTCCTATTGTTTTATCATGGTTAAATAAGGTCACACTTGTATAACATAAAGCTGGGTCTTTAGCTAAAGGCAAATCCAAAACTAAAGCTACATCAATATCAATATCGTATGTTTTGTTGACCTGCAATGTCTTATCAGATGTTATAATATTAAAATCGACATAATGATAATATTCGTCTGCTTCTCCTTTTATTGAAACACTAGAACTAATTATGTATTTGCTTTCAGAAGTATTTGTAAACCGCTTCTTTTCCCATGTCGTTGGGAAAATATCATAGTCATTTATCTTTTCCCCCTGCTAGCGCGAGCATCTTGCTCGTGCCCGCAAAGAAATGGTAATCAGATGTATTGGTAGTTAATTAATGCCTCTAACATTTACAGAAAATCAGATATTTATATTAATATCGCATAAAAATTAAAAAAGCCTTCGGGCTGTTTTTTTATTTTATAGTGCCTTAAATCGAAAAAAATGTAGTCAAACCAGACTAGGTGTTGCAGGTGTGTTGATGATATTCAAAAGATGATAAAGTGTGGAAAAACAAAGTTTGGCAGTCAGAGATATTTTTGCAGAGCATGCAGGAAAATTAGAATTGCAAATTATGTATATGACGCTTATAAGCCAGATATAAATGAAAACATTATTCAATTAACCAAAGAAGGTTTAGGAAATAGACAGATTAAAATCCTTAAATTCGTTAATAAAAAACAACTTTCACTCAACAAAACTAACTAACAATCAATCATGCGAATAGTCTTTACAGGTTCACACAGAGTTGGAAAAACAACTTTGGCAGAGGAAATTGCCCAAAGTTTATCTAACTACGAATTTAAGACAGAGCCTTATTTACAGCTTGAAGAAGAAGGATATGAGTTTTCTGAAATACCAACAATTGATGATTATATAGAACAATTTAATTTTTCTATTGAGCAAATAAGTGACAGTAAAAAAGATGTAATATTCGATCGTTGTCCATTAGACCTTTTGGCCTATATTTATGCTAAAAGCAAAACAAAAAATATAGCAGTACTTTACCAAGAAATGGAAGAGGCAATTTCAGAAATTGATCTCTTAATTTTCGTTCCAATAGAAACACCGGATTTAATACTCTGTCAGAAATCAGATCTGCCAAAATTGCGATACGAAGTAAATGATGTTTTACAAGATTGGATTGGTGATTTTAGTAATCAAATTTTAGAAGTAAACGGCACTTTAGAAAATAGGAAAAAGCAGGTATTAAGTAAAATCAAAGCATTAAAAAATGTATAAAAAAAGCGCAAAGTCCAAAACGTTTGCGCTGTATGCATGAAGAATATTGTAGTTTTAATGAAAATATTTAAGACCAATTATATTCAAAATATTGTTTGTTGCCTGTTTGGTTATTAAATACAGAATAGAAATAATAATAACCCTAATAATTAGCTGTGATTTTTTTAAATCAAAAGCAGAAAAGTATTGATAATAGAAAATTGATACATATAAACAAGTCAATACAGTTAAAAAGTAGTTTACAAAAACAAGAAAGTTTTCGTTGTCACTAAAAATCATACAAATTACCAGTATAAAACTTATTACTAATGTCCCGCATAACAAATATGAATTAAGGACTAGATTTTCTGTATAATTTTGTTTACTCTTTTTAAACAAAAAATAACTTAAAAGAGAAACAATCGGTATGTGCAGAAAAATTGTAATTTTCGCATAATCTTTTAAGACTTTCAAAACACCTTCAATCTCTTTTTTATCATCATAAAAGTATGATGCATCAAAATTGGTCCATTTTTTTAGAAAATATCCTATTGCCAATAAAAGAATTATAGTTGAAAAATAATTAAAGTGCTTTACCCTTTTTCCTTGTACATATTCTCTAATACTATGTCCCGGTCTGGTAAATAATTCTTTTATGGTATAGAAAAAACCTTTGTCAAAGTGAAAAATTCCGTGAATAAAATCGTGTTGAATAACATGATGTAATGAAAATCGATGTGTAGATGCTGCCTGGCTGCAGTTGCTGCAAAATTTTCCTAAAATTTCTTGATTACAATTTAAACAGTTATTAGTCATTGTCTGGTTCTAATTCTTTTTGTTGTTTGGGGTTTGTTTTGACTGGTTGAGCCGTGGCTAAAATACAGAAAAAATGCAACACCCGCAGCATAGAAAGTAAAGGAAATGTAAACTTTAAATTAAAACCATTATTCTCCAATTTTGTCAAATACTATATAAATTTTTGCTTATATTTTTATAGTTTTTTTGTTTAAATAATTCAAAAAAATAATTAGAGACCTATTTTAATCTAAATAGTTATTAATTACAACCAATAAAAATATATCAATTCCGGATGCGTTCAAAAATAGAAACAAAACATAAAGATTAATGGAGAACGGAATCGAAAATATACATCAATTAATTTTAAATTATATTGAAATTAATGATGCCGAATGGGATTTTTGCCGTTCATCATTTAAAACGGCTTCTTTTAAAAAGAAAGAAATTTTGGTTAAACAAGGCGATATCTGCGATACCATTTATTTTGTAGTCAGCGGTTTACTGCGAATTTATTTTCTTGATGAAAAAGGCGAGGAGAAAATATTTCATTTTTGTCTTGAAAACACTTTTGCAACAGATTATGAAAGCTTTTTAAAAGGAATACCTTCCAGTTTTTCTATACAGGCAATGGAAAACACAAAGGTAATTATCATAACATTTGAAATGCTTCAAAACTTATACAGCGTTCTTCGATACGGAGATAAACTGGGAAGATTAATTGCAGAAGATTATTTCTTTATTATAAACGATAAAATAAAATCAATGTATATTCACAGTGCTATGGAACGCTATAAAAAGATGAATACAAGATTTCCAAAAATCTTACAGCGAGTGCCGCAGCACTATATCGCTTCATACCTTAATATTAGTTCTGTTCATTTAAGCCGTTTAAAATATGCCCATAAAAATGAATGACAAAAAACTGATAACATTTGTTATTGTTTTGTGATTTGTAACATATTTAATTTGTAAAACCATACCAGTATTAATAACTTTAATACAAAAAACACTTTTGCAAAGAATACAAATCAATCTTTTTTCAAAAAAAATGGCTTCACAAATTAAAGATAAAATCAAGAACATCAGAGAACTCAAAAACTACACTCAAAATTATCTGGCAGATCAATTAGGAATCAGTCAGGCTGCCTACAGTAAAATTGAAAAAGGAATTACAGATTTAAGTTTTAATAAACTGGAAGAAATCGCGGTTATTTTAGAAGTTAATTTAGAAGATATTTTACATTTTGAAACGGATCTTTTCTTAAATAACAATTCTGAAATTGTAATGACCGAAGCAAAAAATAACAATGATCTGGTTCAAAATTTATACAAAGACAAAATAATACTTTTAGAAAAACTTCTCAATAAAACAGATTTAGAATTAAAACGATACCGCGATAAGTTTGGTATATTTTGAACTTCATCTTTAACCAATAAAAGCTTTGTGTATTAAAATATCCGATATTTGCATCTCAAAAATGAACTAATTTTTATGATACAAATAAACGAAAAACATACATATCCGGCAGAAGAAGTCCTGTTTACATTTGCATTGGCCTCTGAAGCAGCAGAAGTTTTTAAAGATCATACCGCACTTATAACAGGAATAGGAAAAGTGAATGCTGCTTATGAACTAACTAAAGCTATACAACAGCATAAACCCTCATTAATCATAAACCTGGGATCAGCTGGAAGCACGCATTTTAAGAAAGGCGATGTAGTATGCTGTACGAAATTTGTTCAAAGAGATATGGACGTTCGAGGTTTGGGTTTTGAATTATATGAAACACCTTTGTCTGGTTTGCCTCCGGTTTTGGAATATGGTTTAGAAATGAACGGACTTCCGTTAGGAATCTGCGGAACGGGAGATAGTTTTGAAATGAAACATACTCAAACTATTTACGATCTTGTTGATATGGAATCGTATGCGCTGGCTATGATTGCCATGAAAGAAAATATTCCGTTTTTATGTTTAAAGTATATTTCTGACGGTGCCGATGATAATGCTGCCGAAGACTGGACTGTTCAGGTTCATAAAGCAGCAGAAGCGTATGGCAGTATTTTAAAACTGAATGTAAAAGAGTTTACCGCAAACTGATTTTTAAATAATAAAAATCCCATCCGGTTTAATGGATGGGATTTGTAACTGCAGTTTTTAAGTACTAATTCAAAAGTTTACGACCAGTAGTTACTTTAAGATTAGTTAATTCCACCTCCTAAAGCCTTGTACAATAAAACCTGAGACTCTGCATTTTTTAACTGAATGTCTACAAAGTCAAGTTCGGCCTGCAGTTTATTTTTTTGTGCATTAATAATTTCCAGATAATTGGCATAACCGCTTAAGTACAAATCGTTTGAAACATTTACTGCAATTTCCAGATGTTCAATTTCTTTTGATTTGTATTTTAAAACATCTACAAAAGATTCTGTTCTGTGCAGTAAAGCGCTCAATTCGTTATATGCCGTTGTAATCGTATTTTGATATTGCAATAACGAGATTTGCTGTCTCTTATTGGATACAAAAAATTCCTGTTTAATTTGTCCTTTATTAAAAACAGGAGCTGTTAATCCGCCTAGTAATTGCCATGCAAACGATCCGTTGTCAAAGAAAGTCGAAAACGAAAACGAGTTAAATCCAGCATAACCGCCCAAATTTAAAGTCGGAAAAAAAGCAGCGCGAGCCGCTTTTGCATCAGCATTTGAAGCGCGAAGTTCATGATATGCTTCGGCTACGTCAGGTCTTTTATGAATAATCGAATCTACGCTTATTTTTTGATTTAAAACAGCCAAATGACCAGATAAAAAATCAGAACTTCTGTCGATTTTTCCACCGTATTCTCCTAAAAGACTCAACAGCGCTTTTTCAGTTTGATCGATGCTTAGATTTAATTGTTCGGCTTCAGCCAAAATATTATTATTCTGAGCATTAAACTGCTGAACGGCTAATTCTGTTGCTTTTCCCACAGATCGCTGCGCCGAAATAATATCAAGCGCTTTTTGCTGTGTTTTTAAATTTGTTTGGTAAATCAATGCTTGTTTATCTAAAGCAATCAGTTTATAATACAAATCAGCAACATCACTTAGTAATCTCGTTTGCAGCAAACGCATTCCTTGCTGTGAAGCAAAAAAACGTTCGCGTGCTGCTTTTTTACGATTGCTTAGTTTTCCCCAGATATCAGCTTCCCATGAAACTTTTCCGCCTAGAAACAGGTTAGGCGAAACATTTTCGTTTATTCTTTGTTTTTCGTTAATATTCTGCGAAAAATTGGTATCGAAATTCCCAACACCGTCCATTGTATATTTTCCGTAATGCGTTCCGGAAGCATCAGCAACAAGATCTAAAGAGGGAAGAAGCCCAAGTTTAGCCACTTTTAAATTTGAATTGGCAATCAAAATTCTTTCCTGCATAATTAAATAATCAGGATTTTGAGCCATGGCTTTCTTTAAAAGCTTTTCCAGTTTTTCGTCTTTAAAATATGTTTCTGTTTTCAGCGGAATAAAATCCTGAAGACTGTCTGTCGCTTTTTTGCGTTTCAGATCGAAGTTTTCGGGTAGTTCTTTAGCCGCTAAATTATCATTGATTTTGGGAGCAGAACAAGCTGTAAGCAGCAAAACTCCTCCGCAAATTATATATCGATTTATTTGATGTGTCATTTTTTAATTTTTATTCATTGCTTTTTCTAATTTGGCAAACAGAATGTAAAGTCCCGGAATTATGATTAATCCAAAAACAGTTCCTATAAGCATTCCTCCGGCAGCAGCAGTACCAATAGAGCGGTTTCCTATCGCTCCGGCTCCGCTTGCAATACACAACGGAATTAATCCTGAAATAAAAGCAAATGATGTCATAAGAATAGGTCTGAAACGAAGTCTTGCGCCTTCAATCGCTGCTTCGGTAATATCACGTCCTAATTTGTTCTGTGCCATGGCAAATTCGACAATCAATATGGCATTTTTGGCGAGTAGACCAATCAGCATGACGAGCGCCACCTGAGCATAAATGTTGTTATCTAATCCTACCATTAAAAGTGCCAGATAAGAACCAAAAACTCCAACCGGAAGACTTAATAGTACCGGAAACGGAAGCAGTAAACTTTCGTATTGTGCCGCAAGCAATAAATACACAAACAAAATACATAATGCAAAAATGTAAATGGTTTGGTTTCCTGAGAGAATCTCTTCACGCGTCATACCAGACCATTCCAATTCAAAACGGCTAGGGAGTTTTTCTGCAGCAATTCTTTCAACAGCAGCAATAGCATCTCCAGAACTGTAACCTTCTGCTGGTTCACCGTTAATCATTGCCGACATATACATATTGTATCGTGTTAAAACTTCGGGTCCGTAAACGCGTTCCAGTTTTATAAATGTCGAAAACGGAACCATTTCGCCAGCGTCATTTTTCAAATACATATCTAAAATGCTTTCCGGATTTTGACGGAATTGCGGACTTGCCTGAACCATTACTTTATACATTTGAGAGAAACGGATAAAATTGGTTGCATAAAAAGAACCTAACATGGTCTGTAAAGTGCTCATGGCATTATCAACCGAAATTCCTTTTTTAGCCGCCAAATCATAATCAATATGAATTAAATATTGCGGAAAAGTAGCATCAAAACTAGAGAAGGAGTTCTGAATTTCTGGCGAAGCATTTAATTCTTTTATAAATTCTTTGGTTACTTTATCTGTATTGGTGATGCTTCCGCCAGATTTATCCAGTAAACGAAGCTCAAAACCACTTGTGTTACCAAATCCGGGAACAGTTGGCGGTGCAAAAATCTCGATTTGTGCGTCGGTAATATTTTTTGTTTTTTCTGTAAGCTCCGCCATAAATTCGGTAACCGAAATATCACGTTCGCTCCAGTCTTTTAAGTTAATCATTCCCATTCCGTAAGAAGCTCCGGCGATTTCAGTTACAATACTGTATCCGGCAAGAGTAGTAACGTTGTCAACACCTTTAATTCCTTGCGCAATTTTGGTTACTTCGTCTAATGCTTTTTCAGTACGTTCCACTGTTGCTCCCTGTGGTGTTGTAACGCTCACATATACCATTCCCTGATCTTCAGTTGGGATAAATCCTGATGCTAAAAAGCGGGTTGTTCCCCAGGTTAGAACACAAAACAGCACCAATAAACCAACTGTAACGGTATTACGATCAGCAAATTTTACTAATACTTTGATGTATTTTGAAGTAATACTATCAAACCAATTGTTGAATCTGTGGAAGAAACGATCTAAAAGCGATTTTTTTTCTTTATTTGGATCGTGTGCTTTCAGCATAATAGCACATAGGGCAGGAGTAAGGGTAAGAGCATTAATACCCGAAATCACGATACTAATTGCCATTGTTAACGAGAACTGCCTGTAGAAAACTCCAACCGGACCGCTCAGGAAAGCAACCGGAATAAATACCGCGGCCATTACAATTGTAATTGCGATAACGGCACCAGTAATCTCTTTCATGGCGCTGATTGTAGCATCCATTGGCGACATGTGTTCTTCGGTAATTTTTACGTGAACAGCTTCGACAACGACAATCGCGTTATCGACCACAATTCCAATAGAAAGTACCAGAGCGAAAAGAGTCAATAAGTTAATCGAGAATCCCATCATCGACATAAAAGTAAATGCACCAATAAGCGCGACAGGAACGGCTAATACCGGAATTAAAGTCGATCTCCAATCCTGAAGGAAAAGGAAAACTACGAATGCCACTAAAATAAAGGCTTCAACCAAAGTTCTTAATACTTCATGAATCGAAGCGTCAAGGAAACGAGATACGTCATACGCAATGTTAAATTCCATTCCGGGAGGAAAAGAAGAACCTTTTAATTCCGTCATTTTTTCTTTTACGCTCGCAATTACTTCAGAAGCGTTTGAGCCCGGACGCTGTTTCAACATGATTGATGCAGAAGGTTTTCCATCGGTTTTAGAAACCATTCCGTAACTCATTGCACCAAATTCAATTTTCGAAATGTCTTTTAATCTTAAAATTGTTCCGTCTGGATTGGCTCTTAACGGAATTTCTTCGTACTGATTTGGCTCAAAGAATTTCCCTCCGTATTTAATTACATATTGTAATTGGTTGTTCATTTGTCCTGAACCTTCGCCCACTTTACCCGGAGCGGCAGAAATGTTTTGTTTTTGAAGTGAAGCAATAACTTCATTTGCCGAAATATTATACGAAAGCATTTTTTCCGGATCTAACCAGACACGCATCGAATATTCTTTCTGTCCCATGATTTCGGCACGACCGACACCATCGATACGTTTTAATTCCTGAAGAATATTAATATCCGTAAAGTTGAAGATAAACTGTTCGTCCTGCGTTTTATCTGTACTGGTAATGTTCAGGTACATCAACATACTGTTTACCTCTTTTTCGGTTGTAACTCCGGCGCGGATAACCTCTTCCGGAAGTTCATCCAGAATCGTTGTAACCCTGTTCTGCACGTTTACGGCCGCCAAATCGGGATCTGTTCCTACTTCAAAGAAAACCTGAATTAAAGTTAAACCATCATTAGATGTTACGGTTGACATATAGGTCATTCCCGGAACTCCATTTATGGCTCTTTCTAACGGAAGGGCAACGGCATTGGCTGAAACCTCTGCATTTGCTCCTGTATATTTTGCTGTAACGGTTACAGACGGTGGTACAATATCTGGGAATTGGGTAATGGGAAGCTGAAACAATGCCAGCAATCCCAGAAGGACTATCATAACCGAGATGATTAATGACAATATTTTCCTTCTGATAAATAACTCTATCATTTTAAATTTTTTAGATAAATAATTAAATAACTGTTTTACAAGTCGATAACCTACATTTGTTTAATGTTGATTTTATCGCCGTCTCTTAATGACTGTGTACCTTCCTGTACAATAAGGTCGTCGCTTTTTAGACCTTCATTCAGGATATACACATCATCCAGAGTCGTTTCAATTGTAACATTTGTCATTTTAACTACTCCATCTTTGTTCACGCGGAAAACGTATTGTTTGTCCTGAATAGAAAAAACAGCTTTCTGCGGAATTAAAATTGCATTGGTTTTGGCTTCTGAAATAATCAATTTTCCAGAAGTTCCGTGTTTGATAAATCCTTGAGGATTGTGAAATTTTGCTTTGTATTGAATAGAACCGGTCTGTCTGTCAATATCTCCATCAGCCGTTCTTAATTCTCCTTTTTGATCGTAAACTTGTCCGTTTGGCAATACAAGTTTAATATCGCCTTGCGTGTTTAAGCTTTTGTCTTCCATCATTTGGAAATACGTGTTCTCAGGAATTGAGAAATAGGCGTAAACATCGTCTAATTGAGAAACAGTGGTCAATAATGAACCGTTTTCTACTAAACTTCCTTCTTTAAACGGAATTCTGTCAACAGTTCCGTCAAATGGCGCGCGGATAGTGGTAAAACTAATCTGCTGGTCAATAGCTTTTTTCTCTGCAGCGGCGTGTGCTACTTTCGCAGAAGCAGCTTCATGTTTTGCTTTCGATAATTCTAATTCTTTGTCTGCAATTACTTTTTTATTGAAAAGTGTTTGAGCTTGTTCTAATTCAACAGTTGCGATTCTTAAATCGGCTTTTGAGCTTTTGTAAACGGCTTCGGCTTTTAAAAGCTGAATCTGAAGTTCAACATCGCTTATTTTGAAAAGGATTTGTCCTTTTTTTACTTTTTGTCCTTCACTGACGTATACTTTATCTAGTAAACCAGGAATACGAACGTGGATTTCTACATTGTTTTTAGCATGTACATCGGCAACAAATTTGCTCGAAACTATAGTGTCTTTTAGTGTAACCTTATAAACAGGAAACGTTTTAACTTTATTAGAATCTTTTTTTGATTTATCTCCGCACGAGACCAAAACGAATAAAGCCAGGGCGCATAAAAGAAATTTATTTTTATAAATACTGATCATTAGGTTCAAATTTTTGAATAAATAGATATTCTCCCATGATACTAAAATATCGGGAGTATGAATTTGGATTTTGTTTCCGAAAACATTCGGAATGAAAAATAAAAATGGATTGCGATGCTTCTCTGCTGGAAAAGTACCGTTTTAGGAATGTTTTTATAGCAATAACAGCTCAATTACATAGGTAAATGAGTTATTGTTCCGGAAACCAGAATATAAAAACGTCAAAAAATTAAAGCCTAGAACAACTGATACAAATGAAGATGTGGATGTCTATCGATGTGGTATATTGAAGCTATACCATATATCAAAGTCTCTTTGCAGAGCTTGAAGTTGACTAAATTACTAAAATACGGAGCTTTGATCGTACTTTGTTCCAAAGTAGTCGCTCTGCATTTCATTTTCTTTTTGAGCTTGTAATGAACTTCTAAATTTTTAGAAGAAGAAAAGTCTGTAGAAAAAATCTGCGTATCATCTGCTTCAACGCTGTCTAAGGTAATGCAGCTGCTGGTGTTTAAAATCGGGTGATACGTTTCGGTGCTTCTAAAAAAGCAAAGCAGCGAAAGTAAAACGACATATATGAACTTAGCAGGTTTCATTTAAAGTGTATAGCAGATATTATAAAATTCGTCCTTAAAAAAGAGGATTTATTATTGTTTAAAGTGCGTCAAATATAGTAATTTGAAAAATAAGGTTTCTTAATTTTTTCAAAAAAAGATGCAGAAAAAAAGGAAAATTGAGGATTTTCCTAAAATTAGTTTTGTAATTTGGTTTTTGTAAATCAATATTTTTAAAACTATGCCCCAAAATCCTTCTCCAGAAGATGTAAAAAAGATTTTTGATTCGTATTATCCTTCCAATACGAATATCTGGGACGGATTTTCAGAAAAGATTGAAGTTCGGAAATTCAAAAAATCGCAGATTATAAAGGAATACAATCAGGTAGAAAAATTTCTGAATATCATTATTAAAGGTTCGGCAGGATTATTTGTCTGGGACGGAAACCGGGATATCTGTATTAATCTGCTTTACGAAAGATCTTTTATAAGCGATTATCTTTCGTTTCTAAATCAAAAACCGTCTATTATTAAGGTAGAAGCTTTAGAAGATATTGTTTTATGGTCTATTTCTCATAAAGATCTGAATGAACTTTATAGCCGCTCTGAAGCCGGTCTGCGGGTTGGAAAAGCAGTTTCTGAAATGTTATATATACAAAAACAGCAGCAACAAATCGATCTGTTAACGCTCTCGCCTCAGGATCGTTATTTAAAATTGATAGAATCCAGACCTGAGATTTTCCAGCGAACGCCTTTAAAAGTAATTGCTTCTTATCTTGGATTAACGGCAGAAAGTTTAAGCCGTATTCGAAAAAGAATTAACGAGAAGTAATTTCTTACCCAAAGTCAATTTTATTTTGGTTTCCTATTGCTAAGTTTGTCTCAACCTAAACAAAAAGATAACTTATGAAACCAAAAATTAACTACGGAGCCATTACAGTTTTTTACATCATCGCTATTGTATGCCGATATATAGCAGTAAAAACAGATATAATAAGTGCTAATGTTCATGATTACATTTTTATTTTACTTCGCGGAGTTGGGCCGGCTTTGGGCGCATTTGCAGCTATAAAAATATTTTCACTAGAGAATCCAATGTCATTAAAAGGAATATACAGTAATCTTGTTTTGCCTTTTGTTGTTTTTTGGGTGCTTCCGGCAATTGTAATAACAACATTATTTTACTTTTTATACGGCACTTTTCCAATCGTATTTGCTTTTACCGTTTTAGTATATGGACTTTTAGAAGAAATTGGATGGCGTGGTTTTTTGCAGGAACAATTAAAAGGACTTCCAAAATTTACTTCCATTTTAATTATTGCCGTTCTATGGTTTGTATGGCATTTAAATCTTAACATGACGCCAACAAATATGATTTTTCTTGGTATTATTTTCTTCGGAACCTGGGGAATTGGTAAGATATATTCTAAAACAGGTTCACTTATTGCCGTTGCAGGAGTTCACTCGCTGAATAATTTCTTTGTAAAAGGAGTACGCGATCAGGAACTTATGGTAATTATAGCGCTTTTAGCGGTCTGGATTACCTTTGTAATTGTTTACGACAGAAAAGTCACTGCCAAATTAGCTTTAGAAAACTAACCAGCCAATAGTTCCATTTATATTGTAGAAAAAAGCCAATGAACTGATTGTCATTGGCTTTTTACTTTTCTGTTTTCTGATTAATCAATTTTGTATCCATCATCAGAAAAGCTCTCTATTTCACGGTCGTTTTCGTCATAATCTTCAACTAAATCATCGTCGAGGTCATCTTCATCCAGATCATCGTCTTCATCCCATTCATCTTCTTCCAGTCCATCTTCTTCCAGTCCATCTTCATCATATTCCGGTTCTATTTCGTCATCTTCATCTCTGTCCAGCGCATTTGTAAATTCGTTATCCAGATAATTTTGATCCTGATTTAGTAATTTTTCTTCTTCAAAAGCCTCATCGCCAATGTGTTCTTGTTCATATTGGTCAACATAACTCTGATTATCGTTTGTGAAATTATAATCGTCCTGATTATAAAATCTATTAGTATCTGTTGTCATATAAAATCTGTTTTTAATAATTTATCGTATATAAGTTTCAATTCAAAAATAATCACATATCCAAGTAATTATTTTATAGCATTTTATGTAATAGTTACTTAATTATAAGAACGATTTTAGATAAAGCGGCAATTAAAAGCGACCGTTTTTGAACTATTTATAATATGTTCATAAGGTGTTGATAAATAATAGGTTGTGGGGTGTGTTAAAATATTTTTTCGAATTACTAATTATTATAAATTTATAATTGAATGAGAGTTAACTATTTAAAAATATTTACAAATGGAAAGAGCTATAAAACTACAGGTTCGTAAAGAGCTGGACGGCAAGCAGCAGTCAAACATTATTAAACTGAAAGGCACTTTGATATCGAAAGGATATACAGAAATTATCCACATCAGCGATCAGGATGATGAGTTTCATATCAATTCATTTGAAACAAAGGTCGAAGCCAGCCATGAAGTTAAGGAGTTTATTCAGGACTTTATTATTAAAGAAAATCTAAGTAATACTATAAGCGTATTGGTGAAATAGACTCTCTCAAATTATCTGGAATATAAAAATCAGGGATTTTCGGTAGAATTTCCCTAATGGATTATTTGTTCAGATATAATTCTTTCTAATGTATTTTCTCGATTCCTGATGATATTTTGTTTATTATCAGGATTATTTTTTTCCTTCTTACAGCATTATGGTTTTTTAAGATTTTACACAGAATGTTATTTTCTGTATTATCTGCACTTATTTCAGATTATAGGACTTATTTTGTTTTGTTTTCTATGCAGAATGAACAATTAGGTAATAAATAAGTAAAAAAAAGCAGATTAAAATGAGTAAAAATACCCGTTTTAGTAACCTGCTACCGGATATTTTTATTTGATATAACTTATTGGGTAAATGACCTGTTTTAAAGGGTAAAATACAATGAAAATCGAGCTGCTCGATTATTTACGCTGTTAACAGCAAATTACTTATAATTTTAAGAAATCTAAAATCTACGCTGTTTTTCCGGGTATTGCGCTATTTTTCAGAAACTAATTTTTACGGTTGGGTCTTCAATATTGATTATTGGGTAACTTTAAAAATAAAGGAAAGGAATAATTAGACATTTTTACCCTAAAAATGTTTAATCAATATATTTATGATTCCTCCACTTACTATAATCGCCGCCACTAATTTTTCTTCAATAGCAAACAACGCTGTAGCGTATGCTGCAGGATTAGCTAAAGCTACGGGAGCTAAACTTATTTTATTTAATTCGTTTTCTTTAAGCGTTCACAGCGCTAATTCTTTAATTACTGCTGAATCAATGCAGAAGCAAATGGATAAAGCAGCTTTAAGACTTAAAACATTAAGCACTGAAATTGCTGATTTGTTTAAAATATCAACAGACAGTATTTGCAGTTATTCTTTTTTAGAAGATGAACTTCCGGCTATAATTAGCCAGACTGAAGCAAATCTTGTTGTAATGGGAATGGCAGAACGTTCTCTGGAGCAGGATTTAATGGGAAATTCGACTACATCGGTCATAAAAAATTTAAATATTCCGGTTTTAGCCGTTCCGCAAAATGCACGTTTTAATAATGCTAAAAAAATCCTGTATGCCTGCGATACTTTAAGTTTATCGTCAATACGAAGATTTACCTGGATTAGAAGCGTAATTGGAAACTTAGGTTCTGAAATTGAATTTTTCAGCGTAGACAAAAAGCTGGATGAAATTAAAGAAGAACAGGGCAAAATTTTACTTAACTCATCTGTCGAAAAAGAACTGGAAGAAGTAAAATATATTTACAAAAATGTACGATCAAACGCCGTAATCAACGAAATCAAGAAAGAAATCAAGAATTTTGAGGCCGATATTTTAGTAATGGTGCCTCAAAAATATGGTTTTTGGGACTCACTGGTTCATAAAAGCAAAACCAGAATTATGGCAGCAGGATTAGATATTCCGTTATTATCTATTCCAAAGAATTAATAAACAATAAAATAGAAAAACAGCCCCAAAATAATCAAAAAAGGGAGTTATTAATTCTTTGTTAATATTGAAAACAGTGCGTCTTGTTACGCTAAAAAGAGGTAATTTTCTGTACTGTTTAATAAAAAATAAAATAACAAAAAAACAAGAAAAATGAAGGCAGTAATTACAGCTATAGGCGGTTTTGTACCCACTTCAATCCTAAACAATAAAACAATTTCAGAAACTGTTGAAACTACAGAAGAATGGATTGAAAAAAGAACCGGAATAAAAGAGAGGCGAATTGCAGTAGGCAAGGGCACATCTGATCTTGCCAGTGCGGCGATTGAAAATTTAATGAGCAATTATGAAGTTGATCCTTCAGAAATTGATGCGCTTATACTGGCAACAGCAACACCAGATCATCTTTTGGCACCAACCGCGAGTAAAATATGCGAACTAAGCGGACTAACGAATGCTTTTGGTTTTGACATGAATGGTGCCTGCAGCGGTTTTTTGTATGCGCTTGAAATGGGTGCTTCGCTGATTGAAAGCGGACGTCACAAAAAAATTATCGTAGTTGGAGCAGACAAAATGAGCTCGATTGTAGATTATGAAGACAGAAATACCTGTATTCTTTTTGGAGACGGAGCAGGTGCGGTTCTTTTGGAAAAAACAGAAACCGAATATGGATTAATGAAAAGCATCCTGAAAACTGACGGAAGCGGGACAGAATCTCTGGTTGTACCGGCAGGAGGTTCTAAATTTCCGGCTAGTATGGAAAGTCTTTTGCACAGAAAACATTACATTAAACAAGACGGATCATTTGTGTTTAAAAAAGCTGTAGCGGCAATGTCGAGCGTTTCGAGAGATGTTTTAATAAGCAATGATCTCGATGCTGATGAAATTGACTGGGTTATTCCGCATCAGGCAAATTTAAGAATCATTAATGCTGTAAGCGAAAGCTTAAACATTGACAAGGAAAAGGTTAAAGTAAATATTGACCGATACGGTAATACAACATCGGCAACTATTCCTTTATGTTTATGGGATTTTGCGGCAGATTTTGAAGAAGGTCAAAACCTTTTGATTACTACTTTTGGAGCAGGATTTTCATGGGGAGCAACCTGTTTAAAATGGGGAGTTATGAGAGAAAGAAAATCTCAAAAAACAACTAAAATAGAAAATAAAAAGAAAATTTTAGTACCAGAGTTGTCGTAAATCATAATTAACACATTAGAAACATAGGTTTTGATTGTGGTTAAAAAGAATTGAAAGAAAGTACATTTTCCATAACAGATATATGATGTTTGTTAATGAAACTGAAACGCTTTTTTTGAGGTTCCAAAACCTATGTTTCTATGTGTTTTTAAAACTATTAATTTTAGTAATTACCAAATTGTTGCAAATGTAAATGGGTTCAAATATTCAAAATAAAATCACCGGAAAAAATTTTTTCTACAAATACTATAGAGTTATAGTAATTCCTGTGGTTTTTTTAGTGTATTTGTCATCATATTATCTTCTAAACCCAAACCAGAAATTCGAACAAGATTCCTTAATATCATTCGACAAGTCATTTGATATTTTTATTATTCTGGTATACTGCGGCGTATTAACAGAATTAAGCCTTTTTGTAGGCCGAAGTTTAAACCGGTTAATTCGCTGGGAACACAATCCTATTTTTAGGGCCATAGCACAATTTATCTGCCTTATTGCTGGAAACATTCTTTTAAACTTTATTTTTTCGCATTTGTGGAATTATTTATATCCCGAAACTTGTTTAGAAGAAAACGAACTCCTTATTATCTGGCAGTCTAATATTATGGCCGCCATATTATCTCTTTTTATCAGCTCCGTTCATACCGGAATATTTTTGCTTAACCGCTGGCGTTTAACGTCAAACGAAGCGGCAGAACTTAAAATCAAAGCTTCAAAACTTCAGGAAGCCGTGACACGATCTCAATTAGAATCTCTTAAACTTCAATTAGATCCGCATTTTATTTTCAATAATTTCAGCACATTAACAGAACTTATTCATGAAGATCAGCAGGAGGCAGCTTCATTTTTAGAAAACATTACGCGCGTTTACCGCTACATGATTTCAAACTTAGATAAAGATATTATTACAGTAAGAGAAGAAATCGAGTTTCTCAATGCCTATTTCTATCTGCTAAAGAAACGATTAGGCGAAAAAATACAGCTGCAGTTAGAAGTCGACAGCAATTGTCTTGATCTTCATTTACCACCTTTATCACTGCAATTATTGGTCGAAAATGCCGTAAAACACAATATGGCAACCTTATCAAGTCCGCTGATAATTTCGATTTATTCCGAAGAAAATAATATAATCGTAAAGAATAATTTACAGCCTACATCGGGCAAAACTTTGGTTTCTACAGGCGTAGGACGTAAAAATATAGAGTTTCGTTATAAAATTTTATTCAACAAAAAACCGGTTTTTTCACAATCGTTAGAAAGTTTTACAGTGCGTTTACCATTAATATAGAGAGTATGAGAATTTTGATTATTGAAGATGAGAGTATTAATGCCAGCCGTTTAAAGAGGCTTTTGGAAGAATTAGAACCCAATTGCGAGATTCTGGATATTATAGACACGGTTGAAGGCGCCGTAAAATGGCTCAAAACAAACGATAAGCCAGATTTAATAACCATGGACATTCGTCTTGCTGACGGAATTAGTTTTTCTATTTTTGAAGAAGTAAAAATCAGCAGTCCCGTTATTTTTACAACAGCTTATGACGAATATGCAGTAAGAGCTTTTAAAGTCAACAGCATCGATTATTTGATGAAACCTATTGATAAAAGCGAACTCGAATTTGCACTGCAGAAATTCAAAACCTTATCTAAAACCGACAGTTACAGCGATATTGCCGGAATTTTACAAGGCTTTATCAATAAACCTACTTTCCGTCTTCGCTTTTTAGTTACGTATCGTGACGGTTATAAAAGCGTAAATGTTACCGATATTGACTTTATTTATTCAGAATTTAAAACCTCAAATCTGGTTTTAAAATCAGGAATGGTTATTCCTATTCCACAAACCATGGAAGAATTGGAGCAGGAACTCGACCCTGATATTTTCTTTCGTGCCAACAGACAGTTTTTTATTCGTGCCGAAAGCATAAAATCTATTGCGAATTACTTTAATGCCAAACTTAAAATTCAGCTGAAAGCCGATGCTGAACGTGAAGTAATTATCAGCAGAGAAAAAGCACCTTTTTTTAAGCAGTGGATGGATAGATAAATTTTTTTAAGTTGCTAAGGTTCTTAGGTGCTAAGCTTCTAAGGTTTCTTTTTTCTGAATTTGTTTCTTGCTTTTGTTATCTGCGAAAGCAATTTTTTCTTTATTACAATTATACCGATAATCATTTTCTTGGTTTAAAATGTAAACTATCCTCGTTGTGCTTCTCGACACTATATTGAACATTCGTTTCAGTATCGAAAAATTACGTTTGGGTAAATTTATCCCTTTTTAAAGGTGTTTTGAGCTGTTATTTTGCCGTCAAATTAGACGAATTCATTAAAGTGAAATTAAAATGACAAAACAATTTTTCCAAAATTATATAACACTCAGTAAAGCGGCTGTTTTATTGGTTATAATCAGTTTCTCATCCTGTGGTAAAAGCGGGAGCGATGCAGGAGCCCCTGCTGCGCCAAAGCCGGAAGTAGACTTTTTTCAGGCTGAATCTATTACGGGCGAAGTAGAAAAAAAATATCCCGGAACTGTAGAAGGTATGGTGAACGTTGATATAAAAGCACAGGTTTCAGGTTATCTTGAAGCTATTTATGTAAAAGAAGGAGATTATGTAAACAAAGGCCAGTCTCTTTTTAAAATTAAAGGAGATGTTTATGCAGAGCAGGTAAACAACAGCCTTGCGGCATATAAAAGCGCTCAGGCGAATCTGGCAAACGCTAAACTGGAAGTAGAAAAAATCAAACCTTTGGTCGACGGGAAAGTTTTCTCTGACATGCAGTTAAAAACAGCTCAGGCTAATTATGAGGCCGCTGTGGCACAAGTTGCGCAGGCAAAAGCTGCACTTGGATCATCACAATTAAATGCTGATTTCTCATTAATAAAAGCTCCGGTAAGTGGTTATATCAGCCGAATTCCAAATCGTGTCGGCAATTTAGTTACGCCGGCAGATGCAGTTCCGTTAACAGTGCTTTCAGACATTAATACTGTTTTTGTTTATTTCTCATTAACAGAAGCAGATTATCTTTCTTTTTCAAAAGATTCAAAATCAAATCAAACTGTAAGCCTGATTATGGCTGATGACAGTACTTATGACCAGAAAGGAAAACTGGAAGTTGCCAGCGGTAATATCGATCGTACTACAGGAACGATTTCATTAAAAGCTATTTTTCCAAATCCTAAAAAACTGCTTCGTTCAGGAGGTTCTGCCAGAATTATTTTAAATAACAGTTTATCATCTGTTATTACTGTTCCTATGGCAAGTGTTAAGGATATTCAGGATAAATTCTTTGTTTTTGTTTTAAAACCAGGAAACAAAGTAGCCATGGTTCCTATTGAAATTGGAGGAAGTTCAGGAACGAATTATTTCGTAAAATCAGGTTTAAAATCGGGGGATAAAATCGCCCTAAATTCTATCGACGTTCTTTACGACAGTATGGAAGTTGTACCCAAAACTGCAAAAGCTGTAAGCAGTAAATAATTTTTGATTTAATATAAATAACATTATCCATGTTAAAAAATATAATAGACAGGCCGGTATTGGCCACCGTAATCTCTATTGTTCTGGTAATATTGGGGATCATAGGTCTTACGAGATTATCCGTTACGAGGTTTCCAGATATTTCGCCTCCAACTGTAATGGTAAGCGGTTCGTATCCGGGAGGTAACAGTGAAACCGTTATTCGATCTGTGGTAACACCGCTCGAAGAACAAATTAACGGAGTAGAGAATATGCAGTACATAAAATCTACTGCAAGTAACGATGGATCGTTTTCGATCAGCGTAATTTTTAAACAGGGTATTGACCCTGATCAGGCTGCGGTAAATGTGCAGAACAGAGTGCAGCAGGCGACTCCAAAACTGCCTCAGGAAGTAGTCCGTATGGGACTTACGACTTCAAAACAACAAAATAGTATGATTGTTATTTTCAATCTTTATACAGATGATAACAGCAAATACGACGAGTTGTTTTTGCAGAATTATGCTAATATAAACTTGGTTCCGCAAATTAAACGTGTACCGGGAGTAGGGCAGGTGCAGATTTTCGGGCAGAAAGATTACTCGATGCGAATTTGGCTGGATCCTCGAAAAATGGCTAATGCAGGTTTAGTTCCTTCAGATGTAACACAAGCCATTGCAGATCAGAGTTTAGAGTCGGCACCCGGAAAACTGGGAGAAGAATCCAAAGCTGCTTTAGAATATGTAATTCGTTATAAAGGAAAGAAAAACAAACCGGAACAATATGAAAATATTGTCGTTAAAAACAACGGAGGCAGTCTATTACGACTTAAAGATGTTGCGAGAGTAGAGTTTGGTTCTATATCATACAGTGGAGACAACAAATCGAATTCCTTAAATGCCGTTACAATGGCTATTTTACAGACTTCGGGCTCCAATGCAAACGATATTGAAATTGGCGTAAACAAAGAGGTAGAAAGATTATCAAAATCTTTTCCTCCGGGAATAAAATACGTCAATGTAATGAGTACCAAAGAAAGACTAGATGAGGCAACCGGTCAGGTAAAATCGACTTTAATCGAAGCTTTTATTCTGGTATTTATTGTAGTGTTTATATTCTTGCAGGACATTCGTTCTACGATTATTCCGGCCATTGCGGTTCCGGTAGCGATTGTAGGTACATTTTTCTTCCTGCTTGTTTTTGGTTTCACGATTAATATTTTAACGCTTTTTGCTTTGGTATTAGCGATTGGTATTGTCGTCGATGATGCGATTGTAGTTGTCGAAGCCGTGCACAGTAAAATGGAAGAAGATGGAAGTCTGACAGCCAAAGAAGCGACTCACGGAGCCATGGCAGAGATTACAGGAGCCGTTATTTCGATCACTTTAGTAATGTCGGCTGTATTTATTCCAATTGGATTTATGACCGGATCTTCGGGAATTTTCTACAAGCAGTTTGCTTATACGCTGGCCATTGCAATTATTATTTCGGCAGTAAATGCGCTTACGCTGACTCCGGCATTGTGTGCACTTCTTTTAAAAAATGTCCACAACGGCGAACATGGCGAAAACCACCATAAAACAAGTTTTAAAGAACGTTTCTTTATCGGATTTAATACTGGTTTCAATAATCTGACTGGAAGATATATCAAAGCAGTTCGTTTTCTTATTGGAAAAAAATGGCTTGCTGCAGGATTAGTAACCGGAATATCTGCAATTGCGGTATGGATGATGATGTCGACTCCAAAGAGTTTCGTTCCGCTGGAAGACGACGGATTTATGGTTTACAGTTTATCTATGCCTCCGGGAACAGCGCTTGATCGTACGACTGAAATTGTCGAGAGAATGGAGAAAATATTGGAAACAGAAAAAGCGATTGATGTTAATACCAGTATTACCGGATTTAACATTTTGAGTAATAGTGCCAGTACGGCTTATGGATTAGGTTTCATTAAATTAAAACCTAAAAAAGAACGAGGCGAAGTTAAAGACATTGACGAAATTTTAAATAGTGTTACAGCGAAATTGTCGACAATTAAAGAAGGTTCGATCATGGTATTCAGAATGCCTCCGGTTGAAGGATTTGGAGTAACGAGCGGTGCCGAAATTGTTTTACAGGACAGAATGGCAAGAAATCCGGAAACTTTAAAAGCAATGTCTGATAAAGTGATTGGACAGATTATGCAGCAGCCGGGAGTTCAATATGCGTATACAACTTTTAGAGCCGATTATCCGCAGTTAGAATTAGAAGTTGATGAAGAAAAAGCGCGTCAAATGGGCGTGAATATAAAGGAACTTTTAGGAAATATTCAAACCTATTTTGCAGGAGATCAATCGTCAGATTTTACCAGATTTGGTAAGTTTTACAGAGTAAATGTAAAAGCCGACGGAATTTTTAGAATGGATCAGGATGCATTTAATGAAATTTTCGTTAGAAATGCCGATATGCAGATGGTTCCTGTAAAATCGATAGTGAAATTCCATAAAGTGTATGGACCGGAATCTGTAAACCGTTACAACCTTTACAATTCGGTAAATATTACCGCAATGGCTTTGCCGGGATATAGTAACGGTCAGATTATGGGGAATTTGGAAAAAGTTTTAGATAAACTTCCATCTGATTACAGTTACGAATGGACAGGTTTAAGTTTGGAAGAAAAAGCAGGAGGAAACCAGACTATTGCCATTTTTGGATTATGTCTTCTTTTTGTGTTCTTCTTACTGGCAGCACAATACGAAAGTTATTTATTGCCATTGGCTGTATTGCTTTCTATTCCAACGGGAATTTTGGGTGCATTTGCCGGAATTAAAGCAGTTGGTTTAGATAACAACATTTACGTTCAGGTAGGATTAATTATGCTTGTGGGGCTTTTGGCCAAAAATGCTATTCTTATTGTAGAGTTCGCGTTGCAAAGGCGTAAGGCAGGATTAACCATTACCGAAGCGGCTCTTGAAGGTGCAAAATCAAGGTTAAGACCTATTATCATGACATCGCTGGCCTTTATTGTGGGGATGATTCCATTGATGTTTGCTTCGGGAGGAACTGCAGTAGGAAACCGTTCGATAAGTGTAAGTGCCTCAATTGGAATGTTGAGCGGGGTAATTTTGGGAGTTTTTGTAATTCCGCTTCTTTTCATTGTATTTCAATATTTACAGGAAAAAGTATCAGGAAAAAAAGCCATTCAACCTATAAAAGAATAATAATGAGAATACTATATAAAATTGGAATCACGGTATTTTCGGGTATAATTTTAACGTCATGCGTTGTGGGCAAAAAATATGCCCGCACCGAATTGAACGCTCCCGATAAATACCGAGAGGAATTAACCGTAACAGGAGATACTATTTTACATTCCTGGAAAACGTATTACAAAGACCCGCTTTTAGTTAATTTGATTGATAAAGCCCTCGTTAAAAACAACGAGGTGCTTATCGCGGTCAAAAGCATGGAACAGCTGGATTTAAATTACAAACAGGCAAAATTATCATTGCTTCCAACATTAGATTTTGATGCTGCGGCAAGCCGTTCGTATTTGTCTAAAAATTCATTAAACGGTTCATTAAGTGCGCAGTTTACAAGCAAAGATTATATGGACGATTATAGTGCTAATCTTCGTATGTCTTGGGAAGTAGATATTTGGGGAAAAGCTGCTATGCAGAAAAGAGATGCAAAAGCCGCTTATTTTGCTCAGAAAGAAAATTTATCAGCCTTAAAAACCCGAATTATTGTTCAGGTAGCGCAGGCGTATTACAATCTTTTGGGATTAGACGAGCAGCTTAAAATTGCAGAGCAAAACATCGAATTGAGTGATAATACTTTGAATATGATGAAACTGCAGTACAATTCAGGATCAATAAGTTCATTGGCTGTAAATCAAACAGAAGCTCAGAAAAAAACCGCAGAATTACTGGTTCCTTTGGCAAAAGTCAATATTGCGATTCAGGAAAATGCTTTACAGATTTTATGCGGTGAATATCCAAATACAATCGCCCGTGCAGGGAATTTAAATGTAGATGAATTTGCATTTGAAATGCCGTCTGGAGTGCCTGCTTCGCTTTTAAGCAGAAGACCAGATGTAAAAGCCAGCGAATATGCCGTAATGTCGGCTACTGCGAAAACAGGACTTGCGAAAGCAACAATGTATCCAACGCTGAGCTTAAATCCGTCAATTGGAATTAATTCATTTGAATTTGATACGTGGTTTAATTTTCCGGGTTCGGTTACTAAAAATATAGCGGCAAATCTGGCACAGCCTATTTTTAGAAAAAAAGCTTTAAGAACGGCTTATGAAGTTGCTGTTATCGAACAGGAAAAAGCGGTTGTACAGTTTAAGCAGTCATTTATAACGGCAGTAGGAGAAGTTTCAGATGCAATGGCACGTTTAAAATATGCCGATGAGCGAATTAAACTGGCAGAAGAAAAAGCCGCTTCTTTAGAAAAAGCAACAACAGATGCCTCTCTTTTATACAAAAGCGGTATGGCTAATTATTTAGAGGTTATTGCGGCCCAAAACAGTGCGCTGCAAAACAACCTTGATGTAGTTACCATAAAATTAGAAAAATTAAATGCAGCAGTAAATCTTTACCGGGCACTGGGCGGCGGTACAGAATAAAGCTAAAATCTTTAATCCATCATCTTGTTAATTTAAGATGGTGGATTTTATCATTTTGAAGTTTAGTAATTATGGACAAAGTAACCTTTACACGTCTGGAACTTTATAATTTAGTTTGGAAATTTCCAATAATTCAAATTGCAAAGCATTATGAGATTTCGAGCATGGGAATCAAAAATGCCTGCGAAAAAATGCATATTCCGCTTCCGGGAAGTAAACACTGGATAAGACTGTACTATGAACGAAAAAGCGTTCCAAAACTTTCCGGAGATTACAACGGAAGCAGTCAGATTAGTATTATGCGAAAGATGTATGAAAGTCCGCTTCGAAAAACAGCAAGATCAACACCTTTGATTGCTTTAATTGAAAATATTGAATCTGATGTAGAAGCGCCTTCAAAAGTTCCGGAAATTTTAAATAATCCAAGTTTTGTTGTCAGGAAAACTCAAATGTACTGGAATCACGCCGAACTGAATAAAAATGAAAATCTGGAAGAAAAAGGCATACTTCATCTAAACGTTGCACAAAAAAATATTCACAGAGCATTATTGTTTATGGATGCTTTAATAAAACTATTAGAATACCGGGGGCATCGTTTTTCAAAAAGTATAGATGACAGAGATATTATTTTAATGAATGGCGAAATCGAAATTGATATTCATCTTCGGGAAGCATTAAAAAGAATACCACCCAAAATACATCAGGATACAGCAGATTATATTTTTACAGGCGAATTTATCCTTCAAATTAGAAAAGGATCATATAAAAAAGAGTGGAAGGACGGCAAGATCTCTTTAGAAAACAGTCTCACTGCTATTACCGCGAAATTAGAATTAATCGCCCTTGAAGAAAAATTGTGGAAAGAAGGTTCTTTTTAATAAAACATTCGTGATTTTAAATAAAAATTTCCCGTTAACAAGGGGAAATTTTTATTTAAACATAGGAATACCGATTGCGTGGATTTGTAATCAGTGTACGCAACAGTGAGTATAATACAAAAAATCAAAAAAAATTAATCAATCTTTTTAGAAACAGATTGCAAATCCGCGCGATCGAGTTTTTGTCTCAAAATATACAGCCCTGCATTTTTTATAATAGGCTCATAAATACCTGTACTATCGTTTGCATAGCCACCAATATTAACTGCATAGTGCATAAAAGCCACTTTTGATTTTGTTCTAAAATGCTTGGGTAATTCGTATAAATATAAATCGCTTTCACATTCTAAATTTTTAGAATACATTATTGCTTTCTCCTTAAAAAATAAGCTTTCGTTGTTATAAACAACTTGATAATAGGCTGTGTTAATAAAAGATGGAAAAAACCAATCTGGAAAATTAAAGTAACCACCCGTGTGATAATACTCATCTTTTTTTCGAGAAATCAATTTAATTGAATTTGAACTTTGATAATCAAATTTTTGTTCTTTTAACAGTTGTGTAGAATACATTTTTAGATAATTATCATCTATTTCTTCGCCAATCTGTTTGGTAGAATAGATTCTTTTTTTCTGGTCTTTTAAAACAATTAACCTTTTATCAGCAAATTTTGCTGGAAAATTTAAAAAATCAATTTGCCCAATAGTTTCGGTTTCAAACTCGCTACTTAGAGAATGTGTAAACCTATTATCTCCTTTTTGTGAGAATAATAAAATCCAATTATTTTTTATTTTAAAATACATAGGAAGATTGTCAGCTTGATAATCAAAATTCCTAGCAGTATCATAAACTACAATTTCTGCGTCGTTGTAATATTTTTCAAAAAGTAGTTTAAAGTCAGCGTCCTTAATTTCATTTTGAGAATTTAATATTTGCAAAAATTTAGTATAAACCAACTTTTTTCCTGAAAAATCGTATACTCCATTTTCTGCAAATACATACGGAATAAAATTTGCGAAATCAAAAACAGAAGTATATTTTTCTTTTGCTAAATCATCAGAAATAACAATGTTACCAAAATAATCGTATTTAGTCAATCCCTTATTATTAGAAACGTAAAATTCATTATTAATAGTATCGTACAATATAGGAAAAGTACCCTCCACTAGTACAATTTCATAATTTTTAGATTGTGGTTTTTCTATAAGGCTTTTAGAATTTTTTAAATCTTTTGACCTAAACAAGTCATTTGTTGTTATGTTATAGGCTGTACATCTATCTAAAAACAATAATAGTAGAATAGCAATAAGAATCAAAGCGTAAATATTTTTTTTCATATTTTTTGAAATGAAATTGTTATCGTTGTTAATTAAATAAGGTACAGGAAATACTTTTTCATTTTATTCCCCTGCTGGCGCGAGCGTCTTATTTGAGCCAGCGGGGGATTTTATTTCCGTAGCTTGAAAGGTTGCAATTTTAAATTTTGTTTGATCATTTCCATTAAACTTTAGTATCCACACTGTAAGTTTACCTTTGGGCTGAACTTCCGCAATAAAATGAAGAATGTTATCTAAATCATAATGGTTTTTGATACTCGGAAGCATACCCATTTGAGCCGCTTTTGTTCGAATAATTTCAATAGGTAAAGAAAAACGACCACTATAAAATTTTTGTTCATTGTAAGAGAACCATTTTATGGACAAACTATCAGGAAAGAAAGTGTTCTTCATATAGTCTTCAAAATCATTTATTTCATCCCAGCTTTTGTCTGCTATTTTGTCTTTAGTAATATAATAATTGTTTCCTTTAAAATCGCAGATAGCAACCTGTATAATATTTCCTTTGCTGTTTATAACACTTCCACTCCAATCAAATCTTTCATATGATTTGTAATTATAATATTGAATAACATTTGCAATTATGGTTATTATCAAAACTATTGTAAGCAATTTATTCGTTCGATTATATATTACTCCTTTCTTCATAACTTAATTTTTAAAAGCTTTATCCAATTCCATCATATATAAAAAGAATAGATAAAAAATATTCGAAATAATTATACAACACACCAATAAAGTTCCTATTACTCTTCTGTAAACTAAATTTTCGTTGTCAAAAACATAAATAAGTATAAGTAATATATCAATTGTTATAAGTGCTCCAAAACAAACAGCCTCATCAGAATGCGATTCTCCATTTAAAAAATAGGTTTGTATAGACAAAGCAATTAGTATTAGCAAAAAGATGGTTATAGTTAATTTCATTTTGTAGTCTGATAAAAATTCTCGTTTTTTACTTTACATTTTTATACATCATTCCATGAATCATACTTGGTGACCAGTCAAATACTCTAATGCTTTCTGCTTCAAAAGGGTGGCCGTTTAGCAGGATTTCTATAGTATTTGTTTTTGATATTTTAATTTGCAGATCTATTTTATTGCCTGCATTTTTAAAAGCTTCATTTGCTTTTTCCCAGTTTAAGTAAATAAATGCCTGCTTTTTGTCGGCTTCATTTTTACTTGTAAGCCAGACCACATTAATTTCTGATGGAACAGCTCTTTCTTTATAATAAGAATCTGAAACCCACGGACGCAACATAGTTTCTGCTTCGCCGTTATAATAATTCATTTGGATTTGTATAAGTTCTAATTTAGGATTTTCTGCATGTACTACCGGACGCCAATGGTAACGGTTTCTATAATTATCCCATTTTTTTGGGCTGGCGTCTGAAAGAAAATATTCTTTGGCTGCTTCATCATATCTTTCTGAACTTATACGATAACTGGCTAAATATTTTTTCTTTGTTTTTTCGATAACGGCAGAATCTGTTATTACATTTGCTTGATATCTGCCTAGTTCAATTCTTGTAATTCCAAAGTTAAGCCATACTACTACCATTCCTTTTGGAGCAAAACCAAAAACAAGAGTGCTAAAACTATCATAGGATTTTCCGCTGGACGATTCGTGACCCCTGCCCAGTCTTTTATATTCATGAGTTTCTCCATTTAAATCATCTAATCTGGCATAAGCCCTTTCCATATAATCTTTAATAGTATCTACAGGAAAATCAACATTTAAACGATAATAAATATCTTCGTATCTGGAATAATACGTAATATCAGCACCAACAGGAGTGCCGTGCTGTGGTGTCCAGGTTGAACCTGAATCTCCCCAGCTGCCTGATGAACTGCCATAAGGCAGGCCTGCAGGAACATCCTCTAAGGTTTTTATTTTATCAAAAATGGGAGTAATCCTGTATTTGTTATCGGGAGCAGAAATTTCTACACCAAACTCGGGTAAGTTTTTTTTCATCTGACATTGTATTATCTGAATAAACAATAATAAGAATACCGTACTTACTGCTATTTTTATTAGTTTATCCATTTTGTATATTACGGGTTCTTTCGGTTGCTTTTTTTATACCTCCTAATCTTGGACCTAATCCAAATTTAGTAGCACTGGAAGACCAGTGAAGGTAATCTCTCCTGAGTGTTTTTAAATCGTCGAGATCAATAAAATCCTTATAATGTATTTTTTTTATCTCGTCTAAATACTCTTTTTGAACATTTTCTCCTTTATTGAATCTCTTTACATATTGATTCCTTAAAAGTGTACAGCTTTTAATATAATCTACAAGTTGTTTATTAACATTAGATAGAAAATTATCTTTTATTTTATTATCTTTCAGCATATCTTCAGAATAAAGTACATCAAATTGTTTCGAATAATGGAACATTTGATTGAGTGCTACTTTATCGTATGTATTATGTACAGCTTCTTTTATACCTACTAAACCGTAAAACCCTGCTGGATTATCATTATGTTCTTCGGGTACTTTGTTGGTAAAATCAGTTGTATACGAATGTATGATATGAAGTTGTTCTGGATTGTACCATCCTTCATCTATCAGAATTTGTTTAAATTTTTCGCATTCTCTATTAAAATAACGTTCATAAAAAAGATCTACTCTTTCTGAATCGTTCTCGACATAACAACCGCCAATATCAGAATGCACCCCAGGCAGCGTAATTTCTAAACCATCTACTCCGGCACTTTCAATATTGGTTAAATCAAAATTATCCCGGTGTTCGTCATCAGCGGCAAACTGTAGTACAAATGAAGCTTTTTTAACCGCATCTAATCCCAGTTGTTTAGTATCATTATCAATAATACTAATGCCAAAAATTTCAGTTCCGCGATGGTTTGCGCCATAAGCTGCTACTGTATCGTATAAGCCTACAAATCTGAAATAAATTTCACTTGGAGTAAATTCTTTAGCCGCCAGACAGGCTCCAAAAAATCCATGTTTTTGTATCAACATATCTGTCTTTTCTGTTTTAATATAGCTTGCTCCTTTAAGTCCATAAGGTGGGAGCGCCGTTTCATAACTGCTGAATGCAGGTTGATGAGTTTGAGCCGGTGTTGTAGCTATATGCAAAAAATGCCTTGCCGCCGTTGCTCCCCTGCTGAAACCGTATACGTTAACCTCTAATATCATTTTTTTTCCAGCATATTTCAACAACTCTTCAGCGGCTAGAAAGCAGGCTTTTGTCACCTTGGCTTTAATGCCTCGGTCACCTTCCCCTAAAGGTATTCCTGAATTGTCCGGCATGTTTCCAAAAAAAGTAGTTTCGCTCTCTAAATCTTCAGTACCTATACCTTCTATATAAATTCTAACTTGATTTTCTGCATTGGGATCTATAGCATCAAAGCCACGGGCTACATTAGAATAATCATTAGTATAACTATCATCTGTATGATTGGAGTTTTCGTGTTCTTTTCCTGCTTCAGTATTTGTTTTATTATTCTGTGTTCCGTCAAAAAACAGATTCAAACGCACTACTTTTTCATTTATAAGAGAGTCATTAGGGTTTAATGGTTCGTAATCACGATAATTTGTGCCTTCTTTTCCATGCTGGATGTTATTTCCTGTCGCAACAACAGTTAAATCTCCTCCTGTGGCATGTATTTCTATATTGCCAGTGGCAGTTTCGGTAAAAGTTCCTTCAATAATACTTATAATGCTCATAATTATCCATTTTTAGAGTTTTCGCCGCTATGGTTATTTACATTTTTTGCGCTCAGCATTGTAATATTTTTTTCAGTACTGTTTATGAATATTTCTTTGGCTCTTTTTTTAATTTCCTTGCTTTCAGTTTCTTTATTTCCTTTGATCCATTCGGTTACACTTCCTGTAACGCTAAGAATATAATTAATTCCAATACTAAGAATTTTCGAACCTGTAATTTCTTCGCTGTAATTACCTCCAACAATGTTGGTTTTATTATGACTAATTGTTGTATTCATGTTTTGCCCTGCATTTATATTGATGTTTTCTCCTGCATTAAGCGTTATGTTTTTAGGTGCGTCAAAACTAATATTGCCATTTCCATCCATAAAATATTTGTTACCGCTTGGATCTTCGATTAAAGCACTTCCTTCGGCATCGTTCATAATGCATTTAATTCCGCTTCGGGTTCTAAAAACTTTCAAATCATTATTTGGTGTGCTGAAACCGCTTTTTTCTGTATTGCTCGTCATGGTTCCTGTTACAATAGGCAGTTCGGCGTTGCCTCCCTGAAAATCTACAAAAACAGTGTCGCCAATTTCCGGCAGAACATGGCTTCCTCTGGCGTCTCCACCATATTTTTGCACCATGGGTATATAAGGTGTCGTTTGTCCTGATGCAGTCTGCCATGGCATCTGCACCTGTACGCCGCTAAGTCCGTCTGGATCGGCATTTGCAGTTACTACTGCGGTCTGGCTTTTGCATTTTGGCACCAAATCAGGATTTGTTTTAGGAGAAAACACAGAACCGTTAAAGTTTACCGCTTTAAAATGGTTTTCGTAACTGCCTCCGTCATCACATAAATGGGTAATCTGCGTTACGCGATACGAACTTTCGAGCTGTATATCAACGCCGTTTATTCTAACGAGGTTTCCAAGCGTAATTCCGGGAACTTCGCTTGATGCTTTTATCTGCATCATTTTGCTCATAACAGATCGCATTTTGTTTTTAGCATATTCTTCTAAAGCGCCATTTCCAGAACCGCCCACAGGATTTTGATTAAGCTGTATAATGGTTTCTTTATTAAAAAAGCCATTCGATTTATTTAAAAAATTCTGATGAAAACCATCAATTTCTTTTCGATATTTTAAGGTTTCATCGGCAGTAAAACCGCCTTGTCGATTGTCATTTTCTAAAACTTTAAAAAGAGACGGCACCAATTTCATTTCATATTCAAAATCCTGCATATTAACGCCGTAAACTAAATTAGGTTCGCCGCCTGTACTGCCCGGAAAGCCAAAAACCATTCTGCGTCCGTTATCATAAAACCAATGACCGTAACGTCTGGCAAGCTGGTTTAAGAATTTAAAACTGCTTGTATTGTACTGTACCGTATAAGGGAGATTTTGGGTATAAAAAGGTCTTATATCCATATCGATATCATATCCGGATTTTACACTGCTTACGATATCGTTCAGCGGCATTCTGGTAAAAGAATTTGACTCGGGACCATTGTCGAGAATTATGGAAGAACTGTGCCCTGTAATTAAAATCGTTTCTTCCATATCTTTAATACGCGATTTTTGAAGTTTGACTTTGGTTACTACACCGTAAAACTGCATGATATAATCGTTAGGGTTCTGTATAACCATTAAATCATCGAGACCGGGAATTGGTTTCACTTCGATACTTATTTTCTCGCCGTACAATTGTTGTGAAAAGGGCATAACACTTTTAAATTCTTCAACAAACAAATCCTGTCTTATCTCAAATGAAAATGTATGATGATCATGAATTTTTTGAATAATTTTTAAATTATTGAAATTGGTAATACTAGTTTGACCAATTTTAATTGTAGTATTGGTTTGCAGTGCCATGATAAAATATTTAAGCGTTTTTCCAATTATTTTCGAACATTGTATTTCCTACTTTCACTTCGTTTGAAGTAATTATAATTTCAGTAGTCATAGGCACAGATCCTTCGCTGTGGAAGCTTTTGCGAAACGAAATACAATACGCTTTTTTAAATGTTATATTTTTCATGGTGCTCATGGCATCTCTGCGGTAAAAAATTATTTTGCCGTCTTTTACGCCGGTCTGCGAAACCATCCAGTCTGAAAATAAATCAGTCTGAGTGCTTTCGACCACTAATCTAATTTCACCGCCCTTGGCTTTATTGGCAGGCTTGCCGTTTTTGTCGACATTCTGGGTAAACTGAATATCAAATTGCAGCACATTAAAAACTTCATTGTCTAATTCTAATTTGGCTAAAAAACTCATGTGTTATTTTTTTAATTAATTACTGGATATAAAGGCGTCTATTTGAGGATGAATGCGGGATTTAAATTTTTGAAACACAACAAAATACTTATCGGTTTTGTCGTCGCTGTTTTCAAAAAAGGACATACCCTCTATAACTGTCTGAATGCCAAAATGATGATTTATGTATTCTTTAAAATAATTGTATGCCATTTCTATAATAGCTTCTTTTGTTGTAAAAGAATACGATGTTCCGTCGTTGTTAATAATTCTGTCTCCGAGTTTTGGGTAGTACTTTTTGCCGTTTATAGTTAATTGGTTCGGAATGGTAAGCCAGCCATTTTTATTTTGATCCTGAAACATGAATAGAAAATCTGAAGCGACACTAAAAACAGTTCCGCTTTCAGGATTTAAAAGAGCGGCACTTTTACTGGCTGCGTAATTGCCTTCAACGACAATGGGTTTTATATACCTTTCGGTTAATAAATTTTGAAGTATTTCATTAGTCTGCATATAATTACTTTAAATAATTTGATGGTTTAGTAAATATATACTTACAGTTTATGGCAGACTGCCGCTAAAAGACATTTTTATAATAGAATAAGGTAAATTATGCAGGAAAAAAACAAACCCTGCTTTTTTAATACTAAAGTTCCGGATTGTCTGATTATTTGAATTACATACTTTTTAAATGGGTTTTAAAGCTTTTTCTTTCCGGATTGACATCTCCAGCTATCGCTTATTTTCTCAATTTATTCTGTTCAATTCCAAAATATTTTATAAATGAATTTTATAAATATCGATATTTCTTAAAATCACGTTTTATTTCTCAAAGAATGTAGAGAATTCTAATCTCATCTAAATTATTCAGTTCATTTTTTTATGAAATATCAATTACTGAAAAAAATTAAAAATAGGTACGTATTGCGGATAATTAAATAAATTGAGTTCTATAATTTTGTGTAAAATCCTAAAGAAAACGGATTCTGAACCCCCAAAATTAAACCAATAATATATGTCTGATTTTTTAAAACAATTTGGAGAAGACCTAAAAAAGAATGTACCAGGTTTTATCGCAGTTGCTGTGGCTGAAATACAAACAGGAATGTCTTATTATTCAAATTCTGTTTTGAGTGATTTCGATCCTGAATTAGCGTCTGCTTATAATCTTGAAGTAGTAAAAGCAAAAATGAATGCTATTAAAGCCTTAAAATTAGAAGGGCAGGCGGTAGATAATATCATGATTACGCTTACTTCACAAATTCATATCATCGATGTTTCTGATAGTGGAGATTATTTCATTTATCTGGCCGTAGATTCAAATAAAGCCAATCTAGGTATGACAAAATCAATTTTGAATAAGTACAAAAAAGATATTACCCAAAAATTGTAATAAACCTGATTTGTAATTAAAAGAGGATTTTCTATTTTGAATTTCCTCTTTTTTATTTCATACCGTTTTTTGTCTGTAAAGTTTGGTTTATATTTAATCCGAAAACAAATTTACAGATGGAATTACGGAAGTACTTCGAAAAATACCACGACGAAGAAATCTGCATTGAAGAATTTAAAGATAAACGGCTGCAAAATGGTCTTTTGTGTCGAAAATGTTCTCATAATCAGCATTCGTTTCGAAGGGTTGATTTAAAATTTCAATGCAAAAAATGCGGCAGCAGAATGAGCCTGCGTGCCGGTACCGTAATGGAAAACTCAAATCTGCCAATACGATACTGGATGATCTGTATTGAGTTGATGACGCTTTCTAAAAGAAAATTTTCTATTCTGCAAATACAGTATCTGCTGGGGCATAAGCGTTATGAACCCATTTGGCTTATGGTTCAGAAAATTCGTCTCGTGATGCATAAAAGAGACCAAAAATACACCCTGCGCGCGTACTCAGAATTTGATTCTGAATTTTTAAGCGAAATCGAAAAACTGACTTTTTCCAAAAAGAAAACATCAAACAGCATTGAAAACGGATTTAGTGAAGAAAATCTTCTCTAAAAACTTTGTTTCATATTATAATCTGCAACCTGTAATTTCCTGACCCAATATTCCTGCCTTTTATCTTTGTGACACTTTATAAGAATTTTTCTTTTTAAGGTGAAATCAAAAATTATGAGCATAATTAAAAAAGGTTTTATTGTACTGTTTTGCATCATGACGCTGCAAATCGTTAAAGCGCAGGATGCTCCGTATTCTATAGGTTTTATTCCGGCTTCGATAGAAGAGGCAGATGTGGCTTTTCCTATCTATGACAAATGGCATTTAAGCGGTCAGGCCGATGTACAGCTGGTTACACAGGGAGCTTATACAAACGGAAATCCTTTTGAATATACACAAAGAGTTGTAGTAAGACCGTGGCTTATATATTCTGGTTTTAAAAACATTAAATTATGGCTTGGTTATGCACACAATCAAAAGTATGCGGTGGAAGAAGCCGGAAATTACGAAACTCTGGAAAACCGACTTATTATAATGGGAACTTTTTCTCAGGATATGCCCAAAGGCTCCATTTTTGAACAGGTGCGTTTTGAAACTAAGTTTTTTGACGATAAAACAGGAACGCATCAAACCATTCCCAGAATAAGAGCAAGGTTTGGAGTGAATCATTTTTTGCGCCAAAATAAAGAAAAGCCTTTGTTTCTGGCACCAAATTTAGGTTACTACACAGAGCTGATGCTTAAATTTGCATCAAAAGATTATGCCAAAGAACATTTTGATATTTTTAGATTATCGGTGTATTACAGCGCAGGCATAACGCCTAATGTTCATTTTCTGGCGGGTATAATAGGGCAGATGCAGCTGCGTACAAACGGAACTCAATTTGATATTTACTACGGTCCAATGGTTTCTGTTAAATACAGCATTCGGCCAAAAGAAAGAGAAACTTTTGACAGCGTCGATGGCGGTGCTGATTAAAATTTATACGATGTTTTCGAATACTTTATTTAAATAATGGGTTGGCTTTATGAGTGGAATCCTGTTTGGTTTAGCTGAACAGGATTTTTTTTACATAAATATATAAATTTTAATAAATAGATTTTCTTAATAAAATCAAGCCTTTACAGCTTTTTTTTGTTCTTACAAGCGGCAGTTTTTTAAATCAAATTACTAACTCATTAGTTAAAAAACTAATTAATTAGTTGTACTACTAATTAATTAGTAGTATCTTGCATCAAAATATTTCAACTATGATAAAATTAGCCAAACGAGAAGAACAGATCATGCAGGTATTTTGGGATTTAAACAAAGCTTTTATTAGAGATGTAATTCCGTTGCTGCCAGATCCAAAACCACATTACAACAGTGTGGCCACAATAGTAAAGATTCTGGCAGAAAAAGGTTTCTTAAATTATGAAACGGCCGGAAACATGCATTGTTTTTTTCCTGTTATAAGCAGAGAAGAATATCAGCAGTTTGCATTAAAAGATATTGTAAGTCAATATTTTGATAACTCATATCCAAGAATGCTGGCTTTTTTTGCAAAAGAACAAAAGCTTTCAGAAAAAGAATTAGACGAAATCGTAAGCATCATTAAAAAAGAAAAGTTATGATACCTTATATTTTATATACAGCCCTTATTCTTTCTGCCTGTTTTATATTCTATAAACTGCTTTTGCAAAAAGAAACTTTTTTTCACTTAAACCGATACGTACTGCTGTTTTGTATGGTTTTGGCCTTTGCACTGCCTTTAGTTCCGGTGCCTCAGCAATTTTCGTTTAGAAAAAATGCTGTAGAAAATACTATTTCTAATATCAAAATTCCGACTGAAACCAAAGCATCGCAAACCATAAAAGAAAATCCGGCTGAACCTGTTCAGGAGACAAAACAAGTAATCAATGTTGATGTCGTACTGAAAGGTATACTGTATTTATACTGGTTTGGCGTGGTCATTTTTGGACTGAATTTTTTAATGCAGGCCTTTGTTTTATTGTTTAGATCTTATACAGGATCGGCTATTCAGGATGGTAAATTTCGTATTGTAGAAATTACCGGCGACAAAGCGCCGTGTTCTTTTGGAAACAATATTTTTATTAATCCCGAAAAATACGAATGGGAAACCTACAATCAAATTTTACTTCACGAAAAAATCCATATTGAACAAAAACATACTATAGACCTTTTGCTGGCAGAGATTGTTTTGGTTTTTCAGTGGTTTAATCCTTTTGCGTGGCAGTGGAGAAAAGCATTAGAAACAAATCTGGAATTTTTGACAGATGACCAGATGCTGCAACACGATACAGTTGAAAGAGAAAGCTATCAGTTTAGTCTTTTAAAAGTAGCTGCGCCCCAATTTCCTTTGAGTCTTACAACTAATTATAATCAATCATTATTAAAAAAACGAATCATCATGATGAACTCAAAAAAATCAAATGTGCACACCACATGGAAATATTTTTTCCTGGTGCCGCTAATGGTGCTTTTTGCCTGCCTTTTTAATCAACCGGCAGCGCAGAGCCAGACCCTGAATGTTAATGGGGAAGAGAAACAAAACGCAATTGTTCATGACGGAATGAAAACCGACGGAAACTGGTTTGCTGTTATTAAAGGAAATACGATAGAAATCACTTTTAAAAGCGATGAAAACAACAATTCTTCGACTACTTTTCAATTAAATGAATTGAGCAGTGTTCCAAGAGATAAACAAGGTGATTTTTCTTTAACCCGTGAAGCAGGAACCATGAATTTTAAAGGAAAATTTGAAGGCGACAGAGGTATGGGAACTTATAAGTTTACAGCTAATAAAGATTACAGCACTACAATGCGCAAAGAAGGATTAGACATTTCAAAAGATACTGATTTAATGGTTTTCTTTATGATTAATATTAAAACATCTTATGTGCAGATGCTTAAGAAAAACGGCTACAATAGTTTAGACAAAGATCAGGTTATTCCGCTTGCTGCTTTAGATGTAAACGAAGCTTATATTACATCAATTAAAAAAGCAATTCCAGATATTGATCTTGATAATCTTGTTCCTTTTAAATCATTAGATATCGACCAAAAATTCATCGACGAAATACGATCATCTGGTTATAAGGATATAAGTCCAAGCAATATCATAGCATTAAAATCGCAGGGAATCGACGGGAAATACATCAAAGATTTCCGCAGTTCTTCTAAAATCCAAAAGAATGCTGATAACAAAGGAAACAGCAAAAATAATGACGAAGACAGCGACGATGATATTATTGCTTTTAAAGCATTAAATGTTGATAAGGCTTTTATCGATTCTTTTAAAGAAATTGGTTTTGATAATATTTCAAACGGTGATCTTATAGGTTTAAAATCGCTGAATGTAACGCCGGAATATATTAAGAGTTTTCAAAAAGCAGGTTACAAAAACATCGATATTGAAAATGTAATGGCTTTAAAATCTCAGAATATTTCGCCGGAATTAGTAAAAGAATACAAAAGCCTTGGTTTTGACGATTTGAGTCTGGAAGATATTGTAGGAGCAAAAGCTATAGGAACTACACCAGCGTATATTAAATCAATGCGCGAAAAAGGACATAATTTTAAAAGTCTGGAAAAATACATTGCCTTAAAAGCTCTGGCTAATAATTAAAGGCTTGTGAATTAGTAAAATCAATCAGGTTGTAAGACACAAAAAGCCCGGATCTAAAAATCCGGGCTTTTTTATTTAGAATATTTTCTATTTGTTTTTTCTATTTAAACAGCGTCCTCGTGGTTCGTCGCCTTCATGAAGCACTATTTCTGAATGTAAAAACTGAGCCGCTTCTGCAGAACCTTTTACTTTTACGGCGCTTCGTTCCAGCATTTCGAGTTCAAATTCAGTTAAAACGTTTTTTCTGATTCCGTTTTTTCTCCATTCAGATGAAACTCTGCATCCTTTAAAAATTCCTCTTGCGAGTGTAAGAGCATCAAGCAGCGCCTGATTTGCCCCTTGTCCTTTAAACGGACTCATTGGGTGAGCAGCATCGCCAATGAGCGTTGCAGAACCTGCTTTTTCTAATAAATCGGCTTTCAATAATTCGCGGTCATAAACAGGATATCCAGAAATTTGAGCTTCGTTTGTAGCCATTAAAATCTGCGGAATAGGCTCGTGCCACTGCGTTCTGCGAATGGCTTCCTCTTTTAGTGCTTTCGGACCTTTTGCACTCAATGTTTTTGCTTCTTCTTCAGACATTGGAAAACTAAGCTGCCACATTACAGAATCAGCTTTATAAGGCATAACGTAAATACGCTCATTTCCATTGGCGGTTTGAAATACGGTTGCAGAGTCTAATAAAGGACTTTCAAGGTTTTCGAGTGCGCTCAAAGAACAAATTCCGAGTATAACAATGCAATCCAAATAACGTAAAGGAGCAATTTCATCATCAATCAATAATTTCCGTACAGAACTTCGAATACCATCGGCGCCCACAACAAGATCTGCTTTGCAGGTTTTTAATTCTCCATTTACCAGAAAATTTAAATCGATGCCATTTTCATTTTCTTTAAAATCAATTAACTGATGTCCCCATTGTATCGTATCATGACTTTCAAGCTGGTTAAGCAATTCCAATCGTAAAGACTGCCTTGCGATGTGCATATTGGTACGTTTAGAAGTGGTTTTTACTTCTTCCTGAAGCCATTTCCGAATTCCCCATTCTCCAATTACTTTTCCTTCGGTAGTATGTACCAAATGTCGGGTTGAAATTACTTTATCTTCTAATGCCATTATTCCTAAACTTTCAATTGCTTTGCTGGCCTGTTGTAAAGTTAATCCGTAACCCTGAGATCTTGCGGCAAAATTATCGTCGCGTTCATAAAGTGTAAACGGAATACCGCGTTGTAAACAAGCTGCAGCAAGCGCCGCACCGCCAATACCGGCGCCAATAATAGCAACGTGAGGGAAATTTTGAGTATCAGGTTCAGGATTTGTTAGTGAAGAAACCAGTCCGGAACCATTACATTTTAAACAGGTATATAAATGGGCTTTTGGGCGAATGGGAGCAGGGCCCTGATTGTTTTTTTCAAATGCTGCCAGAGCGGTTTGATAATCACGACGGGCTTTGTTGCTCAGTCCGCGGTTCTTTTTGCCCGTTCCCTGACATTCTTTGCAAATAGTCCAGTTTAATTTTTCTCTTACTGCTTTTTCCACTTTCTTTTTAATTTTACCGGACTTTTGTGCTGATTTTTTTCAGCATTTTAGGTTTGCAAATTTAAAACAAAAGCTGCGCTGTGCCAAATGGCTTTATATTTTATGATTAATACAAAAATATTTTTATTAAGTATTTGTAATTAAGTGTTTTATGAAAACTAAATCTTTATATTTATAGCTTGTTTTAAACGCATAAAAATCAAAAAACAATATGATTGAGACACATAAAGAAGTTTTTTTAAATTCAGTTAGGAAAATCTGTCCTAATGTTACTGATTTAGAACTGTCTCAATATGCCTTAAAACTGACAGTTGAAGAGCTGTGCAAAAAAGATTATTTTCTCGAATTTGGTAAAGTTCAGAAAAATATAGGTTTTGTAATAAACGGATTAGTACGCTCTTTTTTTGTAGATCAAAACGGCAATGAAATCACAGTAGGTTTTTATGCCGAAGGTGATTATGTAACACATTATCCGGCTTTTATTACCCAGCAGCCCAGTAAATATTCTATTCAGTGTTTAGAAAATACGACGATGGTCTGTCTTTCTTATGAAAACATGCAGCTCGTTTATAAAGAACTCCCAAATCTGGAACGTTACGGCCGATTAGTGGCTGAAGAAATTCTAAAACGTCAGCAGGCCCGTATTGAAAGCTTTATATTTCAAACGGCAGAAGAGCGTTATCTTGATTTTGTAAAACGGGATTCAAATTTATTTAACAGAGTATCTATTTCACATCTTTGCAGTTTTTTAGGAATTGAGAGACAAACACTTACGCGTATTCGCCATAAATTAGCCCACCAATAATTTTTGACACATTTGTGTCAGGAACCGCCTTCTAATATTTAAAATCTTTGCAGTGTAAAATTAAAACTACTGCAATGAAAACGAATATCTTACTTATACTTGGACACCCTTCTCAAAATTCCTTTTGTAATGCATTATTGGATTCATACAGAAAAGGAGCAGAAGCAGCAGGAGCAGATTGCAAAACGATTTATATATCGGAATTGAAATTTGATGTAAATCTTGCCGATGGTTATAAAACCGGAGAAACTTTACAGCTCGAAAAAGACCTTGTTCATGCTCAGGAACTTATTTTATGGGCAGACCACATGGTACTGGCTTACCCAAACTGGTGGGGTTTTATGCCTGCCGTTACCAAAGGTTTTATAGACCGAATTTTACTGCCCGATTTCGCCTTTAAACACCACTCAGGAAAACTATTTCCGGAAAAACTTTTAAAAGGAAAAAGCCTCAGATTGTTAGTTACGATGGATACGCCAAAATGGTGGTTTTATCTTATTTACCGTGCTTCACAATATCAAATACTAAAAAATATCGTGTTTGGGTACGTGGGATTTAATCCTATTAAGTTTTCCACTTTTGGTTTTATTCGAAAATCAACAGAAAAATTGCGCCTCAAATGGCTTAAAAACACAGAAAAATTAGGAACACAACTTCAATAAAAACAATCAATTAACCATAAAATTTAATATCATGAAAAATTTAGCAAACGAGTATAAAGTTACTCAGGTTAACCCTCAAAAAGGTTTTAGAATTCACTTATTAGTATTTGTATTAACCGTTCCTGTGCTTTGGGCAGTATGGTTTCTTACAGACAAAACACATTTATGGCCGCTTTGGCAAAGCAGTGCCTGGGCAGTAGGTTTACTGTTTCATTATCTGGGAGTTTATGTTTTTAAAAACAGAAAAACGAATTAAAAATGAAAGTAATAAACAAACAAATTCAAGGAATTTTTATCGTGCTGTTTCTCCTGCACAATGCATTTGCAAAAGCACAAAACACACCTGAAAAGAAAGAAAAAATGACAGCAGCAATTATACGTTACGAAGTAAAAAATGAATATCAGGCAGAGTTTCAAAAAGCGATAAGTAATTATGTTCATCAATCTCTTTTAAATGAAAATAACATGATGTCTGAAGCGTATTTTGAGCAGGACAATCAAACCGTTATATGGCTGTTTGAACGATGGAATAATCAAAAAGATCTGGATAAATTCAGAAATAATTCAAATGCTGTAACGACATTATTGAAAAAAGCATTGGTTAAACCCGAAGAAATAATCCATGTTAAAGATTTAGAACCCATTTCTAAACAAGAATGGCGAAAAAGAAGCAGAGCCGAAGACAAACAATTAACGATTATGCTTTTTGTTGATGCCAAACCGGGAACCGAAGAAAATTTTAAAAAGATTTATCATAAAGCAATGCCGGAATTTAGAAGTGAAGCCGGAGTGGTTACCTATCAATTATCTGAATTTGAAAATGATAAAACCAAGTTTGTAACCTTCGAAAAATTCCGCAGTAATGATGCTTTTCAGTTCCATCTTAATTTTCCGCCCATTCAGCCAGTAATTGATTATTTAAACACGAGCATCAAAAAACCGCCTTTTCACGACGGAATTCATAATCTGATAGAATTTGCTCCGCTTACCCGCGAATAGAATTAAATCTACAATCAATACATCAATAATTTAAAACTTAAAAAATGAAAACAATTAAAATTCTCGCAGCAAGTATTTTGACTGCACTAAGCACGCAAGCACAAGTAACCGTAAAAACAAAAGAAATGAAAACAAACTACAGTAATGAATTAGAAGTTGTAAATCAATTATCTACACAATCGGCAGTTGTAAATATGCCGGTAACAAAATTATTAAACGCACCCGGAAACGAAGCTTTAAAAGACTTCTTCTTTACTCCGGTTAAAAACAAACAGGCTCTAAAAGGGAAAAAAATAGCCGTAATCGCAGCCGACGGTTTTGAAGAAATCGAACTGACAGGTCCGGTATGGTATTTTAAAGAATTGGGAGCAGAAGTTGAAATCGTGGCTCCAAAATATAATCCGGCGCCGGAAAGATACGGTTTGGCATATCCTGAAATGTCTAAAACGCATATTATGGCGATACAATATTTACAGCCCGTTGGATGGCTTAAATTTGACCGCACAGCAGACCAGATAAAAGTAAGCGATTACGATGCTGTATTTATTCCGGGCGGCGCGTGGAATCCGGATAATCTGCGTTATGACAAAGATGTAATTAAATTTATTCAGGATTTTAATAAAGCAGGAAAACTTATTGCGGCTATTTGTCACGCTCCAGTTGTATTGGCTTCTGCAGATATTTTAAAAGGAAGAAAATTAACGGGTTACTGGAATATTCAGGTCGATTTGAAAAATGCAGGAGGAACTGTATTAGAAGAAACCGTAGTTACCGATGCCAATATTATTACAAGCCGACATCCTATTGATGTTGCTGATTTTTCGAGAGCAGTAGAAAAATGGTTGGTTAAAAAATAATTAAACTTTTTAAACATCAAAATTCCCTGAATGATTTATTCGTTCAGGGAATTATTGTTTTAAAATTCAGTGCTTTATATTTTGAATTTATTTATTTTTATGAATAAAAAAAAGGCTTAAATATGGAACTGCCTAAAATACCTTTTTATAAAAAATACAGTCTGATATTTAAAGCCATTTCTGCCGGAGGGATATTAGGTTTTCTGTATACGGTATTTAGTAATACGGCATCGGATTATGGATATTTACGACTTTTATTAGGAATAATAATTGGTTCATTTATTGGCTTTTTTATCATAACATTCGAAAACTTTCTTGGTTATCTGAAGAAGTATTCTTTTTTGAGCGCAATGCTTTTAAAAACGCTTATTTATAGTGTTTTAATACTTCTTTTTTTAGTTTTCTTTGTAGTTGTCTTTACAAAAATAACGGCTCATATTTCTTACACAGAAGCTTTAAGCCAATATATGGGAAAGAAAATAGTTGAAGACTTTTTGTTTTCATTCGCGGCATCAATATTTCTTATTCTTTTTTTAGAAATCAGCAGTCTTTTAAGTCCCGGTTTTTTCTATAATTATTTTACAGGACGCTATCATCGTCCAGTTCAGGAAGAACGAATTTTTATGTTTGTCGATCTTCAATCGTCTACAACAATGGCAGAACAGCTGGGCGATATTCAGTACAGCAATCTGCTGCAGGATTTATTTAATGATTTTACAAATCCTATTTTAGCATCGCGGGCTTCAATTTACCAATACGCCGGAGATGAAATTATCCTGACCTGGAAATCTTCAGTCGGAACTAAAGTAAATAGATGTTTGTATTGTTTCTATCTTCTAAAACAAAGTATTTTAAACAGAAAAGACTATTACTTAAAAACATATAATATTGTTCCCAAGTTTAAAGCAGGAATGCATATTGGTAACGCTGTTACCAATTGGGTTGGAAAAGTAAAAAAAGAAATTGTGTATCATGGTGATCTTTTAAATACAACTTCCAGAATTCAATGTAAATGCAATGAACTGGGGCATGATTTTGTTATTTCTGAAATAATGAAAAAAGCACTTTCTGAAAATTCATCTGTACATTATGCTCAGCAGGGAGAAATTGTTTTAAGAGGAAAAACAAAGCCCATGAAACTTTTCACAGTTGATTTTAATGATCAGATAATCAATTAATAAGTGATATTTTATAACTTTTGCAAATCATTATATAAGTAATCGCTTTTGTATTTCAAGTAATTTTATAAAAATTAAAACTTGATATTATGAAAACAAATAATCAAAATCCGAACAACGCTAAGCAAAGCGGATCAGATAACAGAACTGATACAAGAAAACATCAATATAAAGATCATGATGAAGTTTTAACAAACGATGAAAATTATGATGTTGACACTCATGAATTTAAAGGTCAAGAACCTGATTTCGACGATAAGTTGAATAACGAAGAAAAAAAATAGAAAAAAAGTCTCAAATTTTTGAGACTTTTTTATTTTCGGTGATAGAAAAAGACTATTTGAAAGATTCTTTATAATTTTTGACAAAAATGAAAAAGTAAAAACAAACTATGATATGATTTTTATAGATTTGTAAACTCTCAATTTTTTTTAAAATTGAGATCCCCATTATTAAAATTTATTACAATGAAATCTGTTACTCCACTATTCTTATTTTTAATGTTTATCTGCTCCAATTCCTATTCACAATTAAGTTCAGATAAAATATTCGAAAGCTTTAAGCAGGGAGAACGCACTAACTGCTCGTCAATTGCTTTTATCAAAGCTTCTTTGAATGTTTACGGATTAGATAATCTTTTTGAAACAGAAAAAATAGATGATAATCAGCAAAAAATTACCTTAAAGAATAATGCCACATTCAATTTAAAAAGTGAAGAGCTGGACAGAGCTAAAGTTTCTGCTGGATTTGTGTTTATTAAAGATAACTGTGACAGCGAAAAAATAACCGATTATGCTGTTTTAACTTATGCAGTAATGGCAAAGTACAAACAAATTATTGACAGAGAGGATACTTTTGATAAAGCATTAGAAGATTTAGAAGATGGAACCGTATATACACCAACCATTTACAAATATTTAGGGTTTAAACTAGGCAAACAAATCGAAAAACTAAACAGACAGCAGGGGAGTGAATTTTGCGGTGTAGTGGCATGGTCAAAAGTGCATGCTGTTTTTGTTTGTGAAGAATTCATGGATTACTATGGCAATAAAAAGAGTATATTTATTAAATACCCAAGCCGTTTTAGGATAATTAAGTCTTAAAAAAGAAGGAAAAAAGCTAATTGTTAAAATTTTCCAAAAAAAAGAAATTAATAAAGTTGCATTTTAACATAATTTGCATATTTTTGCTCTAACCAAGAACCTATTTAGATCTACGAAAATGAAGAGCAAAATTATTTTTTTTAGTGTCCTTTTCTTCTTGACAACGGCAGCTGTTTCGGCACAAGCAAAAAACGCCCCAAGAAGTATTATTAGTACAACAGCCCTAATCCGTAAATACCACGATCAAAAAGAATTGAGCGGTATGCAAAAAGGAGAACTTTTGGAATTGTACATTGAGCGTATCAAAGTTTTAGTTAAAACGCTTCCTTACATCGCTTTGGTTACTAAACCAGGTGTAACAATGGCGGATTTAGGTATTCCAGACGATGGCGATCACAAAAAAATATTAGACAATCAAGCTATTGGTACGTCAACATTCTTAGATACTACAGTAGAGTTTCAAAGAAAAATGATGCCTTACTCTGATAAAGGAAACCTTATCGCGGCGATTTTATTCTACGAAAACACATTAAAATCTTTACACGAGTTTAACGAATTAAACGAAATGTAATATTTTATTACCATAAAAAAGAACCTTCAAAGTCAGTAGATTTTGAAGGTTTTTTTATTTTATACGATTATTAAAATCAGTTTTAAAACAATTCAAGCTGATTATTTGGATTTGAAGGTTTATTTTTAGGAGGTTTAGCATCACCAAAAACAGTTTTTCCGCCGTATTTATACGATTCTCTGCGCTCTCTTTCAATCAAAGCATCAAAGTTAGAGTTGGGTGTAAAACTTTCTTCTGCCTTTCTGGAGATTTCAGATAATTTTTTAATCGCTTCGATTTTATCGCTGTTACCAATTTTTGCACGGTTAATGGCCCGCTGCAAAGTATTAATAGTTTCATCGTATATCTTTACAGGAACAGGAAACGGATGTCCGTCTTTTCCTCCGTGCGCAAACGAAAAACGTGCAGGATCTTCAAATCGGGTAGGAGTGCCGTAAATTACTTCGCTCACTAATGCCAGCGATTGCAAAGCTCTTGGTCCCATACCTTTTAAAAGCAGTAATTCTTCAAAATCTTCAGGTTTATTTTCGTGCGTTGCCCAAAGCATGGCGCCAAGTCTCTTCATGTTTACATCTTCCATTCTCACGTCGTGATGTGCAGGCATAGAAAGATACTGCATTTCCTTCATGATTTTTGTTGGAGATTCTTTTGCTAATTCTAAAATGCCGTTTCTCGATTTTTCGGCTGCCTGAGCGGTAAGATTTAAAATCGTTCCCTGATTTTCGCCGTAAATAAAAGTATGAGGTTCTTCTACAAACGATTTTAAATCCTGCGAATGCCAGTGATATCTTCTTGCGGTTTTAGAATCAGGATTCATTCCCTGCTGAATAACAGCCCATTGGCCTAAATGATCTACAATAAAATTATGCTGATACAATTGAAAACCATCCTGAATAGCCGTATTGTCTACTTTGGCGGCGAGTTTACTGCAATTGGCAAGATTATTTCCGTCAAGACCGGTTTTTTCGCCTACAAATAAAAGTTCCTGCGGTGTTAAAAGCGAATGTTTTCCTTTTCCTCCACAAATGTATATACCAAGTTCTTTAGAATGCGGATTTACGGATTTCTTTAAAGCGCCCAAAACAGAAGTTGTAATTCCGGATGAATGCCAGTCCATGCCCATAACGGCACCAAAACTTTGAAACCAGAAAGGATTACTTAATTTGCTTATAACTTCAGAAGTAGAAAATTCTAAAGCGATCGTTTCGACAATTGCCAAACCGAGTTTCGACATTCTTTCGGCAAGCCATAAAGGAACTTGTCCATAATGTAATGGAAGATCTGCTGTACCGGAACGTTTCATGGATTATTGAATTTGTGCAAAAATACGAAAAATACACGGAATTAATTATTTGCGAATCAAATCGTTGAAAGCTTATCTGTTATCCCATTCTCTTTTTAACATGGCGTATTGATATTCGCTTCCCCATTTTCCTTTAAAGAAGATATTTTCTATAAAATGTCCTTCTTGTTTAAAACCAATGCTTTTTAAAAGATAAATGGAAGCTGTGTTTTCTGCATCGACGATTTCAACTACGCGATGTATTTTTATTTCATCAAACAAAAAAGACAAAATACCAAGCATTGTTTCTTTTGCAAAACCTTTTCTTTGTTCTAAATGCGAAATTGTGATTCCAATTTCGGCAATTCTTGTATCGTATTGGTCTAATTTAATAGCGCAATCGCCAATAAGTTTTCCTGTTTCTTTATTTTCAATGGCATATTGTACCCATTCTCCGGCTTTACCAAAAGATTTAAGAGCATTTTCTGTTATAAAATCTTTTGCCTGTTCAATATCCATTACATCAAAACCTTGGTATTTTGTGATTTCAGGATTAGAACGATATACAACAAAATCTTCTAAATCATCTAAGGTAAGATGTCGGACAATAAGACGTGAAGTTTTTATATACAATGGATTCATTGCTTTATCTGGAATTTTTTTTACGCCTGCAAGATATGAAAAAGCAGATTTTTAATGTAGCGGAAAATCTAATTTGAGAAAGCGAGCTGTGATTTTCGTTTTTTTAGTCTGCTAAATTTTCATATTAAATAATTTTTTGTTTACTAAAAAAGAATATTCTAATAATTGCTGTTAAAAATTTCGTATTCTTAATTGAATTTTACTAAAAAGCAATGGTTTTTATCTAAACTAATTCTTGATTTTTTTATTTGGTTAAAAATGTATTTTATTGATTTTCAGTATTTTATTTTGTTTTAATGGTTGTAAGAATCTTGATTTTTATTCCACTTTTTTTGTAATCTTTTTTTTAGATATAGTTTCGTTATAACCCTTTTCCAGGACCTAACTATTTAAAAAACCGAAAATTATGAGAAAACAATTACATGGTATTTTATTTAAAAGAGAGAAATGCTGCCATTTTATAATGTGGATTTTTTTCATTCTCTTAACTTCAAATTTATCCGCACAGCGCGGTTATTATGATGCAGCTTATAAACGTTATGAAGCAAATTTAGGACAATTGTCGAATGGCGCTTCTGTAACTCCAAAATCGTATGTGCAGTCAGACCTTCAATCTGAGGCATCAGATCAGCAGTGTGTGAATATGTCGGCAACAAATGCAACGGTACAATGGACATTAACAGAAGCTGCAGACGGACTTGTTATTCGATACAGCGTTCCTGACGGACAATCAGGAACTGTGGGGGTTTACAACGGAAGCACGAAAATTACAACACTTACTTTAACATCAACCTGGTCTTGGGAATATTTGTGGAGCAACGGTAATCCAAATAATAACGGAATTACGAATCAAAATCCAAGAATGCGTTTTGATGAAGTGCGTTACAAACTTCCAAGTAAAATTCCGGTTTCTGGAACCTTACGTTTGGTTAGAGAATCAGGAAATATTCATATTGATTTTGCAGAAATGGAACCTGTTCCTGCAGCAATTACAGCTCCGTCTGGTTCTGTTACTTATACCGGAAACGGAAGTGATCTGCAGACTTTTATTGATGCCAATGGCGGTAAAAAAATATTTGTGCCAAGCGGTGTTTTTAATGTAAATCGCGAGTTGTATTTCGGCTCTGCCAATACTTCTTTAGTTGGAGCAGGAATGTGGTACACACAGATTCATTTTACCAATACCAGCAGCGGTAACGGAGGATTAAGAGCCAATGCGAGCAATATTTCGTTTTCAGATTTGTATTTAACGACAAGTTCTGCATCAAGAAGTAATTCGTATAAAGCCATAAATGGTGTTTTTACATCTGGATCAATTGTAAAAAACATCTGGGCAGAACATTTTGAATGCGGTGCATGGATTGCGCAGTATAATGTTGGCGGACCAGCAATTGCAGACGGATTTACATTATCGCACTGTCGTTTTAGAAATAATTATGCCGATGGAATTAATCTTTGCAAAGGAACAGCAAATTCAATCGTAGAGCATTGTAGTTTTAGAAATAACGGCGACGACGATCAGGCTATTTGGTCGGCAAACGGACAGGAATGTATCAACAATACTTTTAGATACAATACATCTGAAAACTGCTGGCGTGCTTGCGGATTGGCTATTTATGGAGGAAAAAATAACAAAGCTTATAATCTTATCATAAAAGACAATCTTGAAGCCGGAATTAGAGTAAGCAACAACTTTGACGGTGCGCCGTTTAATAACGACGGAATGCATGAAATTCATGATATTACCGTATCGACCTGTGGTACTTTTAATGATACATACAATAATCCGGTTGCAGCGGTAGATATTTTCAGCGCGAGCAATGCAGGAACTCAGGTTAAAAATGTCCAGTTGTACAATATTGATATTTTAGATTCCAGAAACGATGCTATTTCTATCAGCAAAAGATCGGGTGACGGGATTTACAATCTTAGTTTTAAAAACATAACGGTTAACGGAACTGGAAAAGAATATCCAAACAACAATGCACTTAACAGAAACTGGGGACGTGGTTATTTTGTACTTATTGCAGGTTCTCCTAACGGAAATGGAACGTATTGCGGTATGAATTATTCTAACAGAGGCGGAAATGCTACGGCAAATGAAGAAGTAAGTGCAATTGGTAACTTTTCGTGGACACAGAGTTCAAACTGTTCTGTTACTAATGTACCAGTTACAGGCGTAACAATTGCGCCAACGACAGTTACTCTGGGTGTAGGCGCCACACAGCGGTTAACACCAACGGTTGCTCCAACAAATGCTACCAATAAAAATGTAACATACAGCTCGAGTAATACAGGCGTTGCTACTGTAAACGGATCAGGTTTAGTTACTGCTGTTTCTTCGGGTTCGGCAACGATTACGGTAACTACGCAGGATGGAGCAAAAACGGCATCTTCTGCAATTACTGTAAATTCGTCAAATGTGGCGGTTACAAGTGTGAGTTTAAGTCCAGGTTCGGTTTCATTATCAGTAGGAGGAACACAGCAGTTAACGCCAACAGTTCTGCCTTCTAATGCGACAAATAAATCTGTGAGCTACAGTTCAAACAATACCGGAGTTGCAACAGTTAATGCTTCGGGTTTAATTACTGCAATTGCAAACGGAACAGCAACAATCACAGTTACAACTGCCGACGGAAATAAAACAAGTACTTGTGCCGTAACAGTAAGCACGGCAACAGGAAATTATTTTACGATTAAAAATAAGTGGACAGGCAATTATTTATACGATGCCGGCGCTAATGCAGGTTACGGTCCAACAGTGGCTAACAATAACTACAAATGGCAGAAAATAGCCGTAGATGCCACAAACTTTATCCTGAAAAATGTGGGTACAGGAGATGTAATGCATATTGAAAACTTAACTGGAAATGTGCAATGTACTGCAGCAGGAACTGACTGGTGGAGCGCACAATGGTCTGCAGAAAATGTTGATGCCACATGGGTAAGAATTAAAAACAGATGGCAGACAGGAAGTATGATTCATATTGAAAACTTAACAGGTTCTGCACAATATGCAGGGGCGCAGACTAGCTGGGAAAGTGCACAATGGCAGTTTCAGTCTGTTTCTGGTAAAAAAATCAATGTTTTAGATCCGGAAGTAAGTGTCGAAAATACTGCAATTACTATTTATCCTAATCCTGCTGTAAATAATGAGTTTAATATTGCACTTCCGGAATTATGCACAGACGATACTGCAACGGTAACCGTTACAGATAGTAACGGAAGAAAAGTTTTGGTTAAACAAATTCATTCATCAGCAGCAATCAGTCATAATTTGGCATCTGGAATTTATGTTGTTACTATTAATTCAAATGTTTTAAACGTTTCTAAGAAACTGATTATTAAATAATTTCTTTAAAATTAAACAATACAAAAATCCTTATGCTCAAACATAAGGATTTTTTTGTTTTTACAAGATTCCCATCTCAAAAGTGGAATTTTATAAATATTAACGGTAATTATATAAACCATATATAAAGCTTGTAATTTACATTTGATATTGTATGTTTACTAAAAATAAATCCACTTTTACTTTTTTTAATAATTGAAGTTTTTCATTTTTAAATGCTGCCCATCTTTAAAAAATAAATGGAAGTAAATTATATTTGACAATTAATAAGCAATTAAGCTTTAGATATTCAACAACGATGGAGTTTACAGCAAGTAATGATTTTTTTAATGCCATTTTTAACTCTATAGCAAACGGTCTTATAGTACTTCGGCCATTATATAACCAAGAAAAGACTGAAGATTTTTTGGTACTGTTTTGTAATACAAAAACTCAGGAATATTTAAAAATTGAAGAATGTAAAGACCAGCATTTTACAAAGGTTTTTAATAAGTACGACAGTTTTGTTCTTGTTGAAAAATTCAGCGAAATTCTAGCAAAAAAATCAGATCCTGTTTTTGAAATCAGCTTTCAAATTGATGAAAAACAACATTGGTTTCGTTTTACAGCAGAATCAAATAACGACTTATTAATTGTTACTCTTGAAGATATAAACCAGTACAAAGAAAAGCAGTTTACACTCAAAGAAGCACTATCTGTCGCTGAAAAACAAGAAAGATTTTATAATTCTATTACTAACACGACGCCAGATTTAGTATACGTATTAGACCTGTCATATAAATTTACTTATGCCAATAAAGCGTTGTTAACCATGTGGGGGAAAACCGCTCAAGATTCTGTTGGAAAAGGTTTAAGAGAAAACGGATATGAAGAATGGCATGCCGTAATGCATGAAAGAGAAATCGATGAAGTTGTTTCTACAAAAAAAATGATTAGAGGAACAGTTTCTTTTCCGCATGCCGAACTAGGACGACGCGTTTATGATTACATTTTTGCACCTGTTTTTAATAAAGAAGGCGAAGTAGAAGCCATAGCCGGAACAACACGTGATATTACAGATATTAAATATGCAGAAGAACAGCAGTTTCTAGCAAAAAGAAAAATTGAAGAAAGCGAATCAAGATTAAAATCGATGATTCACCAAACGCCTTCGGCAACTTTGGTGCTTATGGGTAGTGATTTAGTAATCGAACAGATCAATACCCAAATGCTAAGCTTAATTGGGCGAGGCGAAGAAATTATTGGGATGCCGTTAATTGACGTTCTTCCCGAATTAAAAGGACAATATGTATGGACTCAGGTCCAGAACGTTTATAATAAAGGAATTCCTTTTGATCAAAGTGAAGTTCTTGTACAGCATAACCGCACAGGAGAAATGCGAGACTACTATTATAATCTGGCTTATCGTCCGTTTATCGAAAATGGTAAAATAACCGGAATGATACAGGTTGCGGTTGATGTTACCGGACAGGTTTCGGCACGAAAAAAAATGGAAGAAAGCGAAAATCGTTTCAGAGCCCTCGTAAATGCTTCTTCTGATTTCGTTTTTCGTCTTAATGCTGACTGGACCGTTTTGCGAAGTCTTGAATCCGGCGGTACTTATTCAGAAACTGGTGAACCTGTTTTAGACTGGATAAGCAGTTACATTCATCCAGATGACAGAGAAATGGCTTTACATTTAATATCTGAAGCCATAAACAATAAGACAATATTTGAACTTGAACATCGTGTTTTAAAAACGGATGATTCTGTAGCTTGGGCTTTTTCGAGAGTAGTGCCTATATTAAACGATGACAGTGAGGTAATTGAATGGTTTGGCGCAGCAAGTGACATTACATCTCAAAAAGAAGTACAGCAGATTATTGAAGAAAGTGCTGAAAATTTCAAACAGCTTGCTGATTTAGTACCGCAGATTATTTGGACCAGCAGAGCAGATGGTTTTGCAGACTATTTTAATAAACGCTGGTATGAGTACACCAAATTTAGAGAAAATGAATTTGGCGATTCGAGCTGGGCTCCGGTTCTGCATCCGGACGATGTTTCATTGGTAAAAGAAAATTGGTACAAAAGTATTGAATCGGGTAATCCATATCAGCTGGAATTTCGATTACGAAACGGAGAAACAGGCGAATACCGATGGTTTTTAAGTAAGGCAGTGCCTATTAAGGATGCTTCTGGCACAATTATGAAATGGTTTGGAACCTGTACGGATATTCACGAACAGAAATCAGTAACCGAAAAATTAGAAATTCTGGTAAGCGAACGCACCCGCGAGCTGCAAAGATCTAATGAAGATTTACAGCAGTTTGCGCATGTTGCTTCTCACGACTTAAAAGAACCTGTTCGAAAAATAAAAACCTTTATAAGCAGGCTTGAAGATAATCTCGAAGGCAAGCTCGACGAATCGGCCAAGAAATTCATTGACAGAATTCATGTAGCGTCTGACCGAATGTTTAATATGATAGAAGGTGTTCTAACGTATTCTAAAATAAATGCAGATCAGCAGATACCTACAATGGTTGATTTAAATGAAGTTTTGAAAAATATTGAAACAGATCTTGAAGTTTCTTTGCAAAAAACAGGCGGTCAAATCTATTATGATAATCTTCCGGTTATAGAAGGAGCACAGGTTTTACTGTATCAGCTATTTTACAATCTCATTAACAATTCAATTAAATTCGCTAAAGAAGGTATTCCTATTCAAATTAAATTATCTTCTCAAATTATAGAAAAAGACAAAAAAACGGCCATTATTACGGTAGAAGATAATGGAATTGGTTTTGAAGAAAATCAGGCCGGAAGAATATTTGAAACTTTTACAAGACTTAATTCTAAAGATACTTACGAAGGTACCGGTTTAGGATTGTCTTTATGTAAAAAAATAGTAGAACGTCATTCCGGAACTATAACTGCATCTGGAAATCCATCTGTAGGAGCTGTATTTACCATAACACTTCCTTTAAAACAAGAAGAAAATAATATTTAATTATGAATAAAATAACGATTTTACTGGCAGACGACGACATGGACGATATTGAAATGTTTTGTGAAGCTCTGGAAACTGTTAATGAAAACATTGTGTGTATATGTGCCGAAAATGGTGAACACACCTGGAGATTGCTTAATGAAATGGAAAGTAAACCGCAGCTTATTTTTCTGGACATTAATATGCCTGTCATGAACGGATGGGAATGCCTTAAACTCATTAAAAGCACTCAGGAGTATAAAGATATACCTGTAATTATAATTTCGACTTCATCTTATAAAAACGATATGGATAAAGCCTCAGATCTGGGGGCAACGGGCTATTTTGTAAAACCAAATGATTTTAATGACTTAAAATATCTTCTAAATGCCATAACATCTAATTTGGGACCGGATTTAGGAAAAGCGCTGGTTAATCTGCAAAAAGCCGGCACCAAATATGTTTTTCATTTATAAAAAAGCAGCTTGAAATTAAGATTACAATTTCCTTTTTTCGTATTGAAAGATTTCTTTTCTCTTGTATATTTCTTATTTTTAGTATTCTAAAAAGTAAAACATGATTTTAAGAGCTAAACGTTTTCTGCCTTATCTGCTGTTATTGCTCACATTAGTTTTAAGTGCAAATAAGGTTTCGGCACAATTATTAGGTTCTGCCAAAACTACCACAGAAGAACCTGCAAAAATTCCGGAAGATTCTCTGGGAAGAAGAACACCTCAGGGAACTGTTAATGGTTTTATTAAAGCCATTGGCGAACAAAATTATCTGCGTGCCAGCCAGTATTTTGTGTTAAGCAAACGCTCTTACCGCAAAACAGCCGAAAGAATACGAATAGCCAAAACTTTTCAGCAGCTATTAGATCAGGGAGGAAATTTATCACCTTCTTCTATTATCAGTAATAAAGAAACAGGACGTACAGATGATGATCTCGCAACAGGTGTTGACCTGGTTGGAAATATTTCAGACAATAAAACAACTATACAGCTTTATGTAGAAAATCAGGCAGATGATAGTCAGCCGGCAGTATGGCTTTTCTCTGCAGAAACAGTCGAAGCAATCCTGTCTGCTGATATTACTGGTGAAAAAACTTTTTTAGACAGAGTACTTCCAAAAGCCTTAAAAGAACGAAAAATAGGCAATGTTCCCATTGGTCACTGGGCAGTTGTGGTGCTTATGACTATTGTTTCCTATTTACTTTCGCGATTATTGATTTTTGCAATTGGTTTTGTAATTCAAAAAGTATGGAAAAAAGCCGATACAGAAAAAGGCACAGCTATAATTAATGCCCTTTCACTGCCGGTTCATATGTACCTTACCGTAATTTTGTTTGTGGCATTTACCCAGCGCATGGGAATTTCTATAGTAGTTCGGCAGCGTTTCAGTATCATAATAATCACCATAGGAATTGTTGCTTTTTTAATTCTGCTTTGGCGAATGACAGACTTTGTGAGCATGTATGCCCGAAGCAGAATGAGCAGGCGAGGTCGTATTTCGGCAATATCGGCCATATTGTTTCTAAGCAGAACAACAAAAGCCGCGATCGTTTTTATAGGAATCATTGCTATACTGGGTATTATAGGTGTAGATGTTACCGCCGGACTTGCCGCACTGGGAATTGGAGGTATCGCATTAGCGTTAGGAGCACAAAAAACCATAGAAAATTTTGTAGGCAGTGTCAGCCTTATTGCTGATCAGCCTTTAAGAGTAGGCGATTACTGCCGGGTAGATGATATTAAAGGAACTGTAGAATCTATTGGTATGCGTTCTACTACACTTCGTACTTCTGCACGAACGATTGTTACTATTCCAAACGGACAATTATCAGCAAGTAAAATAGAAAATTTTGCACATCGTGACCGTTTTATATTTAATCCGATATTTAGTTTCAGGATGGAAACTACGCCGGATCAAATGCGTTATTTGCTGGTAGAACTCAGAACACTGCTGTATTCGCATCCTGCCGTCCTGAACTCGCCGCCTGTAGTTCGCTTTACAGGTATTACTGCCGATGCTCTAAAAGTTGAAATTACAGCTTATATAGAAGCTGTAACCTTCGAAATATCGCAGGAAGTACAAGAAGATCTTTTACTGCGAATGATGGATATTATAGAAGCCAGCGGTACATCTTTAGCATACCCGTCACAAACATTATATATGGCAAGAGACACACGTTTATCCGATGAAAAATCGGCAGCTGTATCTGAGACCGTAAAAAAATGGAAAGAAAACAACGAATTACAACTGCCAAAGTTTGATCCTAAACGTGTTGAAGAATTAAAAGGCAGTATTAAATATCCGGATGACGGAAGTTATAACCCTTCTCCAGACGGAAAATTGAATTTGTAATTAAATTTAGTTTACAAAATCTCATTTTGCTCAAAAACAGACCATTATTGCTTAAAATTTATTAAGATTTTTAGATTTAAAATGTCAAAAGAAAAAATAAAAGTGTTAAAAATGGCGCTAAATGTCATGTTGTCAAATATTTATAATATATTTAACACAGCAAACATGGGAATTCTATAAAATTTGTGCATAATTTTGCAACGTCAAGAAACTTGATAAGCGTCCCAAATTGCTTTTAACTTAATTTACTGTCTTGTATGAGAATATTTTTTATGGCACTGCTTTTTTCTTTAAGTTCGTTTACCACCTACAATATCGCGGACAATAAAGAAATTTTAACCGAACTTGAAATGATGAGACTTACAGATCATGTAAGCGAGATTAAAACCTTTACTTCAACAAATCGCGGCTACAGTAAGAAAATCGCTTTTCTTGTAGACATGAAAATCAAATCAGGCAAAAATCGTTTTTTTGTATATGATCTTGAAAACAACAAAATTATAGATCAGGGACTGGTTGCACACGGTTCAGGTTCTGAAACAGGTATTAAAGGAGATATTTTACAATTTAGCAATGCACCAAATTCTAATTGTACATCTCTAGGCCGTTATTCTATCGAGAAATCTTATAAAGGTGTTTTTGGAAAAGCATTCAGATTAAGCGGTCTTGACCAAACAAACAATAATGCTTTAAAAAGAGCTATTGTACTACACTGCTATAAAGAAGTTCCAGACGATGAAAAAGAATATTACATTATTAACAGCCACGGCTGTCCAATGGTAAGTGAAATGTTCTTTAAAAGACTTGAAAAAATAATTGACAGCTCTGATTCTAAAATCATGCTTTCAGTTTACTACTAAAAAAATCATTTCTGCGAAGAAAATATTTATTAAAAAAAGAGCTGTAAAGCTCTTTTTTTTTGGTCTGATAATAATGATGTGATATGTGCAGGCCGTAAAATAAAGAAGCAGAGTGATTTTCAGGTATAACAACTAAATAAAAAATCCCGATTACAAATGTAGTTGGGATTTTTGTTTTAATTCCATGCCCAAATTAGCCTTTGAATCAGAAATAGAATTTGGTTTCATATTATAATTTGCAACAATTAATTTCTACACAGCAGTGTTTCATTGATTAATTTTAGTGTACTGGAATTATGAGAAACTCTTCTGTTTAATTCTGTTCTTTTTTAGTTATTTAAAAACTTTAATTATGAAGAAATGTTTTTTATCTATTCTAATTTTGAGCTTTTGTATTGTAAAAAGCCAAGTAAACGACAATACTGTTTTTTCATCAGAAACATTAAATGACAATACGTATTATCGCCGTGCAGTTGAAACGGCAATCTGGGGAATGCCCATTGTAGCGGCGAAAGCCATTAGAGACGGATATGAAAATGATTTAGGCGCTCATTATAACGATATTGTATACCATTCAAAAACAGCAGACTGGAAATTTCAAACTACAACTCCCAATGCATCTACCTATTATATTTATGCTGCATATAATATTACAAAAGATGGTCCAATAGTAATTGAAGTTCCTTCGGCTGACGGTGCAGGAATTTACGGCCAGCTTTGCGATATGTGGGATATTCCACTTGCGATAGTTGGTCCCGGCGGTGAAGACAAAGGAAAAGGAGGCAAGTATTTAATAATACCTGAAAATTATAATGGTAAAATTCCAGAAGGCTATTTTTCGGTTAAACAGAAAACAGCGGGAGGATTCTGGCTTATGAGAACCATTCCTAAAAGTAAATCTGTATCTGATTTAAACAATGCAATATCCTTGATAAAAAAAATACGTGTTTATCCGCTTTCAAAAGCAGAAAATCCTGCCAAACAGCGATACATAGATGCATCAGGAAAAATTTGGAACGGAATACCAAAAATGGATGAAACATTTTATGAAGTTCTTTCTAAAATGGTCAACGAAGAGCCTGTTTTATCTCACGATTTAGCAATAATGAATATGCTTCGCACGCTTGGTATTGAAAAAGGAAAAGAATATGCGATTCCCGATCCGAAGAAAACGGCAATCCTGAAAAAGGCAGTTATTGAAGTTAAACAATGGTTTGTTAATCAGCTTTTGCAGCAGCTTAAGCCTTTTTGGGAGGGACATTATTGGGCACTTCCCGATACTTCGGGTATTAAAACCCAGTTTTCATACCTCACAAATGAAATGCTGGATTATGACAATCGCGGGATGCTTGGCTTTTACGGATGGGCGCCGCCTATGAAAGCAGATGAAAGCGCACCCACAATTTATATTCAGTCGTTAAAAGACAAAAACGGTAATTTTTTTGAAGGCGGTTCTGTCTATCGTTTAAGAGTGCCAAAAAATGTACCCGCAAAACAATATTGGTCAGTAACACTTTATGATTTTGATACTGCGGGATTTATTAGAGAGGCGCAGGTAGTAAGTCTCGATTCGTACAATAAAAAAACAAAAAAGAATTCAGATGGTTCGATCGATATTTATTTTTCAGAAAAAGCTCCCGCCGGTCAGGAAAATAATTGGGTGAGTACAAAAAAAGGCAGAAAATGGTTTCCTATGTTTCGTTTGTATGGCCCAGATAAAGCATTTTTTGACAAAAGCTGGGTTATGGATGATATAGAAAAAATGAATTGATTTTTGTTAGTCTGTTTTTTAAATCATTATTTTAAATATAAACCTTGATTGTATATTTTCAATCAAGGTTTTTTTAGGTTTAATTATTTAAATAGTTTTTAAAACACCTCCATCGGCTCTTAACGAAGTTCCATTTGTTGCAATTGACAGCGGACTAGAAAGATAAACAGCCAGCGAAGCAATTTCGAATGGATTTATGAAACGCTGTAATAAAGAATGCGGATTAGTCTGCTGTACAATTATATTCTTCATTTGCTCGACTTCTATGTTTTGCATCGATGCAATTTGTTCTACAGCACATGCTACGCCTTCAGAATAGGTTGGGCCGCCTAAAATGGTGTTTACCGTAACTTCAGTTCCGATCGTTAGTTTCGATAAACCATTACTGACAGCCGACATAGCCGCTTTGGTCATTCCGTAGTGAATCATGTTTCCGGGAATATTTACGCCAGATTCACTGCTGATAAAAATAATTCTTCCCGATTTTTTCTCCAGCATTTGCGGTAAAAGTTTCTTCGAAAGACGAACGGCGCTCATAACATTGATTTCAAATATTTTATACCAATCTTCATCTTCAAGATCTTCAAAGTTTTTTAAATCAAAAATACCAACATTATTTATCAAAATATCGATGTCAGTTAGTTTATTAAGTAATGCTGCAACTTCCTCTTTATTTTCAAAATCTGCCTTAATTCCTGAAACTTTTGCATCAGGAAATTCAGTTTGTAGTTTTTGAACTGCCAGTTTTGTCTTTTCTTCATTTCTTCCATTAATAATTACTTCTGCTTTTTCAGCCAATAATTGTTGTGCAATTGCAAAACCAATTCCCTGAGTTGAACCGCTTATGAAAGCCCTTTTTCCTTCTAATTTTAAATTCATTTTTATTATATTTATTTTTGTAATGATCGATACATAAATAGTCAAAAAAATTAGCTGATAACAGCTAATTGCATTTCGATTTGATCTTTTAAGACATTTTCGTCGGGATACATTCTTCGAAGTGTATTCAGTCCGCACCAAAATGTTATGAGATATTTCCCTAGAATTTCAGGGGAAGTTTGTGTTTTTATAGTGCCTTTTGTTTGTTCTTCTTTTATAACTTCAGTAAACATTTGTTCGACTTCTTTTAAAATCTGAACAGCATTTGCTTCAAGATCTTCATCGATAAAAGTCATTTCAACAACAGTATTTGCAATGATACAGCCTTTTAAATGATCATTTTGCTCAGCCTGCGCAATGCTTCTAATAAAATCTTTGATAAGTTCTAATGGAGATTCGCTTACACTTAATTCCTTTTTAAAAGCATCAAATGCAAGTCTGCGTTCCTGAATAGCTTTTTGAAATACTTCTTTTTTACCTCCTTTAAATGTGTTGTAAAAACTTCCTGCACCTGCGCCGGTTGCCTTTTGCAAATCACTCAGCGAAGCAGCGCTGTATCCTTTCTGCCAAAAAACTTCCTGTGCTTTTTTTATAATATTTGCATCTTCATAGATTGTTGGTCTTCCTCTCATTTGTTTTTATTTTGTAATGATCGATACAAAATTATATAAAATAAGTTGAAGACCAATTTTTTTAATGAAAAATATAGAAATAAAGCAGGAATTCTAAATTCACATAGCTATGTGTGAGAAACTAGTTTCTTTCAATTCTCCTTTTTTATAAAAGAAAAATCTATGTCTCTATGTGTTGAAAATTAAGTGTTTAGAATTGGAATTAATTATTCCTAATCTTTTCCCGAAATTCCAAAGGCGCCATTTGCGTTCTCTTTTTAAAAAGTGTACTAAAAGACTGCGGATGCTCAAAACCAAGTTCGTATGCAATTTCACTAACCGATAATTCAGTTGCAGAGAGCTTTTCTTTGGCTTTGTTGATCAGCTTTTCATAAATATGTTCTTTAGTATTTCGTCCTGTGTGTATTTTCAGAAAATCGCTGAGATAATTTGGAGAAAGATTCATCGCTTCGGCAATTAAACTAACGCTTAAAAGACCTTTTTCAGTTGTATTTTCATTATAATATTCATTTATAAACCTTTCAAATTTTGTCAATAACGCATGACTGTTATTTTTACGCGTAATGAACTGTCTTTCGTAAAAACGACTCGAATAGTTTAAGAGCAAATCAATCTGCGAGAGAATAATTTCCTGAGTATGACGATCAATATGCTGACATTCTTTATCAATTCGATCCAGAATTTCGATTAGATATTTTTCTTCTTGTTCAGATAAATGCAGGGCTTCATTTACTGCGTACGAGAAAAAACCAAAATCAAATATTTTCTGTGCCAGCGGATGTTTTAGCAGAAAATCTTCATGAAATATAAGCAGATAACCGGCCGCACATTCCATATTATGAAAATCCAAATACTGCACCTGATTGGGTGCAGTAAAACTTAAAACGCCTTTGTCATAATCATAATGTCCCTGACCGTATCTTATTTTTCCTTTCGCATCTCTTTTTAAAGCAACACAATAGAATTTATTGACAAAACCTTTCCAGATTTCATCTTCCAGAAAAATACTCTCAGATAAGTTTATGACGCTTACCATGGGATGTTTGGGTTCTGGAAGTGAAAGTAAGCGGTGAAAAGCAGATACAGATGCGATAGTGTTCATAACAGCGTCTTTTTAAATTTAGTAATCTAGAAGTCCCATACTGAATTCGTCATAAGGAGCTCCGGTATCTGTGCCTAAAGGTACGATACTTTCCAATTTTTGAAGATCATTTTGACTTAATTCTATAGACACAGAAGCTATATTTTGTTCTAAATACTTTCTGCGTTTGGTTCCAGGAATCGGCACAATTCCTTTACTCATAATCCATGCGAGCGCTAATTGAGAAGAAGTTACATTTTTTTCTTCTGCCATTTTTTCAACGGCTTTTACCAATTCAATGTTTTTATGAAAGTATTGTTCCTGAAAACGTGGAATCGCTCTTCTGAAATCATTTTCCGGAAGATCATCAATCGAACGAATTTGTCCTGATAAAAAGCCACGTCCGAGTGGTGAATATGCAACAAAACCAATTTGGAGTTCTTCAAGAGTTTTCAAAACGCCTTTTTCTTCGACAGTTCTTTCGAATAAAGAATATTCGCTTTGAACGGCAGTTATGGGGTGAACATTGTGCGCTTTTCGAATAGTTTCAGAAGATACTTCCGAAAGTCCGATATATTTTACTTTTCCTTCTTTAACAAGATTTGCCATTGCATCTACAGTTTCTTCTATCGGCGTATTTTTGTCCAGACGATGCATATAATACAAATCGATATAATCTGTATTTAAGTTTTTAAGCGAACGTTCTACGGCTTTTTTGATGTACTTTCTGCTTCCGTTTATGGCCCAGGTTACTTTGTTGTTGTCATCGATTTCCCAGCCGAATTTAGTTGCTAAAATGTATTTATCGCGATCGTTTCCGATAGCTTTAGCGATTAATTGTTCATTTTTTAAAGGCCCGTAAAGATCTGCTGTATCGAGAAAATTGCCTCCCAGTTCAAACGAACGATGAATGGTTTGAATTGCTTCTTTTTCGTCTGCTTGACCGTACATATTTCCTTCTTCAAAACCTGTCATTCCCATGCATCCCAAACCAATTGGCGGGATAATTAATCCTTGATTTCCTAATTTAATCTGTTTCATCTTTTTGTCATTTTATTAGAATACAAATTTCGAAAGAAAGAACAGGGTAAAGGTTTGCCGATTACGGAAGCTTGTATTCAAATTACAGATGTTTATTAAAATTTATGAAGCGATTTGAAGATTAAGAAGTTGAAGAATTCATACATTAATTACACAGAAAACAATAACAAAACCAGCAAGTATGCGTATATTTGGGAATAGTAAAAAACAAGCCATTTATGAAGAAAATAGGATTTTTATCATTCGGGCATTGGGCTAATAATCCAGCATACAAAACTCGTACAGCAGGCGATACACTGCTTCAATCTATCGATTTGGCTGTTGCAGCAGAAGAAATAGGTTTAGACGGCGCTTATTTTCGCGTACATCATTTTGCGCAGCAATTGGCTTCGCCTTTTCCACTGCTTTCGGCAATTGGCGCGAAAACAAGCAAAATTGAGATTGGAACGGGCGTAATCGATATGCGATACGAAAATCCTTTGTATATGGTAGAAGATGCCGGTGCCGCCGATTTAATATCAGAAGGACGTTTACAATTGGGAATAAGCAGAGGTTCACCAGAACAGGTTATCGACGGCTGGAATTACTTTGGTTACGAACCTGCAGAAGGCGAAAATGACGCTGATATGGGGCGCAAAAAAGCATTAGACTTTTTAGAAGGACTTAAAGGCGAAGGATTTGCAGAACCAAATCCGTACCCGATGTTTCCAAATCCGCCGGGATTGCTGCGTGTAGAACCACATTCTGAAGGATTAAGAGAAAGAATCTGGTGGGGAGCTGCCTCGAATGCAACCGCAATTTGGGCTGCAGAAAACGGAATGCACTTACAGAGTTCGACTTTGAAGTATGATGAAAACGGAAAACCTTTTCATGTACAACAGGCAGAGCAGATTAGATTGTACAAAGAGGCTTGGAAAAAAGCGGGACATGACCGTGAAGCAAGAGTTTCTGTAAGCCGTTCAATTTTTGCCATCGTAAACGATCAGGATCGATATTATTTTGGAGGACAAGGAAAAGGCGCCGATAGTTTTGGTTATATCGAACAAGATAAAAGAGCCATTTTTGGAAAAAGTTATGCTGCCGAACCAGATAAACTAATTGCAGAATTAGCCCAAGACGAAGCGATTCAGGAAGCCGATACTGTATTGTTGACTATTCCTAATACTTTAGGTGTTGACTATAATGTACATCTTTTGTCGTCAATTTTAGAACATGTTGCTCCAGCATTGAATTGGAGATAAATTTGAAATAAATTAAAGTAAAAGCCCTCTGTTCTTTTTTTAAGAAAGAGGGCTTTTTTCTACATAAATATTTATGTTAAGATTTCTTCAGCAAAGTTTATTTCATCAAACTTATATTAGTTAGACCTCCGTCCGAAAGAATTTCTGTTCCTACAATAAAAGCAGAATCATTTTTTGCTCATTTCGTAAATGTTTAAAAAAGTTAGAAACCATAAATTCCTCCAGAAACAGAAATCTTCTCTCCATTAATCCATCCGGAATCATCTGAAGCCAGAAATACAGCAGCTTTTGCAATATCTTCCGGCTGTCCTGTACGTGAAAGCGGCGTATTGGCAACAAACTTTGTTTCTGCTTCACTGCCAATAAATCCGGCGCTATGTGAACCTTCGGTTTCAACTACTCCGGGTAGTATAGAATTAATACGGATATTTCTTCCGCTGAATTCTTTAGATAAGGAAATTGTAATAGAATCCAGTGCCGCTTTGGTTGCAGAATAAATTGATCCGGTTGGCAAAGGCATTTTTGAAGCTTCAGAACTGACATTAATTATATTGCCGCCTTTGTCTCCAAATAATTTTAAAGCTTCTTTTATTGTAAGCAGAGAGCCTAAAACATTAATGTTAAACTGCTGATGAAAAGATTCTTCATTTAATTCTTCAATAGGCGCATATTGATATATACCGGCATTGTTAACCAAAATATCCAAATGGCCAAATGCATTTTTAGTTTCTTCAAATAACCTTACTACGTCGGCTGCTTTTGAAACATCGGCTTGTACCGAAATGGCTGTTCCGCCTTTTTCTGTTATTGATTTAACTACTTTATCTGCATCTTCTTTGCTCGATGCATAATTTACGACAACTTTTGCGCCTTCTGCGGCGAAATATTGAGCAATTGATGCACCAATTCCTTTTGAAGCTCCTGTAACTATTGCAGTTTTATTTTTTAATTTATCCATGATTTTATATGTATGATGTTAATGGTGCAAATTTAAATCGAGTAAATTAATTTTAGTAACTTTGTAACGAAAAGTAACAGTAACCTTGAAGTAACAAAGTAACCTGATGGAATGTAATGTAATTGAAAAAGAGCAGCATAAGAAAGAAATGATGGCTGTTCAGGACTCGATGGATGTTTTAAACGGCAAATGGAAAATTGCTGTGATTTCGTCTATTTGTTTTTATAACAAAAGAAGATTTTCGGATATTTTGAATGATGTCTCAGGTATATCAAACAAAATGCTGAGTAAGGAATTGAAGGAGCTTGAACTAAACCAACTAGTTAAGCGCACCGTTCTGGATACGCATCCTGTAACGATTCAATATGAACTGACAGCGCATGGTAAAACGCTGCAAACCATTATTCAAAACCTTACTGAATGGGGAATTGAGCACCGAAAAAAAATTGTAGGCAGATAATAATTCTGAACTGATTTAGAAATTAACGGTTAAAATTTAATTAATCAAAAGGCACATTTGCAGAGATAAACAGCATAAAATGAGTAAGTTTTAACTGCATGTGGGAATTTTGTAACTCTACATTTAGAGATATGATTAATTTTGAGTTAGTTTTTAATTTTACAGTATGCAGTATAAAAATATTTTACTGGTTGACGATGACACCGATGATACCGAGATTTTCCAAATGGCGGTTGCAAGTTTTGATTCTAACATCAAAATTTCAATAGAAAATAATGCTCTAAAATCACTTAAGAAATTGAAAGAAACTACTAAGTTTCCTGATATTATATTTTTAGATTATTATATGCCGTATCTGGATGGAAGCGAGTTTCTTAAACTGCTGCGCGAAATTAAAGGTCTGAAGAAAATTCCTGTGGTTTTATACTCCGGTCAGGCGGGATCAGCGATTAAAGATGTCGCCGCAACATTTAAAGATGTGAAATTTTTAAAAAAGAAGTCTGATTTTAGGGATATAGTTGATTCTTTAAAGAGTATCATAAAGTCAGAAACTCCTATTTCAAAATAAAAAATGCTGTAAAATTTCAGTATAATCTTTTAATAGGGTTAAAATGCCTTAGAATTTTTTTAGGTGTTATAATTACTTGGTTTTGAACTTGGTCAAACCACTGAACTTCTTTAAAAACTTCCGCACAGCATTCTTGTTTGGAGTTAAAAAAACTGCTTTTAAGATTGATCTTTTCATTTATGTGGCAGTATTTCAATTCTATAGAAAAAGGCTCTGTAAACATAAGGTTTTTATAACAGACCAATTCATTATTTCCTTCCTTAAAACCAAGATGCAGCGCATTGAGTTTTTCTTTTGAAAATCCGTTATAAAATAAAAAATGGTATAATAATCGAAGCGTGTAGGAGGTATATGCTGTACTTTCCATTTCCATATTATCATTTACATCTTCACCAGAAACATTATAATTTTTGCAGATCATTTCAATTTTGGTTTTGGTTAGAAAAAAGGAGACCGGCTAAGTATGAAAAACCGGTCTCAGAATAATTCTCAGATGAGATTTGTGTTAGAAAGCATTTATTTAGACAGTAAAAAATTGTAATCAATTTTTACTTTATCAGCAATTTTTTTTCTCACTAAACTTGGTATTTCAATACCATAATCTTCTGGTTTAGCTTCAAAAGAACCTGCTGCGTTTACGCCGTTGGCAGTTTTAGAAATTTTTACCGTAACGGTTACAGGTTTTGTTTTACCGTGAATAGTAAGATCTCCCTTCAGCGTAAAATTTTTAGGTGTATTTGAAATTTTCGAAATATCAAAATCATCAATTTTACCTTTTAAAGTCGCTTTAGAAAATTTTTCAGATTCCATGTAGTTTTCATTGAAATGCTCTTCCATCAGTGCCACTTTAAAACGAAAACCTTTAATAAGAACCAATGCTGCAAAATCACCAGTTGATTGTTCTAAAACCGCTGATACACTTTTGTTTTCGGCAGCAACTTCTTCGTAAGATGGCATAGAAGCCTGAAATTTAATGCTGCCCGTTTTAGTTATCAGTTTCTGCGCTGATCCATTGGTATGGAAACCAATAATAAGTATCAGCATTAAATAGCTAAAAATTGATTTTTTCATAGAAATTAATTTTCTTTAAGTCCATCTGTGTTCCATTTTACAATCAGGTCAATGTTTGCCTGAGCCATTCTTCCAGCCTGAGGCATAATTCCCTGCTGGCCGGTTTGAAGCTGAATTCTGTTCAGAAGTCCTGCATTTTCTACAGCTGCTTTAACTTCTGCATAAGTAGTTAAAGGTCTAAAAGCGGCTGATCTTCCGCTTTGGTGGCATCCAATACAATTAGCGTCGATAATCGATTTTACATTTTTAGTATAGGTTATGGCAGCTGCCGGCTCTGTTGGATTTGTTGGGTTTGTTGGGTTTGTAGGTGTGCCAGTTCCAGGGTTTTCAATGTCCTGATAGGTGTCAGAATCACTGCAGCTTGCTAATACAGCAAGTAAAATAGTTAGTGTTAATACTTTTTTCATAGCTTGTTTTTTATGGTTTTTAAATTAGAATACTCTGTATAAGTTAAATCCGAAGAAGAAATCTCCTTTACCCCAGTCTCCAGATGCATTGGTGATGTAACCGCTCTCACTCATAGCTTGTGAGTTGGTAAATATTAACTGAAAAACGTGTCCGCCGGTTTCAACGTCAAGACCAACAGAAAGTGGGTTTTTGTAAAAATCTGGTTTATCAAAATTGTGCATGTACTCTAAATTGACAGACAATCTTTTAGTTATTTTATAACGCCCGCCGCCACCAAAAGAAAACTGATTATCTCTTTCGATATCAGGATTGTAAAGGTTTTTGTGAATGAAAGACGGCACTAATTCAAATGAAAGTTTTTCACTGAATTTTCTAGAGATTAATAATTGCTGTACATAAGTCGTACGATGTTTAAACTCTAAACCTGGATATTGGTCTTTTTCTAAAAAAGTATTAATATCCGCCACACTGTAACCCACGACATCTACTGGAAAATCATCGCTTTGTCGCAACATTCGGTACTTTAATCCTGTTTCATACATTTTATTTAAAGTATGTCTGGAAAGGCTCACAGATAACCAATCGGTAATACCATAAATACCGCCTAATTTTGTTGTAGCGTTATCCAAACCAAAAAAGCTGTCAAAACCATCTTTTACAGTTCCAAAACGGTGTGAAACCACAAAATAGAATTCTTTTTTAGCAGGCATTTTTGTTGACTGCAGCGTTACAATTTGTAAAGCCTTAAATGCGATTGCGGGGTGATTTCCTTCTACCTGAGTAGAATCAAGACTGTTGAGTAAATCGTCCTGAGAGTAGGCCATAGTAGCGAGAAATAAACAGATTGGGACTAAAAATTTCTTCATAAATTAATTGTTTGGTTTAATAATGGTGCATTGGTCTAATTTTATTTCCTGAAACAGTTCGTCATAACCAATACATTTTCCTTTAATGACTGCTTTTGTGTTTAAGAGATTGTGATTTAGTTTTTGATTGAAAAGGCAAAAAACAGCACTTTGAAGTATCATTACAGAATCCGTTTCTTTGGTTACCAATCCTGTTATTTCGATGGTTTTGTTTAGATATTGTACATCTGCTTTTTGCGGATCGGAGTTGTAATCCTCAATTAATTGTGAAGCAGGAATACTGGTTTCTGGTTTTTCGGTTTCAATGTTTCGGGCTTCTTTAAAGAGATAACCGTAATAAAAATAAATGCCTCCAGAAACCATTATGAGTAAGGCGGCGAGTATTAGTGCTGTTTTTTTTCTTTTCATTTCCAATTTTTTTTGTGAAAGGGTTTAAAACTAAAACAGCCTTGATGCAGATTACCCTACCAAAAAATTATGTTTTTTGAAAAAAAAATGTAAAAACGAAGTATGAATGTGGTTAAAAATCTTACATTCAGTAAATTAGAATGAAACTCTAAAACTCAAATTTGGAGTTCTTTGTAATGAAAAAGTCTCCACTTCTTCAATAGAATTGGTCAGCGAAGCGATTCTATAATATTCGCTGATTTCGTTTTTTCGGTTTAAAATATTCAGGATAGAAATTCCGATTTTGTATTGAATTCCATTGTCGCTTTCCCATTTGTAAGTCGTGGAAAGATTAACCTGCGAAAAAACATGAAGATTGGTATTGTTAGGTTTGTTGTAAACCAAAATAGGATCAGAAAGATCAATTTGAGAAACATCTGGCGATGTTTTTGGTCTTCCAGAAGACCATTTTGTTCCTAAAGCAATTTTGAAATTATTTTTCTCATACATTACAGCCCACGAAAGGGTATGAGCCAATTTGAAATTGTTAGGAAAAGTGCTGAATTCGTAATCAGGAAAATGGTAATTATTGTTGTTATACGTATAACTGAACCAAGTCAGGAAATTGTTGAATTTTTTCTGAATCAGAAATTCTGTTCCAAAAACTTCATAATCTCCCGTAGTACGTACAAATTCTAACTGATTTTGAAATCCCTGGCTAGAAGTTGTAATTCCGTTTACTTTTTTATAAAAATTTTCCAGATCTATAAGCCAGTCATTTTTTTTGTACAAAAGGCTTAAAGAAATTTGTCTGCTTCGTTGAATGGGAATTATACTGTCGTCGGCAACAATCCAGCGTCTTTTTTCGATTCCAAAATAATCCTTTTGCAAATCAATAATCTGCTGGGCACTCTGACTTTTTAATTCGCCCAGAAGTTCTAAATTTAAGTTTTTGTTTATGCCGTAATTAAACTGTACGCGAGGTTCGATAATCGTTTTTTTGAATTTTTCGATATAATTAATTCGTGTTCCAACTTTAAAATACAACCTGTTAAGCGTATCATTGTATTTTCCTTCTACAATAAAAGCATGAGTTCTGAGTACATCTTTAACTTTTCGGTAGAAATCAGGATTGCTGACACGTTCAAGATTGGTAACACCAATTTCATTAAACTGATAACCATCGTTTAAGCTGAATTTGGAGTTTAAAATATGCTGATTTTCTAAGTTAATTCCGTTATTATTAACCGTGTTTTCCTGAACAGCAACCTGATCGGTAATACTTGTTTTTTGATTTCCTAAAAGTTCGTAAGCCGAATTGTAAAGATTGATTTTAGTGGTATTAAAAGAGTTCCAATTTCTTTTCCACGACAAATTACCGCCGTAATTCTGCTGTCTTAAAACACTGTTTTCAGATTTATTGATATTATAAACAGTAGCACTTTGAAAAACTTCGAGATTATCCTGAATGGTTATTAAATCCAGAACAATTTGATCTTTGTTTCCTATTTTCTGTGCGTATTTAAAAGTAGCATCATAAAAACCAAACTTTTTATCGCTTTTATAATCAATATCCTGTGCCTGTGAAAAATCGGTGATGGTTGTGTTTTGGAATACTTTATTAAAATATTCTTTATAAGTGGGAGTTTCTAAAAAATCAGTAATCGATTTACGCGCTGAAAATTCGATATAACTCTTTTTTGAAAGATTGTATTTCGCATAAATATCGGCATTGATCATATTGATTCCGGCGCTGAAACTATTTTTCTCCACAGTTTCAGGAGTAGAAGAAATGTCAACTACACTCGATACACTTTCGCCAAAAAAAGCAGAACTTCCGTTTTTATAAATCGAAATGGTATGCGCAAGATTTGGGTTAAAAACGGATATTAAACCAAAAAAATGTCCCGTTTGAAACATTCGTATTCCATTCCATAAAAACAAATTCTGATCGTGCGTACCCCCGCGAACATTAATGCTGGCAACACTTTCGTCGATACTGTTTACTCCCGGAATTTGCTGCATAGTCTGCAAAGCATCGGGTTCGATAAGTCCGGGCAGAATACCAAATTTTTTAGGTTTAATTTCAAATGCACCGTCAGCATTTTTAGAAATCCCCGAAGCCAGAATCGCATTCGCTTTAATCTCTTTTAGCTCTGTAACTTCTGGTTCAAGAAATAGTTGAATGCAATTTTTAGAATCTTGGTTTGCTGTTGTAATCCTTTTGGAAGAAAATCCAATATGACTTATTAAAAGTGTGTTTCTGTCTCTTTTTGAGAATTCGAAATAACCATTTGAATCTGTTGTAATATGAATTTTTCCAGATACATTAATATTAGCATCTTCAATCGGTTTTTTATCTAAGGCTGAAAAAACATAACCGCAGATGGTCTGGGTTTCATTTTCGCTTTTAAAAACATTAATAAATTTGTTGTCTATATTTTCAAAAGATAAATGGGTAACTCTGCTTAAATATTGCAGTTTTTGCTCTAATGAAAGTGATTTTTTTGGCGGATTTAAACTAAGTCCGGCAATGTTATCTTCGAGATAATTAAAACTTACCTGATGCTGTTTTTCAATATCAGAAATGATTTGGTTGAAAGGCACAGCTTTTCCTTTGTCCTGAGCAAAAATATTCAGGACATAGAAAAAAATGCAAAACAAAAAATGATATTGTTTGGGGAGCAGCATCTATTTTTCGCCAATAATTATTTTGTTTTTTGAGACTTTTTGAACTTCTAAATGATATGTTGTACTAATAATCTGCAAAGCGGTATCAAGATTTTCAGCAGGTAATTTTCCTGTAAATAAAGCTGTTGTGTCTTTTACGTTTAATTCTATGCTGATGTTATATTGTCTTTCCACTTCGTCGAGTATCGTTCTGATATTTTCTTTATAAAATGATATTTGGTTGTTGATCCATTCCGGTTTTGATGAATCGGTATTCATTTCAATCTGATTTCCGTTTTCAAAACTAACCCCTTGTCCATGCGTTAAAAGAATTTCTTTGTCCTGATAATTTACTTTGACACGACCTTCATAACACACAATATCAAACCTGTTTTTTCTGGTTTTAACATTGAACTGCGTTCCTAAAACGGTTACTTTTCCTAATCTGGTTTCAACTTCAAAACGTTTTCCTTTTGCCACTTTAAAATACGCTTCACCTTTAAGTTCAAGATGTCTGTTGTGGTCCCAGTTCCATTTTTTATAATGTATTTCAGAACCAGAATTTAAAACTACTTCAGAATTATCTGGAAGCGCGAATGTTGTTTTTTCTCCAAAATCAGCTGATTCTGTTTGAGGAATCAACATTCTAAAAGCAAACATAACGCCAAGCGCCAGCACGAAAATGGCAGCGGCACGGAAAAACCACGTTTTGTAAAGCGGAATCACTTTTGGTGTTTCTTTTTTCTGTTTTAAAATATTCGCCAGCATTGCGTTTTCATCCAGATCATCTACCGTTAAATGTTCTGTATAATTTTTAATTTTTTGATATTTTTCGAAATCAGGACTTGCTTTAAAAGCTGCCAATTCTTCCTCTGATAAATCATCGTTGAGCCATTTAGCCAATAAGTGATTTTTTTTCATTGTACCGGTATTATGTTGTTAAAACAGTTTGAATTAATTTTACCCTACTTTTATAGATCAATTTCTTTGCGTAAGCTTAATAAAGCCAAATGAATGCGTTTTTCTACGGCTTTTACGCTTATGTTTAATTCCTGCGCAATTTCGCTGTATTTCTTTCCGTCAATTCGATGCATTAAAAAAGCGATGCGCTGTTTTTCGTTCAGGTTTTCTATAGCTTTTAAAAGTTTAGCCTGAAATTGTTTTTCCTCAAGAATATATTCGGGTGTTTGATTGGTTTTGTCTAAACCTGAAAAGTCTTTTTCGTATTTTAAAACGACTTTTTGATGCGCAATTTCGTTAAGACTGCTGTTGTTGGCAATCGTGTAAACGTACGATTTTGCTTTTTCAAGCGGTACAGATGCGCAGTTCTGCCAAAGTTTTAAGAAAGCTTCGTGCGCGGCATCTTCGGCCTTTTCCAGATTACCAAATTTGTAAAAAAGAAAATTGCGCAGTGCTTTTACATTGCTTTTAAAAAACGATGAAAAAATTATTTCGTCACAAGTATTTGATTCGGGGTTATTTGGCATGTAGGTTTTACGATTAGTAAGCTGCAAAAGTATTTGTTTTTAGTTTAAGTAGGGTAAAAGCAGCACTGATTGTTTTATAGAAGTCTAAAATGTTGTTTCCATAAGTAATTTAGAAAAAATGAAACCGAATCTCCTGATGCCGAATTTATTAAAAAGCAGTTTCTTTAAATTTTATTACATTTGCAAAAATCTAAATATGTTGTCGTTAAGAAAATTTTTGTTAATAGCGCCTTTGCTGTTTTTGTCGTGCCAAAACGAAATTGATGAGCAGGATTCTAATAATCAGGGCACAATTACAAAAGTTTCGCCGCTGGCTTCATATTGGCAGAGAGTTGCCATGGTTCCTACGGTTCAGGATAATGTAATTGACGGATCCAGTTACTGCACAATTAAATTTCCGTATACTGTTACGGTAAACAATACACAGATTGCGATTAATTCTGCAGCTGATTATCAAAAAGTAATCGATAATATCAACGCCAGTAATACTGATGATGATATTGTAAAAATTGACTTTCCGGTTACGATGGTGTATTACAATTACATTGAAAAATTTATTCCAAATCAGGCTGATTTTGACACTTTAATTGATTATTGGAATCTTTATCCGGATCTTTTATCTAAAATCAACGGATTAAATATTCAGTATCCCATAACAATCAATATCTATAACAGTTCAAACCAAATCGCGAGTTCTGAGTCTATTGCAGGCGATCAGGCGTTTTTTAATTTTATCAAGAACCTGAAAGACAGCGATTACATTTCGTTAAAATATCCTATTTCTGTTTTAGATTATTATTCGCTGCCAAAATCTTTAAACAATAATCAGGATTTTGAAAATGCTATAAAATATGCCATAGACAATTGTCCGGAAAACAATATTGGCGCTCTTGATTTTGCGGCAACATTAACAAGCGGTTCTTGGACAATTCCTTATTTCTTTGACGATTCAGATAAAACATATTCTTACAGCGGTTATTCATTTGTTTTTAAAAATGATAAAACAGTTACGGCAACCAAAGCTGGAGTTTCTGAAACCGGACAGTGGGAATGTGCGGTTGTATATGGCGTTAAGGAATTAAAACTGAATTTTAATTCTGCATTACTCAGCAAACTTAATAATAACAGCTGGAAATTATTTGAGTTTAATAATTCTCAGGTACGTTTACGAAATGTTGTTGGGTATAATACAGATTATCTTTATTTTGAAAAACAGTAAACGATTAATCTGCTGATAATTAATCTGTTTTTCTATTTTCAAGTTCTATTTTGAATTTTCCATAATATGGATTTTCTGCCATTTGAGAATGTCCAATTACTAAAACGTAGTTTCCTTTTTGTTTTATATTGGTTTTCAAATCTGTTCCAAACGGACCATCTGAACTTTTATCGGGAAAAATAATTTGGTTAAAACGTATATTGGCGCTGTTTTGCTCAGGAATAATCTTTCCGGTTAATTCTCCTGCATAATCATTTTTAAACTTAACATAGATTCGGGAATGAGTAGAATCTATCGATGCTTCTGCTGTGTAGATACCTTTTTCATTTTTGGTATTCAGAAAAATGGTATCGCCTGTTTGTTTGTTGACTTCTGTGTTTTCTATTTGGGTTGTAACGACGGGATCAGGATCTGCTGTTTGAATAGACGTGTTTTTGTTTTCTTTTTGCTGACATGAGAAAAAGACAACGGATAATACGAATAGTAAAGAAAAATTTTTCATAACTGTATTGTTTATTAAACCGTATCAAACTTAGCATTTTATAGTATTTGCATTGTTATATAAAAACATTTCAATTTTACAGTTTTTCCAAACAAATAAGACAGAAATACTATTTGTAGTCTATAATCTCAAACAATAAATCATATCGTTCTCCTAATTTTTTCTTTAAGCGTTGTTTACTTTTTTTAATGGCATCTATTGTTACACCTAATAAATTGGCCATTTCATAATTACTTAAATCCAGCTTTTGAAGCATTATTATTTTGAGGTTAGACTCTTTTAACTCCGGAAAATTTTCGATTACCGAATTATAGAAATTACCATGCAGTTTTATAAACTCTCTTTTAAAAGCATTCCAGTTTTCATCGGTCATTAAATGAGAATTCAGGGTTTCCTGAAGTTTTACTTTTTCTTCTTCTAATTGTGTCGATGCAGAGTTTTTAATTTCTTCAAGTTCGTTTTCTAAAATCGATATCTGCTTATTTTTATTTTTCAGATATTGAGCGTAAGTGTCTATATTAGAACTGGCATCGCTGAGTTTTTGCTCAAAAAGAAGTCTGTCTTTTTCGAGTTTTATTCTTTTTGTCGTTAATTTTTTGTTTAATGAATGATAAGCAATGAGACTTAATGACAGGGTTAAAACTAAAATTATGATAAAGACTCTTTTCGTTTTTTCTTCTTGTTCCAGTTTTAATCGAATCTTTTCGGTGTTGTATTCGTATTTCTTTTTCTGAATAAGCCAATACGATCTTTGCAGTACGGTATTGCCGTTTGTATTAAGAAGATATTCTTCAATTTGTTTAAGCTGACGTCTTAAAAGGAGTTCTTTTTCCGGATTTTGACCATTTAAAATACTAAGTTTTAATTCAATTACTTCTTTTAACGAACTTCTGTAATAGGATTTTGAACTGGCAATTTTTCCTGCTTTATCAAGAATTTTTTCGGCTTCGGTTTTATTATTAAGCTTTAAAAGAATTTTAGCTAATAGTATAGACGCATACATTTCATTCTTATCAATATTAAATTTCTGAGAATAGAAAATATCTTGCTTTAAAAGAGTAACAGCGTCTTTTAGATTTCCTTTTTTTTCATAAACGAGCGCCTTATCTCCTAATATTTTTGCATAGCGCACGCTGTCGCCAACTTTTAATGCTGTAGATTCTGATTTATTAAAATAAAGCATGGCATTTGATAAATCATTATTTCTGAAATAAGAATTCCCAATAGCATTTAAAACCCCGGCAGATTCTGAGGAAGGTTTTTCCATGTACTGCATCGATTTTTTGTAATAATCAATAGCCGAATTATCTTCTACAGTAGACATGATCCAGCCAAAGAATTTAAAAGTTTCATCGGGTAATATCATTTCCGAAGGATCTATCTGATTACTTTCTTCCATTGTTTTTAGAACAATAGGAATTAGTTTATCAATCTGGCAGTAGAAATATAAATATTTTGAATAATTGAGCTGCGTCCAGATAATAAGGCTGGGATCATTCAGCTTTTTGGATTCTTCAATGGATTTTAAATAATAATACTCGCTTTTGTTATTTATTTTATCGAAATATGAAGAAAAACCATTTGCAAGGAGCGCGTGGTATAAAATATGTGATTTTTTGCTGGAGGAATTCTTTAAAAAAGATAAGCGGTTTTTGAGTTCTGTGGTATCTTTTTTTGAATTGTTTTCTTTTAAAATTATAGATTCAATACCACTGATTTTGTCTGTAGATATAGATGATAGCTTTTGAGCGTTTAGCTGTTGAAAAAAGACAAAGGCGCATAACACAAAAAAGAGTTTATTTTTTTTTGTACAGAAAATCATTTTGAAAAGGGGGCTTATTAGAAGATGCTAAACTATAAAAAAATGGGCGTTTTTACTCAAAAAAATTATCATAAAACCAAATTATTTTTAACTAATAGCTTGATAATCTTAAATATAAAATTTTTCTTATAATCTTTAAAAAAACCTGCAGTTATAGAAAAGAATTTATTTGCAAAACGGTTACATTCTATTTATTGTTTTGAAAGAAATTTCTATTAATCAAATTGAAAAGAACAGGCAGAGTGTATTTGCAATGAATGACGTCGTAATTTCAGCTTTGACATCTTTGTTTAAATACTAAGTACAGATGTCTTTTAAAAGTGTTTGTAAATTAGTTATTTATGATTTTATGACTGGTAATTTGTCCCCATTTTGTCCCTGCCTTTAATTTAGATAATCGTTTTTTTTGAAATATTTTCGGAGTTTATTTTTCGATCCTGCAAAGGATCTTTTACCAACCGAAATATTAATTTTTAAATGATGTCTATGAAAACAAAATTACTTTTAATGCTGTGCCTTTTTTTTGCAGCAATTTCAAATTATGCTCAAAGTTCAGCTTCTCAATCGGGAATTGCTATACAAGGAATTGCAAGAGATGCTAATAATACTGCTATAGCAAATCAGACTATTAGCCTTGATTTTACCCTATATTATTTGAATGATTCAAGTAATCCACAAACTATTTATAACGTTACAAGGAATGTAACCACTGATGCATTTGGAGTGTTTTCTGATGTTATTGATCCTACAGCAGTTAATAGCAGTGTAATTGCTAATAATGCTACTTATCTTAAAATTATGAAAGGCGGAGAAACTATTTCTGATGAAAAACTTCGTCATGTACCTTATGCTATTGCTGCTAATAATGGTGTTCCGACAGGATCAATCATGCCTTTTATCGGTACTACAGCTCCAGAAGGCTGGGCACTTTGTAATGGAGCACTACTTCCAACAACGGCTACGGCATTAATTAAGCTGATTGGAAATAACGCACCCGATTTACGAGGGATGTTTTTGAGAGGTGCAGGACAAAATGCTAGCACTGCTAATGCGGCAGAAATAGTTCCAAATACTTTAAATAATGTTCAAACGTCAACGAACAAAAGTCATACGCATACAGGAACTACATCCACAAATGGAGAGCACAATCATACAGAGTCAGTTACTTATGTTTATGATCCTGCTAATGTTGATGGAGGTTTTGAAGGAGGAGGTAATAAGATAGGGCGAAGAAATGCACAAACAAGTTCAAATGGTAATCATAACCATACCTTTACAACTAATGCTGATGGTGCAACAGAAGCGCGACCAATAAACTATGGTGTAAACTATATCATCAAATTATAAAGCTGTAATTATGAAGAAAATAATTGCAGTTCTCGGAATGTTTGTTCTGGGAGCGGGACTTTATGCTCAAAATACGAATGGAGCTAAAATAGTACCCGTTTCGCAGGCAATTCAAAAAAATGGTTTCAACATACAGGTTGGACTTCCATTTTTAGGGCAGACGATAAATGGACCAAGAAAAACAACTCCTGTGGATATTCGTTTTCCATGGAGTACATTGTATTTGTATAACACATTTGCAGAAGAATCTTTTGGCGTTTCAAAAGGTTTTTATGGCGATAAAGTTTTAATTACTTGGGATTTAAGAGCTAATCAAAGCTTGGTAAAAAGCATTAAGATCTATAGAAGGGTTTATACAGAGGCAGGAAATCTTCCTTATAATTTAGTAGTTGGACTTTCTCCTACAGAAACTACGTATGAAGATAAATATGTAGAAGGAGGCGTTTTGTATGAATATAAAGTAGAAGCACAGGGAATCAGCGCAACTCCAATACTATACAGTACGTATATAACTGGTATCGGATACCGAAATCCTACAGCAGTTGTAACTGGAAACATTAGTTACAAAGGTGGAAATCCGGTTAAAGACGTTGTTGTTACGGCAACTCCTAGCGGAAGTGCTGTGGCTAAAGGAAGTGCATTGAATATTCCTGCATCGGGTTTTGTAGATCTTAAAGATTTAAGTACAACAATCTCGAATGCTGCGACTTTTCAGGCGTGGGTAAAACCAAACGGAGCTTATGCAAACGACTCAGAAACAGCCATTCGATTATTCAATATTTCTAGTTCTACAAGCGCTGATAATCTTAATATTAGCGTAAAACTAAATCCAGCGGCTAAATCACTAGATGTTAATATTGGCAATAATAAATATACATTAAATAATTATTTTCCTTCTGGTAATTTAAACTCAAGAGGAAATGATCTGCTTGTGCCAGTTTCAGAATTTAATCAGTCATTTGTACACTTTACAGTTGTGGTAAATGATAATCAGGTTCCAATATTATACATAAACGGAAGACAAATTACACAAGCTTATGTAACTGAAGCAGACAGTAAATTAAGAGGCCTTGATGCATCTTATACTGCTCCTTATTTTAGTGCTGTAATTCCAACGGGCACTACCAAACTTTCTGGTGTAAACTGGGATAATGCCAAAGTGGGAGGGTCAAAATCAAGTTATGTTGATGAAATCAGAATTTGGAAAGCAGCTTTAGAATCTTCTGTAATTAGAACTGATTATTCGAGATTTATAGACGGAAACGATTCAAGATTAGTAACGTATTTAAGAGCTAACGAAAAAGCAGGGAATTTTGCTTATGATTTGTCTCGCAGCGGTTTTAATTACAACGAAAATCACGGTAAACTTTGGGATGCTAATACAGCACAAAACAGTAAAGTTTTATGGGCTTCAGAGGCAGATAATTACCCAACTACATCTCAATTAGGTGTTTTAGGAGTAACAGACAGCAAAGGAAATTACCAAATTAGTGCGATACAATATTCTGGTACAGGAGAGTCGTATAATATTACTCCCATGTACGGTCAGCATAAATTTGAACCAAACCAGCAATTGGTTTATTTAGGATTAGGCTCAGAAGTCGTAAATAAAATTGATTTTATTGATCAGTCTTCATTTAGTTTTAAAGGTGTTGTAGCCTATGATACACGTGGTGTTTTTCCTTCTTATGTGTCAGTAGACAAAAAAACAGATGCTAACAAAGGTGATGCATGGATAGATGGTAAAAATAATATTCTTGATGAAGGATACAATTATTACGAAATCAACGGAGAAAAATTTCCTAAAGCTAAATATTGGAAAAATGATGCCGGAACACCAAATGATAAATCAGATGATTATTTAGATCGTTATGCTTCAATCTATACAGCTGGGGCAAATGTTTACATTGACGGAAATATTGTTTTAGATGCTAATAACATTCCGGTTGTAACAGACGATAACGGTTATTTTGATATAAGTGTTCCTATTGGAAAACATTACATAACAATTAAAAAAGACGGACATCAGTTTAATTATAACGGACGTTTTCCAGCAGCTACAAGTGAGTTCAAAGAGTTTTTTGAAGATTCTAATGAACCGGTTTATTTTGTAGATAATACCAAAGTTACTGTAGTAGGTAAAGTAGTAGGAGGTTCTGTAGAAGCTGAAAAACCAATTGGTTTTGGAGGCGCAGGTGTTGTAACCGAAACTATTGTTGACGCTGGAATTACCAAAAAACTGGAAGTAAGTGCTAAAAACAACATTGGTAAAGCCGATTTTACATTAGGTTATGCACCAGTTGGAGCGAATGTTACACCTTATACCAAGTTTACTTACACGACAAATCCCGCTTCAGGAGAATACCGAGTTGCAGTTATGCCTTTAAAATATAATTTGGAAGCAAATGATTTAGTTGTAAAAAGCAACACAAACATTTCGTTGTTAAAAGCGGGAACTACAGAAACATTCGATTTCTCTGAAATTCCAGTTACTAAAACGCCTGAATTTAAGTATAAAGAAAACAACGTAGATAAAACGCTGACTGGAACTCCGTACCATTACGAAAAAAGTTTTACGTACAGATCAACTCCGGTATTACAAGTTATCGAGCAGACTTCTGACAAAACGATTGATGTTGCTGGAACACAAATATCTACACAAGATTTTGCAAAACCAATTTACTCCCAATTTGCTACGTATAAAATTGTAATGAATCGTTTTGAGCGTTATACGAATAACGATTCTGGAACCGTTGAAGTGAAAGTTCCTGTAACCGATGGAGAGTTGGTAAAAACAAACAATTTGGCTTTGCCAGATTCAGAAACGATTACGGCAGACGGAAGTACTTTAACTTATGCGTTTAAAGGAGGAATTCCATCGATCACACCGCCATTTGAAATAAAAAGTACTTTAAAATACCGTTTAAACGAAGTTGATTATCCAGTTGAAAACTTTAACGATACCGGAATTATTTTAGGAGGAAAAGCAGATGGAAGCCAGACATTTGTTACGGCTGCGCCAGATATTCCTGCGATTATTTTAAGAGACCCTCCTGGTTCTAATAGTTCAGCTTCACTTGAAGCGGGACAAAGTATTTCGTTTACATCAGAATCTTCTTTTGCACATCAGGAAGGAGTAGAAGAAGAACTTACTATTGCAGGCGGAATGTATTTTGAACTTCAGGGAGGTTTAGTGCCTACGCCAAAAGTAACCATAGAACAACAGAATTCGGTAGTTACTGGTGTTAATCTTTCAAATACATCTCAGGACGGTAAGACAGTAACAAGTACTTATACTTTTAATAAAACAATCTCAACAAGTGATGCAACTGATTATGTAGGTTCAGACGGAGATTTATATATCGGAAACTCAAAAAACATATTTTACGGTTCGTATGATAATGTTGAAACGTCTAAAACGATACCTCAAAAGTTTGTAAATGGAAAATCGATGCCTTTAGATGCAAGCGAATACATCAACTTAGGAACTGCAGGTTCACCAGTATATGTAAGTAAGCAAAAAGCATTGAGTTTTGTAGATAAACCTACGGAAACATTCTTTATCTATTCGCAAAAACATATTTTAACGACTTTAATTCCAGAGTACGAAACGTTTATTTCAAGTAATTTAAACGGACCAAATCCTACTTCTGCTGAAAATGTACAAAAAAGAGCAGAATATGAAGAGAAGATAAGATTATGGAGAAAAGTTATTCTTGATAATGAGAAAGTAAAATATGCTGCTAAAAATGATCGTGCTGCTTACAAGGCAGGTTTGTCAGGAGTTATAACAAACTTCAACAATCAAATTAAAGGAGCTCTTGATTACAGTGATCCTGCTGCAAAAGCAAGATTAAATAATCAGCTTACGCAGTCTAACTTGATTAAAGATATGCTTGGATCTGAATTCGAGAAAAATGTTTCTTTTGATGCAGGTGTAGGATCTTATTCAAGAGGTGTAGAAACAAGTGTAGTATCGGCTACAACTACTTCATACAATTTAGTTATCGATCAGTCAGTAGCTGCAATATTAGGTTTTGAAATAAATAAAGTCGGAATGGAGGCTAATACAAAAGCATTCTTCCAACAAGACATTAATTCATCATTATCAACAGAAAAAACAACGACTACAAACATAAGTTATACTTTAAAAGATAATGATAAAGCCAACTTTTTGAGTGTAGATGTGGTTAACTCTTTTGATGGTAACGGACCTATTTTTATTAGTCAGGGAGGAAGAACTTCATGTCCGTACGAAGATGCAGAATTAACTCATTTTTACAATAAAAGCGAGTACAGCGATACTGCAACAGTAATTAATGAATTACCTGAAGATAAACGCGAAAAATTAAGTTTTGCAACTCAAAAAGTAGAAGTTCCGGTTCTTGCCGTAACAGATAATGATGTTACAAATGTTGTAGAAACTAAAAATGCAGAATTCGAATTAAAACTTCAAAACAACAGTGTATCAGGTTCTGATGCTGATTTCTTATTAGTGGTAGACAATACTACTAATCCGAATAATGCTTTAATTAATATTGAGCCAAACGGTACAATTGTTCATGTACCATACGGAAAAGAAGTTATCTATAAACTGACTTTAGGTAAATCTATTACAGATATTTATGAATATAAAGACATAAAAATCAGACTTCAGTCGTTATGTGATGGTGCAGATGTAAGTTCAGAAGTGCTTATTTCAGCAAGTTTTGTTCCGTCTTGTTCAAGCGTGGCGGTAAGTGCTCCATTGAACAATTGGGTTTACAATAGAGAAAAAGCGTATAACACTGACGGTTCTACTAAACCGCTGGCAATAAACTTAAATGGTTATAGCACTAAGTTTAAAAGCTTCAAGAAAATTGATCTGGAATACAGATTAGCAACAAGTCCAAACTGGATTCGTCTGCACACGTATTACGGAACTACTGAATTTTATAATGAAGCGGTAAACAATAAAGAAACTCAGATTTCGTCTATCGGGACAGCTACGAGTTTAGCGTACAATTTTGACATTGCTGGTTTAAAATTAGCAGATGGAAAGTATCAAATCAGAGCAAGAAGCACTTGTACAAATGATACCGAATTTATCTCAGAAGTTATTTCAGGACTTGTTGATTTAAGTGCACCTCAGTTATTTGGCACACCATTGCCAACAAATGGTATTTTAAGTGCAGGAGAAGATTTGAAAATAAGTTTTAACGAAAATATTTTCTACAATCCAGCTGTAACTACAATCGAAATTAAAGGGCAGACGAATCAATTAAAAATTGATCATAATGTAAGTTTACATTTTGAAGGAGGTAATAATACAGCTGTAATCAACAGTCCACAAATAAGTTCAGGAAATTTAAGTCTTGAATTCTGGCTGAATAACGAAACCAAAACAGCAGGATCTATCGTTTCGCAAGACGGCGGTTTAAATATCGGCTTGAACAACGGAAATATTTTTTTCACATTAGGAGATGTTACTGTACAAGGTGGATTGAAAAATGATAATCTATTCCACCATTATGCCTTTACATACAACAGCACAAACGGTGATTATAGAATTTTTGAAGATGATATCGAAATTGGTTCTAACAACGGAAAAGCAAATGCACAATTTGCAAACAACAATGCTTTAGTTGTTGGTGGAAACACATTTGCAGGAAACATGCATGATCTTCGTTTATGGAATAAAACCTTAAGCAGAGAAGATGCTTATGCAAAAATGTATTCTAAATTAATGGGTAACGAAGCGAATTTAGTTGGTTATTGGCCAATGAATGAAGGAAGAGACGCTTTAGCCAAAGATTTAGTAAGATTTAAACATGCAACCGTAAATACATCTTGGGATATTAAGCCAAAAGGAAACTCATACGACTTTGCTAACGGACAATATTTGGCTATGGACAATGTAAATTTTGTTCAAATCACAAAAGAAATGGACGCTACAATGGAGTTTTGGATTAAAACACCAACTTCACAAGAAGCGACTATTTTCTCAAACGGAAAAGGTGACGGTACAGACGTGGTTCAAAGCAACGGATTATCGAATAAATGGTCTGTTGATATGAATACTTCTGGTAATCTTTTACTGAAAAGTGAAGGAAAGTCATATGTTTTAACAACAAAAGGACTTTCTGATAATGCATGGCATCAGGTAACTTTATTGTTCAATAGAGTTGGATCGTTAAGAACTTATGTCGATGCAAAACTGGTATCTTCTAACCAAATGACTAACATTGGAGGTTTCTCTGGAAACAAAATCTGGCTTGGTGCAAGAGGAGCAAAAGATATTTCAGGTAAAGAAACTGTAGATAGAACGTTTACAGGTAAGATAGATGAATTCCGTTTATGGAATACACTTCGTAACGTTGAACAAATAACAAGAGATAGTTATAACGAAGTCGATGTCGAAAGCATTGGATTATTATTATACTCAAGAATGAATGTTCCTGATCCAGCTACAGCAAACGGACCGAGATATTATCATGCAGATACCAATCAGACAGTTGTTGTAAACAATGCCGTTTTAAGCGGAGGCACGTTAAATTATTCTAACGATGCACCGGCGATAAAACCAGAAAGACAGCTCGTTAAGTTTGTAACTACAAATGTTATTAAAGACGGTGAAATGATTATCGCACCAGTTATTACAGATTGGGCATCATTAGAAGGACAAATTCTGGATATTACGGTACACAGAATGTTTGACAGCGCTAATAATATGCAGGAATCTCCAGTAACCTGGACAGCTTATGTAAATCGTAATGAAGTAAGCTGGTTTGCCGAAGGTTACAATGAAATTGTTGACCTGACAAAAAATAGCGGCGAAACCAAAACGTTTGACATTACATTAGTTAACAAAGGCGGAAAACAACAGCCATATGCGATTAATAATCTGCCAAGCTGGTTAAGTTTAAGTAAAACATCAGGAACTCTTGATCCTAATACAAAAACGACCATTAAAGTAACAGTTGATCAGGATGTGGCAATTGGAGAATATCTGGAAAATTTATACTTGCAGACTGATTTTGGTTACGACCAGAAATTACAGGTAAAATTAAGAGTATTAGCTCCAGAACCTAATTGGAATGTTGACCCAACTCGTTTTGATTACAGCATGAACATCATTGCGAAAATTAAAGTTGATGGTGTGCTATCTGTTGATTCTTATGATAAAATTGGAGCTTTTTATAATGAAGAAACAAGAGGATCTGCCAAACTGGTTTACAATGAAGCATACAAAGAATACTTTGCGTTCTTAACGATTTACAGCAATGTAAATTCGGGTGAAAATCTGAAATTTAAAATTTGGGATGCTTCGCAAGGGAAAATTTTAGAAGCTTCTGCAGAATTGAATCCGTCTATTACTTTTATGAATAATGAAGTATTAGGAACTTTAAGCAAACCTTATATTTTTGCTAATTCTGGTTTAGTAGAACAGGAAATTAAACTGAACAAAGGATGGACTTGGATTTCGTTAAATACCAACGATACTAATTTCTCAGATTTAAATACATTAACGAAGAGTTTAACTTTAGAAACGTCAAACCGTATTTTGAGTCATTCTCCTGCATTGCTTGATACGTATTTTAAAGATGCGTCAAATCCTGCAAACAGCGGATGGTCGGGAACGATTAGTGCAAACGGCGGACTTTCATCTTCTAAAATGTATAAAGTAAATGTTACGCAAGAACAGACATTAAAAATCAAAGGGAAAAATGTAGACGTTTCCACTTGGAGTTTCCCAATAAAAGAAAACTGGAACTGGCTTGCTTATCCTTTAGCATCAAACCAAACAACAAACGAAGCTTTGGCTTATTTTGATGCTGCTGATGGAGATGTGATTAAATCGCAGAATTTGTTTGCGATCTATGATCCAATTATCGGATGGAACGGAACTTTAAAATACTTAGAAGCTGGTAAAGGTTACATGATTAAATCAACTAAAGTGCAGACTTTTAAGTATCCGGATAATCTGGAAAGAAGTAAAACTGGAAAATCGGTTTCAAATAATACACAGGAACCAATTGCATCAGAGTTTCAGCAGTATTCACAAAACATGAATGCCGTTGTATTGCTTCCAAAAGGATTTGATGAATTGTATGCTTATGATTCAAGAGGTGTTTTAAAAGGAATCGCAAGAAATCAAATAGTAGAAGGAAAAGAACTTAGTTTCATCACCATTTTTGGAGATGATGCACAAGAACTGACGTTTACGCTAGGAGATGGATTTACGAAAAAACAGACTTCAAAATCATTCACTTTTAAAGGAAATGAAGTACTTGGAACAATTACAAATCCCGTTATTTTAGAAGAAGTTTCTAGAAACGAAAACAGTATTTATCCAAATCCTTTTGCAACGTCTTTGAATTTTGAACTTAATGCCGCTAAAAAGCAGGAAGTAAATGTGCAGTTATATTCAGTAAACGGTCAATTGGTATTCAGCCAAAATGCGATTATTGAAAGCGGCAGCAATGTAATTTCAATTTTACCAAATATTGCACAAGGTGTTTACATTGCAGAAGTAACAGTAGACGGAAAGCTGATTAGAACGAAAGTGATCAAAAATTAAATAACCAGTAATTGAGCTCTTAAGACAAGCTTTTAAAGCTTGTTTTAGGAGTTTATAATCAATTCAAAAATGAGAAATTATATCCATATAACACTATTGCTTTTTATACTAAGCAGTACTGTATTTGGCCAATCGCCAGACTGGTCCGTAAATGAAAATAAATTTCAATACACCATGTCGTTTGAAGGTTTCCTGAATGTTGATGGAAAAAACTTAACAAGCCCGAACGATAAACTTGCGGCTTTTGTTAACGGAGAATGCCGCGGAATTACCAGCCCGATTTATGTGTCTAGCGAAAAAAAGTACATGGTTTATTTGACCGTGTTTTCAAATACAGATAACGAAGTTGTCAGCTTTAAAATTTATGACGCAGCAAACAATGCCGTTAAAAATGTAGAAAAAACAAAACTATTTGAAAACAACAAACACTATGGCGATTTGTTCCAGTCGTATAGTTTTGCAAGCCCAGCATTGCGAACTGAAACTGAAATTACAGATTTTAGCTTTAAAGATTTAAAAACCGCTAAAACTATTCAAGGTTCGCAGATAACAATTTATGCACCTAAAGGAACAAACGTTGCAGCGCTAAATGCTGTGTTTGAATTAAGTCCTGGAGCTAAATTATTCACAGGAACAACTAATAAAATATCGGGATCAAATACTATTGATTTTACGAATCCGGTACAATTTCAGGTACTTTCAGAAGATCAGTCCGTTATAAAACAATGGACGGTTACCGTAAAATTAGGCAGCGCTGTTTTTTATAAAAAAGATGCTGTATGTTATGCCGGAGGTGTTATTAAAGTTTTATATGATGAAAATGATGTAAAAGCAGATTTGACCAAAGACGGTATTAAAGTTACTACTCAAAATATTCAGAACGGGCAGACCGTTTTTAATGATTTACAGCCGGGCAGATATAGTGTAAGTGTAGGCGGTGTGAGTAAAGAAATAATAATAAATCAAAAACAATAAATAATGAAAATTAAACAATACTATATTTTAGGATTCGTTATGTTTCTGTTTTTTGGATGTTCAGATCATGAAGAACCAATAGATATTTATCCTCAGAGCATTTCTTTTGTACATGCAGATGGTTCAAAAATAGCAGAAGGTGAATGTATAAATCCCAACATAAAATACGGAATAAAAATTCAAACCAATCATGTTGATATCAATAGACCGCTTAGAGTAGATTATTCTGTAAACGGCGTTGTGTATTCAATGACTTTTGCTCTTAACTCTTCTGAGATTAACCCTGTTACTTTAATAAATGGTAACAATACTGCACAGATTGTGGGAAGTAACCATACAGCAGTTCTTAAGTATGTTGATCAGGGTGATTTTGAAATGGTAGAATAAAACAAGTACTTTTTTTTTGAGAAATTGAGCTGTCGAATTTATTTGACAGCTCTTTTTTTATTAGAGAATAATCAAAATCCAGCCGGATTAAATAAGATGGAAATCCCTAAATAAAAAAAAGGAAACAAAGACAATCTCTGTTTCCTTTTAGTGCTTTTAAAAGCTATATTATTATTTACCGCTAGAAGCAGTGATTTTTCCTAATTGAAGTCTAAAATCAGGTTTTCTTGCATTGTATACATCAACAAAAGTTTCTTTGTTATCAGCCTGAGAATAAACATTTGCGAAAATACTATTGCCATACCAGTTTTCTAAATCAGAGTTGTCGCTTTTATTTTCTGCAAAAATGTTACCGCTGCATTGATTAAAGAACATTTCTTCAAATTTGATTTTCTTTAAGTTATCTGCATTAATTTCAGTTTTACTGTCTATTAAAACCGCAGGATTAAATCCAGAAACTACACTTCTTTTTAATTCTAAAGATGCATTTTCAGCTACATAAACAGCTTCTTTTATTAAACCAGCCTGAATATCAGCTTTAATTTTTTCGCTGTCATTCATCATAGTAATATTTGTTGCTGAAACAAATGTAGATTTTTTAGTAAAGTCAGTTTCGCTTTTCTTTTCGTATGCTTTAACCTCTAAGCATCTAGAACCATCTTTATTACTTGATAAATAAGAAGATCTTACAGCTAAAGAGTTAAATAAACGACATTGTATACCTTGAGTAAATTTAAAATCGTCATTAATTGATTTGTATGAAACTAATTGAGAAGCATTTACGTCACCGCCATAAAAAGCAAATGAATCACCTCCAGAGTAGCTTACCATAATGTTTTCTAAAACTGTTTTGTTTCCAACACCAGCAATAGTCAATCCGTTAAAAGTATCAGCTCCTTTTACTCTTTTACCAGCGAATTCAATTCTAACATATTTGAAAACACCAGAGTTTGCGGCGGCATTATTTCCTCCATACACAGTAAGAGAAGGATCAAGATCCATATTATACGAACCAACGCTTCCAAATTTGTTAATAGGAGCATCGCCAAGAATTACTACGCCTCCCCAGTCACCAGCTTTTTTCATACTGCTGTTTGAGGTAAAAACAATAGGATCAGTTTCCTGACCTTCTGCCATTATTTTAGCACCTTTGGTAATGATTAAAGCACCTTTTGTATTAACATCACCAATAATCATTGTACCTGGTTCAATCGTCAAAACTGCATTATTAGTTACATATACATTTCCCTGAAGAATGTACACATTTCTTTTCATCAGTTTTGTGTTTTCCGAAATGTTTCCAGCTAAAATTTGATTTGCATCTTTGGATTCGGCTTTGTGAGGTTTAAACTCTGTCCAGTTGTCCAGCCAGTTGTTGTAGCCAATAATTCCTTTTTCTTGTTGTGCATTTACGCCGGCAGCTGTCAGCAGTAAACAAATCATTAGAGTAATTTTTTTCATAGTCTTGGGGGCTATTTAGGTATTATACAATTTTTAAACACCTCAGAACGAAGCTATTATCAAAACAGCTGTTTTTGATCTTCAGTAATCATTCAGAATAAAAAAATATCTGATGTTAATTTTTCTGGCAGTGTCTTTCACAAATATATGTAAAAAGGTTCAATAACCCTTGATTTTACTGATATTTAACATTTGTCAAAATAAATTTAACATTCAGCTTTTATTTAGGATAATAACTGTAAACATTACGGTATATTGTGTATGAAAATAATTATTTATTCAGCCATTGCAGCGTCAAGCATTAAATAATGAATATCTGTATTTTTTATAAAAGGTTTTAAAAGTTCGCTTCCTGGACCAAAAGCAGCTAATTCTACATAATCGCCAGAATGATCCATACTTATCCATCCAATATTATTATGTTTTTTTTGTATTTCAGAATAAGCTTTAAAAGGCAGTTTTTTATAATTGTATAATCCGTCTTCCATTTTTTCTAAACCAGAATAAAAATCCAGTAAATGCTGAGCTTCCTGATCACTTAGACTTATTTTATTAGTTTGATAAATCCAGTCTTTAATTTGCTGCAAATTGAAATCACTGTGAATCGCATTCAGTATATATTCATTGGTGTATTTATAATCAGTAATGCTGTTAAACTTTTTAGTTGCTTCTGTGCCATAAATAAGTCCCGGATTGGCATTACCATGATCTGTTGTTATAATAACAAGAGTTTCTTTGTCTCTTTCTGCAAAATCTATTGCTGTTTTTACTGCTTCATCAAATGCGAGCTGATCGTGTATTAAAGCCGCAATATCATTCGCGTGTGCTGCCCAGTCTACTTTTCCGCCTTCGATAAGTAAAACAAAACCTTCCTTATGATCTTTCATTTGGTCAATTGCCGCTTTACTCATTTCTGCAAGCGTTGGTGTATGCTGTAATTCCGGTGTATTGGTTCTGTCAATCGAATACGGAAGTGCTCCTGCAGCAAATACGCCAAGAGCTTTGGTGCCTTTTTTTATATTTTCCAGTTCAGATTTATCTTTTAAAATTTGATAACCTTTCTCCTGATACATTTTATAGATATCTTTTTTATCTGATCTTTTATCAGCGTTAAAAAAATCATCGCCGCCACCCATCAAAACATCTAATCCTAAATTTGCGTACATCTCCGCAATTTCATTTTCAGCATTTCTGCTGTCAGAATTCACACAAAAACCCGCAGGAGTGGCATGTGTAATAGTAACTGTGGTAACACAGCCGGCTTTTTTTCCGGCATTTTTAAATTTCTGCCATATTGGAAGATATTTTTCTCCATTTGGACCAACATTTAAAACCCCATTTCTAACCCGATATCCGCCTCCAAAAGAAGAACTTGCTGCGGCAGAATCAGTTACTGCTGAACTTGCCGATGCAGTATCCATTAAAGCTCTGGTAACTTTATTTTCTGCATAAAGATTCATCCAGCTGCTATTTTTATTTAGGATATTCTGCGAATATAAGTTCGCCATTTGCAGTGTTCCCGTGCTCATTCCATCGCTTACAAGGAATATTATATTTTTAGCTTTTTTGCTTTTCTTTTTTACGGTTTCTAAATCATTTGAAAAAATAACCGTTGGACTCATAACTGCCAATCCGCTTAGTAAAGTTGAGCCTTTAAGAAATCTGCGTCTGTTCATTTTGCTTCATTTAAATTTAGAGCAATTTAGTTTTAAATTTTTATTAATGAAACATAGTTGCGTTAATTAATTGTCATTTTTTTTATATAATCTTTTTCATAAAAAAAGCCCGTTTCTTAGAAACGGGCAGTAAAATATAATTTTAAACTAAATGAAATTGCTATAAAGCATCCCAAGATGCACTTGGATAGTAAATAGAACTTGTTACCGGAGCTTTCCAGTATTCCTGACTTCCTCCGCGGAATGTGTGAAGGCTTACTGCATTTACATTTCGTTTCGCATCATTAGTTACCCAGCGAATTTTTTGATTCAATATTTCTGTACCATTTACATAATATTTTACGTATCCATCTGTATTAGATCCTGTATTTAGCTTAACAGATATCTGGCAGTTGTAAGTAACACCTTCCTGAATATAATATTTTTTCCCAAAATCGTTACCATATTGTCCCGGTTGATCTCTATAATACACATAAGGTTGTAAATAAGCCCCGCTTCCTTTAGCAGAGTTTGATCCATTTGGACAATACCACATAAATCTGGCACTTCCACCGTTACCGTCCCATCCTGGGTCACCGCCGGTATTTTGATCACCAATTAAAATACCATATCCGCATTTTCCGCCTCGGCTCCAGTAAAATCCATTATTAAATTTCATGGTAAACCAAACAGTGTAAACTCCGGTTGACCAAACACCATACGATGTACATAATCCGCCCGGACACGATAATGTATTGGTTTGTAAAGTGATTGTTCTGGCTCCCGTGCTTCCTTTTGCTGTAGAACCATTTTTGATCTCCTGGTCAGCTGAGATCTCATTTTTAACAGCAGTTTCCGGCACCTCTTTGTTAATGGCTTCCGTTTCAGATAATTCTTGTTCCTTTTCACAAGAATTAAACACTAATGCTGTAATAAATAACAAACTTGTTAGTTTTAATAATTTTTTCATTTTTAAAAAATTAAAGGTTAGTAAATAGGTAATAGTTAGTATTCAGCCCATTACATATTTTATATTAAAACAGAAGATTTTTTAAATCAAATTTGTTCGCATATAAATTTGGTAATTGACTGATACAAAGTTGATTAATAATGATTTGCGACAGGAGTAATAAAGTACGTTTTTACGTACACAAAAATCCAGATCGTGTATTTTGCCGGTTTTTTTTGATTTTTGCGGATAAATTTAAATAAACAGATACCTTATATATTATGTATGTTATTATGACAATATGTTTTACTGGAGATAAAATAAAGTCATTTTTTAAGTAGAAAATAACCATGAAATCAGGTATTGTTTTATTTATCTTACGTCATTAAATTTGTTATCCATCCAATATAACCAATAATGAGAGTTAACCGTTTAGACATTTTTTTATTTGTGAGATTACTATTTTTTAAAAATAAAACAGAAAGTTTTATAAAACAGCTTATTTATTTAATGATATTGTTTCCACTGGCAGTCTTTTCTCAAAAGATAATAACACCAGGAAGCAAGGATATAAATACCAAGCATATCAAACCTGAAAAATCGATGCATACCGTTTATTATGTAAAGGATAGTAAGTGGGACAAACAGGGATCATTAACCTACGATATTACATTGGTTAATAATCAATTAAGTATAACCAATTCCTATACACCAGTAGACAATTCAAGAACCAGCTCCCGTACTACTGTAGCAAATGCGCAGACTTTAAAAACGATTAGTTATGATAATGACGGCAAGGAAACCAAAATAAGCCTGAACTTTGGAGAAACAACAGTTACAGGAACTTACTATTCTAAGAAAACAAAGAAAACTAAAAAAGTAAACCTGAATATAAAAGAAGAATTTATCGACTGGAACCTTACCGATCACGTGATTGGAACACTGCCGTTAGATGTAGGTTACAAAGCTCGTTTTCCGCAGTTTTACTATAATAGCGAGTCAGATGTACATGTCGAATATTATACCATAAAAGAAGTAAAAAGTTATATTTATAATTCGCCTAAGACCGGAAAACATGAAGCATGGCTTGTTACAGTTTCTGAAGAAGCGACCGGCGCTATATATAATTACATTATAGATAAAAAAGACCATCGTTTATGGCAGCGAGAAATGTCTATGGGAAAAGGCATGTGGGAAATTACAGTTAATGAAGAATTAGATTACCAGCCTATTAAAAACAAATTCTATAAACAGCAAGTTATTGACCAGATTTCTAAAGGAAACAGTGTTGTTATAGGAACTGCTTATGCAAGAGCAGATTCAGGAAAGAGATTAGGAGGTTTAGTTAATACTGCTAAAAAGCAATATGCGCCAAGAGGTACAGAAATTACACTTTTCCCAAGCTCTGATTATTATGAGGAATGGGCGGCAGTTAATAAAAAAATCCGTAAACAGAATAAAATACCTGAAGTTCCTTTAGATCCTGATTTTGGTTATTCTGTTAAAAAAACAAAAGTTTATGACGATCAGGGGCATTTTGAGTTCTTAGATTTAATGCCGGGAACTTATATTGTTATGGCCAGCTTTGCTTTTTCTAACTCTTATAACTATTCGTATGTATCTGGTTATACCAATTATTATAATTATTTTGGTTATCAAGGTTCTACAACAAACTATGGCACAGCGAGACAGTATTACACAGACAAGGCGGATATTGAAAAACGTGTAACCATAGATAAAGATGGCGAGAAAAAAGAAGTGAACTTAAAAGAAATGTAATTAAAAACATAAAAGCAGTTATTAAACATAAACTTTATAAATTGTAAATTATAATAAAACCTCTGGATCAGTAGATTTAGAGGTTTTATTTTTTTATTATCATATAGCCAATAATTTTTATTTTTTTTGTAAATGATTGTTTATGTGTGTTTTATTTAATTATAAGAAAGCTTTCAGATATTATTATAATAAAAAAACGACGATATATCGTTGGCTGTAAAAAATGGAATTCTCTAGTGTTAAAATTCAAATTATCAATAACTTTGATATGAAAATTTAACTCCTGTATTTAGAGAATGAAACCATCTGCCTGCACAGAATATTTTATCATTATCCTGCTGATAATTGGTAATTCTTTTGGTATTACTGCCCAGGAACAGTCTTATACTGATGCAGAGATAGAAAAAATGGAAACGTCCCTGACAGCATTAAATGGGATTGAAAAAATAAAGCTTTTACTAAAATTAAGCGATTGGTATGAGAATTTTTATTTTAGACCAAAAGAATTTCAAAAAGCTATAAAATACGCTAATCAGGCACTTAAGCTAAGTAAAGCACTCCATTCTGATATTTATGAAGGTAAAACATATCTTCAGCTGTCTATGCTTTATGAGTTAAGCAATAATGATGTAATGCTCGAAGGCTGTGCCAGAAATGCAATTGCATTGTTAACCCATACCAATCAAATAGATGATCTGGCAGAATCGTGGGTAATGATCTGGTCGGCAAAAATGCGCAGTAATGCACCGTTAGAAGAAAAGTTTATACCCATTAGCAAAGCAGCCGCTTTGTTTAAAATGTCGGGAAACAATAAAAGACGAAGCGACTGTCATAGAGAAATAGGGGCATTGTATTTTCATCATAAAGATTTTCATAAAGCCATGAACTCTCTGGAAAAAGCAATGGTATTGTATAAGGAAGCCAATGTTGAAGAAAAAGACTTTTATCCCGTATCCTTCAGACTCAATATTCTTTATGAAACAGAAAAGAAAAACAAGGATATCATTATTCTAAAAAATAAGGCTTTGCTGCAGCAAAACGAACTTAAAACCGCAGCCTTTTTACGAAATTCGATGATAACTTTTTTGATATTGTTACTTATAATTCTGGGTTTGCTGTATAAAAGGTTTACGTTTAAAAAAAGAACCAACAAACTTTTAGAAGTACAACAAGAGGAAATCAATCAAAAGAATGTCACGCTGCAAAATATGCTCGTTGAAAAAGAATGGCTTCTACGAGAAATCCATCATAGGGTAAAAAATAATCTGCATATGGTTGTAGGTTTACTGGCAAGTCAGGTTGAATTTTTAAAAAATGAAGAAGCAGTTCAGGCCATTAACAGCAGTCAGAACAGAATTCATGCGATGTCTTTAATTCATCAGAAATTATATCAGTCAGATAATCTGTCAATAATTGACATGCCGTCGTATATTTTTGAGTTAACAGAATACCTCAAAGATTCGTTTGAAATTCGAAAATCCATACGGTTTGTACTCGATATCGACAGCTTTAATCTGCCTTTATCACATTCAATTCCTATTGGACTCATTTTTAACGAAGCAGTTACAAATGCAATTAAATATGCTTTTCCAAATCGTAAATACGCAATAATTAATATTTCACTTAAAACAACTGACAATAAAGTCTATGTTTTAACGATTCAGGACAACGGAATAGGACTTCCAGATGATTTTGATCCTTATGATAATCCCTCATTAGGCATAAAATTAATGCACGGCCTTTCTGATGATATTAAAGGAAAATTTCAAATATCGAGTGAAAACGGAACCAAAATTACTTTGGAATTTACTATTAACGAAAGCAATCTTCATTAATATATTGATGTAAAAAAAATGGCAAAACCACTAAAAATACTTATTGTAGAAGATCAGTTTGTCGAGGCAAACCATTTACGGCTGATGCTTAAAAAAGCCGGACATGCCGTTATTGGAATGGCGCGTTCTGTACCCGATGCTAAATATTATATCGCCGAAAGAAAACCAGAATTGGTATTACTGGATATTTTCCTTTCGGGAAAAGAAACCGGTATCGATCTTGCCGAAATGCTGAAAGAAAATGATATTCCATTTATTTATCTTTCGGCCAATTCTAACGAAGAAGTTTTAAGCAAAGCCAAGCTCACACATCCTCACGGGTTTTTGGTAAAACCTTTTCGCGAAAAAGATTTATTGGTAACCATTGAAATTGCCGAATACCATCAACAGCACGGAATAGAATCTTCTATTCGAAAAGAGCTTTTGTTTCAAAAACAATTAAAGACAATTGTAACCAAAAGCGGTACCTGGGACGATCGGGTTCTTAACATTATTACTGCCTTACAATCTCTCATTTCTTTTGATCTTGTAATGGCTGTATTTTATATGGAAAGTAAATTATCCAGCAGGGTTTTAGGTTATGCCAGAACAGGTCTGCACGAATATCAGCGCATAGGTATTGAAGAATTACAAAATATAACTGGTTTAAAAGAGTCGGAAATTAATGAGTTACGAAACCAAAGTAAAGTAGAAACCGAGGCTACATTTTATAATGATCAGGATTTTATAAAAATCTGCGAGAAAACGCCAATAAAAAAAATGATTGCATCATCAATGAATATGCATTCTAATATTATGCTGCCTGTTCCGTTATCAATCAGCGAAAATGGCGGTTTATATTTGTCTTTCTTTAGCAGAAATCCAGATAATTACAATAAAAATCACTTAACACTATGCGACAGACTGCAGGAACCTTTAATCTTTGCGATTGAAAATTTAATCAGTCATGATAAAAAACAGGACAAGAAAAAAGCTTCCGCTGAAAATAATGCTTCAAGAAAAAGTACAAAAAATGCTGGTTTTGAATCCATTGTTGGTAAAAGTCCTGCTTTACTCAAAATATTTGATCATGTTTTACAAGTAGCTCCAGCCGATACAACCGTTTTGATTACAGGCGAAAGCGGCACAGGAAAAGAAAGTATTGCCCACAGTATCAAGGAACTTTCGAACAGAAAAGATGAACCGTTTGTAAAAATTAATTGTTCGGCGCTTCCGCCAAGTCTTATAGAATCAGAATTATTCGGGCACGAAAAAGGATCTTTTACGGGCGCAGTAGAAAGACGAATTGGAAAATTTGAACTTGCCAATAATGGAACTTTATTTTTGGACGAAATCGGAGATATGCCTTTAGAAATGCAGGCAAAACTTTTACGAGCCATTCAGGAAAAAGAAATTGAACGCGTAGGAGGAAACACGTCAATAAAAGTAAATGTTCGCATTATTGCCGCAACTAACTGCAATCTCGAAAAAGAAGTTGCCGACGGCCGTTTTAGACTTGATCTTTATTACAGACTGAATGTATTTCCAATTCAAATGCCGCCTTTACGAGAACGTAAAGAAGATATTGGCATACTTGCCCGTCATTTTATTGCTGTCTATAGTTCTAAAACGGGAAAAAATGTTACCGAAATAGGAGAGGGCGCTTTAAAAAGTCTTTTATCATATCAATGGCCGGGAAATATTCGCGAACTCGAAAATCTCATCGAAAGAAGTATTCTATTAGCAAAAACAGATACTATCGAACATATTCCGCTTCCAGCTTATGAAGAACCTAAAAACAATAGTAATTCTAATGAATGGTACTTTAAAACCATTCAAGAGAATGAAAGAGAACATATTATAAATGTTTTAGAAAAATGCAACGGAAGAATTAGAGGAACAGGAGGCGCATCTGAGATATTAGGATTGCCGCCTACAACATTGGCTTCCAGAATGCAGAAATTAGGTATTAAAAGAAGTCATTTCTAAAATATCTGACAATATATTATAATGATTAAACAACGATATTCAGTCGTTTCATTTTCGTTTTACAACGAAATATGGTCGTGTTAAATTTAAATAAAATAATTAATTTATTGTAAATCAGTTAATTAGTAAAAGGGTTCGGTTTTAGTTTACACTTTGGCATAACATAAAAATATGTATTATGCAGACCGAAAACCCTACTACAATACTTTTTATTACAGGCGCCTTTGTAAGCAATAAATGCTGGGACGAATGGAAAGACTTTTTTGAAAATAAAGGTTTTAAAACATTAGCTCCAGCGTGGCCTTATAAAGATGCTCCGGCAGCTGTTCTGCGCGAACGTCATCCAGATCCTCAAATTGCCAGTCTTCGATTAACCCAATTAATTGATCACTATGAGAATATTGCCAAAAAACTGCCTCAAAAGCCTATTATAATCGGTCACTCTATTGGCGGACTCATAGCACAAATTTTATTACAGCGTAATCTTGCAGCTTCTGCAATTGCCATTCATTCTGTTCCGCCGCAGGGAATCATGACTTTTAAGTTTTCATTCTTAAAAGCCGGCTGGGGTCCGTTAGGTTTTTTTACTTCTACAAAGAAAACTTTCTTAATGAGTTTTAGTCAATGGCAGTATGCATTTACTAACGGAATGCCTGAAGAATGGCAGGATAAAGCGTATTGTGAATCGGTTATTCCGGAATCCAAGCTCATTGTGCGAGATACGATTACGTCGGCCGCAAAAGTAGATTTTAATGCTCCGCATAATCCACTTTTATTAATTGCGGGTTCGAGTGATCATACGATTCCTGAATCTCTTAATTATTCCAACTACAAAAAATACACGAATAAAAATTCGATTACCCATTTCAAGGTTTTTCCTGAAAGAAATCATTTTGTTTTAAATCAACCCGGCTGGCAGGAAATCGCAGTTTACATACAAGAATGGATTGCAAAACTGCCGGCATAGAATTTATAATAACCAATTAATTAGTAACCAATTAAAATTTTAATTATGAAAACGAATGTAGTAAACAACACCTTTTTGAACATTAAAAATGCTGTCCAATGTATGGCCTTTGGACTTTTATTATTGACATTAATTTCCTGTAATAAAAAAGCAGAAGAAAATGCTGCAACAGAAGCAAAACCGGCTCAAACTGTTGAAGCAGCAGAAACAGCACCTGCAAATCCGCCGTCTAATTTTAAACATGCTACGGCAATGGTAAATGGCGTGAATATCCATTATGTTATTGGAGGAAAAGGAGATCCGCTTGTTTTGGTTCACGGATTTGGACAAAACTGGTATATGTGGAATCGTTTGTTACCAGAATTATCCAAACATTTCACGGTAATCGCTCCCGATTTAAGAGGTGTGGGCGAATCTGATAAACCAGAAACAGGCTACGACAAAAAAAATATGGCGAAAGATATTCACGAATTGGTGAAAAAATTAGGCTATAACAACATCAATTTAGCCGGACACGATATCGGACTTATGGTGGCTTACGCGTATGCAGCGCAATACGGCAGCGAAGTAAAGAAAATTGCTTTAATGGATGCTTTACTTCCAGGTGTTGAACCTGTTTGGTCACAAGTTTCGGCTTCTGCGTGGTGGTTTGGTTTCTTTGGATGGCCTGCATCTGGAGATATTGTTAGCGGAAAAGAAAAAGAATTCTTAACGAATTTCTGGCCGGTAGTTGGACACGTAAAAGAGCCGTTTACAGCTGAAGAAACTGCAGAATTTATCAGAGCGTATTCTGTAAAAGATGGAGCAAAATCATCATTTAAATGGTTTGCTAATTTCCCACAGGACGGAAAAGACAATCTTGTATTTATGAAAACGAAACTTAAAATGCCTTTGCTGGCAATGGGCGGCGAATATTTCGCAGCAGCTTTCTTAAAAGACCATTCTAAGTTAGTAGCCGAAAATGTAAGCGAATCTAAAATTGCAGGAGCAGGACACTGGATTGTTCAGGAAAATACAGCACAAGTACAAAAAGATTTGTTAGCATTTTTCCTTGCAAAATAATTTTCAGCTTAAAAACAGACCAATTAAAACTATAAAAATGAAACAACTATTGGTAATACTATTATTTTTCTTTGGTCTGTTTGTGCAGTCTCAGGAAAAAGCAGATTTGATTATTTACAACGGAAAAATTGCTACGATGCAAAAATCTGGGGAATTTGTTCAGGCATTGGCATCAAAAAACGGAATTATTCTCGCAACTGGAACTTCAAAACAAATTCTGGAAAGTTATAAAACAGTTGCAACCCAAACTATAGATGCAAAAGGCAAAACGGTTGTTCCGGGTTTAAATGACAGTCATATCCATGTGATTCGCGAAGGCTTAAATTACAATGCAGAACTGCGTTGGGACGGAGTAAAAACACTCAAAAAAGCCATGGAAATGCTGAAAGAACAAGCGGCAAGAACGCCGCCCGGAGTTTGGATTAAAGTGATTGGAGGCTGGAACGAATATGGCTTTGAAGAAAAAAGGCAACCCACAATCGACGAAATAAATGCAGCAGTTCCTGATAAACCAGTTTTTATAACTTATTTATACGGCAAAGCTTTTTTAAACAAAAAAGGGATTGAAGTTTTGGGTTATACAAAAGACTCGCATTATGAAGGAAGTGTTTTAGAACAAGATAAAAACGGCAATTTAACCGGATTAATGTTTGCCAAAGAAACGCCAAAAGCAATCTATACGACTTTAGGATTAACCACAAAATTGACACCAGAAGAAAGAATCAACAGTTCGCTGCAGTTTAATCGTGAGCTTAACCGATTTGGACTGACGAGTGTTATTGATGCTGCCGGAGGTTCACAAAACTTTCCGTCAGATTATGGCGCTTCGATGGAATTGGCGAAACAAGGAAAATTAAACCTTAGAATTTCATATTATTTATTTGCACAGCAAAAAGGAAAAGAACTTCAGGATTACGAGAAATGGGTTGCCGAAACGGTTATCAACAAAAATGATAATCTTTTAGTAGCAAACGGTTATACAGAAGAAGGAGCGGGAGAAAACATCGTGGCTTCGGCAGCAGATTTTGAAAACTTTCTGGAACCAAGAATTGTGCTTTCTGCTGAAATGGAAAATGATCTGGAACCAATAATCCGTCTTTTAGTAAAAAACAGATGGCCGTTTAGACTTCACGCCACTTACGGCGAATCTATTGACCGAATGCTGAATGTTTTTGAAAAAGTAAATAAAGAAATTCCGTTTAACGGTTTGCGCTGGTTTTTTGACCACGCCGAAACCATTACACCACAGGAATTAGAAAGAGTAAAAGCATTAAATGGCGGTATTGCGGTACAATTCAGAATGTATTTTCAGGGAGAATTGTATGAAAAAATGTACGGAGCTCCAAAAACACAATTACCTCCAATCAAAAAAATGCTCGAAATGGGAATTCCCGTAGGAATGGGAACTGATGCTACCAGAATTTCAACATATAATCCTTGGATGGCACTGCATTGGCTTATTACAGGAAAAACGTTGGGTGGAATGCAGTTCTGGCCAAAAGATCAGGTTTTGGATAAATTCACTGCATTGCAATTATATACTTCAGGAAGTGCGTGGTTTTCCGGAGAAGAAAAAGACAAAGGAAAATTGATAAAAGGAATGTATGCTGATTTTACCATTTTATCAGAAGATTATTTTACAGTTTCGGCAGATAAAGTGCGAAATATAGAATCAGACCTTACAATTGTAAATGGTAAAGTAGTCTATGGCGCACGCGAATTTAAATCTATTGATCCTGCAATAGCGCCGGTAGTTCCGGATTGGTCGCCGGTTAAATACTTTGGCGGTTATGCAAAAAAACTTTAAAAACGAATGGAAGACCATTCAAAAAAAATAAATCATGAAAATTAAAAGAATAATTACGGGTTTAGCCTTCTTATTATGTTTACTTGCAACTACAGAAGGTTATGCGCAATTTGCAATGCCCGATCACGTGCCCATTTGGGATGCTAATAAAGTCACTTTAGAACTGCATAAAATTGCAGATAATGTGTATGCCGTTTCACCAACTACAACCGGAACCGAAACTACAAAGGGAATTCCACAGGCAACTTCTGCGGGATTTATTGTGGGAGAAAAAGGTGTTTTGCTAATAGAAACGATGTTGAGCAAAGGTCTTTACGATCAATTATATAAATTGATTCGTTCTGTTACTCCAAAACCTATTGTATATGCGATAAATACCAGCGATCATGGCGATCATTGTTTCGGCAATTATCTGCTTCCAAAAGAAACTATTGTCATTCAGAACGAATTCTGCAAAGAAAACCTTTCTAAGAATTACGAAAATATCAAACAGTTTATGATTATGCTTTTTGGTAAAGGACGCGGAATTGAAGAAAGTGTTTACCGTCCAGCTGACATTACAATTGCAATTAACCAAACCATGAAAATTGATATGGGAAAAGGCAATAGTGTAGAAGTAATCAATGTTGGAACGGCACAGTCTCCTGCCGATCTTTTTGTGTATTTGAAATCGGCTTCAGGAAATGTACTTTGGGCAGGAAACCCTTTTATTGCAGAAAGTCCAACAATTCCGTGGCTGTTTGACGGCTATTTTTTAGAGCCAGTAAATAACCTGAACAAAATCTATAATATGATTTCAGACAAAGATGTAGTAGTTCCCGGTCACGGCCGAATTACCAACAAAGCGGGAATAAAATATACAATCGATTATGTAACAGCTTTAAAAGCAAATGTGGAAGACGCCGTACAAAAAGGACTCACTTTAGAACAGACCAAAACGGCTGTAACCATGAAAGAGTTTAATAAAGGATATGAACTTTTTAATTGGCTTCATTTCAATTTTAATGTTCCAAATGCGTATAAGGATATTAAACAGAATGCTGGGAAATAAGCTGCCACAAATAAAATTAAATTGTTGGGTATAATTCAAAAAGAATGTATTTAAACACATAGAAACATAGTTTTTCTTATCTACAAAAAAGATAATTGAAAGAAACTAGTTTCTCACACATAGCTATGTGTGTTGAAGTAAGTGAAACGCCTTTTGTTAAGGTGAAAAGATCTATGTTTCTATGTGTTAAATGATTATACTCAACATGTTAGAATTATTAAAAATTCAATTATGAAAAATAAACTGTTAGTACTGATTTTATTGATTTCGCTATCAGGATTCTCACAGGAATATCCAGCCTTTAAACCGCTTCGATTTGATGAAAATTATAGTTTTCTGAAAAATGATACTATACATGATAATTGGTATAAAACAATGAAGTTTATGCCAATTTCAACTTCAAAAGACACCTATATCAGTTTTGGAGGCGATGTAAGGTTTCAGTATTTCTATGCCAAAAATGAAAATTGGGGCGATGGACCGCAGGACAGTGACGGTTACATCTTATCGCGTTATTTATTTCATGCCGATTTTCATGTGGGAAAGTTTTTTAGGCTATTTGCTCAGACACAAAGCAGCCTTGCCGACGGAAGAATTGATCCGAGTCCGGTAGATCAGAATCCGTTGGAAGTGCATCAGGCTTTCGCCGATTTTAATTTTATAAATGAAAAAGGGAAAAAGCTGATTCTAAGAGCAGGAAGACAAGAACTTTCGTATGGATCACAGCGTTTAGTAGCTGTTAGAGACGGCCCAAATAACAGGCAGTCTTTTGACGGAATAAAAATGATGGCCGGAAAAAACAATATGACTGCCGATTTATTTTACAGTCATTTTGTAGTCGCACACGACGGAATTTTCGATGACGAATCCAATCAGGATCGCCAATTATGGGGCAGTTATTTGGTATTCAATAAAGTACCCTTTATAAATAATATCGATGTTTATTATTTAGGTTATAAAAGAGCAAAAGCAAACTTTAATGATGCAGCGGGAAGAGAAGAACGTCATTCAGTAGGAACCCGGATTTGGGGAAAATCGGAGAATTGGCGTTACGATGGAGAAGCCGTTTTTCAGTTTGGAGATGTTGGCGATAAAAGCATCAATGCCTGGACTGCTTCAATCAACGCAGGATATCGTTTTAATACGGTAAAATTTCATCCCGAAATTGGCTTTAAAACCGAAGTCATCAGCGGAGATAAAAAAGAAGGCGATACAAGTCTGCAGACATTTAATCCGCTTTTTCCAAGAGGCGCTTATTTTGGTTTGGCTTCTGTAATTGGCCCTTCAAACCTTATTGATTTTCATCCTTCCTTAAGTTTTGAAATCACCAAAAATATCGAATGGGTGATTGATTATGATATGTTTTGGCGCTACAGCGGTTACGATGGAATTTATGCGCCCAATACGATTCTGATTTATCCCGGCGATACGACAACGGAAAAGAAAATTGGTAATCAATTAGAAAGCGAAATCATTTGGCAGCCCAATTCTTATCTCTATTTCAGACTGGAAGCCACTTGGTTTAATGCCGGAGAATATATAAAAGCTTCAGGAACTGGAAAGGATATTTTCTTTACAGGAATTACCATGCAGCTGAAATTTTAAGTTTAAACTAAAAAAGATAATTATGATACAAACCATTTTTAAATCGAATTTAAAAACTTTGAAAATAGCGGTAATGCTGCTATTGATAAGTTTTTCAATGCAGGCACAAGTCTACACCGACGAAGAAATAAAAACAAAAGAAACGGTAGAAAAATTCTTTGAATATTTTGGAACCAAAAATCCGGACAAAATCGCTTCAATGGTTTCAGAAAATGTGGATTGGTACATTTTTGAATCTAAATATATGCCTTGGACAGGACACCGTTCGAAACGGGAAGAAATCGTTCCGTTATTTAAAACCCTTTTCAGTTATTTTGTTGACGGCTCAGAAAAAGTAGAGACAAATTCCTTTTTAATACGAGGAAATCAAGCCGCAATTTTTGGAACTGTTGAAAGAACGGTAAAGAAAACAGGAAAGCATTTTAAAATGCCTTTAGCAATACATATTACAGTTGAAAACAATTTAATCAGCAAATTTTCAATCTATGAAGAAACGCTGATTATTGAAAAAGCATTTCAATAAAATCAATTGATTATGAAAGACAGAAGAACATTTTTGAAACAAGCAGGTTTGGTTGGACTTGCGGGAATGTTGCCGGTAAATTCTTTACTGGCAGATGATTTAAAAGAAAATACTTTTATCAATACTGAAAAATCAGATAGTAAATGGGCTGACGGATCTCGTTTGGTTGTTTCCGTTTCCATGCAGTTTGAAGCGGGCGGTCAGCCGGTAAATGCAGAAAGTCCGTTTCCGCAAAACATGCAAAAAGGTTTTGTGGATCTTCCGGGTGAAACCTGGTATCAATACGGTTATAAAGAAGGGATTCCGCGAATGCTCGATAATTGGGACAAACTCGGTATCAAAGTTACTTCACACATGGTGGGATCGGCTGTTTTAAAAAATCCGGAACTTGCCAAAGAAATTGTAGCAAGAGGACACGAAGCCGCCGCGCACGGAATGAACTGGGCAACAGAATATTCTATGCCGTATGAAACGGAGAAAAAATTCATTAAAGACGGAGTAGACGCCATTAAAAAAATAACGGGTTTTCAAGCTGTGGGTTACAACGCAAACTGGCTCAGACGCGGTCCAAATACGCTGGATATTTTACAGGAACTTGGGTTTAAATATCATATTGATGACTTAAGCCGCGACGAACCGTTTTTAATCAAAGTAAAAGGAAAAGATTTTGCTGTGGTTCCTTATACGATTCGCTGTAATGATATTGTTTTGATAGAAGGAAAAAACTTTAGTGCCGATCAGTTTGTAAGTCAGGTCAAATTAGAATTTGATCAGCTTTATAAAGAGTCTGAAACAAAGAGAAGACAAATGTCTATAAGTTTTCATGATCGTATTGGAGGAACGCCGCAAATGGTTGCTGCAACTAATGAAATAATTACTTATATTCAACAGCACAAAGGAGTTAGCTTTAAACGAAAAGATGAAATTGCTCAAATGGCTTATGAAGATAAGAGTGTTATTCGAGAATGATTCGGCACAAAAACTGAAAAATTTAATTTTAAAAAAGAATTAAAATGAAGTATGAAAAGTTATTTCAACCGTACAATTTAAACGGAATTCCATTAGAAAACCGCTTTTTAATGGCTCCAATGACGCGATCAAGAGCTTCACAGCCCGGAGATATTCCGAATGCTTTAATGGCGGAATATTATGCACAGCGCAGTACAGCCGGACTCATCATTACAGAAGCGACTCAGGTTTCTTTGCAAGGAATGGGTTATGCTAAAACACCCGGAATTTACAGCAAGGATCAAATAGAAGGCTGGAAATTAATAACAGATGCGGTACATAGAAAAGGAAGCAAAATATTTTTGCAGTTGTGGCATGTGGGCAGAGTAAGCAGTGCAAAAGTTAACGGATTACAGCCTCTCGCGCCATCGGCATTAATGGCTCAAAATACCAGTGTTTATATTTTTGACGGCGCAGCAAATGGCGACGCCACTTTTGTTCCCGTAGACGAACCAAAAGAAATGACGAAAGCCGATATCAATAAAGTTATTGCAGAATTTGTACAAGGCGCCAAAAATGCCATTGAAGCTGGTTTTGACGGTGTCGAAATTCACGGTGCAAACGGTTATTTGGTTGATCAGTTTTTAAGAAGCAACAGCAATAAAAGAACCGATGAATACGGAGGAACAAAAGAAAATAGAATTCGTTTTTTAATAGAAATTTCAAAAGCTGTTGTTGCAGCAGTTGGAAAAGAAAAAACAGGAATACGTCTTTCTCCTTTCATCAGTTTTAAAGACATGAATGATCCCGAAATTCTGGAAACCATAATGCTGGCTGCAGCAGAACTGAATAAACTGCAAGTAGCATACATTCATCTTTGCGAAGCCGATTGGGACGATGCTCCTCAAATTCCAAACGATTTTAGAAAGGAACTTCGACAAACATTTAAAAATACTATAATCGCTACAGGAAACAAAACTCCCGACGAAGCCGAGTCTCTGCTTCAGGAAAATTTAGTTGATTTAGTTGGCTTTGGCAGAAAATTTTTGACAAATCCAGATTATCCTCAAAAAGTAAAACACAATGCGGTATTAAATGAAATTTCAGATAATCATACTTTATTTGGCGGCGGTACGGCGAGAGGTTATACCGATTATCCTTTTATGCAAATATAATTACAGATTTAAAGCCCAAAATTTGAGGCTCTAAAAATGCGTAATTGAATACTGATGCATATTTTTGTAATGAAATGAACAAATTAATTTCTTAATACATAATTATGCATCATATATTTTCTGCCAGCAGTCAAATTGGTATGGTATCTACTTTCTCTGAGCTTGTACAGACTGATTTAAAAGGAGAAGTAAACGCGCTTTGCTGGTACAGAAATTTGGAAGGCGATTTTAATGAGATTGTAACCAAGTTATCTTTAAAAGAAAATATAACAGAAGTTTTTCCTGAAGATTTAATTGCACTCCAGCTGTCAGAAAAAGGAAATACAGCACGGGAAATAATTTTAAATGATTTGCAATTATTAACTGATTTTGGAGCTTCTCCCGCTCTTAATCTGCTCAAGTGTTATGAGCGTGATGATGAATTCGATTTCATCTCAACAGATGTTTATTCATTTCACGTTGATCGTTCGCCTATTGCAACAGATACTTTTTTGTGTACTTATCATGGAGCGGCCAGTGATATTATTTCTAATTCAGAGGCTGAACAGAAAATTTTAATTCCTGAAATCCGTACAAAACTAAAAGAACTTCATACCGGAACCGACGAAGAATTCGAAGACTTTTTAAAGGAGAATTACTTTGATTTACATTATCAGGCACTTCAGGATGCGAAACCTGTTAATTTAGGATTAATGCATCTTTGGCGTTTGGCTGTAGATCATCCAAAACAACAAGTGCCGCCGTGCATTCACAGAGCTCCAAAAGAAAATGAAGGCGAATACAGACTGTTATTGATTTGCTAAATCAAATTCCCAAATAATCAATGATTTAAAGAATTGGACTTATTTACGGCCTATTTTCAATTTAATCTTTAATTGAAAAGTTTAAGTTTTTGATTATATTTAATGATGATTGCTGCGAGATAGAAATGCAGTAATTTGTTTTTGGTTAAGTAGTTTAGTCTGCTGTTATTTGTTTGTTATGAAAAAAAGAGTTGATTTAGAGAAAGAAAAACTGCTTGCCGCAAGAGAAGCGGTAAAATTAATCGAAAATAATATGATAGTTGGACTTGGAACCGGTTCAACAGCTTATTATACAATTTTAGAAATCGGGCAAAGGGTTAAAGAGGGGCTTAAGATTAAAGCAATTGCCACTTCCAGACAAACTGAAGAACTTGCCGCTTCTTTAAAAATCGACTTAATTGATATAAACAGCATGGATGCAATAGATGTAACAATTGATGGTGCCGATGAATTTACATCTGATTTACTGATGATTAAAGGAGGCGGCGGCGCTTTGTTTCGCGAAAAAATTGTATTGTCTCTTACCACAAAAAAAATCATCATTGCTGATTCTTCCAAAAAAGTAGAAAAACTGGGAAAATTTAAAGTACCTGTTGAAACGGTTCCATTTAGTTCCCGTTATGTTTTAAGTCAGATTGCATCAATTGGCGGGAATGGCGAGATAAGAAAGAAAGAAGGTAAAGTATTCGTAACTGATCAGGGTAATTGTATTGTTGATGCTGATTTCGGTTTGATCCATGATCCTGAGTCTTTAGCTAAAAATTTAAATCAAATTGAAGGCGTGCTGGCACATGGACTTTTTATAGGACTGGCAGATAAAATAATAATGGGTAATGGTGATGATACAGCAGTTTTTGAAATGCAAAAATCGTAGTCTGAACATTAGAAAATATCTGTAATTTTTATCTATATTGTAATAAGAATTTAGAATTACTGATGCTTAATATTTATAGATTAATGCACTAATTTTATATTGAAAAAGAAAGTTATAAATTAATATACTTTAGAAAATAGAAACATGGAATATTTAAAAAAAGCATATATAGCCGGAGGCTGTTTCTGGGGAATGGAAGATTTATTCAGGGTGCGTCCCGGAGTGGTCGATACAGAAGCCGGATATATAGGAGGAGAAAATGAAAACCCAACCTACGAAAACCATCCCGGACATGCAGAAGGGCTGGAGATTACTTATGATACACGTCAGACTTCCTTTAAGGAACTATTGGATTACTTTTTCCGTATGCATGATCCTACAACAGTAGACAGGCAGGGAAATGACAGAGGATCAAGCTACAGATCTGCTATTTTTATTCAGGATGAAACCGAGAAAGAAACGGCAAAAGAAGTAATTAAGATTGTAGATGATTCTGGCAGATGGAACGGTGCTGTCGTAACAGAGCTGGAGCCTTTTACTAAATTCTGGCCGGCCGAACAGTATCATCAGGATTACCTTGTGAAAAATCCAAATGGATACACCTGTCATTTCGAAAGGTTCGGCACTTTTCTGTAAAGTATGAACACATATAGAAATTAAATTAAAAGCTGTATAGATTCTATGAATTTGTGCAGCTTTTTCATTATATAACTACATGCTGACTGAATTACAAAAAGCAGGCAGAATTAATTCAGACCGGCAAAATTAAGACAGCTTTCGTCTGTAGACTGGTCTAATGTTATCAGATTAATATCAGACAGGAACAGCAATAAATCCATAACATGCGACTGATATGTTTTTTCTGCAGAAAAAACTTCATATGAAAACGCGTTTTCGTTTTCATAAGTGTAAATAAAAAGGCACAGTTCTTCAAACGGTACTAGACGGCCTTCGTTTATAGAAAGATAACGATATATCTTTGCTGGCAGATGAAAAGAATTGATAGTCATGATTCGTCGTTTTATATTATATACGAAATCAGACCGGAATTAGTTTTAATCTGGTTTAATCTTTTCTGCTTAATAATATGTTTGCTCTACATATGGATTGAAGACATCAGCATTCCATCTGCTGTCATTATAACCATTTTTAATATAATCGTCAGGATCAGGATCCAGTATGTTTTCGTTTCCGCGGCTTTCGATTCCGTCGCCATATAAAAATTCGCAGTCAAAATCAGGTTCGTCTTCATGTCGACTGTATAGAGAAGTAATATTGTTTATTGCCGGTTTTTTATGATAAAAGGCGTCGCCGATAAATTTCATACCAGATGATTGTGATAGTTTCATAATTTAATAAGTTACAAGTAGTTGTTTAACATTTATTCAAAAATAGACAGAACGAGAACCTTTTAAATTATAGAATTTCGGCGAGGGTTTATATAATTTCAGAATGATAACCGAGTACAGCTCAACATGTTTAAAAATCTGTTTTCATTTATTCCGAATTCTGAATGGAATTTTGATCTTGAAGACTGCGATACTATTTTAAGATTAGTAAGTAACGAAGTGACTGCACAACAAATTATTGATTTTATTAATGAGCTTGAATATGAATGTCTGGAATTGGAGTAAAACTGGATTTGTAATGACAGCAGATTGATTTTTTTGAGTTAAGATTCATTTTGATAAGAAACCTGTTTCAGAAACATAAAGCGTATCTTTATGGGAAAGAAGCTTTTAGTTCCCTTTATAAATATCATAAATGGAATTGGTTTTCATAAAAATATCAAAATAGAAAAGACCATGAATTTATCAAATACATTTACTGCCGGCATTATTGAAACAGCAGAAGAAAATACCAGTCATTTTTTGGAAGATGTGCTGGACGGACTTAGTCAGCATCCTAAACATTTACAATCAAAATACTTTTACGATCAGCGCGGAGACAGGCTTTTTCAGGAAATCATGACCCTGCCTGAATATTATCTCACCCGCTGTGAGATGGATATCTTTAAACATAAAACTACAGATATAGCAGATGGAATCAGGGCAGATCAGACGCCTTTTGATTTAATTGAACTGGGAGCAGGCGATGCTTCAAAATCAATGTATCTGCTGAGGTATTTAAACGAACAGAATGTTGATTTTACGTATATGCCAATTGATATCTCCGGAAATATTCTTTCAATTTTAGATAAAAAACTTAAAGAAAATATTCCTGATTTAGATATACAGTGTCTTGAAGGTGAATATTTTGAAATGCTGCACAAAGCGGCCCAGCTGTCGTCGCGCAGAAAAGTGATTCTTTTTTTAGGAAGCAATATAGGCAATATGGAACTCGACGAAGCTTATCAATTTTGTTTAGAGCTACGTAAAAATCTCAATAAAGGAGATGTAGTTATGATTGGTTTTGATTTGAAAAAAGAACCCAACACGATTTTAAATGCCTATAATGATTCTAAGGGAGTAACAGCTTCCTTTAATCTGAATTTGCTGGAACGTATTAATAAAGAGCTGAATGCAGATTTTATTGTAGATCAGTTTGAGCATTATGAAACGTATGATCCTCTTACTGGTGCCTGTAGAAGTTATCTGATTAGTCTTCAGGAGCAAAAGGTGACTGTGAGAGACAAAACATTTCATTTTGATGCGAATGAGCCTATTTATATGGAGGTTTCCCAGAAATTTTCCGACGAAGATATCGAGAATATGGCCGCTAAATCCGGATTCCAGTTTGTACACAATATTAAGGACAACAAAGAATGGTTTATGGACGCTTTCTGGACTGCAGTTTAATACAATCCAAATGAATATGGAAACAATAGTTAAAAATGATACGCAATTATTACTGGCGCAGTATAATAAAGTACGCAGACATTCAGAACAAATATGCAGTCCGCTGGAAACAGAAGATTATGTAGTTCAGCCCATAGTTGATGTAAGTCCGCCTAAATGGCATTTGGGACATACCACTTGGTTTTTTGAAACTTTTATTTTAATACCTCATTTTTCAGGATATAAAGTCTTTAATTCTCAATATAATTATGTGTTTAACAGCTATTATGAAACTGTAGGAGCGCGAGTTGTTCGTACGGATCGTGGTAATTTGAGCCGTCCTTCCGTAGCCGATATTTACACATACAGAGCTTATGTAGATGAGCAAATGGAAGCCTATTTACAAGAAGCTGTGCTTACAGATGAGATTTATTCAATTTTCGAACTCGGTTTAAACCATGAGCAGCAGCATCAGGAACTGCTGCTAACGGATATTAAATATATTTTAGGACATAATCCGTTGTTTCCTCCATATAATGAAAATTATTCAGGTAATGAAAAACCAGATGTAGATTCAGGATTTATTTCAATGCCTGAAGGCATGTATGAAATTGGTTTTAAAGGTACAGGCTTTAGTTTTGACAACGAATCTGCACGTCATAGTAAATATCTGGAAGCTTTTGAAATTTCATCTTCACTGGTTACAAATTCAGAATATCTGAAATTTATGCAGCAAGGTGGCTATGAGAATTTTATTTACTGGCATTCTGAAGGCTGGGACTGGGTTAAAGAACATCAGGCAAAAGCCCCTTTATATTGGCATTTTATTGACGGCAGCTGGAAATATTATACTCTTAAAGGATTACAGGAAATTGATCCTGACGAAGCGGTTTGTCATATAAATTTTTATGAAGCATCTGCTTTTGCTGCCTGGAAAGGTATGCGTTTGCCGCTTGAAGAAGAATGGGAAGCCGCCAGTAGTTTTTTCAATTGGGGAAATAGGTGGGAATGGACGGGAAGCGCCTACCTGCCGTACCCAAGGTATAAAAAGGAAGCGGGAGCCATTGGGGAATATAATGGTAAATTTATGGTAAACCAAATGGTTTTGCGCGGAGCTTCTATTGCCACGCCCGAAGGGCATAGCCGAAGTTCTTACCGTAACTTTTTTCACCCCAGACATCAGTGGCAGTTTTCAGGAATTCGTTTAGTGAAATAAAGGGATCTCAGGAAAATAATTTATTCGAAAAAGTATTAAAAATTCAAATAAGTTGTAACTTTTACGATCTAATTTAATAATCTAGTGTGATAAAAAAAGAAAGATGATACAATCTATAAATCCTTATAATCAGGAATTGGTATACGAAACTGCAGAGTTTGATGTCAGCGATGTTGAAAATGCTGTAAACAAGGCAGATGAACAATATAAAAAATGGAGGGAAGTTTCCTTTGCAGAACGTTCAAAATTAATGCAAGCTGCGGGTCGTGAACTAAGAGCAAACTCTCAGGAATATGCCAAAATTATTACTCAGGAAATGGGAAAGCCTATCAAACAGGCAGAAGCAGAAATAGAAAAATGTGCAAAGTTGTGTGATTATTATGCAGAACACGCTTCTAAACATTTGGCTGATAAGATAATTGAAACAGATGCACAAAAAAGTTATGTAACTTATGAACCAATTGGAGTTGTTCTTGCAATAATGCCGTGGAATTATCCTTTCTGGCAGGTAATGCGATTTGCGGTTCCAGCGTTGATGGCGGGAAATGTCGGGATTTTAAAACATGCCAGCAACGTGATGAAAAGTGCCGCAAGTATCGAAAAAGTATTTAAGAAAGCAGGTTTTCCCGACGGATGTTTTACAAATCTTCCTGTTAACAGTAAGATGGTGGAAGGCATTATAAGAAATCCAAAAGTTAAAGCGGTTACTTTGACCGGAAGCGAAGCAGCAGGAAAATCTGTAGCTGCCATTGCGGGAAGCGAAATTAAGAAATCGGTGCTTGAACTGGGAGGAAGCAACGCTCTTATAGTTTTTGCAGATTGTGATCTGCAGAAAACGGTGAGTACCTGTGTTGAAGCTCGTTTTCAAAATGCCGGACAAAGCTGCATTGCAGGAAAACGTCTGCTTGTAGAGTCTTCAATTGCTGAAGAATTTACAAAAGCCTTTCTGGACTCGGTTAAAAAACTTAAACCGGGAGATCCTATGAGCGAAGACACTACAATAGGCACTATGGCTCGTATTGATCTTGCCGAAGAACTTGAAAAACAGCTTAAGACTGCATTAGATCAAGGAGCAGAAATTCTGTTAGGAGGTAATAGAGATAAAGCGTATTTCGAACCAACAGTTTTAGGAAATGTTACAGAAGAAATGGAGGTTTTTACAGAAGAAATTTTTGGTCCTGTTATAGGCATTACAACTTTTGAGAACGAACAAGAAGCTGTCCAGCTTTCAAATGCAAGCCCTTTTGGACTTGGTGTCACAATATTTACGAACGATCTCGACAAAGCAGCCAGATTGATACCCAGATTTGATGATGGAGCAGTATTTGTAAATGAACTTGTAAAAAGTGATCAGAGGCTTCCTTTTGGCGGAACAAAGAAATCAGGATATGGCCGTGAACTTTCTCAGGACGGTATTCAGGAATTTGTAAATAAGAAGACCGTTTATATTAAGAAGTATTAAGTGTCTTGTAATTTCGGATCTAAAAAAACTGATAAGATAAATTTCTCTGCCAAATCTTGCAAATCATATTTGGCAGAGAAATTTAGTTTTTTATTCAATATTAATCACAACTTTTCCTTTTGCTGTTCCATTTAGTATAGAGGCGTAAGCTTCCTCAATGGTTTCAAGCGAGTAATTTTGAGGATCTACAATTGGAATCACTTTTCCTGTTTCTACTAATTGTGCCGCTTCTTTTAAAATCAGACCATGCTCTTTTCTGTTTTTTCCTGAAATAAGCGGATATAAGGTAAAAACTCCTGAATATGTTGCACCGTGAAAAGAAAGAGGAGCAAGACTATGATTTCCCCATCCAAGAATGCTTATTACATGACCTTTATATTGTTTTGCCGCCTTGAATGAGTTATCAAGAGTTGTACCTCCAACAGTTTCATAAATAATATCAAAGCCTTCTCCGTTAGTGTGTTTCGCAATATAATCTTCAGGAGAAGAAGTTGTATAATCAATTGGAATTGCACCATATTCTTTGATTAAATCGATGTGAGCAGTAGAAACTGCTGCGAAAACATTTGCGCCTTTTGCAATCGCAATTTGTGTGGCAATATGTCCAACTCCGCCGGCACCGCCCTGTATTAATACATTATGACCAGCTCCAACCTTTGCTCTGTCAATAAGTCCTTCCCAAGCAGTAATAAAGATAAGGGGGAGAGCAGCGGCTTCTTTAAAACTAAGATTTTTTGGTTTTAAAGCCAGTAAATCTGCATCAACTGAAGCATATTCTGCTAATGAACCCTGAACGCCTCCAACACCGCCTGTCATTCCGTAAACTTCATCGCCGGCTTTAAAATTTTTAACACCTTCGCCAACCGCTTCTACAATTCCGGCCATATCGATACCCGGAATTGCAGGAAGATTGACCTGCGCATGTGCCGCCTGACCTTCTTTTATTTTTAAATCGAGCGGATTAATACCGCTGGCTTTAATTTTAACCAAAACCTGTCCTTTTCCTGCAGCAGGTTTTTTTATATCACTTAATGTATAGACTTCACCAAAATTTTCTAATACTAATGCTTTCATTTTGTTGTTTTTTATTGTTGATTATTACATCGCAAAGTTCCGTCAGACTGTTTTTTGTGAGTTGTATAAATCCATGTTTTTTGTGTAATTTTAGGCTATGGTAAAAGATCATTTATGGATGCCGTTTGAGTTGGTTTTAAAAGAAATGCTGGATGTTTGTCCAAGAGGACTTCATGCTCATACCTTTTTTGAACTGGTGTATATTGTTGAGGGAACAGGAAAACAACATATAAATGAACTGGCACTGAATTACAAACCCGGAGATCTTTTTTTGGTCGCGCCAAATGATCAGCATATTTTTCATATTGAAAAACCAACTCAGTTTTTCTTTATTCGATTTAATAACATTTTTGTGAAATCAAATGAAAAAGAGCTTGAGTTGTTTGATCGTCTTGAAATGATACTAAAAAATGTGGGACACGAACCAGGTTGTATCATTAAAAATGATAAAGATGCACAATCAATAAATAGTTTAATGAATATCCTGATTCAAGAGCAGTTAAACCACGGATTTTACGAGAAAGAATTATCAATTCAGCTGGTTAACAGTATTTTGATTATTATAGCGCGAAATGTTCATCAAGATTATCCGGAACAAATTACTGAAACTACAGATCAGAAAACCATTCATATTCTTCAATATATTCAATCTAATATTTATGCTCCCGAAAAACTAAGGGCAGAGTCTATTGGGCAGGAATTTGGCATATCTTCCACATATCTTGGAAGTTATTTTAAAAAACATACTAATGTAAGCCTGCAGCAATATATTTTAAATTATAAATTAAAATTAATCGAAGACCGTCTTTTACACAGCGATATGCGTATTTCTGAAATAGCCGATGTTTTTGGATTTACAGATAAAAGTCATCTAAATCATATTTTTAAAAAATATAAAGGCATAACACCTTCTGAATTTAGAAATGATAAATAATTTTTCATTATCATAAAACATTTTTCGGTTTAAAATTTTACTGCTTTTTTTTAAGTAATCTGTATTATTCTTGAACATAAAATCCGAATAAAATTTATAATTGTTATTTTTGAGTTAATATATCATTCAAGATTTTTTCTTGGCAGGTAAATCTATATTTTTAAAATCTTAAAACGATATCTTTTAAAAAATGACCAGGAAGTTCTTAAAGAAAACTGCAATTACAATTACAATCTTATTTTTACTTTTAATAATCATCCTGACAATTGTTCCCTATATATTTAAGGATGAAATAAGAGATAAACTCCAAAGCATAGCTAATGAAAAACTGGACGCGCAAGTACGTTTTGATGAAATTGGACTTTCTGTTTTTAAACATTTTCCGGCTTTAACTGTTTATGCAAAAAATGTCAGCGTAGTTAATAAAAAGACTCAATTTACATCAGCAAATGTTGTTAAAGCAGAAAGAGTATCTGCCGGAGTAAACTTTTACAGTTTATTAAAAGGTAAAATTGTTTTAGATGCTGTCTATCTGGATGAAGCTAATTTAAACCTTGAAATAGACGCTAAAGGAAATGCCAATTTTAATATTGTTAAGCCTTCAAATTCTGCAGATACTACCGAAACTGAATTTAATATCAAACGAATTGTTATAAAGCAGACAAATATTTCATACAATGATAAAAGCGCACTTTTAAAATTTAAGGTTCAGGATCTTAATTATAAAGGAACCGGAGATTTGAGCGCAGCATTATTTGATCTTGATTCAAACGTCAAAATAAAGTCATTTGATTTTAGCTTAAACGGTGTTGATTATGTACGTAATAAACCGGTCAATGCTGAAATTATTACCTACATTGATGCTAAAGCATTAAAATTTAAGTTTGAACGAAACGTTATTCGTATTAAAAATTTTCCATTTTCATTTAATGGTCATTTTGCGTTTATAAAAGGCGGATATGATTTTGATCTGCGTATGCAGTCTAAAAATTCTACATTAGAAGAAATGCTTTCTCTTGTGCCTCCTGTTTACGACAAGTGGCGCGAACAAATGACAATTACCGGTAACATTGACTTTAGAATATTTGCAAAAGGAAAATATATGCAGGATCAGTCAGAAAAGCCAATTGTTTCTGCTGATTTACAAATTAATAATGGTGCGATAGCTTATAAAAAAATTAAAGAACCAGTAAAAGATATCAATATATCGGCCAAAGCGCAGGTTAAAGATTTAGATATTAATAAATTAAAATTTGATTTAGACAACTTGTCTTTTAATCTGGATAAAAAGAAAACAACAGTTAATTTTCATTCAGAAGGTTTCAAAAAACTAAAAATTAAAACCGCTGTAAAAGCTGATTTAGATTTGGCAAAATTAAAAGATGCCTTAAATCTCAATGAACATGATATTAGAGGAGAGGTTGCGTTAGATTTAAAAGCCGACGGTGTATTTTTAAGAGATTTAGGTTTCAGTCAGTATTTTAATAAAACAGATACCATTATAAAAAGTATTCCGAAATTTCAATTAAATGCAAGTTTAAAAAACGGATATGTTAAAAATATCAAGAAACCAGATGCAGTAAAAAACATAAACTTAAATCTAAGTTTAACTGCAAAAGACAGTATATTACGGAATGTTTCGGGTAAAATAACCAATTTAAACGCCGAGGCTCTGGATAATTTTGTCCGCGGGCGTTTTGAACTCCACAAATTATATCCGTTTACTGTAGATACGGAATTAGAATCTAAAATCAACTTAGCGCAAATCCATAAATTTTATCCTTTAGACAGTTTAGAAGTTAAGGGAGATTTAAATTTAAAAGTCAGCTTGCACGGGATTTTAAATCGTAAACAGAAAAAATATCCATCATCAAGAACAGTAATAAATATTAAAAATGGCTATTTAAAATCGCTTAAATATCCTAAAATACCTGTCGAAAATATAAATATAAATGCTGCGGTTACTAGTGAAAAAGGAACTGGAGAGGATTTAAATGTAAAATTACAGCCTGCCGAATTTGTTTTAGCCGGGTCGCCTTTTAAAGTTCAGGGTGAAGTAAGCAATCTTTATGATTTGGTTTATAACATCAAAACTCAGGGAACTTTAGATGTTGGAAAATTAACGCAGATATTTCCTGTGAAAGACATGAGTATTTCGGGAGTTATTCAAACCAATCTTATCGCTAAAGGTTCTAAAAAAGATATTGATGCCAAAAATTATGACAATATTAAAAATGGAGGAAAACTGGAAGCCAGAAATTTAGTAATTAAAAGCGCCATGTTTCCAGAGCCGTTTGAGGTTTCAAAAGGAACATTTAAATTCTTTAAAGACAAGATGCGTTTTGAAGAATTTAATCTTACTTATGGAAAATCCGATGTTGTTTTAAATGGATACATTCATAATGTATTGCGATATCTGTTTAATCGAAAGTATTTACGCCAGTCCAACGAAAAGCTTAAAGCCGATATTAACCTGTCCAGCAATCAAATTAATGCGAACGAGTTTTTTGAGATGATTGCCAAATATACAGACCAGAAAGCGGAAGAAGAAGCCATGTTGAAAACAGATTCTACTTCTGTAAATACGATTGCTAAAAACACTGCAGATAAAAACAAAAACTATGTAATTAGAATTCCAAGTACTGCCGATCTTAAGATTTCAGCAAAAGTCAATAATCTTCAATTTGATACTTATAAGATTCAAGATTTTATTGGAACACTTGTCGTTAATGAGCGAAAAGTTCAGGTAACCGAAGCTGCTTTTAATATGGCGGGTACCAAAATAGCAATGACAGGTGATTATAAAGCACAGCATCGTCGTTTAGCTAAATACAATGCGAATTTTAAAGCCAGCAATTTTGATATTCAGCGTGCTTATGCAGAGATTCCTATTTTTGCTGAGTTAGTAAGTATGGCTAAAGATGCTTACGGATTAGTTTCTGTTGATTACCAGCTTGGCGGCAGTATAGATGAGAATATGAATATTGATTTTAAATCTATTGATGGCGAAGGAACTTTAACTCTGGAGGATATTAAATTTAAAAACTTTAAACTTCTAAACCATGTAGCGAAGAAAGCTGATGCTGCCGATTTAGAAAAAGCTTCATTTAATAAAATTGCAATTCATTCTGCGATAAAGAATAATGTAATGACTATTACGCCAACAACCATGAAAATGGCTGGATTTAGAGGTAAACTGGAAGGTCAGGTTACAATGGATGGTAAAATAAATGTAGGTTTTCGTTTAGGACTGCCGCCAATGGGACTTATTAATATTCCGATGAAAATTACCGGAACGGCTGACAATTTTGAAATTTCAACTGGTAAATTTAAAGAAGATACAACTTTTGCAGAAGAAAGTGAACTTAAAAACCTTCGTCCGGAACGCCGCAGATCCAGAGAAAGAGATTCTTTGAATATAGCAGGTTCAAATGCAGAAAAATAAAAATATTTCAAACAAGAATTTCTATATAGGAAAGGAGTAGAAGCGAGGAAAAGGAAGTAAGGTTTATTAAGAAGAAAACTTAATTAAATACCATTTGCAGCATTAAAATTTTCTGCAGCTGTATGAAGCAGAGCTTCCTTTTTATACACCGCAGTGTATAGCAATTTTTTCTGGTGCGCAAGTGCAATAAGATTATTTTGGGCGATATTAAGTTCATTATTCTTCAGCTCTGAAAGAAGTGCCTGCTGTTCTATTTCTTTTCGGTCGAATACGTGAAGTGCTTTTAAAGCTTTGTAATACTCGAGAGTGGCAATTTTAAGGGGTTCTCCCTCTGTAACATCATTAGTAGAAAGTTTGTTAATATCATCTATTAGTTTATCAAACTCTATGGCTTGTTGATCTACAGCTGCTAAAGCACCTTTATAATCATCATTTACCAGATAGTTCAGCTTTTTTTCACCTGAACCATTTTTTCCAAGAATAATGTCAAATGCCCTGCGTTCTGATTTTGCAAGTGATTCCTTAAAATCAACCGCTTTTGATGATTTACAAGAACTCAGAGTTATAAATAGAAATGCTGTTACAAAAAGACTAAACCTCATCATTATTATAGTTTTATTGGTTTTAAATACAATAGCAAAATCCTTAAAATATTGCTTGTTAATTCATTAACCTTTTTAAAGTCAATTTCTAAGATAGTGATTTTAAATTTTATTTCAAGGCTGTTTGTACATTTTGTTGAGATTTAAAAAGTCGGTAATTATTCAACTACATCATTTTTCCCTCTTTTGCATACTCTTTTTTAATTCCCTGAAGTAAATGATTAAGGTTGATGCTTTTGTTTTGGTCTTCTAAAGTTCGCAGACAGGCATATTGAATAATGTTAACAATATTTGCGCCTGTAATATCGTATTTTTTTGAAAGTTCATTAAGATTTACATCTTCATCAATTTTAATTCCTTTTGGCAGATTATTTTGCCACAATTTTAAACGTTCGCCGTAAGAAGGTACTTCAAACTCAATTATAGATTGAAATCTGCGGGTAAAAGCAGCATCAATATTGGTTTTAAAATTAGAAGCCAGAATAACCAATCCGGGATGATTTTCGATGCGCTGCAGTAAATACGAAACTTCCTGATTGGCATATTTATCATGCGCATCTTTAACACTTGTTCTTTTTCCGAAAACAGCATCGGCTTCATCAAAAAACAAAATCCAGTCTTTATCGGCCGCTTTATCAAAAAGAGAAGAGAGGTTTTTTTCGGTTTCGCCAATGTATTTTGAAATCACCATCGACAAATCAATTCGGTAAACATCTCTCTGCGTATATTTTCCTAAAAGTGAAGCTGTCAGCGTTTTTCCAGTTCCGGGAGTTCCGTAAAACATGACTCTGAAACCAGGTTTTATCTTCGCTTTCATATTCCATTCGTGAAGCAGAATATCGTTGAATTTAAGCCAGGTTTCTATTTCTTTTATCTGATTTAAAGTATTGGAATTTAAAACCAAATCGTCCCAGTCTAATTGTGTTTCTATTAATTGGGCTGGGAAAATACTGCTTAGCTGCGGTTTCAGGATTTTTCCGGTTATGAATTTTTCAATGTATTCATCTTCTAAAATTAATAAACCGCTTAGTTTAGGTTCGCCTTTTGGAACTGATTCTATTTTTATAATTCCTTTTTTATAAAGATAAGATTGATTGTGGAGGTAATTATAAAATGAAATTCTATTTTCGAGATCGTTTCCGGCAATTAAAAACTGAGCCGTTTCGCCAGTTGGCAAAATACCACGATGATTTTTTGTTTTTATTCCGCCAAACTCTGGCAGTTCGCCGCCATTTGGCAGATATTCGGCAATAACCGAACTCAAAAAATCAGGTTTCATGTGCGGAACCAGAGATAATCCTAAAATAAGAATATCAAATTCGGTTAGATTATTTTCTATGATAAATTCGTTTATAAAACCATTTGCATCGATTTGATTCAAAACAGGTTTTTCCGTCGGATTTTCGACCTGAAAAAGAATATCAAGCTGAAATACGAATTGGTTTTTTAGATATGTAAATACATTTTCCATTTTCTATACTAATGATTCGATTGAAAAGAAATCAAGTTTTGATTGTTTGTAATTTCTGATTTTGTTCATGACTGCATTTCCATTATTAGAACCGCCGGCATTGGTATTGCCTTCGATAGTTTCAATAGTATCGGCATGAACAGCAGTTACAATTCCGGTATGAATCCAGTCGTTTGGTGTTTTTTGAAGAAGAAATATATCGCCTGGTTTTATTAAAGCCGAATTAGTTCTGGCAGTTTGATATCGGGTTAATATCTTTTTTTGAAGACCTGTTGTACCAACTGTATCGCAGCTGTACGTTAAAGGCATCAGAGTTTTAAAGTTTTTCCCCTGAATTGAAGCTGCCTGATCGATAATGGCTTCAACAAAACCCATACACCAAAACCAATCCGTTCCTTCATGTCCGTCCATATAACTTCGAACCCAAGGTCCTGTATTGCTTTGATGATTTATAACAAGTTCAAAAGGATGATTTTCAAGATGATTTTGAGCTGTATTTAGAATTAATTCTCTTAAATTACTTCCTGATATATTGGTTTCAAAAGCATTTTTTAGCGGAGATACAAGTTCATCAAATACATTTTGATCTACAATTCCGTTTTGAGGCAGACCATTCGCTTTTTGAAAATTCAATACTGCTTTTTCTGTTGCAGGACCAAAATCGCCATCGATATCGGTCGCTGTTCCTGAACTTGGATTTTGCATTGCAAATAAACTAAGCCAGGACTGAATTTTTTCAACGTCTTTTTTGTTATTATCAGCTCCTTTTCTTTTTTGCGGTGCTTTGATAAGAAGTTCTTTTTGGTAGAATATTTTTTGCATGATTATTTTTTTTATGTTATTACATTATCACTTAATTCTTTAAATCTTCAGGTTCTTTACTGCAATTAATTGTTGAAGTATTGGTATCGTTTTTATTTGATGTAACCTGATCCGCAACCTTATCTGCTTCAACTTCGTATTTATCTTGCGATTTGCCAATGTTAAGTTTTGCCAAAAGTCTTCTGCTGTCAAGTCTTCTTCTTCTATCTTCAATGCTCAGCAATTCGTCCGCTACTAATCTAAGAACATCATTAAATTGTTGCGTTGCAGCATCTTCTATCTGACTTAAGGTTGGTTTTGGAGTTCCTGTTTCACCTCTTCTCTCACCATTTGTTTTTGTACAGCCAGGCATTGTTTTATTATTCTCATTAATTACCGCTGTGTTAGTTCTTGAAACAGCATTATCTTTAGCATCTTCTAATGGTTCGAGAATTCTAGCAAGAATATCACGAGCATTTGATAAGGCATTTCTATCTCCTGATTCATATCTTGCTCTTTCTCTATTAAACATTGCAGAAATATTAACATTAGAAACTGCTCTTGTAAAATTGGCACTTACAATATTATCTTGAACGGTCTTCTCACGAGCGGAGTCATGATAGATCATTATTGTAGTTTGTTGATTATCTTCACTCCAACCTCTTTCAGGGAGATATAACGCCAGAGCTTGCCACAAAGATCTTCCTGTTGCAAAAGGTAAAATATGCTCTGATTCAAGCCAGAAAATTTCTGGTCCGGATCTTAAGCTTGAGCCTTGAGATCCATGCTTTGCAATATTACCAATATTTGGTGCACTTGTACCTGGCTCATTACAGTTTGATTTTTTCTTGGTTTTTTTAGTTGCCATCTGAACAATGGGTGCATATTCAAATTCCCAATCTTCACCTGAATCTTTAACAGAAGAAATATTTATAACAGATGAATGATCCCTATTAACCTTATTTTTAATTGCCTGAGCTTCATCAGCAGTAACTTCTCCTTCATCGGCTTCTTTTACACTTTCTGAATCAATTTCTGCTAAAGCTCCTGCAATTGCACCAGAAGGTGTTGGCTCAGGTTGACTTCTTCCCATAACTCTGTCCAACAAAGCCATTCCTCGATCTACAGCCTGATTCACCAGCCAAGTAAGCGCTTCATCGACCATTTGCTGAACAGAAATAATCATTTCGCCAATTCTGGCGCCAATACCGGTTAAACCAACCTGATTTGCAAGGAAACCAATTACGACCGGCATGGCTTGTCCCATGGTTCTTTCTAGATAATCTGCAGCTGTGGCGACATTACCTCGGGCAAGATCGGCTACACCGTTTACAAACGAATTGACAACTTCGAGCATTTCTCGCAGGTATTTAATAAAACTTTGTATCGCATTAAAGAAAGCCATAGCGCCGTTTATAACAGCCATGATTCCCGTTGGATCTAACATACTTAAAAGTCTGGCCGTAATTCTGTTTACAATACGTTCCATGACAAAATTTTTGACGGCATCGAGAACTGTATTCCATAAGTTACTAAGCTGTTCTTGTATTTTATCCCAAATAGCTGCCATACCACGTTCCTGAACATCTTTAATAAATGTCCAGATACCTTCGAGGGTATTAATCATACTTCGGATTCTGGCAACTCTTGCTGGTCCAATTCGTGGATGCGCCGCTAGTTTTTCCCAGATTTTTTCCATCGAGATATTCAGCACTTCCATAACCCAGGTAATTACGCCTTTTAATGAAAAATCTGTAAGCACCGGAATATTGGCATCTTTTAACTCGCTCATCAGCCAGCCTGTTACACCATTTATTAAATGGGTTACGATATTGTCAAAAAACTGAACAAATCCCTGTTTAAGCGCTCTGAGTATATTTTTTAAGAAACCAATAGGATCTTTCTTAATATCATCTATAGCTTCTAAAGCTCTGGTAATAATGTTTCCTATAAGATCGAATGGGAAATTCATTATTTCTAGAATAGCCATTATTACAATTCGAACAATTTCTGCTACAAAAGCAATTAATCTGCCTATAGGTTCTCCAAATTTGTCAATGATTCTCATGAAAGCATCTATAGGATGAACCAGGTCATCAATAGTCATAGAATCCCAAATGTCGGTAAACAATTGTATGATAGATTGCGGCGTCATGTTGAGCGTTGCTACAGCAGCTTCAATTTCGCCTGTAATTCTCGCTATTGCACCAGTTTCAACCATTTGTGCATATTGTTCTTCTCCGCCATCCATAAGGCTCATAAAGCCTTTTATCATATTTGGAATTGTGCGAGGTACGACTTCTTGTGTAAAAGGATCTTTTCCTATAATAACTTTTACTAATGAATAACCTCTTACAGTTTTGGCCTGATCTGAAAGCCATCCTAATAATGATTCTTTAACGAGTTCTAATACTTTTAGTGCTACGCCAGAGGCAAAATCCCAAACTCTTTGCAGAAATCCGCCGGCCTGACTGGCAAGTGCTGCAAGATTATCACCAATATTTGCCAGATTTGAAGGCTGAATAGCATCCCAGGCTGCGGTTATAAGTCCGCGGAGTTCACCTAATAGCGAATTGAAAGTTCCAACCTGAGTATCAAGCCAGTCAGCAGTTTTTTGCAGTGTGCCTTTTTCGCGCATTTGTTCAAGCTCTGTCTGCTTATCTATCAGCATTAAGAAATCTTCTAATATTTCTACAGTTGTAGCAGTAACTTCCTGATCGCGTAACGGATCGTATTTGATTATTTTTTTAAGGAGTGAATACGCTTTGTTTTCGGCTAATAATGGTTCTGCAACATCAATCAATGCTTCTTTTATCCAGGTAATAATCTGGTCAACAAGTGATGATGCAAAATTACTTACACGACTTACTAAGTCATTAAATTTAGTTCTGACAACATCTATAAAAGTTGAAAATGTAGATTCGTCCCAAGCATCTTTAACGAGGTCGAGTAATGCATCCATACTAAGACCCACTTCGCTCAAACGACTATTAACCCAGTCAAAAACACGATCTATAATACCATATTCCTGCAGTTTATCAAATATGGCTGTGCCAAAAGGAACAAGTCCCATAAATCCTTCAATAAGATTAATGGCGTTTCTTTCGACATTTACATCATTCAAAGGATCATAGCCTGCTACAACTGTAAGCAGTGTGTAACCGGGAATATGTCTGACGTTGTTTTTTATAAAATCAGGAATAGCAATAGACAATAATGAACCCTGAATCATTTCTGGAGCAGGGGAGACAGGTTCTGCTTTTTTTCTAATTGCGGCGCCTTGTTGTATGGTGTGTGTTAATTCGTGAGCAAGTAAATGTTTACCATCTTTTGAATTTGGATTGTATTTTCCTTCGTTAAAATAAATATTGTTTCCGGTTGCAAAAGCCTGAGCTCCTAACTGCTTATTCATTTGAACAGCATTAGAGTCATTGTGTATGCGGACATTACTAAAATCAGCTCCAATACCGGACTCCATTTCGGATTTTACTTTTCCGGATAGAGGAGAACCGCCGCCTTTACTGCTGTTTAATTTAGATTCTAAATTAGAATTATCGCTTGGGTTAGTACCACCAGAGGCACTTTTTTGTATTTGTTTTTCGTCGTCTTTAGCCTGTTTATCTTCTTCTTTTTTCTGCTGCAGGTTTTCTTCTTCTCCTTTATTTTGGATTAAAGGTTTAATTGAAGATGTTTTTACAGGAACAGTTTCTGGTTTTTTAACTTCTGCCTTATTCTGAATTGTCTCTTCTTTTTTCTGTACTTTATCTTCGAGTTTATTCTGAATTAAGGTTTTTGGCGCAGAAAAAGCTGAATTGATTTCTCGTTTTTCCGGTATTCTGGTATCGAGTTTATTTTGTATTAAATCCTCTTTTAGCTGTACAAGTGGTGTTATGGCTGTGGGTGCAGTTTTTTTCTGCAGTACTTTATTTTGTTCGTCTTGTTTTTGAACATTTCCCGCCAGTTTTTTTTGTGCTGCCGGCGATGGCGAAAAGAAAGTTTCTGCATTTGCGTTTTGTCTATTGGCAACTACATGATCTGCGACTCTGTCAGCTTCTGCTTCATATTTATCATTTGATTTTCCTATGTTGAGTTTTGCCTGAACACCAAAAAAAGATTCCTTCCCTTTGTCATGATTTGACGAAGAGTGCGAAGGATTCGTATTTGTTTTTTTGGTTAAGACTGGCATATTTAATTATTGTATTCTATAGAAAATCATTTTTGTTATGTTGCATTTATGCTAATGTTTCCTGTTAAGCTGCAATGGGTTGGATCGCCATTATAGCCGCCCAGATAAATTTCGACATAATACGTACCGCTGCTTAAATCAGATACTGAAGCGTTTCCTCCGCTTAATGAAATGGTTTCGCTGAGTACATTGCTGTCAAACCAATAATCGACACTGCGATATATTTTAACTTCTATTGTATTGGCAATATCACTGCATCTGGGAGGTCCAACCCAAGCCAGATTTGAAGTTACTGATATAGAACCGCCGCTTCCAACGCTAAAGTTGCTGGATGTGCGTTTATGCGTTGTCCATTGTGTTATATTCCAAGGTATTGTTGACAATTGAACAATATCTTTTTTCTGAACATTATTTGATGTTTTGCCTCCTGTTTGCTGTATGGTATGTGTGAGTTCATGCGCAAGTAAATGTTTACCTTCTTTGGATTCTGGATTGTATTTTCCTTTATTGAAATAAACATCGTTTCCGTGTGTAAAAGCTTGTGCGCCCAGTTGTTCGCTCATTTGAACTGCTTTGCTGTCCGTATGGATGTTTACATTGCTGAAATCGGCTCCAAAACCAGATTCCATTTCCTGTTTTGTGTTTTTGTCCATACTGCTGCCACCGCCTTTTGAACTGTTGAGATTGCTTTCGACTCCTTCATTTACAGAATTTGATTCATTGAATTTGGCCTGAACTTCTTCTTTTTTCTGAGCTTTTTTGTCTTCGGCTTCACAGTCGGCACATTTTTTCTGCACTTTCTTGTCTTCCTCTTTTTCTCCCTTTTTCTGTACTTTTTTATCTTCTTCCTTATCCGATTTTTTTTGAACCTTTTTGTCTTCCTCTTTTTCTCCTTTTTTCTGAACTTTTTTATCTTCTTCCTTATCGGATTTCTTTTGTACTTTTTTGTCTTCCTCTTTTTCTCCCTTTTTCTGCAGAGGCTGTTCTTGTGCGAGATCTTGTTTTTGAACCGTCGAAATGGTTTCAGAAATAGGTTTTTGCTGTACAGCTTCTTCACTTTTTGATTGTAAAAGCCCGCCCGTTTTACGCTGGTTAACCACTTTGTCAGCAACATTATCGGCTTCTGTTTCGTATTTGTCTCCAACAGTGCCCGTAGTTAGTTTTTTTTGAACTTTTGGTCCAAAAAAAGCAGAAGGGGAGTTGTTCGTTATTTTTTTTTGTTCAAATTCTCTCATGATTATTTACCATTTTGGATTGATAATTTCCTTAACTAAACCAACTGCGGATTTTCCGCGATTACACCTTCTTTCTCTAATGCATTTTTTATCTGCTTGTACCAATACGGAAATATTTTAGAGAGCCGAAGTTCAATTTCGTCAACAACATATTTTTCATATTTTTTCATTCCAAAAAAATGAGAATACCCAATAGTATCGGCATATTTTCCATTCTCTGTCAGGGTTTCTCCTTTCAATAATATTGTTGGATTATTGTTTTTATAATTCAACAGTGATGCAAGCGTATATTGTTCTATTAAAATGCAGGTTTCATAACCTTCTTGTTTTAATACATCAAAGTTCTTTTGGTTTTCTATGTATATTTTCTCTAAATCATAATAGCTTTTTATGAACTCATCGCGGAGTTTAAGATCGTTAAAACCAAATATCCCGCAATTGTATGAATAACCTAAATTGGTGTTCCAATATGGCAGATTCTGAGTGTATTTGCTAAATAATTCTACCTGTTTCCTGTAATGAATTTCATAAGTGTCTTCTTTGCGTTCTACGATTACATCCTTAAAACTAAAATCTATTTTTTTCTTAATAAATATGTCTGTGTCTATATGTACAAATGGTTCTGTCTGCAGTTCCATGGCATTGATTTTCGATTTCATCCAAAGTTCAATTCTGTTCTCATTTTGCATTTTGGTAACCGCACAAGGAAGCATATTCAGGAATTTAAAACCTATTTCGTCTACGTAAAGCTCAATTTCTTCATACCACATATGACTATATAATACACTTAGAGCAGTCATATAGATGGTTTCCTTTAGTTTGTCTCCCATATTCCATCTGTTGTTCATTATAGGAAGCACATCAAGGCTGTAAATCATCTTGTGTCTTTGTTTCATATAGAGATGTTTATTGTTTTAAACGATGCCTTCTTTTGCTAAAGCACTTTTTACTTCTTTGTACCAATACGGAAACAGTTTTGAAAGCCTGTTTTCTATTTCCTGTACAATATCGATCCTGTATTTTTTTTGACCTGCAATGTGTGTATAACCAATTTTATCTGCCAGCTGACTGTTTTCGTATAAGTTTTTTTTCCAGAGCAATAATGTGGGTTTGATATTTTTATGATGTAATAGCGAAGCGAGATTATACTGCTCCAAAACAATGCAGGGCTCTATTCTGGTTATTCCCGGATTGTTGTTTTTTATAAAAATATCTTCCAAAGTATAATATGCCTCCAGAAACTCATCCCGAAGTTTTAAGTCTCTAAAACCCAATACACCGCAGTTAAAAGCATATCCTAAATCGGGTTTCCAATACTCTAAATCCTGTGTATATTGATTAAAAAAATCCAAACGATACTGGTACATTCCATATAATTCGTAATCGTTTTGTTCGACAATTACTTTATCAAAATCAAAATTTATTTTCTTCTTTATAAAAGCGTCATTGTCAAGATGTATGAAAGGTTTGGTTTGTTTTTCCATAACATCAATTTTCGATTTCATCCAAATGACAGTGTCTTCATTACTGGTAATTTTAGTAACCCGGCAGGGAAGCATATACAGAAACTTATAAGCAGTTTCATCAGCATAAAGTTCGATGTCCTGATACCACAAATGGCTGTATAGAATACTTAAAGCAGTCGAATAAATCGTTTCTTTAAATCTATTGCCTTCGTTCCATCGGTTATTGCTGATAGGAAATGCATCTAAACTGTAAATTATCCTAGGCTCTCCCTTCATAAAATATTTTTTTTAATGGTATGAATTAAGTTTTTCTCTTCAAGGAAAGTTATATTGTTGTACAAAGAAGCTTTTCGGCTGTGTTTGTACAATCGTCTCCATTGATAATCGATTCCTTTTACCTGAGAAGTATTGAGATGTATTTCGCTGTTATGATTTTTTTTGCTCTCTTCAAAAGAAGTATGCCAGACCATTTTACCCAGCAAAGGCGACTGTATATGTTCTGCATTAGAAAAATCCCTTGGAAAGCTGTCTATATTAATGGAAGTTTCACCAACTCTGAATATATGCACCAATGCTTCTCCGCTTTTAGTTTTATAGTATTTAGAGAAATATCGTTTGGTTTCCAGTTTGCTCATCATGGGTTGTAAATCCATTTCGTTTTCAAAAATCAGATCGATATCATTAATGGTAATGTCGTAATATTCACGAAGGTTCAAATAGTCTGCAATGCCTCCGCAAAAGACTACTTTAGATAGGTTTACATTATTGAATAAAAATTCTAAAGCCATTTGCTGAAAGCCGCGGATATTTTTTTTATCATGTTCTAAAAAAGAGGTGTTTTCAACATTCATATTCTTAATTTTTACCAGTTGACATAAATGATTCGTTTTTTCCAGGCCAGTTTTATAATGCTCAGATTCCAGTTTAATTTTTCTAATAAAATGTCCTGTGTTTTTCGTTCTATAACTATTGTTGGACTTTCGTCTCCGATGTTCAGTTTTCCGGGACGCTGCAAAAATTCATTCTGAAGCAATTCTGCCGATGATGTTTTCATTACATGCCAATTGCTTAATACCGCCTGAAGCATTGCCGAAGCTTCTTTTTTCATTATTTCAGAAAGCACAATATTTCTTTCAATAGGCTGTGCTATAGGAATATTGCATAAGAATTTCTCAAAAGCCATCGCGTTCTCATAATCCTGTTCTTTTCCTGTAGCGGCATAATGCAGAAGGTGCGCGGCAACTTCCGGATTATTGATCGTATTATCTTTATTGAGCAGTTTACAATTCTCAAAAAGAGATTTCATAAAAGGATGAATCAATACTAAACCTGCATTGTCAAGATATAAATCGCTGCTATCAGCATTTAATGTATATTCTTGTTTTTCAAAAGAAAGTTCGTTTTTATCGATTACTTCTTCTTGATTATTTTCGGTTTTTTGTTTTGATTTATTGGATATAGATTCGGTGTTTTCATCATTTTTTTGAACAACTTCATCTTTGGTTTTTGAAAATGTCAAATCCAAATCACGAATTGTTGTTTCCTTATTTTCCTGAATTTTTCCTGTTTCTGGTTCTTTCTTATTTTCTATTTCAAAGTCTGTGTTTTTCTCCGTCTTTACTGATTGATTTTTTAAAAAAGTTTCGATTCCTTTTTCTTTTAAAATAACTTGGTTTAGTTTTTTTTCAATAATCAAAACAACAGCATCCAGATCAGCGAGTAATTCCAGTTCGTTTTGGTTTTCAATCTGATTTTTAATTTCTTTTAGAAAAAGTTCTTTGTGTTTTAAAAAGCTTTTCTTTTTCTGAAATTCAAAAACATTGTAAATCAATTTAAAAAGCTTTTGTTTTACAATAAAATTGCTTGTTTCAAAAAAACTTAAAACAACTATTTCCCACATTAAAAATCGTTGATTCGGAATTAATTGTTTTTTTGAAATACTGGTTTTAATGTATTTTTTTACGGCTTCAATTCGGATAATTTTTAAACTGTTTTCAGCGTTGTTTTTTTTCAATAATATTCCTTTTTTGATAATGGTTACAATTTGGCTGTCACTAAATTGTTTGATAAATCTTGTTCTTGCAATTGGTTTTTGGATTGTTTTATTCCATTTAAAAGAAAAACTTTCATCGTTTAATACTTCATCAAATGTCTTTTCATCTACAGCATTAAAATCATGATTTGAGGTTGTCCACCAGGTATTTGTGCCAGTTTCCAGAAAGTGAAAAAAGCTTTCTGTTTCTTTTTCCTGTTTTTTGATGACTTTATAGCCTTCTGTATTTCCGTCTTTTTTTTCAAAAACTTCTTCAACTTGCTTGGTAATCTTTTTTAGAATCTGTTCTTTGAAATCTTCAAAATCCAAATTTTGATTTATGGCAATATCAATGTTGAGGTTTTCTAGTTGTACACTAAGTGAAGGATTTTTCGAATCCAGTTCATCAAAATAATTTTCTAAAAACGAGAATATTTCCTTTTGTAAAAACGTATCAATATGGTCCTTGAGATAATACCCTTTTTCTTTAGAATTGGTATTTATCTCAAGGAAAACTTTATTGATAATATGTTTACTAGAACTGAGCACCGGCTGTAAGATTTTCTATTTGTGTATTTAGATTAGATATTATAAAATCGATTTTTCCGAATACGGACAGCATAGATGATAAAAATTCTTTTAGTGATCCATTCTTATCAGCATTGAATCTTATTTCTACGAAACTTTTAAATAAATTGGTAAATAGAGATGCTGTACGCAAAATTGGTTCTACTGAAGCTTTAAGCATTTTTGTGCTCTGGCATCTTAAAATGGTGTAGAACAAAGCCGTATTTAGTGAAATAAGAGTTTCAACTGCAGTAATCTGGTTAAGGTTCTGTGTTCCGGAGACAGAAGTGACAACTGCATATATAAAATCGAAATATTCCTGCTTAAATAATTCATATAATTTATCATTTAACTCACCGTTAATGTAACTTTCAAGATTACTCTGAACTTCTATAAATCTGGTTTCGGTTTCAGAAATGAATTTGACAGTATCTTTATTGAATTTATTTGAATTTGAAATTTCTTTTAAATAAGAAAGGGTTGACATTGAATTTTTTACCAATACTCCTGCATTATCAAGACATGGATTGGTTTCAGCCGGTTTCTTAATTTCAATAGATTTTGGGCCGTCGGTTACAGATCCGCATTTGCCTTCAGCAGTTAATGAAACGGAAATTGAAGATTCACTAAATGAAGAAATAGTTCTTGATATTGTGTCTTTTTTATCTGTTTTTACTATTTCCTTATTAATCTCCCAAGTATACGATGCTGCATTTATCGAGTTGTTGATTAAATTCAGCATTCCTGTTGGATCAATATTATAAGTAAAACTGGCGGTAGGCAAGTCTAAAAGTGTAATGGTAAGATTCGATGGTTTGCCATCTATTAGAATCGTGACGCTTGTAACGCCTTCGCCAACACTGTATGGAATAAACTGAAATTGTCCTCCTTTTAAAGGTTTAACTCCTTCTCCGGAAAGAACTGCACCTTTTACAGCGGGTTCAAGAGTAAGCGGATAACGTGTTTGGTCATTTTTGCAATAAGAAACGGTATCTGTCAATTTGTTTTCGATAAGTACTTTTGGATCTGAAATTTCAAAACTCACCGGATGTGTGACTTGGAAACCGCAGTTACCGTTATCGGCACTAAGTGTTACCTCAAAGGTGAATTTTTTCTGAGATTCGCTGTTGTATTTGTAGACGTGTTTAATCTCTGTTTTATCGTCTGTAACAGGATCGGATTTGTCTCCAAAATTCCAGGTATATTTATTGCCTGCCAGATTTTCTCCTGTAACGGTAAAAGTAACTTCAGTTTCGCTGATTCCTGAAGGTTTTACAGGAACTGCTTCAAAATCGAATTTTGGTTTTTCAAAAATGGTTATGACACAATCCGTATCAAAATTATTGACAGTAAATGTTATAGGCTGGCCAATTAACTCTTTGCTGACAAAATTTGGATCAAAAACAAGCGCTCCAAATTCATTTACCGAAATTCCTCCATTTTGATCTGGTCTGACGTTGGCTTTTACAAAACCTCCCGCAGGAGATATTTTGAAAGGCAGAGGAGGCGTTTTACTGTCAAAACAGATTTTATCTACAGGTAGAGAAAGACCAATATTATTTTCGTCACAGCATAAATAAGGCAGTGAAAAATCAGCAACAACCGGATTTAAAATCGGAATGCCTTCGGCAAATTTTTCAAAGTCACCGGTTAATGATGGTTTTCTGGTGTTGTAATAGTAATAATAAGGCACTTTTTCTTCAAGATAAATCATTATAAAGGTGCCTCCAGGAACTACACCTGCTTTGTGTTCGTAACCGTGGTTTTTGTTGAGGTAATATTTAGTGAAATTCTGAATCGTTTTATCCAGTTCGTTAGCGTTTACGGCGAGAATCATGATATTAAATCCAAGTCCGTTATCTAATCGAATCTGCTGAATATCTTTTAAAGCTTCTTTGTAATTACGTCCCTGATGCCCTTCAATTCTATAAAAATCGCTGTCTAAATGTATTTCAAGCGGTTTTTTAGTATTCAATAAATCATCATGATAGCTCACGTTGTTTTTTTGTAATCCTAAAATGGTTTTATCAAAATCCCAGGCTTTAATAAGCGAATCGTTTACCGTATTGTAAAACGGAATAGCTTTTTTGCCCAATTTACCCAATTCTAAAGAAGGTGTAATTTTTATAACATCGTGTGATGAATTGTAATTTTCTAATAATTGTACACTTCGCAGAATAAGACTGTACATTTTTTGTCTGGCTGTGTCTTCGCCGTAGCAGATTTTTATTTCATCTTTTGTTACCTCTTTTTCATCTGTACGGCATTCATGGCAAGTGCTTAAGCTTTCTTCTGCAAGTAAAGGCGATTTGTAAAAACCATGGCGGAATTCATAACAAGGTCCTGTTTTTATTAGTTCCCCCAGTATTAAATGTTTTGAAAAAGCATTAATATCGGGTGTACAATAACCATCGTCTATAGTAAGCAGTAATGGTTTTGTCTCGTTGTAAGTATCTACAAGATCGTTAAGCAGATCATATAAATATTGAAAATCTGAAGGAAGTATAGGATCTCCTTCAAAATTAAAAAGTTTAGCTATATTTTGCTGAACAGAATCTGAAACAAGCGGCATATTTAAGCCTGTCAGCAGCTTATTGTAACCTTCCTGCAAATTCTTAACGACATTGTTTTTGAAAATTCCTTTGGTAAAAGTTTGTTTTATAGATTCAAGATGAACAAAATCGTCTGCTTTTAATACAATTCGGTTTGATTTTACGTCCGGTAAACTCTGATATAAATTAGCATAATTGATTTTGCCAATCATACTGTCGTGATTCATTATTTGTGCGGCAACACTTTTGCTGACAATTAAAACTTTAAAATTGCCTACAATTTCCAATCCCTGATTGTCGCACGAAAGACTTACGCAAAGGTCAGATTCTTTTTCATAAGACTCCAGATACATTAGAATAACGGCATCTTTAAAATCAAATCCGGTATTGGCTTTAAATTGTGTTAAAGCAAAATTCGGGTCTTTTTCTTTTTTCTGCTGATCTTCTGTCAGGAGTTCAAAAAGAGGTAACTGTTTGTTTGAACCATCATAAAAGAACGGTTTATAAGCCGCTTTTGTATTATCATAAGTTTTGCAGTGCGTATAGGTTTTCGAATCAAAATCGATTTTTTTGTTTCCCAATACATCTGCCTGATATAATTTAAAAAGATCGCCATCTGTCGTGATACCAGTTCCCTGCGTTATTGAAATCGTTTTTTGAGCGTCATTATAAGCCGAATAAAATCCGCAAACTATACCAACGCCGCTCAGGAAAACGCGCGATAAGCGGTCCTGATCGTCAAAAAAATCTACAACCTCATTAAGGTTTCCTTCTGTAAGTACCTGATTCTTTGTGAATCGTCGGTATTGTGTTGTTATTGTTGAAAGTTTAGCTGACATTGGAATAATTTTTATAGTGATCCTAAATTCGTTTTTCCTAGTATAATTTTATCTGACAAGCGTTCGTTTTCGTCACTGCAGTCAAATAATCGCCCTGTTGGGTAAACATTGTCCATAACGGTTAATGCCTTGATAAAGCTGATTAATTGGGGTTCCGGCTGTTCCTGATTCAAGTTAGTTTTGGCTGTTAAGTAATCTTTATAGGCTTTTTCAAATTGAACAAGCTGATTTTCTGCGGGGTCTTTTACATCTTTTTCCCGGTATCCAATCCAGCATATTTTTGCCAAAACGTGAGCAGGCAATTCTTCTTTGATTATTTTTTCTATATAATTTCTAAAATCGGTATTGGCAAATCGCAGCGTATATCCTGGCAGTACCACACTCACACGGTAGGAGTAAGGGTCTATGGGTTCGCAGTTATCACATTCATCGGCGCAGATTGGCATGAAGGTGTCTGGATTAACTGTGGTCTGATTTACATCGGGACGGAGCATCATATGTTCGACCAAAAACATTCCTTCTTCGGTAAAATCTTCTTTCATGAACCGAATCAATTCCAGAATCGATTTTTCTAAATCCGGCAGATTCGTATAATATTCAAATCTGCGGGCAATAATGCGGTCTGGATTTTTCTTGTCTTTAATAGCTGGATTTATAATATCATAAGAATATTTTCCGGCATCTGACTGCTGAATTAAAATATTGTCGATAATGGATAGATCTTTAACGGTGCCGTTTTTAAAAGCCTCTTTTATTTTATATTCCCGAGTCTGAATAATCTGCAATACGGCAAAATAAAGTTCTTTATTTGCTGCAGAAGTATCGAAGTATTCTACTGTTGAAGAAAGTACAATTTCATTATGAGTATCTAAAATACGCCATCTGTAAACGGATTGATTGTCTGAATCAATAAAATTGTACATTTCGACAAATGAATTAGAAAGGTTTCTGCGATTGTAATTTCTAATACCAATGAGTCTTGAAATCCTTTTTTCGGCTCCAGAAACATTATTTGTATCCCATAAATTGGCAACTGGCTGTTTGTAATAATCAAAAGCATTCCCACGGTCTTTGCTTACTGCTTTGTAATCTTTTAAAAAGTTTTCTTTGTCACGCAGTACGACCTGATCTGTAGTATTGCCATAAATGGTTTTGTTGACGAATACGTATTCTGAAAAATTTTCGGCAAAACGAGACAAAAGATGGTCCAGAATTTTATTTCTTCTTTCAATATTATTGTCCTGCTGGTCAAAAAGCAGTTCTGTAATAGAGTCATCAGTGTAAGTATTATATCCGTTTACAATGTCATCAGCGCCTTCGATGTCTTTAACGACTTGCGTAAAAAGAGTTCGGGTCAAATTCCCGCTTACCGAAAGCAATTCGCTTACCTGACCTAATTGTTTAAAATAACTTCCTAGTATCTGATCAAAAAATAAAAGATACCCTTTTAATTGTTTTGCTTTAGCCTTACGTTCAACCGATGCCTGAGAAGGAAGCCCAACTTCACCAATACCATACGTTTCGGGAAAATCATTTTGTATAGTCGTATAAATATCAGCGTTTAAATATTCGCCGTTTGGAATTTCTAAATCTTTGTCCTGACTGGCATTCGTTGTCGCTTTGTCTTTTTCGGCTTTTATGGCATCCAGATAAATTTTTACCTGTGCCTGATTGATGTTAAGAGGCAGTAATCCTTTGTTGTAATTGAAAACACTTTTAACACAAATAACAGGTTTTTCATATGGCGAAAGACAGATCAACCATTTATTTTCCAAGTCATCGCCGCCGCAGTTTCCTAACGAAATATCTTTAATCAGGATAACATCAGGAACCGACATTATAATTCTCATAATATCTGAAAGACGTACTTCGTTTCTTAAATCGGCAATAAGTAATTCTTTGGTATCAATAAAACCGTTTTCTAAAGATGGACCGTCAAAAATTTCCAAAGTCGAATACCCTTTGTCAATCATTTGTTTCAACGAATAAAAATTGACGGTTGTCGATAAATAACTTTCGAGAGCGTGAATAACATTGGCATGAACCAGTTCTTCATCGGCTTCGGTATCTACTTCAATATCGGCACATATTTTTATAGGATAGTCTACGACTTTTTTAATTTCAACAAGATCTTCACAAAGGTTTCTGTTGGCGTGATACTGTTTTCTTATTTTTTCTTTAACGATCGCTATTTCTGAAGGTTTTGAGCTTTCAAAATCGACATACAAATCATACAAACCGCTGAGCTCAAAAGATTTTCTTAAATTGGGAGTTGCCGAAAGATTATCATAATCCTTTTTATCATAAGAAAGCTGATCTTTTTTGCAATCTACATAAACCGTTTTTTCATGTTTGGCAAGCCAGCAGTTTCTAACGCCTTCGATGTCTATAAATAATTTTCGGTAATCATTTTGTGTGACAGGACTTGATGATAATACTTCTGAAGCTTTAAAAAACTGTTTCGGAATGCCTTTATCACTATCATCAGATGCCAGTATATTTTCTATAGGCTGATTCAGTCTCATGCCAAGATCTGAAATAGCGTAGCAAAGCATTTCCAGCATCGTAATTCCCGGATCATGCTCATTAAAATCCGTCCAAAATTTACTGCCAAAAGACTCGATATATTCGATTCCTTTTTTTCTTAAGTAAAAGAAATCCAAATCGTCCTCTGCAGCGGTTTTTTTAGGAATGGTGATATGTTGGTTTAGTATCGACATTTTTCAGGTTGTTCTGGTATTGGTTCTTTGCAAGTTTTTATATTAGTACTGATAATGTGGTTTTTAACAGAGACTAAAATATTTTTTGGACTTGATGGCGAAAGTGTGGTCAAAAAGTCTAAAAGATGAATATTGTCTTTGTTATTTTCGGTATCTTCTAATGGTTTGGGCTGCTCCTTGTTTGTTTTCTTATCAATGTATATTGCCATTTCCAGTGTAGATAAAAAATCTACATAGTATAAATTTTCGATGTATTCTATAACGATACTGCGCTGGAGCTCAACGCCAAATATGATTTGCTTAGAAGTATCAAAAGCCCAGGGAGATAAAAATTTGATAAGATCTTCGTTGAGCTGTTTTTTATAAAAATTCTCATCGTATTCCGGATAAAACTTTACATCCAGTTTTATTATCACTTTTTCATAATCAGGATTGATCACTTTAGCATGCACCTGCATTGAGTTTTTAGAATTAATAAAACTTTCTATGCTGTTTAATACGGCTGTGCTTACTCTCGGCTCGTAAATATCAAATACATTTTTGTCTACAATGTCCGGAATTACGACCAGCGTTACTTTCCCCGGAGATAAAAACGAAGTTTCTGTACCCGAAATAAAGGTATGATTAAGGCATTTTACTCTAAAAACATTTGGAAATTCCTGTAAAATCAAATGCTCATAATCCCAAAGTGTGATGGCTCTGTTTTTGTGGCGCAGGCGTTCGCTTACGCGGAGATAATAGGAGGGATCTGACTCTAATGGTTTTCCGTCAAATGAATTAAAGGGCTGTTCAATACTTTTAATCTGCGGAACTCTGGTAATTAATTTTGATATTGTTTTGGCTGGCAGCGTACTGTCTAAATGCGCTAAATTGTTGTCGTTATCAAAAAACTGTGCGGTAACAACCTGCGTTTTCACATCGATAACTTTGCAGACAGCGTCATAGTTTTTGTGCATTTTTGCTTTTACCCAAATGGTATCAGCCGGAAACATTGTATTGTCATTAGAAGCCTGTTTCGGAATATTAAATTTTACGATACCCGATTTTAAAAAATTATCGATACCATTTGCCAAAATATCCTTATCCAGATTTTTCCAGTAATTATTGCATAATATGTACCATTGCACTTTTTGTTTTCCTGTAAAAGTGGGTACGCTGGTGTTTTCGCTTCCTTCTAATATTTGAAATAATAATGAAATCTGCTGTGAAACTTCGGCATCCTGAAGACCTATATAAAATTCGCCTCCATTACAATAATCCGAAACCAGATAATTGGTAATTGGCGTGCCGGCATCTAAAATTTCTTGATTAACGGCCTGCTGTTTCAAATACGAATGTTCTTCGCGCTGGCCGAAAGGTGCTTCATGAAATAATTTTATTCGGTTAGAATTATAGCCGGAAACAGTAAAATCAATATTTTCCTCGGCAGAATAATTCAGGCTTATGCTTTCTACAACCGGTGTGTAAGGTTCATTTGGGATTGGTGTTGAAGGATTTGTCGCCACATTCATTATGGCCAGAGTATATACTTTTGGAAATAACGAATGCAAAAACGATTGGTTTAATGTCAATCGGATAGGACCGCTTTTGCCAATCTGATACGTGTTTCCTTTTACATTGATATTCGATTCAAATACTTTATCATTATCCGTATCATCAAATAAATTCACAGCTTTATTTTGCTCATCCCAAACTTCTTTGTTTAAAACAGATAATGTTGCTTTAAAATAGTCTTTTGTAACAATCGGATCTGCTGTGTTTAGTACAGATGAATTATTAGTTTCAGCCGCGGCTTTTAATTCTGATTCAGCCTTTTTTGCAACTCCATCTTCAGGCTGATTGACATTCATTTTGGCTTCGGCTTTTAGCTTCTCGAATATGGCAGAAGTAAAAATATCCTGACTGATGGTTTCAAGAAAACTTTTTTTGTAAGCGGCATAATGAGTTTCAAATGATATTGGCGTGTTTTTCCATTTGATGTTAATATCAGCATCTGTCCATTTTTTGGAAAAGATTTCAGGATAATTAATTATAAACGAGCTGTTTTTTTCAGGCTGTGTTGTAAAAGGGAAAAAAGGTTTTGTTGCATTAAGAAGTCCGGTATCACTTTCTAGTGATAGTGATTTAACATCTTTAACTTCAACTTTAACTTTAATGTCCGTTATGGCTTTTGTGACTAAATGTCTAAAAAGAGTATGTCCTTTTTTATCTTGTGTATTAATTAAAAATCGGATTACAGGCAGTTCTGTCGGAAAAAATTCGCCTAAAACTTTTTGGTCATAACCCACAACTGAAGCATTATCTTTTAGGATTTGAAAAACCAATTTTAATTGATTGCTGCCAATACCCGAAGCTTGATTTCCATTTTTAAATTTAATGGCTGTACTGGGTTTAAAATTTCCAACCCATTCTTTTTTGCCGCTATAGAAAATGCTGATGTTTTCTAAAAGATCATTTACAGTAAATGATGAGGCAGCAAAATCAAAAGGTTTATCAAATGTAATGGTGATATCAATATTTCTGTCGCCTTCTTTAAGATTGAATAATTCTGAAGCTATTGCAAAACCTAATTTGGCATCGTTTAATTCCGGATATTTCTTTTCATTAGAAGTATATGCAAAAGGAAACCAATATGGAGAATCTTCTTTTAAAGGTTCACCTTTTCCATCCAGAGAATTTGCGATTTCGCTGCATTTTATTTCGCCGCGGTCAACGTCATTGTAGACATTTTTTAGGTATGCAATGTGAGCTTTATTGGCAATAAATTCTTCTGTAGTTTTATAGATTAGTTTTTTACCGTCAGGGTCTTTTCCTGCGTCAAGTTCTGTATTTACGGCGATTTTTTCTTCGGCGATTTTTTTCGCCAGTTCAAAAATAATATTGACTTTATCTGCTTTTGCAGGCAGTTTTTCGATTTGCAGAATGTCTTTATAGAAAAAGTCTAAATGCTTTTTGGTAATTAAGTTAAGTTTGTTTTGAGATAATTCTAATAATTTCAGGAAACACACAAACAAGGTCAGGTGAGGAGTAAGATCCTGATTGTTATTAGCAGCCGATAATGTTTTGGTAATGTTTTCTTTTAAAGCAGCATATTCTTTATCTGTTCTTTTCGGAATTCCATCAGGAAGATTATCTTTTGAAAAGCCAAAATAGCTGAAAAATTCCTGCCAGCTGCCATCCGGAGTCTGGTCGTTATTTGTATCGAAAAAGTTGACTTCTTTTGCAAAATTATAAGCAAACAACAGCCAGTCTTCAATAGTAAAATCATGAAGTTTCAGGTTGGCAGGCTCTAATGCATCACTAAAGCGCTCTTCCTGATTTACTCCATTTCTTTTAAAAATAACGTTGTCTATATGGCAGCCGTTGGTACTCATAGCTTATAAACTTTTAAATATTAGTGCCTTCTCCTTTATAAAAAGGATAAACAAGATTGCTTCTTGAGTTTGTACTTCTTATTCTGTAATCGATTATGACCAATAATTCTCCTTCCAAATCATCACTTTGTGTAATGTCGATTTTTTCAACATCAACTCTCGGTTCGTAATATAAAATGGCCGTTTTTATGAGTTCTGAAACATAGGTTTTTAGTGTTCTGTCTAATGTTTCAAAAAGTAATTCGTCCATATTGCATCCGTATCGCGGCAGCATAACGCGTTCGCCGATTTTGGTAGAAAGCAATATCTCAAGACTGCTTTTAATATCTGCCTCATCAGAAGTCATTACGACTGCTTTATTGTTCTTTTTAAACTCTGGCGGAAAACTCCATCCGGTACCTAAAAAAGCTTCTTTACTTTCCATAACTAACCGATTAAAACAGTTGGACATCCCATTACAATTGTGCCGCCATGCGCAGTCGAATCGCCCATTCTTGCGGCAGGTTTTCCTCCAATAAGTACGGTGCCTGAACCTGCTATAATACTATCCGGCGGACCTGAACAAACGATCATATCTCCCAGGCAGGCTGCTGGTTGACCGCCAATCAATACTGTTGGTGTACCCGGCGGTAATATTGGACCGCCTACATGAGGTACAGTTGCTGTTACCATTGGGCAGACATGCATATCGTTAATTCTTGCGGCTGGTGCTCCCATATTGATTTATTTTTAGTGTTAACCTTTTAATTGATCTGAACAATGCTTCCTTTTACGATTGCCACAGCTGCCGACGACATTTCTGCGCCAGCGTTGCCTTCTGCTTTAAATTGGGCAGTTGCTTTTAGATTGACATTGGTACCTTCAATTTTTACATCGCCAGTTGCTTTTATCGAAATATCACCCGCACTTTCCATTTTTATTCCTGCACTGTCAATGGTAATTACGTTGGAATTTTCGTCTTCAACAACTATAGAACCTTTGTCTTCGTCGAGTGTTATTTTCTTTCCTGCCGGAGTTTCAATAGCTATCGATTTTTTTTCGTCATCAAAAAGCACTTTCATTTCACTTCTTGTAAAAATTCCTTTTTGATGATTATCGTCTGATGCTTTTAGCGGAGCAGGTTTTGCACTGCTGTGAAGCATTCCTAAAACAATCGCATCATTTGGATCTTCGTTGATGAAGCCAATAATCACTTCGTCCTCAATTTCGGGTCTGAAAAAAGTTCCTCTGTTATCACCGGCATCAAGCGCAGCAATTCGGCACCAAATACCTTGTTCTTCGTTATTGATAATGGGTATTTTAACCAAAATTCGGTCTTCGCCGTCGGGATCGTCCTGAAGCTGGGTTACAATACCAATATGCAATCCTTTTATGGACGGAATTATTCCTGAAGCCGATGGCGTATTAATATCATAAGTTTCAGAGAACCATTCCGGATTCAGTCCAAACTGAGCGTTTACAGTCCAGTTTCCATTTGCAATTTCATGGAAAACTCCTGTGATGTAAGCTTTGCCGTTAAAACGATCTCCAACACCTTCGAGTGTGATAATCGTATTGGGTTTTACGGCTGGAATTCCTTGAAATTTAACTCTTCCGCGGACTTTTGATAATTGCTGAAATAATAATTTAGCATCGGCCCAATCCTGTAATTCGGTATCGGTGACATGACCGCCGTGACGCAGTTCCAGATTTTCCAGTTTTACGATATCGGATAAATCCGAAGGCGATAAATTTCCGTTTAAACTTACACTTGGATCTTTGGCTTCAATTTCTAATAATTCCTGATTGGATGCATTCCAGCTGTAAGATGAAACTTTGGCAAACTGATTTCGTGCATCAATTTCAGCATCAAAATCAAGCATACTCGATCCAAAAGCAACGGTTTCAACAGCTTCAGAAGACAAATCAGGTTTTTTAATCGAGATTTTGCCATTTTCAACAAAACATATTTTTCCGTTGGCCTGCGCACGGGAGACTATAAAATCCCAATCAGATGTATTGTACTGCACTAACTCTTTGTGACTATAATTAGTGCTTTCCACATCTTTATCTAATCCGTAAGTGCCTATAATGTCTTCAAAAGCATCACTGTCTTTTACATCATAAAAATATTTGCTTTTTCTGCCAATAGTTAGTTTTACGGCTTCGTCTTTGCATTCTACAATCAACAGCGATGAATTGTCTTTTATTTTGATGGAATGTTTTACCACAATTCCTTTATAAATGGTTTCTTCGTCACTGTGATAGCCGGCTTTTATTTCAATTTTTTTTCCCGGAACAAGCAAATCTTCATTACTCAATTTAAAATCCTGTGAAGCTGCATCTCCATCAGTCAAAACAATCTGCGCCATAGGTATTCTGTTCACCTCATTATGAACTACAATGCTCATAACCTGATAAACACCAGACAGCTCAGTTCCTTCAATGAGCAGTTTGTGCGTAACTAAATCTGCACTTTTACTGGTTTGTATGACGCCGCTATTGTTCATTTACTGTTGTTTTTGAAGTGGAGGAAAAAATATGGTCTGACCGATTTTTAATTTTCTGAAATTGATAAGCTTGTTGGCTTTTGCTACTTCAAGATAATATTTAGAATCACCGTAGATTTTAAAAGACATTAGCGGAAGCGTATCGCCGGCTTTTACAATTCTGGTATGCGTTAAATCCGGAGATTGATTGTTTTGCTGTTTAGCTCTTAACTCATCTTCAACAACGCCTTTAAATTTACCTTTTGCAATGGCTCGAATCGGTGTTCCGTCTGGCCTGAAAAGTTTATATTCAATGGTCATTTCGGTGAGAGATCCTTTAAACAGCAGACTTCCCCAAGCAATTTTTAAATAATTTGGCTTATGTTCTGTTCCATTATATTCTAGAATTACTTTTCTAAAATGCTCAATGTCTTCGATAACACCATTTTCGGTAGTTTCCTTTCCGGCAATAACACCAGTTCTGTCAAAAACAAAATCCAACTCTAATTCCTCCGGAGCAATTGCTGTAAATCTTGGCGCTGGACTGCTTGTTCCGGCGGCCTGCGTTGTATCCTGCTCGATCTTATAATGAAACGTATACTTTTCGGGATTCATTAAAGTAACGAACTCTTCAATATCCGAAATGGGATTGTTGAATTGAGGATCGCTGTAAGCAATAATCTTCAGTTTTTTTAATTCGCCTGTTGTTGTCATATCAGCGTTCTTTTTTTCGTTCAATAATCTTCATTACCTGTTCGACGCACTCTGCCACATTATCTTTTTCATTGTTTGATGATGAAGAAGAAGCTGGTTTTGCACCCGAATTCGAATTTTCGCTTACATTTATTTTAATGTGAAGCTCTTTGATTTCAATTGGCATGGTAAATTATTTTTTATGAAGTGTGAAATAATTATAAGCAAGCTCAAAGCTTTCAATAACAATTTTACTTTCTAAAGCACTAAAATCTTCAACGGCCCATTTTACAGGATAGGCGTGTACCACTTTCCAGTGCATTAAAGGTTCGTGATCCTGATTTAAGAGTTTTACAGTTAAATCGACGGGCTTAAATTCGAAATTTTCCAATGCTTTCCGGCACCATTCAATTACGTCAGAATCAATCAGAATTCCCCTTTTTAAAACCAAATTGGGATATTTGGTTTTTACGGGAAGTTTGTGTTTGAATCTGTTTTCTCCACCCTCGACAAATTCTTCCGTTTCAAGATCTACAGAAAGTCCGGATACCGACTGAAACTGGTGGTCCTTTTCTTTTGTACCTAGTGAATCAAATTCAACCAGAAAGTGAAAGCCTACGAGTGGATAATAATTAGCCATAATTAGTCATTTTGAATCGATAGACCTTCGTGAACCAATTCCATTGACTCGATGGCAACTTCATTTCCATCGGCTTTTAAATCAGTTGACTGCACTTTTGTAGGCCACGCGTTTTTTACTTTCCAGGTAATCACCGGTTCGTGTTCTTCGTTTAGCAGTTTGATGGTAATATCCCTTCTTTCGATAGTGTTTAGTTTTACCGTATTCCACCATGCGTAATATTCATTATCGCTTTTAAAAGTTCCTCTTTTCATGGTAATGTTAGAGAACTTCTGCATGCCCGGCATTTTAATTTTGCTGTATTCCGGACTTGCACCCTGACGGTATTCAATAACTTCAGTTTCTACATCTAATCCGGAAACTTCTGTAAAACCTATTTTTGTTCCACCCCAGTCAACTGAGAAATGAAACTTTGGTAACGGATAACTCATGATCTATATTTTTTTAATGATGATTAATTAAGATTCCTGCATTTTGTGAGAGAAACGAAGAATGATGAACTCAGCCGGACGAACTACTGCCATACCGATTTCGATTATCATTTTTCCGTCTAAAATATCCATAGCAGACATGGTTTGTCCCAATCCGATTCTTACGTAAAATGCCTGTTCTGGTTTGGCTCCGGCTAAAGCTCCGGCTCTCCATTGAAGAATTAAGAAATTCTCAATCATAGCTCGTACTCTAATCCAGGTATTGGCATCATTTGGTTCAAAAACAAACTGTTCTGTTGCTTTTTTAATTGATTCTTCGGCCATGTTGAAGAAGCGGCGAACGGGTACATAACGCCATTCACTATCGTTACCGGCTAAGGTTCTTGACCCCCAAACCAATGTTCCTTTGCCGGTAAAAGTTCTGATAGCATTTATTGATTTACCAGCTACAGTGTCAACATTTAAGTTATCCTGAATGGTATTTGTTATTTTAACTGTGGGCTGTATTACATAATTCAGACTTACGTTTGCAGGCGCTTTCCAAACACCTCTGTCTCTGTCGACTCTGGCATAAACTCCGGCAATAGCAGAACTTGGCGGAAGTGTAATAGGCAGGTTGTAAATTTCAGTAAGTATTTTATTGTAAGTGGCATTGTCGATACTTTCTAAAGTGCTTAACTTTCTTCCGTTTAATTCGCCGTTGTTTACATCTTTACCATTAACAGATTTGATAGCATTTAAAAGTGAAAGTAGGTTTGCTTTAATGCCCGAAAAATTGTTTGTAACCAGCGTAATGTCGCTTTGAGTATTTAAATCAGTATAGTCTACAAGTTTTTTTAATTCTTTGTCAAAACTTACAGTATCTGTAGATATAATTTTAAGCAGTTTGGCTGTGGTATTTTCATCCTGTATTTTCTTCTTTAATGTTTTTAAGTTTTTATATACGGAATCAATTTTATTTGCATCAGTAAAATTCAAATTAAATGTATTCAAAGCGCTTTTGATGTTATTGGCAATAACCATATCCTCATCAGAAATTGTGCTGATTGCCGCATTTGCTTCGTCATTCAATGAATTTCTTAAAAGAGATAAACTTTCCAGAGAAGTAAGCAGCGTATTCAGTTTTTCCATAAAAGCTGTTTTTTTAGCAGGATCGCTCACAAAAGTGCCTCCTAAATCAAAACCAGTTGCATCATTACTGTACATCTGCAAAAAAAGATCGCTTACCTGACCGGAAATATTTATGGGCGCTGTAGTGGTAAGATCGATTAATTTAGCTACAGTTGCATCAATTCCTGTGGTTGGATTTTCGACAGCGACCAATCCTGCAGCGATTTGGTCATACGCTTTTGCCGTGTAAGAGTAGTGTTTTAGAATAATTTTACTGCTGTCGAAAGCATAATCCAGAATGGTTTCTAAATGCGGATAATAAACAGATCCGTATTTAATAGTATCTTTTTCAGAACTGATTTTATTTCTTAAATCATCAATGTTAGTATCTGTGGGACTTGATGCATCATAACTTAAAGTATCGATTAAAGTAAATCTGTCCTGAAGATTCTGACACTGCATTAAAGCATTATTATATAATCCGTAGAAATCCGTTGTAGTGATACCGCTTACTTGTGTGGCATCTGGAAAAACAATCAGCGTTGGTTCGTCTACTTTTTCTAATTCTTCTAATCCGTCATTTAAAGCAGTACTGTTATTAATTGCAGAAACAGCAGTATCAGTATCGTCTAAATCATTTCCATAACGTCCTACGGATATAATATAGCATGGACCGCCGCCATTTGCAAAAAACAACTGTAATGAATAATACATCAGGAAAGGCTGTTTTGCAGTTGGCTGATCTACAACAATAGATCTTGTGTCTCCGTTATCTGTCGAAACATCATTAATGGTAACACTAATTGTTGTTTCTGGTTTTGCAAAGCCAAAAAAGCGCTCGTATTCTAAAAGAGATGTTATTCTTGTTGGTTTCAATTTCAAATCTCCATTAATCTTGTTTGTGGCTTTTTCAGTATAGCCAATAAAACAGGGAATCGCAGTCTCTACCTGGGCAACAGAAGGAGGGAACTTTACGATTTCCTCAACATATACTCCAGGCGTTTTGTAAGTTGTTGCCATAATTGAATTGTTTTTTAATTATTAAATAAATATTTCCGAATAGTAATCACTATTGATTTTTGTTATTGATTTTACAGATGGATTAGGATATTGACTTTCTGCCGGCTGTGCAGGCGTAAAATCGGTAAGCGGGTCGATTTCTACAAAGCCGGAACGCGTTAATGGTTTTGCAGAATTGGTTTTAATTTCGGTTCCGGCTTTACGGTTTATGTATTTCCAAAGTGTTTTTCGATTATCAAAATGAATTTTAAAATTGGGACTTATCATTTTGCCAGAACCGTTTATAATATTTCCAGAAGTATTGTCGCCTTTGATGTTTAATGAAATAATTCCAAAAACATTTTGCTGTTCAGCTGGCTCAAGTGCTGCAATTAAACCAATTGTAGTTTCTTTAGATACTAAAAAGGTATTAGAAATAAGTTTGTTGTCGTTTACTTTTGGAATATATTCAAATGAAACCGGTTCAGTCAATGGTTTTACATTACTGAAAAGATATGCTTGAGTAAAAGCAAAATCAAGATTAGTATAATTTTCAAACTGATAATCATTAATTTTAATTAAAAACTTTAGGTTCAAATTGACCGGTACTTTTATAAACGGTTCTGATTCATCTTTTACTTTAATGTATACGCTGAAACCAGTTTTAGTTTTTTTGAATACCATTTTGTAGTTTTTCAATACAGTATTGGTTTCCAGAGTCGGCGTTATTGTTATAAAAGCATCTGTACTAAATTGCTGCAGCATTTTTTCTTTTTTTGCAGCAGACATGCTGGTAAAAGTTTCTTCGCCGTTATTCAGAAAATAATTATGAAGAAGTTTTATTTTAAACAACAAACCATATGTCGCATCAAAACTCATGACTGTTCTTTTCTTTTGGTTATTCCTGCAAAGTCGCCAATAAGCTGTCCTTCAGCCTGTACAATATTGCGTTCAATTTGTATCATACTCACTTTATATAATGCCGACGGAAGCTGTTTGCCGCCCAATGTTCCCCAGATATAATTTAGTTCTTCAAAAGTGGGTGTGTAGAGCTCTACCGTAAACCTGAAATTGTCTACATTACTCATTGCGCTGGTGTTTCTGTCATAAATCGTATTCGCTTGAGTAAAAAGCTTTTTCCCTTGAAAAAACTCAATAATTTTAGAAATATCTCTCAGTGAATTGATGTATTTCTCTCTATTTGCACTAAAAAGTATAAACAGGTTTAAATTGATGACACTGTTTTTATATATAGTTTTAGTATTTTCAATAGTATGGTTTGGGAAATTTTTTAAAGTCGCTTCTTCAGCTAAATTAATAACTGTAAGTGCCACGCCGTCTTTTAAGACTTTCCCGACTTCATCATTTTGAGATTCAAGAAAAGCAATATTTTCAGCCACAACAGATTGTTCTAACTCAATTTCTTTGAGATAGTTATTTACTTGTTCTTCAATTATTTGTATTACTTCAAAAATCATCTTTGATAAAATTTATTATAAATTCTAAATGAATAGGTTTTAAACCGATGATGAAATATGGCTGATAAGATTTGTCGAAATTAGAAAAATGTACAGGTACCAGAAAAGGGGAATTTTCCCCTTTTTTTATTTATTTAAAACATTGGTTGTTAGTTAGTTGTTGTCTGTTTTGTGATTTTTTAAAATCAGAAAGATTATAAGCGGTAAAACGAAGCTTTGTACGGTTCATTTTTTAACTTATCTTCGCTGTTATACAATTCCAAAAACATTTAACCTAAAAAACTAATCTGTGGAAAAAAATCAAAATGCTGCAACAGAGACTCAGCTTAAACGCGGACTAACCAACCGACACATTCAGTTAATCGCATTAGGAGGTTCTATAGGAACAGGACTTTTCCTTGGCATTGGTCCGGCGGCTGTATTAGCAGGACCGTCTGTTATTTTAGGATATGCCATTGCCGGAATTATCGCTTTTTTTATTATGAGACAATTGGGCGAAATGGTGGTAGAAGAACCAGTATCTGGAAGTTTCAGTTATTTTGCTTATAAATATTGCGGTTCGTTTGCAGGTTTTGCTTCAGGCTGGAATTATTGGATTTTGTATATTTTAGTAAGTATGGCCGAACTTACAGCCATTGGGGTTTATGTACAGTTTTGGTGGCCTGAAATTCCGCTTTGGGCATCCAGTTTATTTTTCTTTCTGGTTATTAATGCTTTGAATTTTGCCTCAGTAAAAGTATACGGAGAAACTGAATTTTGGTTTTCAATCATAAAAGTTGTTGCCATTATTGCAATGATTCTTTTTGGAACTTATCTTTTGGTAAGTGGAACAGGAGGAGAGCATGCTTCGATTCATAATTTGTATAACGATGGAGGTTTTTTTCCAAAAGGTTTCTTCGAAAAAAATGCAAATGGAAGTTTCCAGGGCTTATTGTCTGCAATGGCTTTGATTATGTTTTCTTTTGGCGGTTTAGAACTTATTGGAATTACTGCTGCGGAAGCCGAAAATCCGGAAAAAAATATTCCAAAAGCAACGAATCAGGTTATTTACAGAATCCTTATTTTTTATGTAGGAGCATTGGTTATTTTATTTGCTTTATCGCCGTGGCAGCAAATTACGACAGACAGCAGTCCGTTTGTAATGGTTTTTCAAAATTTAAACGGAATGGAATTTTCGCTTTTTGGTCATAAAATATTTTTTACAAGCCTTATTGCCAATGTTTTAAACCTAATTGTATTAACTGCTGCTTTATCTGTTTACAACAGCAGTGTTTACAGTAATTCACGAATGTTATTTGGTTTGGCAGATCAGGGAAGTGCGCCAAAGTTTTTAAAGAAACTAAACAAACATTCAGTACCTGTAAATGCTATTTTGATTTCTTCTTGCTTTGCTGCGATTTGTATTTTAATCAATAAAGTAATGCCGGAAGAGGCTTTTGGTATTTTAATGTCATTAGTGGTTTCTTGTCTGGTTATTAACTGGGTTATGATTTCGTATACGCACCTGCAGTTTAGACGTGCAAAAGACAAAGAAAACACCAAAACCAAGTTTGCTTCTATATTTTATCCCGTAAGCAATTATATTTGTTTCGCTTTTTTACTGGGTATTTTAGCCGTAATGTGGATAACGAACATGAAGATATCCGTAGAATTAATTCCTATTTGGCTTGTTATTCTTTTTGTGTTTTATAAGGTTTTTAAATTAAAAGAAAAATAGGTTTTCATAATTTATTTGTGTACCCGAATTAAAATTTAATTAAATAAAAAATGAAACAAAAGAATATCTTTCTAATTGTATGTATAGCTGTGTTTTTTAATTTTAGTTATTCGCAAAATTTTGAAAAGAAAAAAATGGGATTGATTTTTAATATCAATGGTCCATATAGAATAACCAGACAAGTAATGTCTAATACAGTTGAAGTATCAAACGTAGAGAAAAATGATATGTTTAAAGGTGCTTATAAATTTTTAGAAACAGGAAAAGGAAACCCAACTGAAAGAATAATGAATGCCTATTTAAAAAATTTAGCTTCATTACATGTAGAAATTATTCAAATAAAAGATACGGTTAGTCAAGCAAATGACCCAATTTTCGTTTGGACAAAACGAAAATATGAAAACGATGATTTAAAAAAAACAAAAGAGAAATACAATTTAGATTATTTACTTATTGTTGATGGATATTTTGGAATAGAATTTGAAAAATCGGGAGTCTTTAATGGAGATAAAAGAACAAATATATTTTTGAATAATGACTTTATAAATTTAGAAACCAATCAAACAGTTTCAAGTTTTAATGTTGGAAATATCAGCAATGTAAAAAAGAAAAATATACTTAGCCCTCCAAATTTTCCCAATTTTGATGAAAGTATGAATAATCTTTTAAATGATAAAGTGTTACCTGAAATAGAACGCAAAATTAAAAAAAGAATAATTATACCTTAAAATGAACGGTTAGCCTATGTAACATTTTGGAAATACAGTTTGGTAAAAAACTATTAATAATAATGACCCAAATGTTTTAGAAATTGATATTAATTTATAATCGTTGCGGGCAGGAGCAAGATGCTGGCTGATACTTAACATATGGATCAAGTAAAAAGTAACAAACTATTTTATATCGGAATCGATATTGGAACAACAGCAACAAAGGCGGTATGTTTCGATATAGATGGAAACGTAGTAAAACAGCTTTCGCATTCCTATCCCATGTATCATCCAAAACCGGATTGGAGTGTACAAAAACCTCAGGAAATTTTAGAAACGGTTTTAAAATGTATCAGAGAAATTACAAATGGTATTGCGTTTCAATTTATCAGTTTTAGTTCTGCCATGCAAAGTTTCATCGCAATTGATGAAACAGGAAAACCACTTACAGATGCTGTTTTATGGGCCGATAACAGGGCAAAAGATATAGCTGATAAAATTAAAAATACGGAAGAAGGAAAACGTTTCTATAAAAAAACCGGAATCCCGATTCATCCTTTTTCTCCCATGACCAAAATTGCGTGGTTTAAAGAATTTGATACTGAAATTTTCTCGAAAACAAGCAAATTCATTAGTATTAAGGAATATGTGTGGCATCATTTGACCGGAGAATATACAACAGATACTTCAATGGCTTCCGGCACCGGATTATTGAATATTCATAGCTTAAAATGGGAAGATGAAATTCTGGATTTTTTAAAAATAAAAACGCATCAGCTTTCTGAAATTCGTGAGGTAACACATCAGGCTAAAAGTATTTTGGATGGTTTTCTTTATATAATAGGCGGAGGAGATGGTCCTTTGGCTAATCTTGGTACAGGATCGATGAATGAGGGATTCATGGCTCTGACTATTGGTACAAGCGGAGCAGTACGACTGCCTGTTAATACACCTTTCGTAGATGAACAAATGCGTACACAATGTTATCATTTGCACGGAAATAAATATCTTTCTTTGGGAGCTGTAAATAACGGTGCGATTGTTTTGCAATGGCTAAAAGAAGCCATTTTGAAAACAGATGATTCTTATGAGGAACTTTTTGAAGCAGCAGAAAAAATTCCGGCAGGTTCAGAAGGTTTGCTTTTTGTGCCTTATTTACTGGGAGAAAGAGCGCCAATTTGGGATGCATCAGCACAAGGTTCTCTTTTGGGAATGCAAATTATTCATACACAGGCACATTTAGTAAGAGCAACACTGGAAGGTATTTTATTTGGGCTGTTTCAAATTGCAGAAATTTTATTGCCTGATCCTCAAAAAAGAAAGGAAACAATCATCATGGCGAGCGGCGGATTCGGAAAAAGTGAATTATGGCTCCAAATTGTAGCTGATATTTTTCAAATGAAAGTTCAGACATCACAAACTATTGAAGGCTCTGCCTGGGGCGCTGTTTTAATAGGAATGCAATCAACTGGAATTATTGTAGAAAATCAAAATAAAGCAGTAAAAACCTATTTGCCAAATCTCTCGAACAAAAAAGTATATGAGGATTCTTTTAATAAGTTTAAGAAGGTTTACACTGTATTAAAAGAATTTTAAAACTGAGTAAAGATGTAAGTCGTGAGCATGACCTCTTTGGAGCGAACATTTCTCAAGAATTCTCTTTTTTTCTTCAAACAAAAAATACATTGTAATTAAACTTAAGGAAGAAATTAATTACGTACATTTGAGGTATGAATAAACAAACGTCTTTTTCAGTATGCGGGGAATCTTTACCAGCTCCTATGCACATTTGCGGTTTTTTTGATTCAAGAGAACAGCAATATGAAGTAATTCTTCCGTATATTATGGAAGGTTTGGAAACAAATGAAAAAGTCATTAATATCCTCGAAGGAAACCGCCACGGCGAACATTGCCGATGTTTGGCAGACAATGGAATCTCTATTGCCGAAAAACTGTCAAGCGGTCAATTAGAAGTGCTGGCTTCAGAAAATACATATATTAAAGACGGCGAGTTTGCTGCAGAAAAAATGTACAAAATGCTCGAACAAACTTTATTATCAGCTTCAAGATCCGGTTATGATAGTGTTAGGGCGTGTGGCGATATGGTTTGGGCACTTAAAAATCTGCCTGGAACAGATGAACTGTTGGAATATGAGGCCAGTTTGAATATTCTTACACCACAACATTCCTGTTCTTTAATCTGCATGTACGATATAAGTAGTTTCAGTCAAAAGGCAATTACAGATGCCTTGCTTACTCATCCTTATGTAATCAAGGACGGAAAAATAAGCAAAAATCCGCATTATATCGAACCTTCAAAATTGATTTCAAACTTTTCTGATTTTACATCAGAACCGCTTAAATTTTAATCATTAGTTTTACTTTTCTCTAATTCGTGTTTCTTTTTAAAGAAAATTAGATATTATTTAAACGAAATAAATGCAGCATAGTTTAGAACTCCCAAAGAATTTACATTTTAGTTCTTTTCGTTACATGAACTTGTTATACTCTGTTCCCATAATTTTCTTTTTGATTATAGGTTTTGTAAAGCTTTGTTTTTATCTCGATCCTATATTACAATTACACCAGCCGGTATGGCTTTACACAACTACTGTTATTATTTGTCTTCTGGTTTTTATCGCTCTCGCTGTAAAGTTATTTTTTATGCTGAATCTACGCAGAATCAGTTTGTATATCGATCAAGAAGGATTTGTTATAAACAACAAAACGAACCAAAAAAAGTATTGGAGCGAGGTAAAGTCCTATACTTTTGCAAAAGATAAATATGAATCCGGATCAAATAGTGCTGCTTCTACAATAATTATTTCTTTCGGATTTATGAAAATTTGTGTTATTAACTGTTCTACATGGACTTTGTTTAGTAAATCACGCAGACGAGAAGAAGAAGATGCTTTTTCTCAATTCAAGCAGGCGGTTGTTCATTTTTGCTGATAAAAATAATCGACCATATCTATCTTTTTTTTAATCCCATGCTGAAGTAAGCCAACGCTAGCGCGAGCGTCTCGCTCGTGAATATATAGTATTTTCCACTCCAGTGCGAGCGCCTTGCTTTTTAATGTAAAGTATTTCTTATATTTGTTCAAAATAATAATGAGCAGAAAATATAAGTTTAGAGAAAAAACAGGAGCTTACTTTATAAGCTTCGCTACTGTTTATTGGATAGATGTATTTACAAGAGAAGAATATTTTGGAAATATAATTGAGTCATTAGATTATTGTCGTAAACATAAATCTATGGAACTTTATGGCTATTGCATTATGCCAAGTCATATTCATTTAATTTTCAGATCATCAAATGGAGATCCTTCAGGTTTGATACGCGATTTTAAGGGATTTACTTCCCGAAAAATGCTTAAAACAATTGAAGAGAATCCACAAGAAAGTAGAAAAGAATGGATGCTTTGGATGTTTGAAAGAGCTGGCAGAAAAAACAGTAATGTAAAATTCAGGCAGTTTTGGCAGCAGAATAACCAACCTATTGAAATTTGGTCTTTAAAAGTTTTTGAGCAAAAATTAAATTATATTCATAAAAATCCTTTGGAAACAGGTTTTGTTACAAATCCCGTAGATTGGAAATACAGTTCAGCAAGGAATTATGGAGATAATGATCAAACTGTTTTAGAAATTGATATTAATTGATAATCGTTGTGGGCACGAGCGAGACGCTCGCGCTAGCGGGGGAAGAATATTTTGGAAATATAATTGAGTCATTAGATTATTGTCGTAAACATAAATCTATGGAACTTTATGGCTATTGCATTATGCCAAGTCATATTCATTTAATTTTCAGATCATCAAATGGAGATCCTTCAGGTTTGATACGCGATTTTAAGGGATTTACTTCCCGAAAAATGCTTAAAACAATTGAAGAGAATCCACAAGAAAGTAGAAAAAAATGGATGCTTTGGATGTTTGAAAGAGCTGGCAGAAAAAACAGTAATGTAAAATTCAGGCAGTTTTGGCAGCAGAATAACCAACCTATTGAAATTTGGTCTTTAAAAGTTTTTGAGCAAAAATTAAATTATATACATAACAATCCTTTGGAAACAGGTTTTGTTACAAATCCCGTAGATTGGAAATACAGTTCAGCAAGGAATTATGGAGATAATGATCAAACTGTTTTAGAAATTGATATTAATTGATAATCGTTGTGGGCACGAGCGAGACGCTCGCGCTAGCGGGGTCTGAAAGGAATTATGGCGACAATGATCAAACTGTTTTAGAAATTGATATTAATTGATAATTATTGCGGGCACGAGCGAGACGCTCGCGCTAGCAGACGCATAAATTTTGAATTAAGATAAGGAAGTGAAAAAAAAGATATATATAACCTTAGGAGCTGTAACTCTTCTGTTTTCAGTTTATTATTATTGGCAAAACAGATATGTTGAACTTCGTCCTGTAGTTCAAAGAAAGGATTTACATAGACCCATTCTTTTCTCTGAGACATTTCACAATCAACTGTTTAAAATTGCTAATTCAAATGAAGTTCCACGATATTATTATAAAAACATAAAGTACGTTTTAAATAGAGAATCTCAGGATTATATTGTAAAAAATGGAGTGATTTACATTAAATACAAATATATGAATGATATGGAAATGATATGGAATTATACTACCAAGACAAGTAATTTAGATTGGTTTAAATCGCAAAAAGAAATGGATAGTATTAATGGAGATGCAAAAAGTAAAGAAGAATTATATAGAATTATTAAAGGATTTCGAAAGTAGTTTTGCCAAAAAAGCTACTTTTTGATATGGACTTTTCACATTTTTTTGATTATCACTTCTCCGCTAGCGCGAGCGTACCGCTCGTGCACTCAAAGTAAATTAATTTTGATTATGGAAGACAAATTTCCCTGCTAGCGCGAGCGTCTCGCTCGTGTCCGCAATCCAAATCAATATAAAAAAGTTAAACTTTGCCTTCACAGCTAGACGCTCTCGGCAAAATAGTTAGGAAAACAAAGAGACCCAAAAAAGTCTCTTCTCCCAAAATATATCTTCAATAAACAACTATCTACCAATCAACTTCTCAAGCCGAACCATCATCTCATCTTTCTCCTTCAGCATCCTTTCATACAAAGCAATTTTTTCTTCGTGAAGTTCAATCAATTTTTCAATTGGATTAAAAGTACAATTGATGTATCCAGAATTGTTAGCAACTGATCCTTCATGAAAAGTATTAGAAATAATATTTATCGCCTGTTCTTCATCAAAATTCTGAAAAGCTTCCACAGGAATTTTCAATACGGCTGAGATTTGTTTCAGCAGATTGTCTTCAATTACATCTTTTTGCTCCAGTATAGAAATTTTCTTTTGGTTCCAGTCTTCGCCCAAATCATAAGCCAATGCTTCCTGCTTGATGTTAAGCATTTCTCTAAAACGTTTTACGTTTCTTCCCTGATGTATTTTCTGTTCCATAATAAATATCAATTTTTCTAAAAGCTCAAAGATAAAGCCATTCCGGCTAAAAATCCTGAGTTTCAAAGATAGAAAAATATCCTAAAATACGTTCTCATTTGTCAGATATTATATCCGTTTTACAGAATAGATTATTCTTTTTAAAGAAAGTAATTTCGTACAATATTTAAAAGTGTACTTATTATGAAAAAGAATAAAATATCATTTGAAACCGGATTTTGGGCAGGATATGAGGGAGGAAATCCATTTAAGGCGCTTACTTCCTTTTTTGACTTTGCACATCTTGATTATTATAAACAAAATTTAAGCGAAGTTGTAATCTATTGCTATAAAACAAAAGTCTGCCAGCAGGAAAATCCTTCTGATGTTTTTATCTTGTATACAGCATTTATTTTTTTTCTTAAAGTTTGTTACTGTATAAATCATAAAAGTAAAAAATGGAAAGTTTCAGCGTCTTTGCGCTCTGAAAAGGTTTTTCATTTTTCTTCTTTAACGAAAGAAGAATACGAAAATCCGTTTATAGTATTTCAAAAAGCATTTGAAGAAAAAACGCTCGAAGAATTTGAATTGTTTCTATATCAGATCTTAGAGCTTTCATTGTCTCCGCATGCAGGAGATCCTTTTACTGATATAACGACAGCTTATATTCATGTTATCAAAATGCTCGACGCTGCGGAACTAATTAGAGAAAGGGGAGTTGAGAAAATCAGAAAAAACGTTGCTATTGATTTTATGGCACAATAAATAAAAGTAACTATAAAAAAATCCCATTTCGTTAGAAACAGGATTTTAATTTTTGCGCCCCATATTGAGTTATGGAAAAAACTATGCTTGATTAAAATTGAGCATCTATACTATTATTGTCAGCATCAATATTATGCTGAATGTTGTTTGCGGGTTTTTCATCCCAGTCGCCCCAATCTCCATTGTAGATTTTTAGGCATATTATTTCATTGTTTTCTCCCTGCAGCATTCTTGTATTAGAAAGACTGCAAGTTCCTTTACTTATGGTTGTTTTAGTATTTTCCATAACTTAATTTTTTAGAGTAGATTTTAGTCAATATGTGATGTATTTAGGGTATCTATTTTTTGAAATGAAGCTTCTTTTTGGTCTCTTGGAGAATCTTCGTCACCGCAAAGATGATCACAGCCATAATTTAAAACCGATGTAAGAACTATAATAATGATAAGCAGAACTTTAAATTTTTTCATGTGATTTATTTATGTGAGATTATTCTACAAAGATATACTCAGGAAGAAACACTGCTTACAGAATTATACTTACAATTTACATAATTCCCATTACCGCAATAGTGAAGAAATATCTTTCTGTCCCAATTTTTCTATTACTCAAGGATATTTTAATAAATTTTAAAATTTCAAACATGGGAATTATATAACATTCAATATTGAATTATATAAAACGGCGTTTTAATTCTCGTGATATTTGTAAGATTCTCTATGTATAATCCCAAAAACGAAATGTCATGGATAAAAGAGGGCCAATCATAATTATAGAAGAAAATAAAGAAGACCGCCGTTTATTTGCTCAGATTTTTTTGGAGTTGTCAATAAATAATGAGATACTTTATTTTGATACTTTTCAAGAGGCAGACGAAGAACTAATACTGAATGATATAGAACCTTTTTTATTTTTTGCCAATATTCTTCAGTTTGATGAAGACAGTAAACATAAAGGTCTGGAAAATCATAGTGTTTTTTGTCAAAAATCAAATTGTCCTTGTTTGTTCTTCTCTGTTTTATATCCAAACTATTTTATTATAGATACGTATGCAGTACCCAAGCAGAGTTATTTTATAAATCCATACAGTGAAGAAAAATTAAAAGAAGTTTTGGGTTCCATTATTGAATTCTGGACTTCAAAAAAAGATGAAAAAGCTGTAGGAAAAGAAAAGAAACAAAAACAGAACTTATAAAATAAACCCATCTAAAAGCTAGATGGGTTTTGTTTTATTTATAAATTTCGATCAGGATTTGTACCGTCTTCATCTTCTTCGTCAAGATCTTCCAGATCTGCATTATCAAATTCGTCGTCATCAAAGTCTTCATCATCGTCATCAAATTCATCGTTGTAGACTTCATCTTCATCAGATTCTCTTTTATCAAATTCATTGATTTCTAAATCATCTCCATAATCAGGTTCAGCATTATCAGATATTGGATGATCCGTTGTTGGAGGCATATCAATGTCCGGATCTTCGTATCGTTCTTTATTTTGAAAATTTTGATCTTCCAGATTGTAATTTTCTCTTTCTTCTAAGTTCATAATATTGTTTTTAAAAGTTAGTTTCAGTTTTATTCTGCAGCGGTAATATTTACTACATTTAATGCGATGTCGTTTAACAAACAGTCAGCTTCTTTTTCTTCTGCAAGAGTCTGCGTTAATAATTTAGCGGCATCATTTTCACCAATTGCTTTTGCAAATGCAGCTAAAGTTCCATAAGTAGCAATTTCGTAGTGCTCGATTTTTTGCGAAGCGGCAATAATTCCGGCATCTCTTACAGCGCCTGGTGCAGTTTCTTCAAGAATACTATCGCCTTCTTTTAATAATCCGGCCATAGCTTCGCATTTTTTTCCTTCGGCTTTTTCACCTAATGAATCAAAAACCTGTTCCAGTCTGGCTATCTGATTTTGAGTAACCGAAAGGTGCTCTAAAATAGCTCCCGAAAGTCCAGCTGCTGTAGCATTTGCGGCCATTTTGGGCAAAGCGCCTGCTAAGGCATTTTCTGCCCAATAAATATCTTTCAGACTGTCTATAAACAAACCTTTTAATTCTTGTGCAGCATCTGCGGCTGGTTCTGTAATATTGATTTTTTTTGCGTTGCTTTTTATCTCTTTTGACTGATTCGCTTTTGGTTGTGCGGCATTAGTCTGACCTTGTTTTTCTGAATTTTTCATTTTATGTTTTTTTTGATATTAATTGTATAAGTTGGGTTCGCGCTGCCAAAAACGGTGCATGGTCATAGCTGTAATAAATTCCTGAGCAAATGCTTCAGAAGCAATTTCGCTTGTAACAATTACGCCGGGATCATCATTTGTAATTTTTCCGGCAAAAGCTGCTCCGCTTATAATTGACGCAGCATCGCCGTCGGCACCAATTACTTTACAATGTTTATACGCATCATTTAAATATTCGATTGCATCTTCATTTTCTGCCAATGTGTTAAGGTCTAAACCATGCGGTACATAAACAGCATCGAATAATACAGATGAAGCGGTTAAGAAACTGAATTCTGCTGCAATAGCTGTGTCAGAATCTGTTTTTACCGAACCTAAATGCGGCGCTATGACGCATCCTTTTGCACCTTCTTTTTTAAGGGCACTTTTCATGTTCATGACAGCTGCTTCAGAAACGCCGTCTGATACCAGAATAGCTACTTTTCTCGATTCTATTGTAGGCGCGTTTGTTGGGTTTTTAATCATGCTTAATGCTTCTGATGAATCAACTGCCTGATCTATTGTTTGTGGTTCTTGTGTTCCGGCTTCTTCGGTTTCTGGCGAAACGCCTTTGTTTATTGGCTTTTCTATAATTGGCGGCACATTTGCCCCAAGACCCAATGCCACTTTTTCGGCAAGAGTTGTATCAATTTGAGATAAAAGTCCAAGCATTCGAACTCTAATTGCAGTAGTTTCTACTTTTCCAAGTTCAAATCGAAGGGCTTTTACAATATGGCTTTTTTCTTCTGGTGTCTGGCTGTTAAAGAAAAGTCTAGCCTGCCCAAAATGATCTGTAAAACTTTCGCTTCTGGCTCTCACTTTATGAGCGTCAACACGTTCGTTAAAACTGGCAAAACCTCCTTCAGCAATTTTTGCCTGATAGGGACAGCCGCCACCGAGAGAATTTGGGTGATAACTAACACGTCCTTTATTAATTTCCTGACGCATATGTCCGTCACGCTGATTGTTATGGATAGGGGCAACGCTTCTGTTAATTGGGATTTCATGAAAGTTGGGACTTCCTAATCTTGATAATTGGGTATCTGTATAAGAAAACAATCTTCCCTGCAAAAGCGGATCGTTTGTAAAATCAATTCCCGGCACCACATGACCCGGATGAAAAGCGATTTGTTCTGTTTCGGCAAAGAAATTATCTGGATTTTTGTTTAAGACCATTCTTCCAATAATGGTAACAGGAACGAGTTCTTCGGGAACAAGTTTGGTTGGATCCAAAAGATCAAAATCGTATTTATGTTCATCTTCACTTGGAATGATTTGAACCCCTAATTCCCATTCAGGGAAATTTCCTGTTTCAATAGCTTCCCATAAATCCTCTCGATGAAAATCAGGATTTTTACCTGAAATCTTTTGTGCTTCATCCCAGGCAACGGCATGAGTTCCTAATTTCGGTTTCCAATGGAATTTCACAAAAACTGATTCTTCCTGAGCATTTACCAGTCTAAAAGTATGAACACCAAAACCTTCCATCATTCTGTAACTTCTAGGAATAGCGCGATCAGACATGACCCACATAATCATGTGCATCGATTCTGGCATAAGCGAAATAAAATCCCAAAAAGTATCGTGTGCAGATGCCGCCTGTGGAATTTCGTTATGTGGTTCGGGTTTTACAGCGTGGATTAGATCAGGAAATTTGGCTGCATCCTGAATAAAAAATACAGGAATATTATTGGCAACCAGATCATAAATTCCTTCCTGAGTATAAAATTTAACGGCAAATCCTCGTGCATCTCTGGCAAGATCTGTAGAACCTCTTGATCCTGCAACGGTAGAGAATCTTGCAAAAACAGGTGTTTTTTGTCCTTTTTCCTGTAAAAATCCTGCTTTGGTTAATTCAGGAATTGGATTGGTTACTTCAAAGAATCCGTGTGCGCCTGAACCTCTGGCGTGAACAATTCTTTCCGGAATTCTTTCATGGTCAAAATGCGTAATTTTTTCCCTTAAAATAAAATCTTCTAATAAAGATGGTCCGCGATCACCGGCTTTAAGTGAATTGTTGTCATCGTTAATTTTTACGCCTTGATCCGTGGTTAAAAATTTGTTGGTTCCATCGGAGGTATTGATGGATAAATCTCTTTGTTTTTCGTCTTGAAAATTTTTCATGGTATTTCTTAATTAGTTAAAAACTCTCAATAAAATACAAGTTTACCTTTCGGGTTTACAGATAGTTATAGATCGTAAATTATTAAGTAATTCAAATTTAAATTTTCAATAAATGCCATTTTTATACAATTGAGTGCTGTTTTTTTCAGGATTGCCATGATGCCTTAAAAACAAAAATCTCCGTTTAAGGAGATTTTTGTTTTTAACTTAATGTAAAAGCGGGAGATATATAAAAACTGTTGTGCCCTTATTAGGCTCGCTGTCGACTTTGATGAAGCCTTTATGATTGTAAACAATTTTTTGTACTAATGTCAAACCGAGGCCGCTTCCGTATTGTTTGTCATCTGATCGAAGTTTGTAGAAAGGATTAAAAATAAGATTCTCAAAGTTTTTAGTGAAACCAATTCCATTATCAGTAATAAAAAGTTTGATATATTGAGTTTCGGCATCTGCTCCAAAATCTACCATTTCGTCTGGAGAAATTTCTTGTGTTCCAATTCTAATTTTTGGAATATCATTCTCTTTAGCATATTTCAAAGCATTCGAAATCAGGTGTGTAAATAACTGTTGAATCTGCGACGGAATAATTGGCAGAGTAGGCAGTAAGTTTATTTCTATGGTTGCTTTTTGCTGAGAAATGAGTGATTTTTGGCTTGTAATGGCTTTTTTCAGCAATACATTCAAATCTGTTTTTTTTAATTCCTTCTGACTAAAATTTATTTTCGAATATTCTATCAGATCTCCAATAAGCTGATTCATATTGACAGCCGAACTTAATAAACGATTTAAATTATGTTTTCCGGATTCTGAAAGGGTTTTTTCGGCATCTAAAATCTTTTTTCCAAACATGTAAATTCTGCGGATTGGTTCCAGTAAACTTTCGCTGGCAGAGTTTGTAAATGAAGCTAACATTTCAGTGTAAATCTGTAGCTCTTTATTTTTATTAGCTAAGGTTTTCTGGCTTTCTTCTAAATCTGTGACATCATCTAAGGTTATTAAAATTTTATCATTTTGTGCAGAATTCCCAATTAAAGATGCACTAATAAGCACTGTTCTTTTACCAAGATTTTCAAAACGGAACTGCATTTTAAAATTTTTAACCGTTTCGTTGCGACTCACTTTTTTTAAGACTGATTCGATAAAGGCGGGAATATTCCAATGCTCGCTTTGAATGTCAAGAATAGAGAATCCTTCCGTTTGTTCTTCTGTTGTTTTAAAATATTTGTAAAAAGAAGAATTAGCATTTTTAATGATAAAATTTTTGTCAACAATAAGCAATGGTTCTTTTATTGAATTAAAAATAGATTCGTAAAAATGGCGCATCACCTCGAGTTCTTCCCGATGGTCTTTGAGTTCATCGTTTACGCATGAAAGTTCCTGAGCATTTGACTGCAATTCCTGAGTAGAATTTTCGAGCTGCAGATTGATCATTTGTAATTCTTCGTTGGTGCTTACCAATTCTTCATTTGTAGTCTGCAGTTCTTCAAAATAAATCAGCTGTTCTTCATTAACTCTTTTAAAATCATCCCGCAGCTGCAGTAATTCTTTTTGTGAGTCTTGTGTATTGCTTTTATCTGCGTCTATTTCAGGATTTGTCTTTTTACTAAAAATAATAAGCAGTAATTTGGTATGATCTGGAAGATAAATAATTTCAAACGATGTTAGAAAAGGCTGTTTCCTGATGGCAATAAATTCTCCCGAAAAATTCTTTTTTTCGTTTCTGGCTTTTAAAATATAGTTTCTGAGTTCAAATGCTATTTCGTCCCGAACCATATTCAGGATATTAAAACTGGGCTTTCCGGATGAGGGCTGTAAAAACGGACTCGTGTTGCCATGAAAATGTACAATTTCTAAGTTTTCATTTATTAATACTGCGGCAGGTGAAAAATGTTCAAACAGAATACGTGAAGTAATTTTTGCGTAGTCATTTTCATTTTCAGTATGCTGTTTTAGTTTAACTTCATAATCGCCGTGCACTATTTTTTTTGACTGCAGCGGTACAATTGCTTTTCGGGTATATATTCTGTCGGGGTTGTTGACAGCTGTAAATAAGTGCGGAACGTTATACGCCCATTCTGATTTTCCAAGGAATAAATAACCATTTTCACGAAGCGCATAATGAAATGATGCCAGCACCTGATTTTGTAAATCGGCATCAAAATAGATTAATACGTTGCGGCAGGAAACAAAATCAATTTTAGAGAAAGGCGCATCTTTAGTCAAATCGTGAACGGCAAAAACGCACATATCCCGAATTGTTTTATTGACATGATAACTGTTGTCTCTTTTGGTAAAGTATTTTTCGAGTCTTTTCTCACTGATATTTTTGATGTCCTGCAATGTATAAGTCGCTAAGCGTGCTTTAGAAATACATTTCTCAGATAAATCCGAAGCTATAATCTGCACCTTGATATCTTTTCTGTTGATTTCTTCCAGATACCCATCAATGCACATAGCGAGCGAATAGGCCTCTTCTCCTGTAGAACATCCGGCAGACCAGATTCTTATAGTTCTATTAACAGCGCTTTCAACAAGAGAAGGCATTACATTTTTGCATAAATTATCAAAAGCTTCCTGATCGCGGAAAAAGTAAGTAACCGATATCAAAAATTCATCAAATAATACATCTTGCTCCTTGGGGCTGTTTCGAAGAAAAATGAGATATTTTTCTACAGTTTCATGTCTGGTTTCCACCATTCTTTTTGCGATTCTTCTTCGCAGTGTTGCATATTTATAATTCAGAAAGTTTGTACCTGTTTTTAAAAATAATATTGTTGCTATCTGGTCAAGCAGTTCCTGTTCGCTGGGCGTTGATTCTTCTTTTTCTTCATAAGAATGCGTAGCGAGATTACTGGCATGAATTTCTAAAAGCTTGTCTTCAATTTCATTTGGTGCCGTAAAATAGTCTATGTATTCTGCTGTTACAGGATTTGGTTTGATCCCGTTTTTAGAAAGCGCCGCGATAGTAAAACCGCCTGCTTCTTTTAGTTTTTTGAGTCCTGTAGAACCATCAAAAGGAGATTTCGTTAGAATTAAAGCTACAGCATAACTTTTATAGGCGTGTCCAACAGCTTCAAAGTACACGTCAAAACTGTTGTTTATTTTGCTGGTGCGGGTTTTAGATTCTAGTTTTAATATTCCATCTTCATGAAGCAGAAAATTATTTTCAGGAACGATGTAAATGTGATTAGGCTGGATATTCTGGATAGCAGCATGATGAACAATTTCTGTTACGGGGATTTTCGTCTGCGAAGCTAATTCGTCAGCAAGATTATGGGTTTGGGGAGCAGATAAACTTTCAAAAACAAGATAAGCTCTTCCAGAATCTAATACGAGATCAGAAACAATTTTTTTTAATAAATCAATTTCAGCAGCAGAACTTGCTATCGCTGTAACTTGAAAATGTGAATTATGAGGAGTTATTTTATCATTAGGTTTCATTTTGTGAGGTTTACGGCAATCTTAGTTTTAATATTTGGATTTTAAAAAGACTGCAGCACTTCTAAAATGGAATCACATTATTGGACCTCAATTTCGAAAAATCAAAAATAGAGCTGCATAAATGTAAAACTGTAGTAAAAGTAATGCAGATTTCGTTGCATTAAATATAAAACTGCTTCCTGAATTAACCTTTTACAATTGATATCAGGATTTTCATAATTCCCACAAATGGCTTTTAATTTTAAGAAGGAAGATAGATACTAATAGTAGTACCAAAACCAGATTTACTCAAAGCCTTTATAAATCCGTTATGGTTCGAAACAATTTTTTTTACGAGCGTTAAACCGAGTCCGCTTCCTGCATATTCATCTTTGCTGTGTAATCTAAAGAAAGGTTCAAAAATGCGGTTTTCATATTCTTTATTAAAGCCAATACCGTTATCAATAACATTAATTTTAATGTATTTTGTATCAGTATTACCGCCAAGATTTGTTATTTCTTCAGTAGAAGCTTTTGCTGTTTCTATTCTAATTTCCGGCGCAGTGTCTTCTTTTGAATATTTAACAGCGTTTAAGATTAGATTCGTAAGCAATTGCTGGATTTGAAAAGGAATGACATTCACTGTGCTCTCTGTAACTGCTGTTTCTATAACAGTTTTCTTTTCGTCAATAGAATCTTTAATATCTGTCAGTGTTTTTTTAAGAATCAGATTAAAGTCGGATTTTTTGAATTTCTTTTCACTGAAATTTAATCTCGAATAATTAATAAGATCCGCAATTAACTGGCTGGTAGTTTTTGCCGAATGCATGGCACGCTGTAAATTATGTTTTCCGTCTTCTGACAAAGATTTTTCTTTTTCAAAAATTCGATGACAGAACATATGAATTTTATTAAGAGGTTCCTGCAGATCGTGACTTGCTGCAGAAGTGAAGTTTTCCAACTGTTCGTTGTAAATCTGCAATTCAGCGTTTCTTTTATTCAACAGTTCATTCGACGCCAGAATATCGGTGATGTCTTCAAAAGCAAGCAGAATCATTCCTTCTGGTTTTGCATTTTGAATTAAACGTGCATTGGCGATGAGCGTCTTCTTTTCGCCATTGTAGAAAATTTCCAGTTTATAATCTTCAATAGTTTGTTTTTGAATTACCATTTTAAAGATCAGATCTTTAAAATTCGGAATATCCCATTGACTATTTCCAATTTCGAAAAACGAAAATCCTTCGATATCTTTTTCTGTAGTATTAAAATATTTATAAAAAGACGGATTTGCGCTTTTTACATTGTAATCGTTATCAATAATAATAAGAGGCTCTCTAATAGTCTGTACGATAGATTCTGCATAATGACGCATCGAAAGCAGTTGTTCCTGACGATCGAGAAGTTCTTCATTTGTACAGATAAGTTCTTGATTATTAGATTGAAGTTCTTCTGTTGAAGTTTGTAATTCTTCATTCATGACCTGAAGTTCTTCGGTACTGCTTAATAGCTCTTCATTTGTAGTCTGGAGTTCTTCAAAAGCAATCTGCTGTTCTTCGCTAACCCTTTTTATATCTTCACGTAAGTGCGATAATTCTTTTTCCAGTTCTGCAATTTTAAGTTTATCGGCATTTTTTTTAGAATTTTTTGATTCTAAATCTGTTTCCGGAAGCGGATTTTTATGGAAAAGAATCATAAGATGATTATCATCGTTTGGAAGCGTCAGGATTTCAAAAGAAGCCAGATAATTTTGATCTTTTACAGAAAGGTTTTCACGAATGATATTTTCTTTATTCTTATTGATTTCTACAATAGCATTACGAAGTTCAAAACTAATTCCTTCTCGCGCCATTTTAAGAATATTAAAATTTGGTCTTCCGGGTGCCGGTAATAAAAATGGAGAAGTATCTCCATGAAAATGAACTACTTCCTGATGTTCATTTATAATAACACTTGCAGGTGTATATCTGGAAAACAAAATATCGTCGGCAGTTTTCCTAAAGTCTGTTTCATGACTTGCACTGCCATACGTTTTTGTCCTAATGGTTAAGTTATTGTAAGCAGGCTTAAAAGCCTGAGGTACATAGCGGGCAGGAGTAAATTTTTTAGCGTAAATTTTATCCTGTTTAACAACTGCATCAAATAAATGCTGCACACTGTTTGCTGATTCTGATTTTCCAAGAAATAAAAAACCTTTTTCTTTCAGCGCATAATGAAATGAACCCAATACTTTTTCCTGCAGGAACGAATTAAGGTAAATCATTACATTTCGGCATGAAACCAGGTCTATTTTAGCAAACGGAGGATCCTTAATAAAGTTATGCGCAGCAAAAATGCACATATCACGAATTATTTTATTAAGATGATAATGTCCGTCGCGTTTTGTAAAGTATTGTTCTAAGCGCGTTTCAGAAATATGCTGGACATCCTGTGCAGAGTATACTGCCGATCTGGCTCTTGCAATAGATTTTTCTGAAATATCCGATGCGAAAATCTGAACTTTTAAATCTTTAATATTATGCTGTGCAAGATATTCGCAGATTACTATGGCGAGTGAATAGGCTTCTTCGCCCGTAGAACATGCTGCAGACCAAACGCGTAAAGTATTATTGGTACAGTTTTGAATTAACTGCGGCAGCACTATTTGAGAAAGAGATTCAAAGGAATCCTCATCTCTAAAAAAGTAGGTTACCGGAATTAATAAATCATTAAAAAGGAGTTCTTGTTCGTTTTTATTATTGCGGAGAATTGTATAATAATCGCTCATGGTTTCTTTGTTTAAAACAACCATTCTGCGTGTAATGCGCCTTCTTATTGCAGGTTTTTTATAATCAAAAAAATCATTTTCTGTTTTTTGCAGAATAAGATTTAATATCTGGTTAAGTACATCTTCTTCTTTTTTAGGAATGTGTTCTTCTTCGCTGTAAGCATAATTGTCGAGATAGCTTTTACGAATAGACACTAATTGAAATGCCATATTTTCCGGTGACAGAATAAAGTCAACAGTATCTGCTTCTACAGCATTTTGCGACATTGTTTTAAATTGAGCAGTGTCGGGATTCTGAATAATCGTTACACCGCCGTATTCCTTAATTTTTTTTAGTCCAAATGCGCCGTCAAATGCTGTTCCCGAAAGTAAAACAGCAATAGCAAAACTTTTGTAAATCTGGGCAACAGCATCAAAGGTAATATCAATATTCTGGGAGATTTTATCAATGCGTCTTATAACATGCATCTTTAAAATCCCATCTTCTGCTGCTAAATAATTGTTTTGAGGAATTATATAGATATGATCTGGCTGAAAATTAATTGTGTTTACAATTTCTACAACCGGAATTTTTGCTGACTTAGCTAAATTTTCGCTGAGATTATGAGAATTATTTGAAGATAAATGCTGAATAATAACATAAGCAATACCTGATTGTTCCGGTATTTGAGAAATTATTTTATTTAAAGCTTCTAATTCTCCCGCAGCACCTGCAATAACTGCAATTGGAAAATTTTGAGTAACAGGTTCGGTTTTATGGGTATTGTTTTCTAAAATCATTGTATATGAAGAAGCGTGTAATTCTTACATTAAAGATACTATAATTTTTAAGTTATGCGCCTTTATTTCGATTAAATACCTTTTAAAAGTTTTTTTACTCCATTTATATGATTTGTAAATGGGGTCTAATCTGCATACTTACGATATCACATCTTTTTGGCTGCGATAAACAGAAAAGAACACTCATGGCAATGTCTTCTGCTTCAAGCATTTCCATTTTTTCGATTTTTTCCTGCTGTACTTCTTTAGGATCTTCCTGCATGTCGCTTGTTACTGCTCCCGGTTCAATATGCGAAACTTTTATTCCAAGTGGATTTATTTCTTTGCGAAGTGCTGTACTGAAGCCTCTTATGGCAGTTTTAGTAGAAACATAAATGACGCCGGTTTTCTCTTTTACCTCAGCACTCATAGAACCAATGTTGATAATATGTCCTGATTTTTGTTCTTTCATTCTGTTAACGGCTTCTTTTGCAAAAGCGATATAACCTAAAACATTGGTTTCTAAAATATATTTCCAGTCTTCATATTCGCCTTCAATTATGCCTCTCGCGGGTAGAGCCGCGTTATTTATGAGGATATCAATACCGCCAAGAACGTTGTCGACTCTTTCCCAGATCATATCGATATCTTCTTTTTTGGTAACATCTGCATTAACTCCATAAATTTCTCCGGCTTTTGATTTTTCTTTAATATCGTCCATTGCATTATTAAAGTCATTTTCGTCTCTTCCAAAGATAAAAACACGACCGCCAAGCGAAACCAAAAGATCGGCAATTGCTTTTCCAATTCCTGTTGTGCCGCCGGTTATTACAATTCTTTTCTGAACGATGTTCTGACCAAAATATTCTGTTATATTATCCATGTTTTAAGTTGTTTAAAGGTATTTATTTAGTAGTTTTATTTAACCTGAATTTTGTGTAAATCATTTTTTGCAGGTCCGTTGGTTACTGTTCCGTCAGTTGCAAATCTTGAGCCGTGGCAGGGACAGTCGAATGTTTTTTCATCGTGATTCCATTTTACAATACATCCCAAATGCGGACAAATTGCCGAAAAGGCGTGAAGTGTATTATCATAATCACGATAAACCGCTACTTTTTTTAATCCGAAAGAAAGAATGCCGCCGTCTCCCGCTTTTAAATCGGCAGTATTATTAAGATCCGATGCTGTAATCCAATCTAAATACTGCGAGGCCATATTTCCGGCTTCTTTCATAAAATCGCCAATGGCTTTAAAAGTGATTCGTGACGGACTGTATAAATCTTCCCATTTGTTTTTTACGCCCGTAATTTGATCAGTAATAATCATGGCGCCAATTGTAGCGTGTGTCATACCGTTTCCGGAATCTCCTGTAATGATATAGATGTTTTTATCGCCGGGATTACGTCCCATAAAACCTAAGGAATCGTAAGGTTCCATAACCTGTCCCGACCATTTGTAGGTAATCTCATCGACCATTGGAAAATATTGTTTGGTCCAGACAGCAAGCCTTTCGTATCGTTCTGTTTCAGAAATGCCTTCTTCATCGGCTTGTCCCGTTTTATGATCTTCTCCTCCCGAAATCAATAAATCATATTCGTCATCAAAACTTTCTAAACGAACATAATGATACGGCTGTGAAACCCATTTTGATTTTGCATCTCCCGTATCCCACCACAAAGCATAGGGAAGGATGTCTTTCGGAATTTTAGCTCCTATTACGTATGTTCTGTAGGCATGCTGTTTGGTATGCATGGTCAAAACATCATTGATTGGCGTATTGGTAGCCACAACAATATGTTTTGCTTTAAAATCGAAACCGTTAACAGAAGCTCCATCTTTTGTAATATTTTCGGCATGTGCTTCAGTAAAAATGGTGCCGCCAAGTGCTGTTACTGCTTCGGCAAGTCCTTTTAAATAATGTAAAATATGAAATTGAGCCTGATCTCTAAATTCAATGGCTCTTTGATTTTCTGCTCCTGCTAAATGGGGTGTATTGTTGAGTAAAGAAGTATTTACTCCTGCATTTTGTGTTGCATTAAATTCCTCATCAAGATTTTTTTCTTTATCGCTGGGATGAAGAAATAAATAACCGCTGACTCTTTTAAACGAACAGTCAATATTTAATTCGTTAACTATTTTTTCGATTTCATCAATAGCTGCGGTATGGCTTTCGGCGGCAAGTCTTGCACTTTCTTTGCCAAAAGTACTTTCAAGGTAATAATAGCGATCGTCGAGTGCACAGGTTAAATGTGCAGTTGTTCTTCCTGTTTCGCCGCTGCCTAAAAAGCCGTCTTCAACCAAAACAACTTTTTTTCCTGCTTTTAATAATTTGTAAGCATTTGTGAGTCCGGCAATTCCTCCGCCAATGACAAGTACTTCTGTTGAAATATCTTGTGTGGCTTTATCGAAAGCTAAAATTGAAGTTGTGTCAATCCAAAAGGAAACATTATCACCAGAAGTAATGCTTCCTTCATTTATTTTGTCTGCTGATTTAGTCATTTTCTTGTAGTTTATATTTGTAAATCATTCTTTCAAATCTACTCACAAGAATCAGATTTTTTTTACAGTATAAATTTTGTGTTTTATAGGATTGCCAGTTGTGTTTTATGTAACGAAGTTAAAAAATAGTGTAAGTGTAACTCGTTTATTAATAGTTATTTGGCTGAAAATAATTTTTAAAAATTACCATTATGAAAGCAGCAGTTATACACGGACCGGGCTCTATTAAATATGATACGGTAGATGATCCAATTTTAAAAGAAAAAGATGATATAATCTTAAAAGTTACTTCTACAGCGATATGCGGATCTGATCTTCATATCTATTCTGGAGGATTTCCACAGCCGCGGCCAATGGTTTTAGGTCATGAATTTATGGGAATTGTAGAGGAAACAGGCTCTGCAGTTACACATTTAAAACGCGGCGATCGGGTCGTAGTTCCGTTTCCAATTGCCTGCGGAAATTGTTTTTTCTGTGATCATGATTCACCTGGAAACTGCGAGCACAGTAACCCCGAACATTATGGACCAGAAGGCGGTATTGCAACAGAGAAAGGTGGAGCACTTTTTGGCTACACAGATTTATACGGAGGTTACGACGGAGGTCAGGCACAATATGTTAGAGTTCCTTATGCGAATTATGGACCGAGAATAGTGCCGGAAGATTTATCTGATGAACAGGTTCTTTTTCTTACCGATATTTTTCCAACAGGATATACAGGCGTAGATTGGGGAGAAGTAAAAGGAGGAGAGACAGTTGCCATTTTTGGAGCCGGTCCCGTAGGGATCATGGCCGCTAAAAGCGCATGGCTTCGCGGTGCAGCGCAAGTAATTATTGTCGATACGCTTCAGTACCGATTGGATAAAGCAAGAGTTACAACTGCTTCTACAACAATTCTATGGAACGATGGGCATAAAGAAGTTGTGGAGCAAATTCGCGCACTTACCAAAGGACGCGGCGCCGACGTTTGTATTGATGCTGTTGGTTTTGAACCAGACAGAAATCTAGCTGATCGTATCAAAGCGACAGTAAATTTTGAAAAAGGTTCCATTAAAGTTTTGGAAGCCTGTATGAGTGCCGTAAGAAGAAACGGAATTGTATCGGTTTTAGGAGTTTATCCTGTTAATTATGATAACTTTCCGCTAGGTCAGTTTTTTGATAAAGGAATTGTTTTAAAAGGAGGACAGGCTCCTGCGCACAAACACATTGATAAACTTTTGGATTATGTAGTTCAGGGAAAAGTTAAACTGGATGACATTATTACGCACCGATTACCGCTTTCTGAAATTTCACATGGTTATGAAATTTTCAAAAAGAAAGAAGACAATTGTGTCAAAGTAGTTTTAGATCCATGGAAGTAATCTATATTGATTTAGAAATAAAGGTGAAGTTTCTCATTTGAGCTTCACCTTTTTTAATAATTACCAGCTGATTTTGATTTTAGCTTCGCCGATTATTTTATATTCTTGCATTTTTGCGTTTTTATTGAGGTACAGCAGCTGTAATTCATTTTGAAATACCTGCAAGGACTTAATATTCTGTTTAATAATGATTTTTAAACTGCACTGCATTTCTTTATTTCCGTCAATTTTTAGATAAACGGTATTCTTTCTCTTTATAAAACGGGTAACAGGGTAATCAGTAAAAATTAGAAAATCATCATTTATTTTAAAATATTGTCTTGGTACAACAGCAAAGGAAGAACCTGTACCATAAACTTCCTGACCAATCTGGCCGTTTTGTTCCCAGCCAGTGTATAAATCTTCGAGAGGTGCGAGTAAATCCTGTTGAATTTCACCAGTTTTAACCTCTTCAGAAAGCATTTCCTTTGGTAGCATTGCGGGATAATAATAAGGAATTCGGTTTATGGCATATTTTACAAACTCCGGAAGAAGTATTTTTAATCCCGGCAGGATATCAATATTTTCAGCCTGAATCATATACTCGGTTAGTGCCGTGTAAACTTCCATTTCTTCATAAGCTGCGGTATATGGCGCATCATTTAAAGGAAATATCGAAAAGAAATTACTATAATTTTTACCAAATCCATACTGGCAGTCCCAAAGCTGTACGTTTTTAAATAATCCGGCCAGACACATATAACTGGTTTCGAGATAAACTTTGTTCTGGGTAATTTTATATAATTCTAATAAAGCATTTGCTGAAAACGCCGTATTATTGGCCTGATAGAATATATCAAATCCACATTGGGTAAGCTGCTTGGCTGCTTTTTCTGCCTCTCGTAAATACCGTTTGTCTTTAGTCAGTTCATACGTTAAAAGCATTAAATGCGCATAGGCGCCCGGAACATCTTTTTCACCGCCTTTTCCGGGCTGTGTTTCTTCTTTTATAACTTCAAAAGTTTCGACGTTATAAAATACAGGCCATTTATAATCAAAATGATGTGCCGCTTTAATCACAAAATCAATAGAATCTAAAGCCAGTTTTTCGGCTTCTTTATCGCCGGCAATAGCAAGTCTGGTGAGGTTAATAAGCGGATGGTGCAAATACCAGGAATCCATTGTAGTATCTTTTTTTTGTTCTTCAGACTGATCCAGTTTATTATGCAGCGCAGGAAGCCAGCGCGTAATGCTTTGTATTTTTGAATCATAAAATGCAGAAATTCCTCTTCGTAAATCTTCCGATAAACGATACGATTCAGCATTCCATTTTTCGTACTCCTTAAGCGGAGTTAGAACCGCAAGCTGTACCATGCTCTCAGCCGGAGTTTCGTAATCACACAGATAGGCGTTTAAATACGGGATTCCGTTTGTCTGTGTCCAGCACCCTTTATTATATTCCAGATCAGTTATTGTTTTACAGGCAATTTCGGTCCAGTCGTGGTATTCTGTTTGAGGTTTGGGAATCAGTTTATAAATCTGAGCCAGACTCTCCAGATAGTCCATACATAATTTTGAAGGATTGTCTTTTGTTTCGTCACCAAGTAATACGTACGCATCGGAGATCACAAAAGATTTTTCTGCAGGAATTGGATTTTCAGCAGCTGCAGGAAGCTGAAAACCAATTTCAGGCCATATACCGCCCACTGTTTCTGCGACAGACGTTTTTGTTGCTTCACAGTATTCCGACAATGAACTCAGGTTTTGAAAATAGAACAGGGTGCTTTTTTTAGGTTTTTTGACACTGGCAAATAACAATCCTGTTCGGCTTCCTACTTGTCTTACGTGGATTTTCCCAGAGGTATTTTCCATATTGCCGTTTTGTGTAAGCGGAAGTATATCGCGCGGCCAAAACGGAATTAATAACGGGGAATGTGCTTTGAATGTAGTTTTATAATGCAGTAAGTGAGATTCAGGATCAGGAAAATCTATAACTATTTCATAAATGCCTAGTTCTGTCTGTAGTTTTACAACAATTTTAGCTGCAGTTTCGGATATGCTGTTAATTTCAAAAAAGCTGTTCAATGCGTAAGCAGCACGAAAAGCAATTCTTTCCTTTTTTGTTCCTATAGAAACAATCCAAAATGAATCTCTGGAGCAGTACAGCTCAAAAGTGTAGCCTGACTTTTCTACCGAGGTTAGAACGTTGCTATAGTCAATATCAGTCTGCGCATTGGCTGTCCAGGGCGAAATAGGATTCATATTAATCAGTTTAATTTATTACTTTCTTTATATTCAATTTTGGTTCAATTATTTTTAATTGAAATGAGGGTTGTTAACTAAAAAATTATCCTCCGGTTTCCATATTTGGAGCGTCGACAGGTTTGGATTGCGAAGAACCAATCTGACGCAGGTAAATTGATAACATGATAATAGCAAAGACAGAAAGGAATTCACTCTGCCAATTTTGGAAAGATTCAAACCAAAATCTTGAATCTGTTAAGTAAGAAGATGCTGTTTCCAATGGTTTTCCATTTCTTAAAAGCTGTTCATTTTCATCTTTTAAACTACCAAAGAAGTGAATAATAAAAGACATGATAAACAAAAGCAAAAGAACAATGGTGAGGGAATGTTTGTATATTTTGAGAATAAATCCACCTTTTTTAACCGGCCACGGCGCATCTTTTTTTGATGGATCCGGCTGGCGGTCTACTTCTTCGGGTTCGTCTATTTTTTTGGATTCTGATGAACCTTTTTGCTTTAGAAATATGGTGGCAGCGACAAATAATGCCATTTGTAGAAATTCACTTTCCCAGTTTTCAAAGGTAGACTGGAAAAAATGTCCCGAAGTAAAATAAGAGAGCAGATTTATTGTATTTGCTCCTTCATTAATAAGTTCTTTGTTATGTTCTTCAAAACCAAAAATAACTTGTCCTGAAAATGATGCTATAAAAAGAATTAAAAAGCAGATACACAAGCCGTTATTTTTAAAGAATGTCTTCATTTGATTTCTTGTTTTCTATCAAATTTCAAGAAAAACATCAAAAAAAAATTATATGATTTATCTTCTCTTTTATAGCTTTTTCATTGTCATTAATTTTATTAAGTGATAAATGCAATAAAAAACGCCTCTTTAACAAAAGAAGCGCTTTTCAAAATAAATAAAGAAAGATAGTATTAACGGTTGTCCTGATGAGATTCTAAATAGATTTTAAGGTTAGAAATATCATCTTTGACTAATTTTTCAAAATATGGGTTTAAAAGTTTAGCAGCACTTTCTCCCGCAACTCCAAGCGGTGCATGATATGAAATAGTTACATCTAGCTCTGTTGCTTTTCCTTTTGGTTTAAAAACAACTTTTCCCGCATTTTTTATTGAAGATCCTTCGATAGAATTCCAGCTTAGAAGCTTGTCTTTTTCATCTTTAATGATTTCTGCATTCCATGAAAGCTGTCCAATACCGCCTGGACCTTTTGCAGTCCATTCTGAAATTGTAGAACTTACGGTTTTAACAGATGCCAGATGATTCATGAATTTTGGTAAGTTTTCAAGATTTCTCCAAAAGGCATACACTTCGCTTACAGGTTTTTCTATTACGCTGTTAACCCTTATATTAACGTTTGATGCTTTATCGTTCATTAAATGATCGGCTGCATCATAAACCGGACAATATCCTGAAATTCCTCGTAAAAGCATGGCACCGCCTGCACCAGCCTGCGTAATGCTTTTATTTTCTTTTGATAAGGCGTTATAAAGTAAGTATGCCCCGCTTGTCACCATTAAAATTCGCTCCAGATTAGATACATTATTTTTTAATAATGGTTTTGAAGCTTTATTTTGTTTTGATAATACTGTTGTGTTCATAGCTGTTTGTTTTTGAATATAATTGAAAAATTCTCATTTCTAGCTGCGTCAAAGCTGGATAGTAAATTCTAAAACAAATTTCGGATAGTCTTTTAAGTATTTTTTACAATATTAAGCTATTGATTTACAGATTTTACATTTATATAAAGCTGATAACAAATGAGTTCTGTAACGTAATTGTAAAATTGTATAAGTTTACTGACAAACAGAGTTTTAGATTTGATTATAACTTAAAAAATTAATTAATTATGAAAACGCTTTTTAAAACCGCAGTAATGTTACTGCTTGTTACAGCTTTTGTATTTTCATGTAAAAAGAATGAAAATAACACTTACCCAGAAACAAATCAAGCAGATTCTATGGATATGTCTGTCGACACCATAGGTCCGGCAATAGATTCATCTGCAACATTAAATTCTGATCAAAATGGACAAAACGGAACAACAGGAGCAACAGGAGAAGGTTCAACGGGGTCAGGAACTGATGGTTCTACACAAAAAGGAAATCAAAATGTAAGAACGGATTCTCTTAAAAATAATAAATAATATTTTTAAATAAAAAACACTCTTATTAGGGTGTTTTTATTTTTTATATGATTTGTGGACATTATATAAGTTTAAGAAGTAATACTAAAATCGAAAGGAAAAATTCTTTAGTTAATTTGTAATTCATTGTTTATTAGTTTTTTATTGTTGAATTAAAAAATGTATTATGAGATTACCTAAAGAAATTGTCAATGGATTTTTAATATTTGTGGGAATTGCTTTGTTCTTCCTTTTAATGGAACTATTAAATCTCTCCAATTTATTTTACTTACGACTTTTAAATGTTCTTTTTATCTTTTACGGTGTAAACAGAACTTTAAAAATGAATCTTGCTGAGGGAAAAAATGAATTTGTTCCCAATGCAGTGTCAGCAATGGTTACATCATTTACTGCGGTAGTGATAAGTATTGTGGCGCTTCTTATTTATAGTTATGCCAAAGGCGGTAATAATTATGTCAAATCTTTGTCTGAAGCTTTTATGTTTGGAGGAGAACCTTCCGTAACTTCTTATTGTCTTTCTTTATTTTTTGAAGGAACAGCATCCTGCATTATTGTAACTCTTCTATTAATGTTGTATTGGAATAATAAATATGCAGCTGATTAAATTGAAGTGTAAAACGAAGAAAAAAAACAAATCCCGAAAAGAAGGTAATTCGCTTCTTTTCGGGATTTATTTTTTTAATTTCTGTAATGTTGTAAATGATTTAATAATCATCATCTTCGTCTTCGTCAGCTTTTGTTTCATCTAAAGTCCGTCTGTTTGCATCATTATCAAAATCTTCGTCATCTTCATCTTCACCTTTCAAGTCCTCGTCTAAGTCTTGTGCAATAGATGCATTTTTTTGAAAGAAAGGATCAGAAGTATCATTTTCGTCCTTATGAGTGGTAGATGCTTCATCTTCATTTTCATAATATTCAGGCATATGTTTGTGTCTTTGCGACTCATCCTCATGCTGGTTAATTGCAGGATCTTTTTTCTCCATAAGTTCTGAATTGATCGCGTCGCTGGCTGAGTGATCTGCAGCGTGATAAGTAAAATCTTCCTGATCGTAGTTATCATAATTTTCTCTTGACATAATATTTAATTTTAATTTGTTACTAATTGATTTATATAAAAAGCCAAAGGCTTAAATTTTATCCAGTTTTGACGGATCTGTTGCCTCATCAATACTTTTTCCTTCTGTGTTTCTATTCTTATTTTCATTTTCGATCTTTTTTTTAGTTTCTTCGTCTTCCTCAGAATAGTCATTTAATCGACCGGCTTCTCCGGTACTTCCTCCAGGCTGCATACTTCCGGATCCGCTGTATGAACTATTGGCGTTTTGATTTGTATTTTCGTCATTACTGTTTTCAGTTTGTTCTTTATCTGTTTTCATAATTATAAAGTTTTAGTGTTTTTTCTCGTGATGATTTTTCAGCAGTTCACGTGCCTGTTTGAGTCCGGTTGCAATAGCAATACCTTCTTCGGCACCATCCAGAAGAAGTGCATTGGCTATTTCAACAGCTTTTTCCCTAAGTTCTTTAGGCTGATTTTTATAAGATGGTGGATAATCTCCGTTGTACCAAGGCATGATTGTAGTTTTTAAATTAAACTTTAAAAAATCTTTTTTTTAAGGATTTCCTTCTCCGCCGCTCGAACCGTAAATTTGTCCGGTTGCATAACTTGCATCTTCGGCAGCAAGCTGTACATAGATTGAAGCAAGTTCAACTGGCTGTCCGGGTCTTCCCAGTGGAGTCTGTCCGCCAAATTGTTTTAGCTTTTCCATTGTTGCACCTCCGCTTACTTGCAGTGGTGTCCAGACAGGGCCAGGAGCCACACCGTTAACTCGTATTCCTTTTGGAGCAAGCTGTTTTGCCAGAGACTTTATATAATTAGTAGTAGCCGCTTTGGTCTGTGCATAATCGTATAAATCTTCGGTAGGAGCGTAGGCCTGAACAGAACTGGTTCCTATTATAGAAGAGCCGGGTTTTAAATGAGGAAGCGCTGCTTTTATAATCCAAAAAGGAGCATAAATATTGGTTTTCATGGTTGCATCAAAATCTTCGGTTAAAATATCCAGAATCGATTCGTGTGTTTGCTGTCTCGCTGCATTATTAATCACAATATCTAAACCGCCAAGTGCTTTTACAGCCTGATCTACCAGAGATTTACAAAAGCTTTCGTCACGCAGATCACCCGGAATGGCAATCGCTTTTCTCCCTTCTGCTTTAATTAATTGAATAACTTCTCTTGCATCTTCTTCTTCGGTAGGATAATAGTTTATGGCTACATCTGCACCCTCTCTTGCATACGCAATTGCGGCTGCTCTTCCCATACCAGAATCTCCTCCGGTAATAAGTGCTTTTCGTCCTTTAAGTCTTCCTGAACCTTTATAACTTTTTTCGCCGTGGTCAGGACGTGGATCCATTTTACTTACCAGACCTGGCCATGGCTGTTTTTGTTCTTTAAATGGAGGCTGCGGATATTTGGTTTTAGGATCTTCCGGAAGAACAGAAGGAGTTGTTTCATCAATTTTAAAATCGGCACCTAATACAGGGGTAAAAGCTGTAGTGAGGCAGATCGCACCCATTCCTGTAATGGCAGAACGTCTGGAAATATTCTTTTTATCGTTCATAGTAATAATTTTGAATTGTTGTTTCTGTTATTTAATAATTGCTAAAATTAACGAGCTTGATTATCAGGTTTTTATATTATTATGCCAACCTTTTACATAATACGAATAGACTTTCGGAACAATTACTTATTAATGAACTATTTATGAATTTAAATTATAGAACTTGGTGATTAAAAGATATAAAATACAAAGATGAAGTGAACGTGTTTTATTCGAGTCAGATAGATGTTTAATGTATAATTCGATGAATGAGATAAAGGTTGGAGGTAAAAGAAAATGTGATAAGAAGTAATTAATATTTGATTTTAATTCACATAAAAAAAAAAAACTCTAAATCATTGATTTAGAGTTTTTTTTTGCCGATAACGATGAAGTTAAAAAAGCGTTTATTTTAAATTATAATTTAAGAAGCCAGCAGTCTTAAATCTCATTCTCTTCAGTCATATCTATAGTTTTTGGATGCAGGCTCAACAGTTGTAAAGCGATAGCAGTAACTACAACAAATAATAGTAGTACAAAAACGTGTCTCATTCCTCCATTATCTGCTGCTTTTCCTAAAAACTCGGTGATTACAGCTCCGGCCGAAATGCCTACAAAATTCATAATGCCGTATCCGGTAGCTCTGTAACGAGGAGCAACAAACTGGCAAAGAATTGGCATATTGTTCGTGTCGTATATCCCAAATCCAAGTCCAAAAAGGATGGCGCCAAAAATAATAGCAGTTATATCACAACAGTAGCCAAATAAAAATAATGCCGGAATGGTAAGGAACAACCCAATTGCGCTCGTGTAAATTCTTCCTTTAAGATGTTTCATTACCCATTTGTCTGAAATCGCACCGCCAATTAAAACACCAAAAAAAGAAGACATTGAAATGGTTATCGTTGCAATTGGTCCTGCCAGAGACATATCTAATTGTAAAGTTTCGGTAAATAGGGTAGGTAACCAGTTTTTGGCCGCCCAGCCCGGTAAACTTGGTGAAGCGAAATAAAAGAGTAAAACCCAAAAGGAAATATTACCAAATAAGATTCCCAATCCTTTGAACATCTGCCTGAATTCATTGCCGACAGATGACTTTTTTGAAGGATCAAAAAAGTGGACTTTCTTTTCCTGTAATAAAAACATGAGTAATACACTATAAACCGCACCGAGTAAACCTACAGAGTGAAAGCTGAAATGCCACGAAAAATGCTTAGAAATAGTGGCTCCAAAACCGCCCAGTGCCTGCCCTAAGTAAATTCCGGTGGTGTGAATCGCAATAGCAAAAGAGCGTGTTTTTTCCTGATGATAATCTGCAATTAAGGATAATGCAGCCGGAATATAAAAAGCTTCACTAAAACCCATAATACCACGCAAAATATAAATCTGGTTGAAGGTTGCAGCATAACCCATTGCCATAGTAACGCCGGACCAGATAAAAAGACTTCCTATGATTATTCTTTTTCGGTTAAACCTGTCTGCTATAATTCCGGAAACAGGGCTCATAAGTGCATATATCCAAAGGAAAACAGCCATCAAAAGACCAAAATTTTCAGCTTTAGCCAATTCAGGAATGTCATTCATCATCGCTGATTTCATGGTTGAAAGCATTTGTCGGTCTAAATAATTCAATAAAGCTACAAACCACAACAAGCCAACAACAATCCATGGATAGGATTTTTTTTCATTCAATTTTGCAATCATTCTCTTTTTTCAAAATAAAGGCCGAATATACGAATTCAAACGTAACAGGGAATTGTTTTTTCATGTTATATGTGTGTTGGTGTGTGTCTTCATAAATTATTTTAAAGGGACTGAAATAGTGATCTATCTTTAAAGTCTTCGTTCCCAGAAGAAGATGCAATTAATTTCTTTAAAACAGCAGGAAAAAGTTAGTTACTGCCGAAAGATCGTGCAGTCTGCAACTGCTACAATTGGCTGGTTTGGTTGTATAGCGTACTTGGCGGATAGCCAAATTGCTTTTTGAATGCAAAGGAAAAATGGGAAAAATTTTCAAAACCCGTTTCATAAAAGACTTCCATTGGCTTTTTATTTTTTTGAGCCAGCAGATAATGTGCTGCTTCAAGTCTTTTTTTTGTAAGCCATCTTTGCGGTGTAGAACTGAAAGCTTTATAAAAATCACGTTTAAAAGTGGTGAGACTTCGGCCTGTAAGATATCCAAATTTTTCAAGAGGGAGGTTAAACATAAAATTCTTTTCCATAAAAGGCAGTAAATCAATTTTTCCAGGCTCTTCAAAATCGGCCAAAATAGCGTCTATGTCTTTTTCAATAGTTTTAAGTATCAAAACGGCTTCGTTGATTTTTAATGAAGCAATATGTTCAGGAAAGTTCTCCTGCATTTCAAAGTACGGAATAAGTGAAGCCAGACAGCTTTCTAAAAGCGGATGTTTATGGAAACTGAATATTTTTGACTGGGCGGTTTTGGGTCTTGCATTTTCATGACCATAAATTTCACGTAATCGTTCAGTCTTTAGATGCATCGCTACAGCCTTATGCGGTAGTCCGTCTTTTGGTTTGTTAATTATGGCGGCCAGCTGATTTCTGGGAATTAAGAAAGTGCTTCCTGCACCAAATTCAAAAGTTTCATCGGCCTGAATAATTTTAGTTTCACCTGAAATCAGCCACACCAGCAAATGATCATCAAATGCCGCTTCTGTTTTAAACAATTTACCGCTGTACTGGGAGAGTTTAATGTCTGGGTTTATATAATTTACTTGATAATCCATAGTACTGATGTGGTATAAAGATACAAATATTAACGTACAACAAATTTTATTCCGATTAGTTCCTCGCTTAATTTCCACAATCTTTCGGCATTCGCCTGATCCAGAGAATAAGGCTTAACTCCTCCAATAACAGAGACATCAGAACGCAATTCAGCTATATCTGCATGTTCGCAGTACACACCGCCAATTGTATTAAGTAACGGACTTACAGCAGCCCAGATTGTTGTAGCCGCACCTTGTTCAACGGTTTTTAAAGATGCGGCAACTTCCGGCAGTATATTACCTTCTGCATCACTGAAACCCAGTTTTTGAAATAGGTCAATTGGTGCTTCTCTTCCTAATTCTGTTCCTCCAACGGCTCCTGGACATAGGGAATAACTACGTACATTATATGATTTGCCACGGTTGTCTAATTCTAATGAAAAAAGATTAACCGCAGTTTTGGATTGTCCATATGCTTGAAGCGTTTCGTATTCACGTGCAAGGAAATTGGGATCTTCAAAATTAAAATCAGAAAACTGATGCCCGCCCGACGATACATTTACTACTCGTGCACCACCGTCTTTTTTTAATACAGGCCATAGTTGAGCAGTGAGCTGAAACAGCGCCAGATAATTTGTAGCCAGTTGTGATTCGTAACCTCGGCTGTCCCTGCGAAGAGGCACCCACATAATACCTGCATTGTTTATAAGGAGATCAAGTGATCTTCCCGAATCAAGGTACTTTTGAGCAAAGCTGCTGATAGACTCAGGATTCATCAAATCCATTTTTTCAATAATAACATTTGAAATTCCTTGCAGATTTCTTTCTGCTTTTTCTACATCTCTTGCAGGTACCACAACCGAAGCTCCTGCAGCCGAAAGTGTTTTTACGGTTTCTAAACCAATACCGGTATTTCCACCTGTCACAATAGCCGTTTTTCCTTTTAGATTAATTCCTTTTATAACCTCAGCAGCTGTAGAAGTCTTATTAAACCCTGAGTTGATAGATTTTTGTAAAGCGCCCTGATAATTATTCTGTTCCATTTTTTAAATTTTAATTATTTATAATGGACAAAGGTAAAAGGTATCCTAAAGGGTTATTTTGTTTAAACGTCGCAATGTACTTTGTTTAAACGTCCACAGCCAAATTCCGGATAAATTGTATAATAATTTCTATGAAAACAGAGAAAGATGAATATAGAAGATTTGGTTTTGCAGTGAATGATTCTAAATTCGGTTTAACTTTTTGTGTAAGAAATAGTATAAAGTTCTATTTAATGTTGGAATTATTTTATTTTTGTTTACCATTACAAATTTAAATCCGCATAACATCAATAATAGGAGTAAGTTAAGTCTATTGTAATCATGAAATATTTACAAAAGTAAGGGGGCAAAAATGCCCCTTATTTTTTTACAATCTCATATTTTCAAAAGAGACTTATGATATTATTGCAAAACAAAAAAGATGAAAAATGTTTAAAAATTGATACAGCAAGCCCATCAATTCTGTAAACACTACATTTGTAATAATAAAAAAAACGAAGGATTATGAATTTATTAAAAATAGCCGCTGCCGCATTTTCCGCTACTAATATAATGACAGCGTTTAGTTATTTGATGTCAGCTTGCTTTAAAAAACTCTTTCAGGAGCCTGTAATTATGGATTATTTATTGAAGCATTTAGGAATTAAGCTTGAAGGCAGATGGAATAAAGCAGCAGGCTGGTTTGCGCATTATATCATTGGATTTGTAATGGTTTTATGTTACGCTGTTTTATGGAGGTATACTGATATTGATTTTGGATTCATTTCGGGTATCGTTTTTGGTATGATCAGCGGTTTGATAGGTGTAGCCTTATGGAGAAAAATATATCGTACCTCGATTCATCGTGATGTTTCGGCAAGATATTACTATATACAGCTTTTTACTGCTCATATAGTTTTTGCAATTGTGGCGGTGATTGCTTTTAAGATATTCAAATATGACCCTATTTCAAAAATTCAACCTTATCTGCAATAATAGTTAGTAAATTAACTCATTGAAAAAAGAATTATACAGGTATTAAAACGTCATCCATAAACTTACCCGTAATTATTGTTCCTTGTTCGTCTTCCCACTGAGTTATTATATTTTCAATTAATTCGGGTTCAAAGCCTATTACTGTCATAATTGGTCCTCCAAATTCCTGTTTTACTTCTTGTCCTTTTTTAAATTTTGGTTTCATAAAATATACTTTAAGATTATTGTTACAGTAAATTTCTTAAAACTATTTCTTTATCTTTTATAGTTTTAAGCATTTGGTTTACAAAATTTATGGACTAGCCACTCGAATGCGATGATTCTGGGAATCATTAGCTTAGTAGTATATATAAGTATTTTAACCTGTCTAATGGCAATATTATAATAATGAGATGATTAAATATAAGTTTGATGTGTCTTTCTTTCTAAAATTTGCATCGAAACACATCGAAACTGTTTCATAATCAAATTGTTAATTAAATTAATTGTTATGAGAAATTTATTTTTAATTGGGTGTATGCTCTTTAGCTTCAGTTATGCATCTGCACAGGAAACCCCGCAAAAGAAAAGATCAACAACTAAAACTGACACTGTTCATAAACAGAACACCTCGAGATCTAAAACTGATACTGTTAATAAACAGCGTACAGAAAAGAAAAAAGGAATGTCTAAATCTACTAATAAACAGACTACGGCTCCACGTAAAGATTCTATTAATGGTACTAGACCATAATGCAGATTTTTTAAGTTATGTCCTTAACAAAAAAGGCCTGTTAGAAATAACAGGTCTATTATTTAAATTCTAATTTCAGGTTAGAATTTATTAGGTTTACTGACGTATATGTTGGCTTTTACAAAAAATCTCCAGGGCAGAGCCGCGTGCTCTTCTGCATAATCTACACCAACACGCGGAACACTTGCAATTAAATCATCACTGTATCGAATTCCATGATCTTCGACCCAAATTTCATCATGATTTAATTCTTTTTTATTAAAAGTGATGTCGATTCCCAAAGCCTTAGCTGCAGAACCCGGTCCTGATGAAATGCGCGGATTAGAAGCTTTTAGCCCTCGTCTTTTTTCGATAATGTCTATTCCTTTAAAAGGTTCTACACCACGGATTAAAACAGCATGAGGTTCTCCTTCACGAGCAGTCACAATATTAAACAAGTAGTGAATGCCATAACACAAATAAACATATGAAGTACCGCCCTGCAGGTAAAGAGTTTCTGTTCTTGCCGTTCTTCTGCCTCCATAGGCATGAGATGCTTTATCGACCGCTCCCATATAGGCTTCAGTTTCTACAATTATTCCCGCTGTAACCTGCCCATTAATATTTGTATAAAGTATTTTACCCAGTAAGTCCTGAGCAAGGAAAAGAACATCCTGATTTTGATAATACGAAAAAGGAAGTACAGCAGTTTTTAAAGTATGTGATTCTTTCATTCTTATATTAATGTTACGATTTATTATCATTACATGTGCTCGGGAATTCTTCTGTAAATGAAATCCGCAAGTTTTTTGTCGATATCGGGATCATTAGAAGCAGATGTGCGACTCTTTCCATAAAATCGAATATTATTATTTTCCATAAAAATAGCAATATCCTTAAGACAGTTTTCAAATAATGGGCGGGAAGTTTCTGTTGCCAGTCTGTCTGCTGTGCTTAAGTCTTCAAGACGAGCCAGGTAACGTGTAGAAGATATTTCTTCAACAATAGAAATAATAAGTTCAAAATCTGTATCCTGATCATTACATGATCCGGTTAAAAAATAAGATAAAGTCATATGAGTGATTTTAATGCGGATTTTGTATTTCTATTAAATTTACAAGATTAATAATTGAAAGATTTATAAAGTTTTATTAGATTTTTATATAATAAAAGGTTGCATATATTTTCTTTCTGCTAATTGTATAATTTCTGGTTACAATCTTATAAACAAGTACATTTTGAGAACTTATAAATTTGTCGCTCAAAATTCTTAATTAACTAAAATATATTAATATGTCTTATACAATCTATCATAAATCACAGGCTTTAATGGGATATCTCATTGCTTTATTTATGCTTGGGGTGCCATCATTGTTTAGATTATCTCATTTAGCAATAGAAGGTATTGTGCTTTATAGTGCTGCAGGTGCATGTCTGGTAAATAGTTTCGTTACAAGAAACGAGACAGGATTTATAAAGCTGCTCCCCATTAAACTGCATCAGTTGTTATATGTTTTAATAGGTCTTTTTTTGGCAATATCGCCTTGGCTTCTGGGTTTTTCTCATCGAATATTTATACCGCATCTTGTTCTTGGTTTAGGTTCCATAGTTCATGGATTAAAAGGCCGTTTTGAATTTGAATCAAAGAAAGTAAAGGAATGGAGGTACTAAACGGGGGTATGCTTATCACGAATGTCTCTTTTAATGTTGTTTAAAAAAAACTATCAAAAAGAAGGTTAATTTTTAGTGTAGTATGCATTATACATTCTTTTGTAAAATTACTTTATACTAAAAATTACATCTTTATCATTACTGATAATTATTGTGAAGTATCATCTTAAAGGCATTAATTTATATGTAAATAATTGGTGTTTAGCTGTTAGTAATAATAAAATTATAAAAGTTCACAGTTATTATGTAAAAATAGCTTTAAACGCTCCTGTAATTTTACCAATAACTTAAAAAACTAAAGATTATGAAAACGGCAACACAAAAAACAACAGCTGCTAAAAAAAGCACTACGGCTTCTAAAACAACTACAAAAACTCCTTCAAAAGCCAAAGGGACAACAGCATCTAAAAATGGTTCTGTGAAGGCTAAAGCATCTGCTGCAGATGGATTGAGAGAATTATTTATAGATTCTTTAAAAGATATTTACTGGGCTGAAAAAGCGCTTACCAAAGCATTGCCAAAGATGGCAAAAAATGCCACCTCTGAAAATCTTATAAAGACAATTAACGATCATCTCACAGTAACGCAGGAACAGACGGCAAGACTGGAAAAAGTATTTGCAGCGATAGGTGAGAAAGCTGCCGCAAAAAAGTGCGATGCCATGGAAGGTCTTATCAAGGAAGGAGAAAGTATTATGGAAGAAACGGAGAAAGGACCTGTACGTGATGCCGGTATTATTGCTGCTTCACAAAAAATTGAGCATTATGAAATCGCTACTTATGGAACTCTGGCCGCATTTGCAGCTACTTTAGGTGAAGATGATGCGGTGTTGCTGCTCGAGAAAACCTTAGCAGAAGAAAAAGAAGCTGATACTTTACTGACAGAAGCAGCTTACAATACCATCAATTTTGATGCAGCGGCTGAAGAAGAATAAAACAGCTGAAAAAACAGAGAAAGAACCTGTGTCATTTGATACAGGTTTTTTTGTATCTGCTAGTATTGAGCCGCTATACCGATAAATTGTCTTAAATTTTGCGGTTGTAAAACCGAGATATAAAATAAAATATGGTTTAGTTGTCAAGATCTGTCCGATCAGCAATCAGGCGGAAAAGTTTTTCATTTTTTCTGATCATCGGCTCCAGATTTGCAGCGGTAAGGGAAGGAAGAGTGCTGCCCTGAATACAGTACAACTTCTGATTTTTTACTACCAGAAACTGCAGCATTCTTATTTTCATAGTTCTGCCGCCAAATTCTATTAATTCTTCCACTTCCGCCATATATGCCGGTACTCCGTCAATGGAAACCGGTTCGGTTCGTATCAGATTACTTTGAGGCGAAAGAAAATTTGTGATTGTATTTGTATTAAGCTCCAATCGGCCGTAGTCATCCGAAAGATCATGCAATACCACAAAAATCTTTTCTGTGCCATTTCCGTTGCAGCTTGTAAACTGCTGAATGGTCTGCGGCATTGCTGTTTCTTCAGCCAGCCAGCTTGCCGGGATGGGAACACTTATAGAAACATTGTCTGCCTTTGGATGATCTTTGGTTTCGAAAATATTTACATGTCCGTCCAGTATTTCCTGATGAGGTTCATTATGATATTTAAAAGATAGTATTCCTTTTGACACTGCAGAGCCGTACATATTTTCTGGACGTTGAACGACTTGTTTCAGAAATTCTTTTGCATGGCTTTCTTTTTCAACAGGATACTGTAATTCAATATCGAGCAGTGAATCTATCTGCTTGTGAAATTTTTGTAATTGAGAGTATTCAAGTTCTTTTTTTAGATACTGATTAATATTATATTCCGCCTGACCGAAAGCTTTATCAAGTTTTTTTTCTGCCGCTCGTACATCAGCAGACAGCTTTGGAAACTGTCCGGCAACTTTTTCAAGCGCAGCGTCCTGTCCCTTTAGAAAAGCATAAGTCTCGAGCGCATAAGAAATCTTAGGATTAAAGCCTTCCTGCGCCAAGCAGAACGTTGGGATGTAAGATAGTAATATGATCAGTGGTCGAAGCATTATAAGCTGTTTTAAAATATCAAAAATCGAGAAATTGATAAATCGTATATTATAAAATTTAGCAATAATTTATTAAAATTCACACATCTTAATCTTCAAAACATTGAATTATATAAATACGAATTAACAGGATATAACAGCGTGAGGTGTAAATTGTAGAGATTTGTCAGTTTTGATCTTTTAATCATTGAGATACAGAATATGCATAAAGAGGTAAAATTGTTCTATTAAAGATAAAATGTTATGAAAAAATATAAAATAGGAATCATTGGGTATGGCGGTTTTGGGAAATTTCTGCATCATTGGTGGTCAAAACTTGAAAATGCTGAAGTAGCAGCTGTGGCCGACCATGGCACTCATATTCAGGAGGCAGAAAACTGCAGGGTATATAGTAACTGGAAAGACCTGATTAATGATTCCCAAATTGATATAGTGAGCATCGTTACTCCTCCGGGACTGCATGCTGAAATGGCCTGCGCGGCAATGGAATCTGGAAAGCATGTGCTTTTAGAAAAACCTTTATCAGTAACGGAAGATGAAGCACTTAGAATATTTGAAGTTCAGAAAAAAACGGGAAGAATAATTACCGTAAATCATATGATCCGTTACAATCCCATTATAAATGCAATTATTGATCTTGGAGAGAACGGGGTGCTGGGTAAACTTAGACACGCAACTGTAAATAACTATGCGCAGGATGAATCTCTACCTGATTCTCATTGGTTCTGGGATGAAAAGGTATCAGGAGGTATAATGGTAGAACACGGCGTTCACTTTTTTGATATAATAAATGCACTTGGAAAACAGAAATACACACAGGTCTGCGGTGTATCACACAGGCGTAACGAGCATCAGCGTGACCGCGTGGCAGCAACCGTCTTATATGATGGAGGTTTAATCGCTTCCTACTATCATGCATTTTCCGGTCCGGGATTCTTTGAGCAGACTACAATTAATCTTGTATATGACCTGGCACGTATCACAATCGAAGGCTGGATGCCAATGCAAGGAAATCTTAAACTGCTTGCTCATGAAAGAAGCAGAAAAGAACTGTCTATTATACCGGGATGGCAGGAAAGTGAGTCTTCGTACTTTGGAAAAATAAATGATGCTTCAAGAACTGAAGGATGGGGCGCATCAGAATCTGGTGTTAATGCTGAAAAAGATTCAATACTGATATCCGGCATACTTTATGAGGCAGACCAATTAGTTACAGGAACTTTCGGAATTTCCCAGACCAAAGGAGAAGTTTATGGGAACTGTGTACAGCAGATTCTTTCTGATCTTATACTTAAAATTGAGAAACCGGAACATAATCTCAAGATAACGCTACAGGATGCATTTGAAGCGTTAAAAACAGCATTGCTTGCTACAAGTTAAATAATTTGCCTTCTCTGAAAAGCAATGGCAGAATTATTCTTCTTAAATGCAAGATAGAATAAAGAAGCGGCAGATTGTATTATGCAATCTGCCGCAGTTATTTAAAGTTTTAGAGTAATATATCTAAGTTTTTACTTCTTAATATCCGGCATTTTTTCTGATGTACTGCACAGGGTTATACAGGCTGTACGGGAGTTGAACCGGTTTCAGTTTCCGTGTAGGAATCTGAAGTATTTATTTTTTCCTGAGGTGCGGGCTGATTAGTTACGGCTGACTTAATGGTATCTTTATATTTAGCAAGTCCAATTCCGATGATAGGGATTGCAAGTTTTCCAATTAAGGAAGATGCATCTGCATGCCCCGTTTTGTCAAGATAGGCTGAGAGAAGCAGCGAACCAAGTGCGCCGCATAAAATATAATGCCCGGGAATATCAGCAATTTTACTTTCAATTAGCTCTCTTATTTCTTCCAGGTTTTCTGAATTAATTAAATTTTCCATATCGTTGTTTTTTTTAGTTGATTAAGATCTTAAAGCTACAATAGTCTGTCATCGTTTCTTTATATAATCAAAAGAGCAGCTTATATAATTATCAGAAAGCAAAAAGCACAGATTAAATTTTGGCATTATGTTTTTTAAAATTTCCGCTAAGAAAAGCTTAAAAATTTCAGACCCTGAATTTCAAGGATTATTACGAGAAGCTTTGGAAATTTCGACCGTTGTTTTTTCATTAGCTCTGGCTGAAACCGTGGTTATTTGCGTTTTCTTATCAGAAGTTCTTGTGCTGTACACTACATTTTTATTATTTTGTGTATTCATAATACCTGCTTTAGAAGTTAAAATTAGCTACAGTGGTAACAATACGCTTTGTTGAGCTTGCTATCCTGTCTTTTGCATTTCAATAACCAGCTTTTGGTTGTCGATGCCGGCTCCTCTGAGTGGTTCTGCGGCACTATGATCTGATTTTTTCATCTATGAACTCATTGAGGATATTCTGTGTACAACGCTGCACATCACCGGCAATCAGATCTGGGGATTTAAGAAGATAGTCATCCACAAAAACCATCGCGGCCTTTTCAGTCTCATTATATCTTTCTGCTGTGTCCTGCTGTAGTGATAAATTATAGCGGAATTCCAGAAATGCTTTGAGTTCAGATTCAAATTTTTCGAGTAGATCCTTCATAAATTCTGTTTTAGTGATTATTCTCTTTGTGCTGTTGGTAACATCTTCGCAAGTTAGAATTAATATTTATACTGTATTTACAGCCTCACTGCCAGATATTTATAGAATTGCAATGCAGTTGGAAACGATATGTTGCTTACAGTCAAAACCTGTACATAAGCATATCTGAAAAAATAATCATTTCGCTGTAAACTTTCTCATCTATTTTTTATGAGTAGATACTGTTGACAATTAAAAGTGAAGATGCTTCACAGAAATCAAGTCCTGAATAGTCAGGATTATAACCTCCAATATATGGTACGGCCATAATATAGATTCTTTCATTAAAAGCACCATATTGATCTATAATCTGAAAATTGTCATTTATGGCAATTCCGGAAACTTTTAGCCAATAGCTTCCATCAGGATTTTTTTCAACTAATTGATTTCCTTCCTCTAATGCATGAGAAGCAGCCTTATCGCATTGAAATTTTAATTGTGCAGGGCTTATAGCTTTCTGATTGAGCAATGTAGCGAAAGGAAAATCTTGATAAGACAGATGAGGCTGACCTACGCAGTCAATAAAAGTGTTGAAATATTCTGATTTCTGATTCTGGTTTTCGTCAGTATAATGGTAAATAATTCCTCCGTTATGCTGCGGTTCTACAGAACTATCCTGATTTACCGCTGTAATATCCAGAACACCGGCATGATGAAGAGCCAGAAGCTCATTACAGGATTGCTGAGGCACAAAAGCAATGACAATTGAAATCAAAGGCATAAGAACTTTCTGAAGACGCTGCATATCTTCTGCAGAAAGATACTTAGCGGGATGATTCATGGCAAAACTCAAAACAGCCAGCATCTCTTTCCAATAAACAGACTGCTTTCTCTTTATAGATTTTTCAGCCTCGTTATACTCTGCCCTCAACAGCAGGAAAGGATCAAGACGTTCTCTGATCTCCATCATATCAGCAACAAATTCTTCAATAGTAAAGTCTTTTATCCGTTCATAAAAGTCTGGGTCCTTTTCTCGGAATATTTTCTTAAAATTATTTTTAAACATAAAGTCCAGAGATAAAAAACCTTCATTTTCTTTTCGATGCGCCTCTATTTCTTCGCGTGTAAGCAGTGAGTCTGGTCGAAGATGTGAATCTTCAAGATGGAAACGGACTGCTGGAAGCATCCCGCTTCTGGAATGTATGATTATTTTGAAATCAGGGCTTTCGTCCGCTTTTTCGTAATGCAGCATACCGTTTTCTCCTTTAATAAAGTTTCCGTTGCAGCGTGCCAAAGTACGAATGGCATCAATTGCAGTTAGAGATGATCCTCTTACCGCAACTGTATGGTTTAATTTTAAGGCAATCTTTGAGGGAGGATAAGGTGAATCATAATAACCTTTTACTTTTCCCTCATTACGTAAAGGCCATTTATGACCTGTGCATATCACAGCGTAATCATACTCTTCTTTTCTATTTTCGGTTACTACAGTGACGGTTTTTTCTTCTTTGTTGTAAATCAGGTCAGTAACATTGGTTTGATAGTGTATTACTGTTTTTATTCCTTTATGGGCTGCGATCTCCTGGAGCAATTCAAATTGCGAAGAAAGATAATAACCAAATAAAATTCTTGGGAGTACCTTAAATTCATTGAATTTATCAGGATTAATGTTAAATCTTTCCAACAGCTCCGAGGGTGCAGTCTGGATCCAGTCCTCAATTGAATTTACAATTGTCGGGATCTCATTATCAGAAACATTTGTTACATGTTCGTCATTGGCACCTTCTGAGCCATAGGGCATTCCTGCTCCAAGCATGCTTTTTCTTTCATAAATGGTTACTTCTGTCTCTGTACTGCCATTATCAATAAGTCTTTTGTACATGAAAAGTCCGCTGGGACCACCTCCCAAAATAGATATTCGTTTTTTATTTATATACTGATGCATTTTACAAATTTTACTCGAATTTAAATTTTATGCCGGTGTATATTTTACAGAATTTGTTGTGTTTGTTGTAGGATTTACCACAGAGACACATAGCGATTAAAAAAATAAGACACTGATTGACAATTTAGTGGACTGAAATTTTTTTTAGAGAGTTTTAAAACACGCATAAAAGTCAATTAAATTCTTTTGAAGAGAAAAGAAACATAATAAAAGATATTATCAGACTCGGGAATATAAATTTTATAAAAGTTTGTATATGTATCACTTGCACAAGGTTTTGGTATATTTGAAAAAATCATAATATATTTTTATACATTTATATATCGTACTATTATTCTATAAAGACTAACTAAAACTCATCGTTATGAAAAAGATTTCGGGAATATTTATGTTTACAATGGTATTATTAACAGCATTTTCTTGCAGCAAAAGTGAAGAAGAGCATATTGGAGACTGTTTATCGGACCCAATTTACAGTGAGCTGAAACACACTACTGATCCAGCTGATCCAAAGAAAATCAATTTTTCACTTGTATACACTGGAGAGAGAACACTCAGCAATGTAAAATGGACTTTTGGAGATGGACAGACAGCCTCAGGAGCAACAGTTTCTCATACCTATACAGCAGCGGGTACGTATGAGGTTAAAGCTGAATTAACCACTAAAGATGGAAATTCTTCAGAATGTTCGCATGCAAAAAATAAAAGTATAACGGTAAATTAAAAGCTGTTTACTGGAAGTTGCTTATTATTAACATCTTGAATTTCATATATCCTTAACATCTCAGTGATTTCATCTGATTAAAGAAATGTAATATACCTAAAAGAGATACGACTAAAATTGATAAAAGATTTGGATGCCCGACAGCCGCATAAAATTCTTAATGCAACTGTACAATCTGTATGTTTTATTAATAAGTATTTGTAATAAAAAAAGCTAAAACGAAAGTTTTAGCTTTTTTAAGAGTGACCTCGACTGGATTCAAACCAGTAACCTTCTGAGCCGTAATCAGATGCGCTATTCAGTTGCGCCACGAGGCCTTTTTTATAATCAATTAGCTATTTTTTTGTAGCTTTGTTGATTGCTTATTGCGGGTGCAAAGATAGACATAAATGTGAGATAAACAAGAGAAAAATAACATAAAAATAAAAAAAAATGAAGATTGAAAATTATATACGTGATATTCAGGACTTTCCTAAAAAAGGAATTTTGTTTAAAGATATCACTCCGCTGCTAAATAACGTCGAAGCGAGACAAGAATGCCTATCAATTTTAATAAATTCTTTAAAAGGACAGAAAATTGATAAAGTAGTAGGAGCAGAAAGTCGCGGTTTTTTCTTCGGAATGTTATTGGCGCAGGAACTAAAAGCTGGTTTTATTCCGGTTAGAAAACCTAAAAAACTGCCTTTTGATATTATTTCAGCTTCATACGAATTAGAATACGGAACTGACAGCCTTGAAATGCATACAGATGCTATTCAAAAAGGCGATCGTGTTTTAATTCATGACGACGTACTTGCTACAGGCGGTACTGCTAAAGCTGTTTGCGAATTAGTTGAAAAACTAGGGGGTGAAATTGTGCAATGCAATTTTTTAATGGAACTGACTTTTCTTAACGGACGAGAAAAAATTAAAGAATATCCAGTTTTTGCTGCATTAGCTTATTAGCTACACAAACACAATTTTGTGTTTTACGGCATATAAAACTAAACCTATTCTAGTTTTTATTTCAAGTTTGTCAAAAAGACATTCCCTGTAACCATCAATTGTTTTAGGGCTTAAGCACATTTCAGAGGCGATTTCTTTATATGTCATCTCTGTACAGGCATGTTTTATAAATACCAGTTCTTTTTCTTTTAAACTAATCTTTTTATTGTCGCTGTTGACTTTATTTAAAAGCATTCCCGAAACTAATTCGGTAAAATAAAATCCTTTTTCAATAACGCATTCAATAGCCTCTTTAAAAATTTCAGGAGAAGTATCTTTGAGCAGGTAACCTTTTGCACCGTTTGTAATCATCTTAATGATTATTTCTTCATCATCATTTACAGAAAGTGCAATTACTTTTAAGTCAGGCCGGTTTTCTTTTGCCCATTTCATTGTGCTTAAACCATCTAAAACAGGCATATTGACATCTAATAAAACTAGATCAATAACAGCTTCGGGATTTTCCTGAAGATATGAAATAAAGACTTTTCCGTTTTCAAAACGCTCGATGACATCATGATCTCCAAAACTTTTAATTAGAAGCTCTAAAGATTGGGAAAAAAGCTGATGATCATCGACGATAATAATTTTACTTTTAGTATTCGGTTTCATTGGTTGTAGTTAATGGGTAATCTAAAGTTACAGTTGTTCCTGATGAATCTGATTCCATGATTAATTGTGCGCCAATAAGTTTGGCTCTCAATTTCATGTTGGTTAATCCTTGTCCGGAATTTGCTTTATTTGTATCATAGCCAATTCCGAAATCCTTTAATTTTAGCTGAAATAATGTTTCAGTAGTTGCAATATTTACTTCGTATAAATCGCTGTGTGAATGTTTAAGGCTGTTATGTAAAGCTTCCTGAAAAATTCGGTAAATAAATAAATCGTGCTCTTCGTTGATCTTTGGAATTTCTCCGGTTAAATTATAACGATACTGGATTTTTTTGAGTTTTTTTACACGCTCAAGATCTTGTTTTATGGCTTCTATAAAATTACTCTGCAGTAAATTATCTTTATTAATTATTCTGGATAAAATTCTAAGTTCGTCCAGTGCTTTTGCCAGAACATCTTTAAGTTCTTTTAACTCTTTTACCTGAATGCTTTTGCTGCTAATAGACATATTGAGCTGCATTATGCCAACAGAAATAATCTGCCCAATATTATCATGAAGTTCTTTGCTGATTTCAGAAAGTGTCTGGTCTTTTATTTCGATTCTTGTTTTTACAAGTTCTGACTGGAAATACATTTCAGATTCCATTTTTTCAACCAGATAGTTGTTTTTTTTCTTTAAAAAATAAAAGAAAAGAACCACTACAATGGCCAGTAAGGTAAAAAAAACAATACCTAATGAAATGACTAATAATTGTATTTCTTTTCGCTCCATAGAAATCCGATTATATAACAGCTGTGCGCCAGAAAATTTAAAATAAATAATACAAGGCTGAAAATGGAATCGTCCTGCTTGATCAGAAACCAATTAATAGCCAGCATAAAAGGCGTAAAAGGAACATGAAAAACCAATATTCCTAAAATGTACCAGAAAAAAACAGATCGTTTAAAGTTTAAAATTTTGTCTGAATTAAAAATCTCTACCAGATATAAACACGATAGTATTAATACCAGTAATACTCCGATGGCAAAACTATAGGTAAAAGAACGGTTTGTGTCTTCTTTAAAATACATGATATTTAAAAAGAAAGAAACAATAAAGAGTATAAGAAAATAAACTGCGGTTAGTCTGTAACTTATCTTTAAGAGCAGACTTCGCAGCAGTAAAATGTAGGCTGAGAAACTAACGAACATATAGAAATTATAAACATAATAATTTAATAAGCCCGTTAAATACGTAAAATAGTATCCAACTAATTCTATTAGTACAGAAAACCAGATTAAAATTACTAAAAATTTAGCTTTCTTACCAGGTAATTTATGCATTGAAATTAATCCGATGCTTCCTGATAATAAAGCTAAATAAATGATATAAGATCTTAAAAATTCAAACATAAATTTAATTAATAGATTAAGCTTGGCGGTCTGCCGATGTTTCCGTAATTCATAGGTTCAAGACTTTGAATGTCAGCTGGTGCTGAATCCTGAACTAAAGCAAAACTTTGGATTTTTGCGGTGCTGCTTTCGATCTTTTTTCCTGTGGGCACCAAAAATAGGGTTGTTAATCCGGCTTTTTCTCCATGTTGTTCATCGTCTGGATATACACCAAAATAAAAGCGTATTCCATCTACTGCATATCCGTCTTTTGCTCCGTGTGTTTTAATGTAATGTATATAGCTTTCTAAAGCTTCTAATGAATACCAAATGGCATTTGCATCATCTTTTTTAGCTGCTTTTGCTGTTAAGGATGCAGTTCTTTTATTGTTATAATTAACATTCAATTGTTTTGCAAATTCTTTAGTTATTAACTGACTAGGTTTTGCGGGTGGATTTTTCATGATCATTTAAAATTAATTGGTTAATGATTTAGTTTTCAGCTTTTTTTAATTTGTTGCTGTGACAAAATTATTTTAAACCTAAAAATAGCACAAGGGGAAAAATACCCTTTTTTGTATAGGTAAAATTATTTAAAAAATTGGGTTAAATATCTGTTTTGTAGTATTTTATAAATAAATAAATTTACATCGCCAATTTTTTATAAAAAAAATCGACAGTTTAGTGAGTAACCATAAATAAAAAATTATGAGAACAATAAAATTAGGTGTAAAATCAAGCGAGGTTTATTACTTAAATGAACTTCTCTCAAAGTTGGGTTACAGTGTTGTGGTTTCAGATTATTTTGGAACTCCAACGGATACAGCAGTTAAAGATTTTCAATTAAACAATAATTTGGTTGTAGATGGAGTAGTAGGACTCAAAACGTGGTCGGCATTACTGGCAAAGAACGGGGATTTATTTTCTGCAAATTCAAAACTGCTTTCAGAACAAAACCTAATTGATTTTTCCAATCAGTTTGATTTAGAACTAGCCGTTGTGAAAGCTGTTAATGAAGTCGAAAGCAATGGAAAAGGCTTTTTAGTAGATGGCAGGCCAAAGATTTTGTTTGAAGGTCATACATTTTGGAAACAACTCGAAAAACGAAATATTGATCCGCGTATTTATGCAAATAGTTCTAATCAGGATATTTTATTTGAAAAGTATAACAAGAAATATTACGCTGGCGGAGCGGAAGAATATAATAGGTTAGAAAAAGCTGCACGTTTAGGATCTGATAAAAAATTTAGAGATGCTGCTAATTGCTCGGCCTCTTGGGGACTTTTTCAAATAATGGGATTTAATGCAGTGCCAATTGGTTATCAAAGTATAGATGAGTTTGTAGAAAAAATGTACCAAAACGAAGGCGAACATTTAAAAGCGTTTGGTTTGTTCTTAGAAAAAAATAACCTGATAAAAACCCTGCGAAACAAAAACTGGGCAGAATTTGCTTTGCGTTACAACGGTCCGGCCTATAAAACCAATAAATATGATGAAAAACTAATGCGTGCTTATTTGAAGTATTCGAGATAGAAGTTTTAAGTTCTAACTTAACTACAAAGCGAAAGTTAAAACATAAAAAACAAAACCCGATAAGATTTAAAATCCTATCGGGTTTAATTGTATATGGTAGAACTTTATCTTAAGCTTGCGCCTAATTCAGTTTCAAATGTCTGTTGTAATTTCGACATGATTTTATCGATTTGAGCATCAGTAAGCGTTTTAGTATTATCCTGAATGGTAAAACTCAAAGCGTATGATTTTTTACCTTCAGGAAGTTTGTTCCCCTGATAAACATCAAATAAATTAATGTCTTTTAAAAGCGCTTTTTCGGTTTGTTTTGCCAAATTAAAGATGCTTTCGTACGTTGTTTTTTCGTCGATTAACAATGCTAAATCTCTGCGTACTTCCGGATATTTAGGAATTTCAGTGTATTTGATTTTTCCAGTAATGATTTTTAAAACCAAATCCCAGTTAAAATCAGCATAATAAACATCTTGTTTAATTCCGAAATGTTTTAGGATTGATTTTTTTATCACTCCCATTTCTACTAAAGTATCATTGTTGTAACAGATAGAAGTTCCTTCAGAGAAGATATCAGAATGTACGGGAGCATTTGAGATTTTCTCAATTCCTAAACGCGTTAAAACAGCCTTTACATATCCTTTTAACAAGAAGAAATCTGTTCCTTTTTGAGGATTTGTCCAGCTTTCTCTGTTTCTGTTTCCAGAAATAGATAACGTTAAATGTTTGTGTTCTTCGTATCCGTTAAGATATTTATGGTATGACTTTCCGAATTCAAATAATTTTAAATCAGCATTTTTTCTGTTGATATTATATGAAATAGCTTCTAAAGCAGAAAATAACAAAGACTGACGCATTGTAGATAAATCGCTGCTTAAAGGATTTAACATCGTAACATTATGTTCTTCTTTTAAAACAGTCGATAATTTAGCATACGCAGCTGTTGTTAATGAATTCGCCATCATTTCATGAAACCCTTGAGAGTTTAATTGCGAAGCGATAACATTTTGTACTTTATAATCTTCCGTTCTTGGAGAATTTGATACCGTTGCATTGAATTTTTTAGAAAACTCAATATTATTGTAACCATAAACTCTAAGAATTTCTTCGATAACATCAATTTCACGCTGTACATCGACACGGTAAGCAGGAATTGTTAGTCCTAAACCAGTATCAGAAACGCTGTTTACTTTAATATCTAAAGAAACTAATATTTTTTTGATAGTATCTTTTGGAATTTCCTGTCCAATAATTTTAGAAACATGGCTGAAATTCAATAAAACAGAAAAATCTTCTACTTTTTTAGGATACACTTCTACAACATCAGAAGTAATTTTTCCGCCAGCTACTTCCTGAATTAAAAGCGCAGCACGTTTTAAAGCATATTCTGTAATAGTTGGGTCAATTCCTCTTTCAAATCTAAAAGAAGCATCGGTATTTAATTGATGTCTTTTAGCTGTTTTACGAACACTTACGGCATCAAAATATGCACTTTCCAGGAAAATACTAGTAGTGCCTTCAGAAACGCCTGATTTTTTTCCTCCAAAAACACCCGCAATACAAAGCGGTCCTTTTTCGTCGCAAATCATTAAATCATCTTCGTGCAATGTTCTTTCAACATCGTCTAAAGTTGTAAATTTAGTTCCCGCAGGTAAAGTTTTAACGATTACTTTTCCGTTAATTTTTGCAGCATCAAAAGCATGAAGCGGCTGTCCTAATTCGTGTAAAACATAATTAGTAACGTCGACAATATTATTTTTTGGAGTTAAACCAATCGCTTTTAAGCGATCTTGCAACCAGTTTGGAGAATCCTGAACAGTAATTCCGGAAATGGTTACACCGCAATATCTTGGAGCTAAAGTTGGTTCTTCAACATTAACATCTATTTTTAGCGTACGCATATCGACTCTAAAATTGCTTACAGAAGGTGTAATCAATTCTACGTTAACACCGCGTTGCAGCATTCCGGCTCTTAAATCACGGGCAGTTCCAAAATGACTCATAGCATCAGCACGGTTAGGAGTCAGACCAATTTCAAAAACTTCATCATTGGCAATCTGGAAAACTTCAGAAGCAGGAGTGCCGGGAACCAGATTTTCATCCAGAACCATAATTCCGTCATGACCAGTACCAAGGCCTAATTCATCTTCGGCACAAATCATTCCGTGACTATCCTGTCCGCGGATTTTACCTTTTTTAATAGTAAATTCAGCGCCTTCTTTATCATATAAAACAGTTCCAATAGTAGCAACCGGTACTTTTTGTCCGGCAGCAACATTAGCAGCACCACATACAATTTGTACAGGAGCTTCTAAACCAATATTTACTGTAGTAACTTTTAATCTGTCAGCATCGGGATGTTTTTCGCATGTAAGCACATGTCCTACAACAACTCCTTCTAATCCGCCTTTAATAGACTGGTATTTCTCGACAACTTCAACCTCAAGACCTAAATCTGTCAATAGTTCAGAAGTTTGCTCAGATGTCCAATCAGTTTTAATAAACTGCTTTAACCAGTTGTAAGATATTTTCATTTTAGTTTAATTCTTTTTATGAGGATACAAATATAAGAATTGAGAATTGTAGTAAGAAAGAATTTATTTGGTTTTTTCTCGCTGTCTTAAATTTATGAAAAAGCTTGCTATAATAGGTATTTTGTAATTTTCGTATTAAAATTTTGATAAAAAATCATTAAAAGAAACTTATAAAATCAAATGTGTAAAATTTGTGCTATTAGATGAATGAAAAGTGCTATTCTCTTTCACTTTATGAAAGTAAATTTGAAATAAATCAAAATTTACTAATTATGAGCACAACCACAAAAAGACCTGAATTTAAGGCAAAATACGACAATTATATCAATGGAAAATTTACTGCGCCAATTACAGGCGAGTATTTTGATGTAATCTCTCCAATCGATGGAAAAGTATTTACACAAGCAGCACACTCTGGTAAAGCTGACCTTGAAAAAGCGGTAGATGCCGCTCACGAAGCATTTCAAACCTGGGGAAAAACTTCTGCCACAGACCGAAGCATTTTACTGAATAAAATTGCGCAGAAAATTGAAGACAATTTAGAGTATATCGCAGCTGTGGAAACGGTTGATAACGGAAAACCAATCAGAGAAACTCTTGCAGCTGATATTCCTTTGGCTATTGATCATTTTAGATATTTTGCAGGTGTAATTCGTGCCGAAGAAAGTTCAATTGCTGAACTCGATTCGCAGACCGTTTCAATCGCATTAAGTGAACCAATAGGAGTTGTAGCACAGATTATTCCGTGGAATTTTCCAATTCTAATGGCGGTTTGGAAGATTGCTCCGGCGCTTGCAGCAGGAAATACAATCGTTTTAAAACCGGCAGAAAGCACGCCGATTTCTATAATGGTTTTGATGGAATTAATAGGAGATATTCTTCCTCCTGGAGTTTTAAATGTTGTAAATGGTTTTGGTGCCGAACTTGGTCGTCCGCTGGTTACAAACAAAAAAGTAACTAAAGCCGCATTTACCGGTTCAACCACTACAGGACGTTTGGTAATGCAGTATGCAACAGAAAATATTATTCCGGTTACTTTAGAATTAGGTGGAAAATCACCTAATATTTTCTTCCCGTCTGTAGCAGATCACGACGATGATTTCTTTGATAAAGCGGTTGAAGGCGCAGTATTATTCGCTTTAAATCAAGGAGAAATATGTACCTGCCCGTCCAGATTATTAATTCACGAAGATATTTACGATAAGTTCATCGCAAAAGTTATTGAAAGAACTGAAGCTATTATTGCCGGAAATCCGTTAGATAAATCTACGATGATTGGTGCGCAGACTTCTTTAGTTCAAAAAGAAAAGATCTTGTCTTACATTAAATTAGGAAAAGAAGAAGGCGCAGAATTACTAACCGGAGGAGATGTTAATCATTTAGGAGGTGATCTTGAAGGCGGTTACTACATTAAACCGACCTTATTTAAGGGTCATAACAAAATGAGAATTTTTCAGGAAGAGATTTTTGGACCTGTTTTGGCAGTAACGACTTTTAAAACGACTGAAGAAGCGATAGAAATTGCAAACGATACCATGTACGGTTTAGGTGCAGGAGTGTGGACGCGCGATGCGCACGAAATTTATCAGGTTCCAAGAGCAATTCAATCCGGCCGAGTTTGGATTAATCAATACCATTCTTATCCTGCCGGAGCTCCGTTTGGAGGATATAAACAATCCGGAATTGGCCGCGAAAACCATAAAATGATGCTGAGTCAGTATCGTCAGACCAAAAATATGTTGATTTCTTATGATAAAAAGAAATTGGGTTTCTTTTAAATAGTTGTTATTAATTGGTTTAAAAAGGTAAGTTTCCGGACTTACCTTTTTAATTTTAAATCAAAATGTCATGGTAAAAAGATTAGATGCAACACAGGAAGCAATAGAATTAATAAAAATTCTAAAGGAAAAACACGGCGATTTGATGTTTTATCAGGCGGGAGGATGCTGTGAAGGAACTCAGCCGCAATGTTTTGAAAAAGGCGGTTATTACCAGCGAATGGGAGATGTATGTATTGGAATTATTGAAGATACAGAATTTTGGGTCGATAAAGATTTATTCGAATATTGGAAACATGCACATTTTACACTCAAAGTTATTGATGCATTTGGTGTTGGCGGATTTTCTCTTGAAACGCCTTTAAAAAAGACTTTTCAAATTGAATATCGAATTTTTACCGAAGATGAAGAAAAGGATTTGGAGCCTGCACGTTTTTTTGAAGGGTAAAGGTTTGTTTTTAAAGGAGCAAAGGGACAAAGCAACAAAGTAACAAAGGAATAGAGGTTTATTTTTTTACCCCAATTTATTCGTAGAGACGCACTGCTGTGCGTCTACGCAAAGTATATCGACATTTTTTTAATCGTTTCGGATATGCTGGATGTAGACGCACAGCAATCGCGTCTCTACGATTATCTATGTGTCTTCTTTTCGGTATTATCAATTTTATTTAGCCCAATTTATATTTTATCAATCGTTGCGTATAAAAAAAATATTTACCCCAATTTATTCGTAGAGACGCACTGCTGTGCGTCTACGCAAAGTATATCGGCATTTTTTTAATCGTTACGGATATGCTGGATGTAGACGCACAGCAGTGCGTCTCTACGATTATCTATGTGTCTTCTTTTCGGTATTATCAATTTTATTTAGCCTAATATATATTTTATCAATCGTTGCGTATAAAAAAAATATTTACCCCAATTTATTCGTAGAGGCGCACTGCTGTGCGTCTACGCAAAGTATATCGACATTTTTTTTAATCGTTTCGGATATTCTGGATGCACAGCAGTGCGTCTCTGCGATTATCTAAATATTTACAATTTTTTTAAAAAAAATAGACAGACTTGTCTGTATGTATTAATAATTGTTTTATATTTGCACTATAAATCATTTACGATGTTACCAAAAGAAAGAATTTTAGAAAAGACTTTTACCTTATTTCATAAGCAAGGTTATAACGCAACCGGAATTAATCAGATTATTGAAGAGGCAAAAGTGGCAAAGGCTAGTTTTTATCAGCATTTTAAATCAAAAGAAGATTTGTGCGTGGCTTTTTTAAATAAGCGTCATGATTTTTGGTTTAACGAACTGCGAAATTTTACTTCGAATAAAGCAGATCTAAATTCTAAAATTCTGGCATCTTTTGATTTTTTGATATTTATGAATGAAAAGGAAAATTTTAGAGGATGCAGTTTTCTAAATATACTTTCTGAAATTCCTTCTGATAATAAGAAAATTCTAGATGTTATTCAAAGTCATAAATCTGATTTAAGACAATATTTCAGGGATATTTTGCCTGACGAACAAACAGCAGATCATGTGTATTTATTATTTGAAAGCTGTATCATAGAAAGTCAGTTATTTAAATCAAACGAGTTAATAGAACAATCAAAAAAAATAATTCAAACTTTAATTTTAAAATAATGGAACAGAAATTACCATTGCCGCCTTTCACTTTAGAAACGGCATTAGAAAAAATTCAATTGGCAGAAGATGCTTGGAATAGTCAGGATCCGGAAAGAGTTTCAAAAGCGTATACCGTAAACAGTGAATGGAGAAACCGTGATAAATTTGTAAACGGACGTGAAGAAATTGTTCCTTTTTTGACTGCAAAATGGAAAAAAGAGAAAAATTACAAATTGAAAAAAGAATACTGGGCTCATACTGATAACAGAATTGCCGTTCGATTTGAATATGAATATCAGGATCTAGACGGAAATTGGTTCAGGGCTTACGGAAATGAAAACTGGGAATTTGATGAGAATGGTTTAATGCAGAAAAGATTTGCCAGCATTAATGATCTTCAAATTAAAGAAGAAGACAGAAAATTATATTAATTCATGCTTGGCGGTTCTGGAATTTTAATTTTTCTCTTGATTTTTTTTACTATCAAAAGATAAAAAGTAATACCGCCTAAAATTATTAATAAAGCAATTTGAAGCTGTCCTAAACTATTGTTTTTGTTGTACATGGCATTTGCACTGGACAGCTTTGCTTTTCCTTCTTTTATTTGAATTTGAGATAAAGCTTCTAATGTTTTTAAGGCTTGCGCACTGGAACTGGCAATTTGGTTCCAGTTTTTATTTTCAACCTGTTTGTTGATTTCTTTGCAGGAACTCAAAAAAGCGTCGAAATACTGCTTTTCTTTATTGGTTAAAACAGTTTTGGCATACAAATCATCAATATTGTGAATAATATCGAGCGTATGAATGATTTCATTTTTTTTGATATTGTCGCTTAAATCAAGCTTTTCTGCTTCGGCCTTTATAAAATGTAACTGTTTGGAATATTGAAAAATATAATGTGCCACAACCAAACGATCTTTGTAAATCGCATTAATATTTTCGTTAACATTTTTAGAATTCCTTAGCGTATTAAAGTTTCCTAACAGAATAATAAGCATTACAATCAGCAATATAAAAGCAGCTTTGGTTTTATTGCTGTATTTTTTTTGGTCTCTCATAATGCTCTGCTTTAAGAAATTGAGTTTCTCAAAGATAGAAATTTGTTTCAGACTTTGATATTATTTAAAATCTGAAAATGTGTTTGTTATTTCGACCGAAGGGAGAAATCGCACTCGTAAATCGACAAAGATGATAAATTACTTTGCAGAATTTCTAGTGCGATTTCTCCCTTCGGTCGAATGACAATATTAATTTTTATTCTAAAACTAATTCCTCGTCATTTGGTTTTCCTTTAAAAAATAAGAATTGTAATAAAAGCGAGAGCACAATAGTTAACATTGCGCCAATAAAATTCAGCCATAAATAACCTAATTTTTCCTGACTGTAAATCATAAAATAATAGATTACAAAAATAGTCAGCTGGCTTATAATAGCACTGATAAACATTGGCTTTGCCTGAACTCTTTTTAAATAAAAACCAACAAGGAAGATACCCAGAACGGTTCCATAAAATATAGAACCAATAATGTTTACAAGCTGAATTAAGTTTTCAAACAAAGTTCCTACGCAGGCAAAAAGTATGGCTACAACACCCCAGAAGAGTGTGAAAAATTTGGTTGCATGAAGATAATGTTTCTCTGATTTTTCGGTTTTGAGGTTTCTTTTGTAAATATCAATTGCTGTTGTAGACGCTAAAGCGTTTAATCCAGAAGCTGTAGACGACATGGCTGCAGAAAGAATTACGGCAAGCAGTAAACCAATTAATCCTTTTGGCAGATAATGCAGGATAAAATGAAAGAAGACATAATCTTTGTCATTAGTTTCGCTGTTACTGTCGGCTTTTGAAATAATTTCTTTAGCGCGATCACGCAGATCTTTTTCTTTATTAGATAAGTTAACCAGTTCTTTACGAAGAATAGGATTGTCGTAATCCTGATTTAACTGATCAATATACAGCAGATTAATTACTTTTTTATCTTCTGAAAGTTTAACAAGTTTTTTTTCTAAAGTATTGTATTCGTCTTTATAAATTGATTTTTCAATTACAACTTTATTATTCGGGTTAAAGTTTAACGGAACTGGATTGAATTGAAAAAATACAAAAACCATAACTCCGGTAAGAAGAATAAAAAACTGCATTGGAACTTTTAAAAGCCCGTTCATGATTAATCCCATCTGACTTTCGGCAACTGATTTACCAGATAAATAACGTCCAACCTGCGACTGATCTGTACCAAAGTAGGCGAGGGCTAAGAAAAAACCTCCCGTAATACCGCTCCAAAAAGTATATTTTTCTTCGGGATCAAAAGAGAAATCTACAATATTCATTTTATCATTTGCACCTGCAATATGCAAAGCGCTTGTAAAAGTCATATCGTTTGGCAGATAATGTAAAATCAGGAAAAATGTGATAAACATTCCTGACATGATTACAAACATTTGCTGTTTTTGGGTAACGTTTACGGCTTTTGTTCCTCCAGAAAAGGTGTAAATAATTACCATTACTCCAATAATGATATTCATAATGGTAAGATTCCATCCTAAAAGTGCAGACAAAATAATGGCTGGCGCATAAATGGTAAGTCCGGTTCCTAATCCTCTCTGCACCAAAAACAGAATAGCGGCAAGAGAACGTGTTTTTACATCGAATCGTTTTTCAAGAAATTCGTATGCTGTAAAAACTTTGTATTTATGATAAAGGGGAATGAATGTTAAACAAATGACAATCATGGCAATAGGCAGTCCAAAATAGAACTGAACAAACCCCATTCCGTCATGATAGGCTTGTCCGGGAGTAGACAAAAAGGTAATGGCGCTGGCTTGCGTAGCCATTACCGAAAGCCCAACGGTGTACCAAGGCGTTTCGTTGTTTCCTAAAATAAAGTCTTCAACGTTTTTGCTTCCTTTGGTTTTCCAGGAACCATATCCAACAATGAATAAAAGTGTTACAATAAGTACGATCCAGTCAAATAGCTGCATAGGTTATGAATAAAATTGCATGATTAAGAAAAAAATCACAATATAAATTGCGTTAGCTACCAAAACATAGGTGTAGCTTTTTTTCCATTTTTTTGTTTTTTTAGCTTCCATATTGCGATTTTTATTGCTTAATTTCTTGTTTTGGAGCTTCAATTGGCTGTTTTAATGAAATGATATTGGAAAGCAATTTGTATGCTCCTGTAACACCTTCTGGTAATTCTCTAAAGAAACTTAAACCTGTATAGATGTAATATCCTTTTCCGTATGGTGCTACTAAAAGCGCACCTTTTTTTGCAGATTCTCCTTTATCATGTGATGAAATAATAGGAGTAAAGGCAGGATCAAATTCGTCTGGATAATATAAACCTTGTTCTTGTGTCCAGCCTTGAAAATCTTTTTCTGTAATTTTATTTGGCGTGTTTAAAACCGGATGATTTGGCGCCAGAAAAGTAACTTTTGCATTTTCTTCGGTTACACGATCGTTTGATAATTTTAACGGATAAGGTGCGATTTTATCGGTCACTAATTTCCCGTTTGTATTATATTGCACAATCATATTTTTCCCGCTTTTTACAAAGTTGAATAAAATATTCTGTTTGTTAGCCAAAGCATTTACGGTGTTGTAAGCACGGATTCCGGTAATAACAGTGCTGAAAGAATCTAGTTTTTCAGGAGTGATTTCTTCTGGTTTTAAAATAGAAACTTTGTATCCCATTTGGGTTAAACTTTCAGGAACTTCGTCGCCTGCACCCATAATATAGGCAATAGCATCGCCGGAAGTTTTTAAATCAATTCTAATGCATTTAGATTCAGCCGGTTTTAATACCATTTGTTTTGTGATGTGATTAAAATCGATGATTGTCTGATCTCTGTCAAAACGTTTATTATCTGAAATTGCAATGCTTTTTACGGTTACTTCTTCCGGATTTACCGGCGGTGTAACTTCAAAATAAAAGATTTGTTCGGTTCCTTTTTTGTCTAAAGCAAACGGAATTTGTTTTGGTGAAACGCTCCAGCTTTTTGGAAGTTCTAATTGTAAATTTCCTTTTACATCGTCTTTTCCTGCTCTAACTTTTACCGGAACCATTTTGCTTTTTGTATCTCTAAAAACAAGGACTTTTTCTAAGATTGAAGTTGTAACTTCTGGAACTATATCCAGAAAATTATACATTTCGCCTTTTACTCCGTCATTATATTTATAAACAACAGTGCGCTCAAACGGAATTTCGACACCGCTTATTTTTACATTAAATACCACTTTTACTTCTCTTATAATATCAGGAACGCCAACATTTAATTGATTTGAAACGGTATACATGCCAACTGTTGCTTTTTCTTTTAACCAATACGGCTGCGTATATTCAATATTATTTGGAAGCTGTATTTGCAGATTGATTTTCTGATCGTTATTGTCTTTTAAAATACTGTTTTGTACCGTTGTTTTATTGTCCGGCAATGTTGTAATACTTGCCAATTGCATTTCAACAGAACATCTGTTAATAGCTTCAAGACTTAATTTTATAATGCTTCCCGGAGTCGCTTCCTGTTCGCTGGCAACAGCTTCAAGATATAAACCAGAGCAAGATGCAATAATATTTTTAATAGCTGCAGATTTTACATTTTTCCAGTGTGTATCTTCTAAAGCTTCAATCATAGAGTACGCTTTTACCAAATCTGGAATACTTGCAGAAGGATTATTGAAGTTGTATTTTTCGATAATCTGAGTAATTAAATCACCAATTGGTTTTCCGTTTTTTACACGATTCCAGCTTGTGTCGATTCCGTCGAATAAATTGTCGCGGTCTTTTGGCGCTTCACCGTTAATAAGTTCAAGATATTCGGTTTCTAAACCACGAACTCCGGTGCTTCCAAAACCTTGAGACTGATGTCGGCTTCGGCTTAAAGCAGCAATTTCCTGATTTGATTTTCCTGTTCCTGTGTAATAAACTCCTGTTTCTAATTTGGTAAATTTTGATTTGTTTGCGGCATCAAATTTTTCCTGGCTTCCGTAAAACCACCATGATGGATTAAAAAACTGACGTTTTACCTGCCACGGCGCAACATATTTAAGTTGTTCTGGATATATTTTAGGATCATTTGTTAGTTTAAAACTTTCTACACTCAGCATGGCTGATGATGTGTGATGTCCATGCGTAGTTCCCGGCGAACGATGATCGAAACGATTGATGATAATATCCGGCTGAAAATTTCTAATGGTCCAGACTACATCTGCAAGGACTTTATCTTTATCCCAGATTTGAAGTGTTTCATCTGGATTTTTTGAGAAGCCAAAATCATTGGCTCTTGAAAAAAACTGTTCTCCGCCGTCTATTTTTCTGGCTTCAATTAATTCCTGAGTTCGTATAACGCCAAGAAGTTCACGCAATTGTGAGCCAATTAAGTTTTGTCCTCCGTCGCCTCTGGTTAAAGATAAATAACCTGTTCTGGCATTCATTTCGTTTGCCAAATACGATATCATACGGGTATTTTCGTCATCAGGATGTGCAGCCAGATACAATACTGAACCTAAAAAATTTAATTTTTTGATTTGATTGTAGATTTCAACTGAATTTGGTTTTTGTGGCTGTTGTGCAAACGTAAATTGAAAACCTATAAAAAATAGAAGAAGAAATAAAACCTGTATTTTTCGCATGGCAGAGTTAGTTGTTTTTTTGAAATTGTCCCAAAAATACTAATTATTTTATGGAAGATTATTTAAATGAAATGTTAACGCACAATAATTATACCTTATTTTTAAGAATAAAAATAAAAAAGCTGCCAGAAATAATCTGACAGCTTTCAAGTATTTGTGTTGTTATAAGCAGTTTAAGCTGCTTATAATCCTTATTTTAATTTGTTTTCAGTATCTACGTAATTTCCTGTAATTGTAACGTTACTTCCTTTTGTAACTTTACCATAAATAGTGATAGATGAAGTACTGCCAATAAAGTTAATTTTAGCACCGCTGTTTAATCTTAAATCTCCCCAAATTGCTACAGAACCTTCAATGTTCAATACTGCATTATCATTAATGATAAGTTCTGTTGGGTTAGACTGCTGATATTTACCCTGAGATAAACTTCCTCTCATACTAAAAGTACCGCCGCTGTTTAAAGTCAAATTGCTTAAAACTGAAATAGCACCGCAATGTGTTAATGTTGCTCCGGAATTTACAATGATAGAATTGATTGAAGTTGCTCCCTGATAAGATTTAGTTTCATTTGAATTTAAAATTAAATCTTTACCCTGATTGTATAATCCATAACTAATGCAGTTTGCAAAAGTTGTGTTTGGTTTTTCCATTTTAATGATTTTCAAACCACCTGTTCCGCTGGCAACATAAATATAGTTTCCGCTTGATTTTACATAGTTTGATGACCCTGCGATTCCTACAGAACCTAATGCAGTAAGGTTTGTTGTTCCAGATTGGTAAACATTAAGACCTAAGGCTCCATTTGCAAGAAATGCATAACCGTCATTTACAGAAACCGCATTGGTAACATTATCTTCTCCTGCAGTTGGAATTGAAATAGTCTGCAATTTAGCGCCGCTGTTGATGTCGTAAACACCAAGACCTGCTGCACCTTGAGAAACTAAAAGTTTTGTTCCGTCAATATCCATTGTTCTTTTTGCACCGCTGATATCTGTTGATGTTGTAAAGCTTTTTTGTAAAGCCAGTGTAGACTGGTTGTAAATGTTAACTCCTTTGGTACCGCTTAAAGTTACTACTTTGTCGCTTGTTAGAGCAATTGAACGTAAATCTGCCATAGCAGTTTTTCCTGTAATTGCTTTTGTTGAAGTGCTTAGTTTAAATAAACTTCCGTTGTCTCCAGTTACAGCAAAATAGTTAGAAGCATTAGCTGCAACATCTGTAGTTACTCTGCTTTCTAAATAATTTGTAGTTAAGTTATTGGTAAGTAAACCTGAGCTTAACGGCATATTAAAAACGATAGCCGGATTATTACCAAGTAACGGATCTTTGTCTACATCTTTTGCAGCACCAATAATAAGGTTTCCGTTAGCGTATGTAAGTGAAGTAATATCTGTATTTGGAATTAAAGCAGATGTAACCAATTTTGGTTTGTAAGGATCTGTAACATCAATAACATCGATGGCTCCAGAATATACATCGCCTCTTGTGATATATGAAACGTAAGCATAATTTCCATTTACGGTAACATGGCTTGCCTGCAATGTTTTTCCGTTAGCATCTACCGGTGGTTTTACTTCAGCAATTTGAACTAAAGGAAAACTTGTAACTGTGTTTTCGGCCGTTTTGCCTGTTAAAGAACCATTTTCAACTGAAATTACTCCTGAATTTGTGTAATCAAGCCTTTGATTTAAAGTGTTTTGATCAGAATTAATAGTAATACCGTTTAATGATTGGTTGTCGTTTTTGTTATCATCACTGTTATCGCAGGAAATTAGCAATGATAATGCTAAAAATGAAAATAAATAGACATTCTTTTTCATAATTGTGTTTTTTGGATTTTGAAATTCGCTGCAAATGTATGTTATAAATCTAAAAAAACAAGATAATTTTGTTAATAAATCACTTAAAATCATTGAGTTAGGTGATTTATGTGAATAATGCACTGTTTTAACTAAAGTTATGAAAAAAATAATTAAAAAAAAGAGAGTATCAGTAATTTTGATACTCTCTTTTCTAGTAAAATCAGTTAATTTAGTATTATCTTCTTCCAGGACCTCTGTGATCATCATGGTCATGATCGTGTCTGTCATGTTTTCCGTGATGTTTATCGTGTTTATCGTAATGTCTGTGCTCATGACGAGGACCATTATATCCGTAAACCGGTCTTGGTTTGTAAGGTCTTTGTGCTGGGCCGTGGTATCCTCTGTAATATTTTACTTTATGACGGTCAAAATAAGTATAAGGAGTTCTTCCATGGTAATCTGTTAAAACTACTTTATATCCTCCGTATAAATCATAATTTCTGTATTGTCTTGGCAAATAAGTTGTTCTAACCCATTTTCCTCTTCCAAAATAGATGAATTGTGCGGCGCGTACATCATAATAAGCTTCAATATCTGGCAGGTAGTAATATTCCATTTCAGAATATCCTGCAGGTCCCCAAGCTGGAGGTGTTCCTATGTTAACATTAACCGATACCTGAGCTTGTGCGGCATTTGCAACCAAAAGAAATAATCCGGCGATTGCTATTTTTATTGTTTTCATCTTTTCTTGAATTTAATTGTTAATCTTGTTTAGAGATTTTCATATACCGTGCCAAAAATAAAAAACAATTGCATTTCGTCGAGAAAAATATGTGTTTTAACGAGTAAAAAAAGGATTGTTTATTGGTAAAATATTGATTTTTAGAGACTTTTAAAAAGAAATAAATAATGAAAAAAGAATCAAATATTTTTTGATTATTTATACTCGACGATTCTTGGTTTTGCAAGCTCAAAAGTCTGTAATCCATAATCTGTAGTTTCAAAAGTATTGGTTTTGTAGACGTTGTCTCCCTGAAGCGGAATACTTGGATAATATGACAGTGACAGCTGAAATGAACTAAATACTAAATAGTCATTACTTATTAATAATCCCAAAGTAATTTTTGAATACGATTTACTGTCGAACATAGCACTGTTTGGATTTCCTAAAAATGCTATTGAATAATTAAAAAATGGATTTAAACGAAAACCCCACAATGCATACGGAGAATAAGTCTGCGTTTGCAGTGATAAAACGGTTTTACTCGTTCCGTATAATGCGGTTCTAAATCCGGCCAGACCATTTTGTTCATTTACGTTAAGCTGGTCGCCTATAATATTTTCGTGATTTGCCCCAATAACTACTTTAGGGTTTACGAATTGTCTTATTTTCCAATTTCCTATACTATATAATTTGGTGAAATAATTGGCTTCAAATAAATATGATGTTTGATATGTTTTTGAGTCATGGAAAAATGTTCCGGCTTCAAAATTCATACTCAAGAAGCCTAAACGATAGTAATTTCCAAAAGAAAACTGCGCTCCGGCATAAGGCCGCCACATTTGATTTTTGTACTGATATCCAAATGTAACTCCGTAGATTCTTCCAATCGGGACGTCTTCAATTTGTCCGTTTCTAAAAATATAGCTGTCTTTAATAAATTTACGACGGTTAAGACCAACTCCCATTAAAAGAAGTTTTTCGTCTGAATAGAAATGAGTAGGATCATATAATGAATCCGGCGATTCGGTGTAATCGAGATTTAAAAATCGGGCAGAAGTAATTAAGTTGGTAATCGCTTCATTATCGTCTTCATAAACTTTTGTGGCTTTTCCTACCCATACATCCTGAAAGTTATTTTTAAAAGTTTGAAAAGCAAATGATTGGTCTGGCGCCTGTAGTGTATCTTTTCTAAAATTCTGTCCCACAAAAACACCGCCTGCCCATTTAGTTAACGGAGAATAGAAATCTCTTTCAATATCAATGCTTTTGGTATAATTATTATCTAAATCCATATTATAATGAAGTATGGTAGAGATATAAGTATTTTTGATATTCGGTACGGTATATGTAATATCGTTACCATTTGCACCATCGTCAAAACGGTTAGTAAAACGATATTCGAGCTGCTGGCCAGATCCAAAGAAATCTTTTTCTTTAAATCCTACAGAAACTCTGCTGCTGGATATTGAAAACCTCGGAATTGTACTCCATGAATCTAAAACCCTGATGGTAACATCTACAGAATCTGATGCCGGACTTGCCAGTTCGTTTGTAATTCTAACGGCTGTAACATATCGCTGGGCACGAATTAAACGTTCAGATTCCTGAACTTTATAAGTATCATAAACGCTGTTTCTTTTAAATAAAAGAAGATTGTAAATGGCAATTTTTTTTGTTTTTAAGTGAAGTCTGTTTCCGGTGCGTTCTCCCCAGTTTTTGGGTTTTGCCGCAGTATCTGTAATAGAATATCCAAACGGATCGAGCGTCACGATATTAATGTTACGGATAATTTTACCTTCATAATTTTGAGAATCTGTAGGTATAATGATTTCCTTTTTTTTCGGTCTTTTGGTTCTAAAAAGCAGTTTATGAAGCGTTTGTGTAAACTTGTTTTTTTTAGAATAGTTTTTAATTTTAGTATAAATTTCTGTTGAATCTTTTTTAGGAGGATTTTCTTTTTTTGTTTTATCTGTCTGAGCGCAAATGCTTTGAAAACAAAAGCATAAGGAAATAAAAACAATTATTTTTTTATTTAGTAACATTCAGATAGATTTAAAACTTTATTTTAAGGCTGATTATTCTATGAATTTAAGATAAATAACATAAATAATTCTTAAATCAGCGGATTATTTATTCCTGAGTTTTGGTTCTGCGGACTCTCCATGCAAATTTTCTCGGCACATGATTGCCCATTAAATATCCCCAGGGTTCGAGAGATTCAATTCGGTCAAAAATAATTTTTAGAATTGCTAAAAGCGGAATGGCAAGGAACATTCCTGAAATTCCGGCCGCAGCTCCGCCCACAATTATTCCCATAATCGATACAAAGGCATTGATTTCTACTTTTGAATTTATGATAAGCGGCACAAGCAGGTTATTATCAATAAACTGAACAATAATGTTTACAATCAAAATTCCAAGAATAACTGAAATTTCTCCCGATCCGGTTAATGAAGCCAAAACTGTAATAATTCCGGCAATTGTAATTCCGATATACGGAATAAGGTTTAATATACCCGTTATTAATCCCAATAATATGAAGTATTTAATCCCGATAATCCACAATCCTAAACTTGTTAATACGGCAACTACAATCATTTCTATGATTAAACTTACGATGTAGTTATTTATGGAAACTTTAATCTGGGAAAGTATATCCATTAACGCGGGGTGATTTTCTTTTTTAATCAGCTTAGCTAAAAACAACTTGAAATGTTCTTTGTAAATTAAAAATAGAAAGGTATACACAATAATAATCATACTGTCTAACAGAACATCACTTACCGATATTATAAATGATCCGAGTTTTGCCTGACCTGTTTTAACAGAATCTTTTGTAACAGAATCCAAGTATTTTTTTTGATCTCCAATACTTACCTGAAAGTTCTCTCTAATAAATTTATGAATTTCGATAATAAATGAATTTGCATTTTTCTTTATTGTATCAAAATCATTGGCCATATAGGTGACTTGATAGGAAATGAAAATCAAGATTCCAACAATAAAAGAGAGAAAAATAACGAGACATACTATTGCTGCCAGATGTCTGGGAAATTTAAATTTAGTATTTAAAAAAGTAAAAACCGGAAGCAGTAATACAGCAAACAAAAAAGCTAGTAAAACTGGTGTCAGGATATCTTTTCCTGTGCAAAAAATAAAAGCAAAACAAATTAAAGTAACAAGTATAAAAGATAGTTTTGCATAAAAAGGTAGAGTTATAGGCCGATTCATTTTTTTTTAGAATTAAACTGGATTTATAAAACAAATATTATACTTTATTTGCCTTTTTCTGTTCCAGCTTTTTTTTCCGGCGTTATAAAATTCCCATTCAAAAATTAGTCAAAAAATTCTTTCTCTTCGTAATGTGAAGGCATTATTGAAATTCCTTTTTGCAAAAGGAGGTTATTTGGAAAAATAATCTTTTCGCCTTCCTTTGTTCGAAGACTTACGTGAAAGGTATTAATGTCTACAATTTCGGCTTCAATAGGAAAATCTTTATCATGAATTTTTATGGTATCGCCAATTCTAAAAGGAAATGAAAAAAACAAAATCATTCCAGAAGTAACATTGCTCAAAATAGACCATTGTGCAAACATAGCAACTCCAATTACCGTTGCAATAGAAGAAATGGTAATAAAAATATCTTCTGTCTGAACTCCCCAGATTACGATTAAACTGGTTGTAACCAGAATATTCATTAGAATATTAATATACTTGATTACTAAATTGGTACGATGTTCAAACAATTGGCTTGTAGAAGCAAAACGTCTTACCAATTTTGCGATTACCATTCGTAATACGATCAAAATTGCAATAAGAACAATAGTTGCTATTATTTCGCGGCTATACTCTTTAACATAAAACATAAATAAAATTTTACACTAATGTAGTCAAATATTCGTAAACTTTGGCTGTTGGAAGTCCCATAACATTAGTATAAGAGCCTTCTACTTTTGTAACTGCCATAAAACCAAACCATTCCTGAATGCCATAAGCACCAGCTTTATCGTAAGGTTTATAGTTTTCGATATAGTATAAAATACTTTCATCTGATAAATCTTTGAAAGTAACTTTTGTAATATCATGCAAAAGGGTAGAAGCAGTATTGGTTTTAAAACAAACCGATGTGATTACTTCATGAGTTGTGTTCGACATTGATTTAATCATTTCAAAAGCTTCCTCAGCACTTTTAGGTTTTCCCAGAGCTTTATTCTTATGCCATACAATTGTATCGCTTGTTACCAATAATTCATTTTCTTTAAGCTCGCCTTCAAAAGCATTTGCTTTTAGTTCTGCAAGAAAATCGGTTATTTCAACTGCTTTTAATTCTGGCGGATAGATTTCTTCTACATCTTTTAAGCGAATTTCGAAATCAAGATCTAAATCTTTAAAAAACTGCTGTCGGCGTGGTGATCCAGAAGCCAGAATGATTTTATATTTTTTAAGTTTTTCTTTAAGCATTGTACTGGTGGTTTAAGCTGATGACTAAAATGGATAAAATCCCGAAGAATAAAATCAATTTTAAAACGGTACTTAAATGGTGAAAATCTTTTTTTGTCTTAGCGCTGAATATCTTCACAATAAAATATAATAACGGAGCTAAAACAAAAACAAACGTATAAAACGTAACGATTATCAGATTATTTTGGAAGAAGTATTTATTGATGTAAAGCAATGATAAAATAAACGGAATTACAGCAAATCCCAAAGCAATTTTGGTTGCTCTTGTTTTTCCAATAGCAATTGGCAGTGTGTTCATTCCCTGATTGTAATCGCCGTCCATATCTTCAATGTCTTTTACAATTTCGCGCACAAAATTGATCATAAAAGCAAAAAGCGCATAATCGACTAATATTGAAAATAAACTTGCCATTTGAGCCTGATTTTCAGAAGTAGTGGCAGGAAATAAATCAAAAACACCAATAATTAAAACGCTTATAGCAAGGAGTAAAGCCACCACAAAATTTCCCAGAATCATAATCTGTTTTAGGTTAGTGGCATAAAAATAAAGAAGTGACGCTATGAAAATAAAAAGGGAAGCAAACATAGGTCTCATTATGACATTTGAAAGATAAAATCCTAATGCAACTCCAGTAATATTTAGTCCAATATAAATATTATAGGCTCTGGTTTCTGAAATTCCTTTTCCAATAACGACGTCCTGCGGTTTATTGATGCTGTCTGTAGGTACATCAAAAATATTGTTAACCACATAACCGGCTGCGGCTAATAAAACGGTACTTAAAACTAAAAGTCCGTACTGCCAGTCGGCTAAAGCCAAAGGAATATCCTGCTGTTTTAAAAAGGCATAACGAAACAAAACCTGCATAAAAGCAAGCATTAGTAAATTTTTATATCGAATTAGTTTTAGGTATTTCATTTCTAAGGCTCTGAGTTGTAAAGGGGCTAATGTTTTATGTTTTTTAATCTAAAATCAGAAATCTAACATTACTTAATCGTGTTGTCCATTAAAATATTCCATCCATTTTCCCTGCACTTTCATTACTTGCTCTATAACGTCACGTGCGGCGCCTCTTCCGCCTTTTACATGAGAAATGTAGCGGCAGATATTTTTAATTTCAGGAACGGCATCTTGCGGAGAAGCTGGTAATCCTACTAATTTCATTACGTGATAATCCGGAATATCGTCTCCCATATATAAAACCTGTTCCGGTTTAATATTATTGGCTTCTGTATATTCTTTAAATGTTTTTACTTTATCAGGCGTTCCTAAATGAATGTCTGTAATTCCTAAATTGCGAAGTCTTACGCGTACGCCTTCGTTGCTTCCGCCAGAAATAATGCAGACATGATAACCGCTTTCTACGGCCGCTTTCATCGCATAACCGTCGCGAATGTTCATTGTACGAAGAATTTCTCCTTCTGTGGTTACAAAAACAGAACTGTCTGTAAGTACGCCATCAACATCAAAAATAAATGTTGTAATGTCGTTCATCATTTCTTTATAACTTTTTGCCATTATCTTGTATAGATTGTGTTAGTATTTTATAGATATTTTTTTGATTTTCATTGGTAATAAAATCCAAATGTGCATTTGTTGTAACAGAATCATGGCGTTTTGCCGGTCCGGTTTGTGCATCAACTGGATCTAAAGTTTTAATTTTTTCGGCAGTTTCCTGAATTAAAGGTCTTAAAACTTCAAAAGGAACCTGATGTTCTTCACATATTTCCTGACCAATTTGATATAAATGATTGGTAAAGTTATTTACAAAAACAGCGGCAACATGAAGTGCTTTTCTTTGTTCTGAACTAATAGAAAAAACAGCATTCGAAATACTTTTTGCTGCAGTTTCTAAAATTTCATAATCTTCTTCATTTTCAGATTCTAAACAAATTGGAATTACTGAAAAATCAACGGCTTTATTTTTTGAAAATGTCTGCAGCGGATAAAAAACGCCTTTTCTGTTTTTAGAATCTAATACATCAATAGAAGTTGTTCCGGATGTATGAACAACTAATTGGTTTTCAAAAGGCAGCTGACTGGAAACTTCAGGAATTGCATTGTCTGAAACCGAAATAATGTATAAATCAGATTTTTTTAAAGCAGAAAATTCAGTTACAATTTTCTCTGGTTCAAGAAGATGAATTAATGCTTCTTTTTTTCTCGAAAATGCCTGAACAATTTCAACAAGAGAACTTGTAGAAAATGCTTTTATTAAATGCTGTGCCACATTTCCGGAACCAATTATTGTAAGTTGAATCATGAAAGCAAAATTAACATTATTTTTTCTAAAGAAAATAGTAACAGGAAAGTTTGGTTGCAGATTGAGCAGATTAATCTGATTTCTATCTACTTACTGTTTTAATTGCTTATAAATAACAAAGTTTAAATTCTGATAGAAGAAATATATGTTTGATCTGTCTAATCTGCGGGCCGTAATTCAATACTATTATTTGGTTTTTATTAACAAATTAGCGATACTTAGAATCAACATTTTTGAGTACTTTTGTGGCACTTTTATACAATGTAATCCCTAAGAAATGGATAAAAAAATATTCTCTTTTTTGTTTTCTACACGATTAATGGCCGTTCTTTTTATAACATTCGCAATTGCAATGGGTGTTGGAACTTTTATCGAAAGTAAATACAATACCGATACAGCCAGAATTTTAATTTATAATACATGGTGGTTTGAAGCGATAATGCTTGTGTTTGTGATTAATTTCTTCGGAAATATTAAGCGTTATCAATTGCTGAAGAAAGAAAAATGGGCCACTCTTTTACTTCATTTGGCATTTGTTTTTATCATTTTAGGTGCTTTTATTACTCGTTATATTAGTTATGAAGGAATGATGCCAATTCGCGAAGGAGCGGCAGAAAACCAAATTTACTCAGACAAAACTTTCCTAACCGTTTTTGTAGACGGTGAATATAAAGGAGAAATGAAACGTAGAGTTTTTGAAAAAAGCCTTTTACTTTCTCCGGTTACTAATAATGATTTTACAATTTCAGGAAAATTCGACGAAACTCCTTTTGAAGTTACGTATTCAAAATACATAATGGGAGCAAAAGAAGTTGTAAAAGAAGATCCAAACGGAATTTTGTACCTTAAATTAGTTGAAGCAGGAGCAGGCGGACGTGAAGAACATTACCTGAAAGAGGGAGAAGTTCAAAATATTCACAATGTTTTATTTGCTTTAAATAAGCCAACAGACGGTGCAATTAACATTAACACAACTGGAAAAGAATATACTATTCAAACTCCTTTTGAAGGTGAATTTATGCGAATGGCAGATCAGTTTAAAGGAAAAGTAACCAAAGACGATGTACAGCCTTTAATGATGCGTTCACTATACAGTATTGGTGATATTCGTATAGTTTTTCCTGAACCGCCAATGAAAGGGAAAGTTGATTATGAATCAAATAATGATTTCAAAGCAAAATCACATTCAGATGCTTTAGTTGTAAAAATAAAAGCTGAAGGCCAAGAGAAAGAAGTAATGGTTATGGGCTCTAAAGGAAGTATTGGAGAACCAAAAACAGTTAAAATTGGCAATAAAGAATATTCTATATTTTTTGGAAGTAAAGCGTATGTTTTACCTTTTAAAATTCGCTTAAATGATTTTATTGCTGATAAATATCCAGGAACAGAAAAAAGTTATTCTGCTTTTAAAAGTAAAGTAACGGTTCAGGATTCTGATGAAACTTTTGATGCTGATATTTTTATGAATCACGTTTTAGATCACAAAGGATATCGTTTCTTTCAATCTTCATTTGATCCGGATGAAAAAGGAACAGTTTTATCCGTAAATCATGATTTTTGGGGAACTAATATTACTTATTTAGGGTATTTTCTACTATACATTGGATTAATGGCTATTATGTTTACGAAACATTCTCGTTTTGGAGATTTGAAAAAGAAATTAGATAGTATTCAAAAGAAAAAAGAAAAATTAATTTCTATTTTCATTTTATTAATAGGTTTGAATGGTTTCGCTCAGGAAGCACCACACGTTCATACGCCGGGTCATGTTCATGAACACGAACATAATCATACTGCAGACCCAAACGATCATGCAAATCATGTAACGGCTGCACCAAGTAAAAAACAAATAGATTCGTTACTTACTATCTATAAAGCTCCGGAATCTCACGCAGCAAAATTTGGTCGTTTGATTATTCAGGATGCCGGAGGAAGAATGAAGCCAATTAATACGTTTTCATCTGAATTACTTCGTAAAGTAAGCCACAGTGATAAGTACAACGGAATGAATTCTGATCAGGTTTTCTTATCTATGACGCAATATGCTCAGGTTTGGATTCAGGTTCCATTAATTTACATTAAATCTGGAAACGATAGTATTCGTAAAATTATTGGAATTGATTCGAAAGATCAATATGCCCCGTTTGTAAAATTCTTTGACGAGCAGGGAAATTATAAATTATCACCTTATTTAGATGCAGCTTACAAGGCAGCAAATCCAAATAATTTTGAGAAAGATTTTGTTGAAACAGATAAAAAAGTAAACTTAATGGAATCGGCATTGAGCGGAAGTATTTTAAAAATCTTCCCAATCCCGAATGACCCTAATAATAGATGGGTTTCGTATTTAGAACGTGAGCACAAAGGTTTTGTAGGAATGGATTCTACTTACGTAAATCAAATTCTGCCTTTATATTTTAGTGCTTTAAATAATGCTTCAATTTCTAAAAACTGGGACACGGCAGATAATCTGGTAGAGAGCATCAATGGTTTCCAAAAGAAATTTGGAGCAAAAGTGCGTCCGAGTGAACAAAAAATAGATGCGGAGATTGCGTATAACAAATATGACGTTTTTAAAGTATTGCCATATTGGTATATTACAGCTTCAATTTTAATGCTGATTTTTACAATCGTAAATATCTTTTTTGAAAAAAAATGGCTTCGCATTACCGTAAATGCTTTCCATATTATTGTTGGATTATTGTTTGTCCTTCATACTCTGGGATTAATAGCCCGTTGGTATATTTCCGGACATGCTCCGTGGAGTAATGCTTACGAATCTATTGTTTATGTTGCCTGGGCAACCATGTTTTTTGGTTTAGCATTCGATAAAAAATCAAAACTTACCGTTGCTTCATCTGCCTTCGTAACTGCAATGATTTTAATGGCCGCTTATATGAACTGGATCGACCCTGAAATTGCAAACTTACAGCCGGTTCTTAATTCATACTGGTTAATGATTCACGTGGCAGTAATTGTAGCAAGTTATGGACCATTTGCACTTGGAATGATTTTAGGTTTTGTTGCTTTGGTATTGATTTTCTTTACTAATGAAAATAACAAAAAGAAGATGGATCTTCATGTAAAAGAAATCTCGTATATCAATGAAATGGCTCTTACTATTGGTTTAATCATGCTTACAATTGGTAATTTCCTTGGAGGACAATGGGCAAACGAAAGCTGGGGACGTTACTGGGGCTGGGATCCAAAAGAAACATGGGCCTTAATTTCAATTATGGTTTATGCTTTTGTAATCCACGCTCGTTTTGTTCCGGCATTACGAGGAAAATGGTTCTTCAATTTAATGAGTATGTTTGCCTTTGTTTCAATTTTGTTTACTTATTATGGGGTAAACTTTCACTTAGTAGGTTTACACTCTTATGCAAGCGGAGAAGCACATTCTTTAAACTGGATCTACTATTGTCTAGGAACAATTGCATTAATTGGTGCAGTAACGTATCCAAAATATCACAAATATTATAAAAGTAAAAAATAAGTAATACTTAGTTTTAAAATAGAAAAGGTCCAACTTTATAGTTTTGGACCTTTTTTTATATTACTTATTTACTCTTTTACTATCGCTAGGCGCTTCTTTGCGATCAAACATTCCGTAATCTCTCACTACATTTGCTATTCGTAAATGATAGTCTTTAAAAATAAAACTTCGGCCTTTTGATTGTGCATTTCTGTGGCTTTCAAGATTACGCCATTTTTCAATTGCTTGTTCATTTTTCCAGAATGATAAAGACAACATTTTTTCCGGATTATATATACTTTGAAATCTTTCGATAGAAACAAATCCCTCAATTTTTTCTAATTCGGGTTTAAGGACAGAGGCAATATCAAGATAATTTTGTTTATAATCGGCATCCGGAATCACTTCAAAAATTACGGCAATGTCATGTTCATTATTTACAAAAGTGTTTTTAACGTCTTTCAAAAAATGTAAAGTTTCATTATATAATTCATTTCGGCTTTTTTCTAAGTGCATAACGTGCGTGCCTTTTTCAATAACAACATATTTTTTTGATGCTGCATTTTCTAAAGAAATAAATAAATTTTCAGCATCATTATTGTTTGGATATTGATCCCATTCGCCTCTTATAACCATTGTTTTTGCTGTAATTTTTTTAGGGTCATAATACGAATTGTTATGTAATAAGTCTTCAACATCCATTGAAGGTCCGGATGGAAATCGAACAGCAGCGTTTTTTGAATCTGCAATTAAAGGATCGCTTTTTTTCCAGCTTTCGCCCCAGTTTTCGAATATTTCAGGTTCTAATCTGCATTCTTTTCCAAGGGGTGTTAAGTTTTTCATTGCATCAATGCGTTGTGCCGGTGTCATTTCTTCAAATGCGGTATTTATTTTTTCATATTCAGAATTTTCATTTCTAGCTGTAATTGCAGCAAACAAAACTAATTTTTCAACTTTGTCCTGCATTACAGATGCAGATAATGCAGCAACAGAGCCACCCCAGGAATGACCAATTAAATAAATCTTATTTTTTCCCGTTTGTTTTAAAATAAAATCAACTGCTTTTTCTACATCTAAGGAAGCTTCAGCAGCTCGTCCAACAATTTTATTGGAAGATTTTTTCATTTCAGGATATCGGTCAGAATTACCATAACCAAGAAAATCAAGAGCATATACATCAAATCCGTTTTCAGATAAATTTTTCATCCACGATGTGTTATTCATTACAAAGCCAAAAGAAAGAGCAGATGGAAATGATGAGCCATGAAGAAAAAGAACAGGATAATCGTTTGAAGTATTTTGTGAAACAAGATGATTAATTACCAGTTTAAGCTCAGGAATATGGCTTTGAATTTTTAAAGTTTCCATAGAATTAGTTTTTTTAGAATCTGAAATTGTTACTTTCTTTTGCGCATTTATTGTAGAAACAAAGAACAAAAACAGGGGTAAAATTATTACTTTTTTCATTTTGTTTTTTCGCAAAATTAAAATAGGATTACCTTTGAAACTTAAATAGAAACTTAACTATGATTACCTGAATATGAATAATGAAATCAGCAGAATAAGTACTATAATAGGAGATCCTATACGATCTGTAATATTATGGACATTACTCGATAACAGGGCTTATACAGCCATTGAACTGGCTAATATTGTAGAAACATCTCCACAAAATATCAGTATACATTTATCTAAATTGCTTGGTGCAGATTTATTAACTGTTGAAAGTCAGGGAAGACATAAATATTATAGATTATTAAATGAAGAAATTGCAAATGTGATTGAAGGCATTGCAAATTTGGTTCCTAAAGAAAAACAGCAAAAGGTAACGGATAATAATTCTGGAATTAAATATTGCAGAACTTGTTATGATCATTTAGCAGGCAAAATAGGTGTAGAGATTACCCAGAAACTAATTTCGGAAAAACATATTTTACCCGAAAATAAAACATTTTTAGTAACAGAGAAAGGAGAACAGTTTTTTGCTGATTTTGGAATTGATCTTGCTATTTTGAAAAAGCAAAGAAGAGCTTTTGCAAAACCCTGCCTGGACTGGAGCGAACGGAAACATCATTTTTCAGGTTCATTAGCGGCAGCATTTTTAAATAAAATGTTTGAATTAAACTGGATTAGAAGAATTGAAAACTCAAGAGCAGTAATTATAACTGCTGCCGGACAAAAAGGTTTATACGACAAATTGAAACTCATTGTATAGTATTATAACTGCCTTATTAATCATTAAAAAAAGGAAAGAAAAAAACTTATTTTTTTGTTGTATACAGATAAATACAAGAGAATTAGATATTTTAATTTTACAAAATAAAGTTGAAAAATTCTGTCCACTTCATTCTGTATACTTTCTGTTAAATTATTCAGTACGTCGAGTTGCATATGGATTTGACTATCCTGTAAATATAGATTCCTTGAAATTGACGAATATTTAATTAATTTCTTTAAAAAGCAGATGGAGTTTGTGTCATAAAAATAATAATTCAAATTCTATTTATATCTTTCCTGTCAATGTAAAAAATAGAATTAATAATACCATAAAACAAATCAGAAAAATAATATGGCTCAAGACCGATAGCAATATTACTTTAATTCTTGGTATTTTATTAAAAAATTGAATATTAGTCCAAAAAATTAAAATTAATCCCATCACATATACAACATTTAAAACAGTGTTGATTTTTGGCGTTCCGTTATAATAGTACAAAAACGGAAATGCCGTGATTTGAATCAAAAGCCTTTGCGAGGCTTTAAAAGTATTGAGTACAAAATACTCGACAAAATTGTATCCTTGTTTTCTAAAGCATACATAAGTTCCAATGGTATAAATTGGGATGGTTAGAATAGTAAACCACGAAAAATGATCAGTTGTCCATTTTTTAAAATCACTCAAATCAACATCTGGATTTTTGTCTACATTCTGAAAAATGTTAATATCAAAATAATGATATAAAAAGGCATAAAGAGAAGCTGTAACAACAACTAAGGAAAGCGGTTTAAAATGCTTAACACGTTTTCCTTCAATAAATTCTCTAACACTATGTCCGGGTCTTGTAAACAATTCTCTGAAAGAGTGAATAATTCCTCTGTCGAAATGCAGCAGACTATGTTCTATATCATGCCATAAATACGAGGTTGTAATTGGATGTGTATCTGCAGTTTGACCGCAATTGTTACAATATTTTCCGGTAAACTTATTATTGCAGTTTTTACAAATTATTTCCATAACCTATTCTGATTTATTTTTATAAAACCCATTTGGATACATAATAGCAAGTAAAACACAAATTAACAGAAAGTTATATTCTACACCGTTTCTGCCGCCACCCACAACAAACCATCCTTCCTGAAAATGAACTAAAGCGATTCCCATTATCAATATAAAAATGGTAATAAAGCCTGCTGGTTTTACATATTTGTTTATAAGCAGTAAAATGGCAGCTATAATATGCGATAGTTTAATAGACCAGGCCAAAAAGACGCCAAAAGGAGCAAAACCAATTTGATTTAAATACAAATTTCCAAAATCATTAATACCGCCGTTAAACATTCCAAAAACCGAATGTGTAAGCAGGATAACGGCTGTGGCAATTCTCAAGAGTAAAGTTCCGTTCATGATGTTGATTTTTAATGGATAAAAAAAACGCACATTAAAATTAATTAATATGCGCTTATAATTTATAATAAGTTTGTTTTTAAACTTTTCCTAAAGTATATAGTTGTTCCATTGTTGGAGTTGGACTACCGCCGGCCGGCTCGAGTGTAATTCCAAATGCCTCAGCAGAATCGGTTTGGCTTACAGCAAAGATTTTTTGAGAGTTTCCTTCAAAATTATCCAGTAAACCAATGCTTGTTGGTGTAAGAACCGGGCTCAGTTTTAAAGACCAAACCTGATAAACCATTCCTTTTGGCGGCGTTGGTAAACCTGCAGCGTCAATATAAGTTGTTTTTGTCTGCTGGTTCCAATATACTTTTGCAAAAGATGTTGGCGAAACAGCCTGACCTCCAAGCGTTACACCTGTGTTTTTAATATCTCTAACAATGCTTAAGTTTTTCTCAGTTTGTTTATGCTGCTGATCTAAAAAAGCATATTCTCTTTCAATTTTATTTTTTGCGCCTCCAACTTCAGAAATCGCCTGTTTAGATTTTGTTAATTCTAAAGTCTGGTATCCAAAACCAAGCAATAATAATACGGCAGCTGCCCAGCCCACATATTGTGTCCAGTTTGATGTTGGTGCCGCCGGTTTTAAATCGACTACTCTGCCATGTTTAAGTTCTAAACGAGCTTTAATTTTTTCGAAATTTTCAACAGAGCAGAAAGGTGAAAAACTAGATGATAAAGCCACAATAGCTTTTTCGATTGCAACAATTTCCTGATCTACTTCTTTGTTAGTTTTAGCCAGTTCGGCTATTTCCAGATTCTCCTTCTCGGTTAATAAACCGTAAACATAAAGTTCTAGAATTCCTGAGTCTATATATTCTTGTGCTTCCATTATATTTTTAAATAATTTCTTAAATCGTTAATACAGTTTCTGTTTTGAGTTTTGATAGTTCCCAGCGGCATTGCCAATTCTTCTGAAGCTTCTTGCTGGGTATATCCTTTAAAAAATAATAAATCAATTATTTCAATACATTTTGGTTTTAGTTTTTTTACAAACTCCTGAATACCTATTGTATCAATTCTATTAATTAATTTATTACTGTCATCTAACAGATTTACGAAATTATCTGAGGAAAGGTTTTTTTGACTGTTATTAAAATTTTTAGATCGAAGCTTGTCGATCGACGTATTCCTAGCTATATTAAGGATCCAGGTATAAAATCGGCCTTTACTTTCATTATAAGAATCGATATTTTTCCAGATTTTTACAAAAACTTCCTGCAAAACATCTTCGGCTTCTTCTCGATTTTTAATGAGAACATTTATGACAGAAAATAAACTTTTAGAGTACATATCGTACAAATGGGTAAAAGCTCTTTCGTCTTTCTTGTAAATTAAAACTAACAATTCTTCTTGACTCATAGATTTGGATTTAAAGCTTAAACAAAAATTTATAGTACACTATTTTATAACCTGATATAAAGATATTTATTTTTTTGTGAAAAATAATATTTTTTTTAGTAGTCAAAAACTTAAGAAAACCAAGGGTTTAAGTGAAAAGTATAAAAAAAGTGCAATTTTTTTTACTTTTTTAAAACCAAAAGCAAACTCATTACGTATATAACATTATAAATGAAAATGAAGTATTTGAATGTTCAAATAATTTTTTGAAAAAGATATTTTATGACTCAAATAGAAAAGGTAAAAATATTAATTGTGGGCTTAACAGCAGTTTTGTCATTTATAAGTTTTAGCAAAGCCGATTTTATAAAAGAAATTACACAACTTAATATTGAATCAGGTTTAAAGTTTTAGAGTAAAGTTAAAGATATTGAATAGTTGATGTCTCCGGACTTCCAACTGAAAGTTATATAAATTAAGTTACACGCTGTCGAACGAAGAAATTTTCCACTCATAAACGCCATAAATAAATTGAATTTGTGTGATTTAGATTTAGAATAATTTTTCAACATAACCGGAGCATCAACTATAATTTAAAATATAGAAGAGACAATATTAATTCATGGTTTGATTTGTTTGTATGGGGGGAAGCCTGGCGTCTGATTAACGCCAGGCTTCAATTTTTTAACTTATAATTAATAAAAATAAAGAGTTTGCAGTCAACTTTCAGAAGAGATTTTAATTAATTTTATAAAAAATTAAACAATGAAAAAAATACTATTTATAGCTTGCAGTGCGTTCTTTTTTCTAGGCGCGCAAGCTCAGGCTCAAACAAGCAAGAATAAATTATCTAAATCAGATAAGACTATGACAAAAGAAACAATTTATCAGTTTAAGGTTGAAGATTTATCAGGAGACACTTTTGATTTTGCGTCTTTAAAAGGTAAAAAAGTTATGATTGTAAACACGGCTTCAAAATGCGGCTTAACGCCTCAATACAAAGATCTTGAAGCTATTTACAAAGAGTACAAAGATAAGGGATTTGTAATTGTAGGTTTTCCTGCAAACAATTTTGCATCTCAGGAACCAGGAACTAATAAAGAAATCGAAACTTTCTGCCAGCAGAATTATGGTGTAACTTTTCCTATGATGAACAAAGTTTCTGTAAAAGGAGATGATATGTGTGATGTTTATAAATTCCTGACACAGAAATCTAAAAATGGTTTACAGGATTCTGAAGTAGAATGGAATTTTCAAAAATATTTAATTAATGAAAAAGGAGAATTGGTTAAAGTAATTAAGCCAAAAACTTTACCAACAGATCCTGAGGTTATTAACTGGATAAAAAGTTAATTTAGAATTTCCAGATAAAAAATCCCCGATTTTGAAAATTTCAAAATCGGGGATTTTTTTTAAGTTTTTTAAGGAGAACAAAAAAAAGTATAAAAACTTAGCATATAAGCTTCTCATTATCTTAGAATCTTAATTAACATACAACAGCTGATATTGTTTTGGCGTAATTCCTTCATGCTTTTTAAACAAACGGATAAAGTAATTAGCATCTTCAAAACCTGATAAATAACAGACTTCATTTATTTGAATTCCCGGATTTTTAAGCAGTTTCTTGGCGTGCTTTATCTTTTCATTTAAAACATATTCAATTGGGCTCATGCCTAATTCTCTTTTAAAAAAGCGATAGAATGATGTTGTGCTCATACAGGCTTTTTCACTTAGTATTTTTAAATTTATATTTTCTTTTAAATTAAGTTTTATAAACTCCGTTACTTCATAAATTGGATTGTTGGTTTGAATTACAATTCCGTCATCAATAGATTTAGCGGTTTGAGTCTGGATAATTCGAATTAACAGCTCCTGCAAAGTTAAATCAGCCAAAACATCTTTTGTAATAGAAGTACTCATGCATTCTTTTATGAGTTTATTTATTGTGGCAGCAAGATCGACATTATTGTAAAAGAAATAATTATGGTAGTTTAACTGCCAGTAAACATCACTATTTTCTTTTGGATATCGTTCGTTTAAAAAGTTTAATGTTTCATTAATTTTTGTGTTGTCTATTGCTAAAGCCAGACATTGAGTTGGATTTTCTTTTGATGCTTCTGGAAAATCAATTTTCATTTCAATATTAGACGGAACAACCACAGTTTCGCCCGGAAGATAATCAAAAGCAGGTTCATCAAAAAGATGCATTATTTTTTTACCACGAAGCATACTTGTTACCACAAAATCATTGAATTTAAGAGGTACAAGATTAGAAGATTCGTAAGTTTCAAAAAGATTTAATTCGCATTGATTAAGCGTATAAACGCTCCTATTTTCAACAAGTGTTTTTAAAGATTTTTCATTAGATAAATGAGGCGGATTTATTAAAACACGTTGATTTTCCATTGCCATTAAATTTTGAAGTGGTAAACTCTAAATTTAATAAAAATATGTTTAGAAAATTATGCTTTAACGTTTTATTAAATCAGCTCTTCGATATGTTTCTTGATATTTTCTGAAATCTTTTTGGTTGGAAGATCATTTTCATCATCTCCAAACGGATCTTCAATTTCTTCGGCGATAAGTTCTAAACTGGCTAAAACATAAAATATAAAAACGACAACCGGAGCCACGAAATAACCTAAACTTACAGAATATCCGAAGGGAAGTGTCATAGTGTAAAAGAAAATGAATTTCTTAATAAATGCACTGTAAGAGTAGGGAATAGGCGTGTTTTTAATGCGTTCGCAGGCACCACAGATATCAGTAAAAGCAACCAGTTCATCATTTATTGTAATGAGTTGGTCGCCTGAAATTTTTCCTGCATCATACAAATCATTGATTTTATGATACATAATTCTTTTTAACTGATTGGGTTTATGTTTATGATTATCTAACTCTAAATCAACATCTTCAAACAGCATTTTGCTGGTTTCTTCATCTTTTAAATGTTTATGCAGAACATCAGCATACATGGGAATGTATTTTCTAAAAAACTTTTTGTCATTTTCATCTTTTAAAATAGCAGAAAGTTTAATGGCAAAATTACGACTGTTATTGACAAGTCCGCCCCAAAGTTTACGCCCTTCCCACCAGCGGTCATAAGCCGTATTGGTTCTAAAAACCAGCAATAAGGAAATTACAAACCCCAGCATTCCGTGCATAATAGGAATATTATGAATGTAATCGTTTTTAGTAACTTTAAAGTAATGAATTTCAAGATACCCCACTGTAGCGGCATAAATCCCGATTGCAATTATTATTGGAAATAACTTTCTTACGGTATCTGATTTATGAAAATGGAATATAAATGTAAACCAGTTTTTGGTATTATATGAGATCATTTAAAGTTTGTTTTTAAACAAATTTAGTTTAAAAATTAATATTTCCTGCCAATTCTTTTAATGCAATTTCAGATAATTTTGCTTCAAATTGAGCGTTGCTGTAACGAACTTTTGCATTGACATAATTAAGCTGTGCCGTTCTAAAATCGATAGTTGTGATAGTTCCAATTCTAAATTTATCCAGCGTAATTTCTAAATTTTGTTTGGCAATGGCTTCGTTATTTTCTTCCAGATCAATTAATTCTAAATTAGTTAAATACGTTTGAAATGCTGTACTTAACTGTGTATTTAAAATCAGGTTTTGCTGCTCGATTGCAATTTGAGAATTCTCGATCTGCAGTTTGGCAACTTTTTCATTTCTATGCTGATTTAAACCGTCGAATATATTCATCGAAGCGTTAAAACCGTACGTAAAACCTTTTGATGAATTTTCACTTGTAAATCCTAAACTCGACTGGCTTTCGGCAAAATTGTAGCCCGAAGTTAAATTTACAGTTGGATATCGATTTGCTTTTACTTGTTTTAGTTGTAATTCGGCAATACGTTTATTGATGATTTGAGATTCTAATGCCGGATTTTGTTTTTGAGCCAAATCTAATAAATCAGCCAAAACCAGCTTATCATCAACCGTAACTTCATCAACAACAGTAAAATTAATTTTAGGATCGCGCGCTAAATATTGGTTCAATAATATTTTGGCATTGGCATACGATTCTTTTTGTCTCAATAAAGCAACCTGATCTGAGTTTAAGTCAACCTGAGCATTTAAAACTTCTAATTTTGACGCTTTCCCAATTGTAAAACGGTTTTGTGCTAATTCTAATCTTTGTTTAGATATTACAATTGTAGTATCTAGAGCAGATAATTGCTGTTGTTGCTGCACCAAATCATAATAAGCTGAATTTACCTGACCAATTTTTAACAGAATTGTTCTTTTTAATTCAGAATCGCCCAGCTTTTGAAGCTCTTTTAACTGATCGTATCTGGCGAACATTCTCATTCCGTCAAAAACCGTCCAGCCCAAAGTAACTCCGTATGTTAAACTGTTGTTTTTAGCATTGTTTAATGTAGTCGAAGTTCCGTCCTGACGAACCTGAGTTGAGTTTGTAACACTATTATTATCAACAATAGAAGCGGTAGCTTTTGGAAGTATTCCTGCGTTTCCAACAGTAACATTTGTTTCGCTTATTGTAGAATTGTTCTTGGCAATTTTAATCTCAAAATTGTTTTCAAGAGCGATTTTCATTGCTTCTTCAATAGTTAAAACTTCCTGTGCATTTGCGTTTACAATGCAAGAGAAGATTACTATTAAAGTGCAGTATAAATTTTTAATATTCATATTCTTTTTCTTTTGCCCTGAATTCACAAATTTTATCAAAGTGATTTGAGAATTCAGGACTAATAAATATTTTATTTACTTTCTTTTTCGTATTCGTCAATACGGTCAAATTCTGGATAATGTTTTCTTGCTTTTGACCACATAAAATAGATTGCCGGAATAACAAAAAGCGTTAATGCCAGAGAGAAAATAGTTCCTCCAACAATTACAACCCCCATACCAATTCTACTGGTTGATGCAGCTCCAAGCGACATTGCAATAGGTAAAGCTCCTAACGCAATCGCTAAACTGGTCATTAAAATTGGACGTAAACGCGCTTCTGAAGCTTCAAGAATAGCTTCCATCTTTGGCTTGCCTTGTTCTCGTAACTGATTGGCAAATTCAACAATCAAAATACCATTTTTCGTTACCAGACCAATAAGCATTACGGTTCCAATCTGACTGAAAATATTCCAGGTCTGATTAAAAAGCCATAATGAAAATAAAGCTCCCGCAACCGCCATAGGAACTGTTAAAATAATAATAAACGGATCTATAAAACTTTCGAACTGAGCCGCAAGAATCAAGAAGATTAATAATAAAGCCAGTCCAAAAGCAAATGAAGTATTCGAGCTGCTTTCTACGAAATCTCTGGATTCTCCAGATAAATCGGTGGTGAAAGTTTCGTCTAAAACTTTTGCTTTAATTCTGTCCATTTCCTGAATTCCGTCGCCCATACTTTTTCCTGGCGCTAAACCGGCAGCAACTGTTGCCGACATGTATCGGTTATTGTGATACAATTGCGGCGGATTACTTTGTTCGTATACTTTTACAACGTTATCCATTTGAATTAATTCCCCTTTTTTGTTCTTTACAAACATCGACGTTAAATCCAAAGGTTTAGATCTGTCTTTTTGATCAAACTGACCAATAACCTGATATTGTTTTCCGTTTTTAATAAAATATCCAAAACGCTGTCCGCTTAAAGAAAGCTGTAAAGTCTGCGCAATATCAATAATAGAAATTCCTAAACTTTCGGCTTTTTCGCGGTCAATGCTTACGTTGATTTCCGGTTTGTTGAATTTTAAATTTACATCGGTAATCGAAAAAACATCGCTTTTTCCAACTTCATCCATAAAAACCGGAATTTTTTCTCTCAGCTTATCAAAAGTCGGTGCCTGAATAATATATTGAATTGGTAAACCGCCACGTCTGTTTACAGCAATCGTAGGCTGTTGAATTACAGAAGTTTTAGCATCCGGATATTTTTTTGTCCATTTTGATAATTTATCAGCAATATCTTTTTGTGATCTTTCTCTTTCTTCAGGACCTTTTAAAGAAAGTCTGATAAATCCTGAGTTTGCAGCAGACCCGCCAGAACCCGGAGCTGTAATAACAAGACTTACTCTTTTTTCAGGAATCGAATCATCTACCAATTGTGATATTTCCTGCATGAAACGGTTTGTATATTCATACGAAGAACCTTCGGGAGTCGTCATACGCATCGTTACAGAACTTCTGTCGTCGTATGGCGCTGTTTCTTTTGGAAGAATCGTAAAAAACAGATAAATCAATCCAAAACAAGCAATCAGAATTGGAAAACTGATCCATTTTTTCTCCATAAATTTTGAAAGAGATTCAGCATAACCGCTGTTCATTTTTTCGAAAAAAGGTTCTGTTTTAATGTAGAATTTTGACTTTTTCTGCTCGCCGCCTTTCATTAAATACGCATTTAACATTGGCGTAAGCGTAAGCGATACAAAAGCCGAAATTAGTACCGCAGCACCAATTACAACACCAAATTCCCTAAAGAGTCGGCCCACAAAACCTTCTAAGAAAATTACAGGTAAAAATACAGATGCCAATGTTACCGAAATAGAAATTACGGCATAGAAAATTTCGTTAGAACCTTTAATTGCCGCTTCAATTGGCGACATACCTTCTTCTACTTTTTTGAAAATATTTTCAGTAACTACAATTCCGTCATCTACAACCAAACCGGTTGCCAAAACAATGGCCAATAATGTTAATACATTGATAGAGAATCCTAAAAGCCACATAATGAAAAACGTAGCAATTAACGATACAGGAATATCAATTAAAGGTCTAAATGCGATTGCCCAGTCTCTAAAAAACAGATAAATAATAATAATTACAAGAAGTATCGAAATTCCTAATGTTTCAACCACTTCGAGAACTGATTTTTTTACGAACTGTGTATTGTCAAGCGCAATATTTAGTTTGATATCTTTTGGTAAATCTTTTTTTAGCGCTTCGTATTTTTTATAAAACTCAGAAGAAATATCCAGATAATTAGCGCCCGGCATTGGTACAATAGCCAGACCAATCATAGGAAGTCCGGAAGAAGTTAAGCCGGTTTCAATATTTTCGGGACCTAATTCGGCACCTCCAATATCACTTAAACGAACAATTTTGTCGCCGTCTGTACGAATGATAATATTATTGAATTCTTCTGGTTTAGAAAGATTTCCAATTGTTTTTACGGTTAATTCAGTATTATTTCCGGTTAATTTTCCAGAAGGAAGTTCGACGTTTTGAGCATTTAATGCTGCGCGGACTTCGGCAACAGTACAACCATAGGCCGCTAATTTTGCAGGATCAATCCATAAACGCATGGCATAACGTTTTTGACCCCATATTTGAACCGCACTTACGCCCGGAATGGTTTCTAAACGCTGTGAAATAACATTTTCTGCATAATCACTTAATTCTAAAGAACTTCTGGTATCACTTTGAACGGTCATCGAAATAATCGACTCACTATCGGCATCTGCCTTAGAAACTACAGGCGGTGCATCAATATCCTGCGGTAAATTTCTAATGGCCTGTGAAACTTTGTCACGAACATCATTTGCCGCTTCTTCGAGATCTTTATCTAAATTAAATTCAATGGTAATGTTACTGCTTCCCTGATTACTTGACGATGTTATATTTCTAATTCCGTCAATAGCATTTACGGCTTTTTCCAGCGGTTCTGTAATCTGCGATTCGATAATATCGGCATTAGCTCCCGTATAATTGGTTCTAATAGAAACCTGTGCCGGATCGATCGAAGGAAATTCTCGCACACCCAAAAAAGTATAACCAATAAAACCGAATAAAATAATCAATAAATTCAGTACAATGGTTAAAACTGGTCTTTTTATACTTGTAGTTGATAAACTCATATTATGTTTTTTGATTTTAGATTGTTGATTTTAGATTTCAAAGTTTAATATGAAACCTAAAGTCTAAAATCTACAATTATTTTACTTTAACCTTTATAGGTGCTTCATTTTTTAATGACATAACACCACTTGTAATTAAAGTATCTCCAGCTCTTAATCCCGCTAAAATAAGAATTGAAGAATCAGTTCTTGTCGTAGCATCAACCATAACTTCTTTTGCTTTTCCGTTATTGGCAACAAATACCTTTTTTCCGTCTTGAATTGGAACAATTGCCTGAGAAGGAACAACGATAGCATCTTTAATAATGCTTAAAGGTAATTTGATGTCAGCAAAAGTTCCCGGGAAAAGCTTTCCGTCTGTGTTATCTGCAATGGCGCGAATTTGTAGCGTACGTGTTGCTACAGCGACTTCTGGTTCGATTGCGTATATTTTTGCAGTATAGGTTTTATCAGATCCTGAAACCGTAAATTCAATCGTAGAACCTGATTTTACCTGGGAGGCATATTTCTCCGGAATAGAGAATGTAATTTTTAGTTTTCCTGTATTTACTAATTTTGCAACCAAAACAGTTGGCGTAATGTAAGTTCCCGGTGAAATAGAACGTAAACCAATTTTTCCTGAAAAAGGTGCTCGTACAGATGTTTTAGAAATCTGCGCTCTGATTAACTGGCTTTGTGCCTGCGCCGAAGCATGATCTGCTCTGGCTACATCGGCTTCTTCCTGACTTATGGCTTCTTTTTGAAGTAAAAGTTTTGCTCTTCTTTCATTTTCAGCTGCTAAACCTTCTTTGGTTACAGCTTGTCTTAATTGTGCTTTTAATTCAATATCATTTACTTTAAAAAGTACCTGACCTTTATTTACATTAGTTCCTTCTGTAAAAAATATACCTTCTACGATTCCAGAAACTTCACTGTGAATTTCAATCTGTTCATTGGCTTCAATAGAACCTGATAATGATAAATTATTATCAAACGTAGAAGTCTTTATAACTATTCCCGTAACTGTTGTTGGTTTGTCTTTGTCGCCAAATTTTTTAGATTCGTCGTTTTTACCTTTGTTGGATATTATTCTGTACGTAATAAATCCTCCTAAAACGATGATTATCAAGGCGTAGATTAGATGTTTTAATTTCATAAAAATTCAGGTGAAATGTGTGTTTTGGTGTATGTTTTTCGCAACTGGCAAATTTAACTTTTTGTGCTGAAACCGAAAGATGTTAGCTTTTATTTAACATTTCAATTACAATAATTTCAAATCGTCTTAGTTGCACAGCTGGAAAAAGTTTGCTGTTAGATGTTCGTTTTGATAAAAGGTTTAAAGATGTTAACAGATATTTTTAATTATTTTTTAATGTTTCTGTAATTTTATATGTAATGATCTTTAAATCAGTTAGATGGATCTTTTTGTTAGAATTTGCTTTTTTCTCATTTTAAATTTTATTGTTTTCTAGCAGTGCCTGGTAAATAAGCTTATCAATAAAATATTTTTCATTTGTCCGATTTTTTTTGCAGATCATAGATTTAATTTGTATTATTGATATGTTCAACAAAATAATAACATATTCAGTGTTTATTACAGAATACTCGTAATTTTATTGTTAAAATAGTAGGCTTGGTGTAGTTTTTTGACGTTTTTAAAGAATTTAATTAATAATTATATTAACAAGTGTTTATAATTTTGGTTCTTAATTGCAAAAATAATATATGAAGAAAAAAATACTCCTAAGCTTATGGTTTACGCTATTATTGGCTTCGATTGTCTTTCTTTTTTGGCAGAATGAGTTTAAATATAGTCTGCCAACGCCAATTCCTAAAGGTTATCATACGATAGCCATGGGTAGTAAAATAGATTTGTCGCAATGTTGTGCATACGACAACAAGCCGGTTTTCTTTCATTTTTTTAATCCTGACTGCCCATGTTCACGCTTTAATGTGCCTCATGTAAGTGATCTCATTAAAAAATATGGTGACAGAATTAATTTTAAGATTGTTGTTTTAAACAAACAAAAGACATTTTCCATCGAAGAAATACAAAACAAATTTGGAGCTCATATTCCGGTTTATTTTGATGAAGGCATTGCCAAGAAATGTGGTGTAATCTCAACACCGCAGGCAGTTCTTTTAGATCCTTCGCATAATTTGTATTACCGTGGTAATTACAACAAAACAAGATATTGTACCGATGCCGAAAGTAATTACGCCCAAATGGCAATCGATTCGCTGTTAAAACAAAATAATTCGCCCTCATTTAATGCTTTAGCTCTTAGAGCTTACGGATGTTCATTACCAAATTGCACTAAATAAATCTATCACTAACTTAATTTTTTTAACCTATGAAAACAAAAGCCAGTTTGAATGAGCAAGATTATCTGCACAGTTTTATGTCGACTATGACACAAAAGTCAGATACCATTATTAATTATGTTCTTGCAGTTTATTTTCTCCTCGGGATTGGATTATCATTTAAGTACGATACATTCGAAATAGGGGTGGGAGTAGGTACGCTGAATCTTTTGGCGTATTATTCGGCAAAATTTTTTATTAAGAATTCTAAATTCTATCAGTATGTTTTGTCTGTTGTGCTGGCTATATTTATGGCACAGTACATTTATCAAATGCATGGTTTATTTGAAATGCATTTTACGGTTTTTATTGCCAGCACCATTTTGATCATTTATCAAAACTGGAAATTACAAATTCCGTTAACGCTTTTAGTAGTGCTTCATCATGCTGGTCTGGCGTATCTGCAAAACTTTATTTACAATGATGCAAACGGTTTGCAGGTGTATTTTTCGCAGGTAAACTTTGATTTAGAAACACTGATTATTCATACTGTTTTAGCCGCTGTAGTATTTTTTATGAATGGCTATTGGGCTTATTATTTTAAAGAACACAGCCAAAATCACATTTCTAAAATTTCAGACGAATATGAACTAGAGAATATGAAACTTGCTTCGGCTAAATACAGCTCAATGACAGCTACTAAAGAATATAATGACTTTATTCACAGAACAACTCTTGATTTGAAACTTCCGGTTAATTCTGTTTTAAAATTAATTGATGTTTCTAAAGGGCATACAGATAATGATAAATTACTGACTTATCTGGATATGATGCGCGATAGTGCAAAGAAAATTGATGATTTAGTTAATGATATTCATGTAAAATCTACCAATACCAGAAATTAAAAAATAACTGCAAAAACCAACTTCCAAAAAACGATATACGCAGAATCCCCAATGTTTATTAATTATTAATAGAAAAGTTATGGATACTAGATTTGCCCGCCCAACTCCCTCAGATCGAGAAGTCGACTGGAATAAAAATAAGGTATTATTGAGTAAAACAGATAAAAACGGAACCATTTTGTATGCCAATGAAGATTTTATAGATGTTTCCGGTTATGATGAATTTGAACTTATTGGACAGCCTCACAACATTGTAAGGCATCCTGATATGCCAAAAGTAATTTTTAAATTCTTATGGGACAGTATTAAATCGAGTGAAAATATTCATGTGATTATAAAAAACATGGCCAAAACGGGCCGTTATTATTGGGTTGTAACCGATTTTAAAATTATAGCCGACGCAGACGGGGATATTGTTGGCTATTTTGGAACCAGAAAATCGGTTCCTGAGCCTATTATAACAAAATTTATTGAACCTTTATATAAAAAACTTTTGCAGATTGAAGAAGCAAGTGGTATAATTGCTTCCGAAGAATATTTGGTTGGTTTTCTGGAAGAACGCAAAAAAACATACATGGAATATGTTGATCATTTAATTGCTACCGGTAAAGACGATAAAAACAAAATAAGTAAAGGTTTATTCAGCGGTATTTTTGAAAAAAAGAGTCCGCCTAAGAAATAGCCATAATTAACACGCTTCATTGTATCGCTCAATTATTCAATAAAAAATTTGCCCCCAACAAATCTAAATCACCTGAATATTGAAACTTTTATAGAGTTAGATCCAGTGAAGTGTTTTTTTTAAGCTGCTAAGGTTTTGAGCTGCTAAGATTCTAAGTTTTCTTTTTAGTACTGCATAATCCTTCGGCGATGCTCAACATAATATAGATAATATTCTACACATTCTACAAATAAAAAAAACTTAGAATCTCAGCATCTCAGCATCTTAGCATCTTAGAACCTTAGCATCTTAGAACCTTAGAACCCTAAGAAATATAATTCCAAATATTTTTTCTTTTTGTGAGTTCCAAAAAGACAGATTTTAAAATGGCGTGTTCTGGTTTTTGAAGCGGAGGATCTTCTTTGAGGATTTTCAGGGCATAATTTCTTGCGAAAGATAAAATCTCTCGATCTTTTACAATATCAGCAATCTGAAGGTTTAAAACACCACTTTGTTGCGTTCCCATTAAATCTCCCGGACCACGGAGTTTAAGATCGACTTCGGCAATTTCAAAGCCATCGTTGGTTTGAACCATCGTTTCCATACGGGTTTTACTGTCGGTACTTAATTTATGCCCCGTCATTAAAATACAATAACTCTGTTCAGCACCTCGGCCCACACGTCCGCGAAGCTGGTGCAGCTGAGAAAGACCAAAACGCTCAGCACTTTCAATAATCATAACACTCGCATTAGGAACATTTACACCAACCTCAATCACGGTTGTAGCCACCATAATATTTGTTTTTCCTTCAGAGAAACGCTTCATTTCGGCATCTTTATCGGCAGGTTTCATTTTTCCGTGTACAATCGAAATCGAATATTGAGGCAGCGGAAAATCTCTCGAAATACTTTCGTAACCATCCATTAAATCCTTATAATCCATTTTTTCCGATTCCTGAATTAAAGGATATACAATATAAATCTGTCTTCCTTTTGCAATTTCATCACGCAGGAATTTCCAGACTTTTAATCGGTTCGTGTCGTATCTATGTACGGTTTGAATAGGTTTTCTTCCCGGCGGTAATTCATCAATTACAGAAACATCTAAATCACCGTATAAACTCATAGCCAGAGTTCTTGGAATTGGCGTAGCAGTCATCACCAAAACGTGAGGCGGAATTTCATTCTTTTTCCACAATTTTGATCTTTGTTCAACACCAAAACGATGCTGTTCATCAATAATTGCCAGACCTAAATTTTTAAACTTTACTTTATCTTCTAATAAGGCGTGAGTTCCAATTAAAATCTGGAGATTTCCGTTTTCTAAGTCTTCATGAATAATCTTTCTTTCAGAAGTTTTAGTCGATCCGGTTAATATTTTTATGGTGATATTTAAGGTGTTGGCAAATTCAGAAAGTCCAATAAAATGCTGATTGGCCAAAATTTCTGTAGGCGCCATTAAACAAGCCTGAAAACCATTGTCAATCGCCAAAAGCATACTCATAAAACCCACAATTGTTTTTCCGGAGCCTACATCTCCCTGCAGTAATCGGTTCATTTGGGCGTTGCTTCCCATGTCTGAACGGATTTCTTTTATTACTCTTTTCTGTGCATTTGTTAAAGCAAAAGGCAGATGATTTTGATAAAATTCATTAAATAATTCACCCACTTTTGTAAACGGATGACCTTTAATTTTATGTTTTCTGATTAAGTTTTTAGTAATTAACTGGAGCTGAATAAAAAACAATTCCTCAAATTTTAATCGGAATTGGGCTTTCGCCAAAGCATCGGCACTTTTAGGAAAATGAATATTGAATAACGCGGCTCTTTTTGAAATCAGTTTTATTTCTTCTAAAAGATAAGGCGGAAAGGTTTCGGTAAACAAAGCTCCCGTTTCAATAAATAACTGTTCCATCATTTTGTTTATCGTTCTGTTTGAAATCCCTCTGTTTGTAAGAGTTTCTGTAGAAGGATAAACAGGCTGCATTGCAGAACGAAGACTTTTTTCGTGTTCGCTCAACAATTCAATTTCAGGATGCGCCATGCTGAACTGGCTTCCGTACAAAGAACATTTCCCGAAAATAACCAGCGTTTCGTTTAATTTTAAACTTTCTCGAATCCATTTATGACCCTGAAACCAATTGAGCTCAATTTGTCCCGTATCATCAACAAAAGAAGCTACAAGACGTTTTTTATTCTTCGCAAATTCTACTGTTTTAATGTTGATGATTTTTCCAATAATCTGAACCTCAGATCCCGTGTTTTGCAGTTCGTTGATTTTGTAATAACGCGTTCTGTCTATATAACGATTGGGATAAAAATTGACTAAATCTCCGTATTTATGAATCCCTAATTCCTTACGAAGCAATTGACCACGGCTTGGGCCAACACCTTTTAGGTATTCAATAGGAGTTTCAAGGAGATTATTAGACATTGAGAAATTTTAGATTTTTAGATTGTTGATTTTAGCTTTGGAAGAATTGGATTTTGAAATTTTATTGAAAAGCGAAGATAGATTTTAATTAGGAATTTTGAAAATAGAATGTTTTACAGAAATTCGTTTTTGGTTTATTTCTTAAATATCAAATTATAAAGAATCTTGTTTATTGTTCGAGCAAGTTGTCTATTATTTAAAGTCAGTATTATTTTAATAAATAAAGATAATTGTTAGATTTGTTAAAGTATTAAAGATATAAGCCCCACAATGAAAGAAGAAAAAGTCCCTTTTGAAACCATGGAGTTTTCAGGTGTTACATTTAAAGTAATCAACCGGCACGAAGCTCATACTATTATTGGAGATCTTACCGATTTTCAGGATCAGAAAATTTACAATGTTTTTGAAGATACCTGGCGTTTTCCTGACTACGAAGAAAACCCAATATTTCTTTTAGCAGAAGATGATGTCGAAATGGATTCTTTTGAAATGGATTTTAGTACACACGAACATGAGGATGTTTTTATTTTAGGATTTATTTTTAAAGGAAATCTAAATGTCACTAAACTTATAAGTTCTTTTGATACAGATAATTCTCCCGCATTAATTGTTTTAGGAAAAACAACAACAGTCAATATTAATTTGTTTGGAAATGTTCATTATTTGGGAGGCGGACTGCAGTGCGATACGCTTGCCGGAGAATACAATCATGGAGAACTTTTTGTAAAGGGAGATTTGAAAGCTTGGCTGGTTTATACTGATGATATGCTGTTTCATTTTGAACGTTTTACAGATGTTCAGGCGATTATTAGTGCCGGAAGACCGGATATTTTAATTTGCAGCAACGTTCAGGATACTGACGGATCTATTATAACAGTCGAAAATTATTTTCCATCAACTCATAAATTATCTGATATTGTAGATGAAGGATTTATCGAACTTTCAGATTACGGAACAGAGACTTTAGGAAATAATTACCTCGAAGTTTTTAAAGAAGGACTTTCAATTCTGGATTATGATAAAAAAGACAAATATATGTATACTGATTTTCGCAATCAGTTTCTTAATATGATTGAAGTTTTATCTGAAACAGATGAATTAAAAGAAAACGAAAAAATAGTAAGACATGTTTCCGGAACAACCGATTTGTTTATCTATTTTGATTATGAAGGAAAGAAATACAGCCAGATTTCTAAAGAAATTGGAAACGGATTTGGTATTAGAACGCGTGCATTATGGTGTCATGATGATCAGGAAATTATGCTTATTCTGGAATATCTTAATGAAAACGGAGATCCAAAATACCAATGGATAAATGACGAAAATGCTCCGGGAATAGAGATGTTCTGCGTTAAACATGCCGCAATTGATACTTTTGACAAATTAATGTCTCTTGAAAAAAATGAAGAAGATGAGGAAGATGATGACGATGACACAGAATATGCAGAATATGACAACAGTTTTTCATTAGAAGAATTTTCGGCTCAGTTTGGAAATTATAAATTACCGGAAGATTTAATTAAACTTTACAAATTTGATCAGGAATATGGTTCTGAAACCTATTCAGAATGTTTTGGTCTTACAATTACCGAGGATAAAACAGGAATAAAAACCTGGTCTGAAGAAGAAGAATTCTACAATAGTTTTATTGAATTTGCAGGCGCAAATGGTTCAGGAAGTTCTTATGCTTACTGGCTTATTGATAAGGATTTAAATAACTGCCCGATAGTTGTTTTTGGTGATGAAGGAGGAATTCATGTTGTTGCCGAAAATACTCGCAGATTAATTCATCTTTTAACTTTAGATACCGAAATTTCAGTAGATTTTGATTATGCTTATTTTTATAAAGACGATGAGTATTATGAAGAAAATGAGAATATGTCAGAATTCCATGAATGGGTTAAAAATGAATTTAATCTCGATGCATTAGAAACAAATGAAGAAGCAGATGAGATTGTAAATCAGGCTAAAAGCAAATATAAACAACGTTTAAACGAATTTTTAACCAAGTTTGATATCGAAATTGGTGAAGATGAAGATGAATAGTTTTTATCTTTGAATAAAATTTAAGAAGAATGATAACACACTTAGCACTTTTACGCGGTATAAATGTTTCCGGTCATAATATGATGAAAATGGAAGCGTTAAAAAGCATGCTCGAAAATCTGGGTTTTCAAAACGTCCGCACGTATTTGCAATCCGGAAATGTTTTCGTTGACAGCGATGAAGAAGCTTCTAAAGTTGGTTTCATGATTAAACAGGAGATTTTTAAAGTTTTTGGACACGAAGTTCCAGTTGTAATGATTACAAAAGAAAACCTGAAATCGTGTTTTGAGAATAATCCTTTTTTTAAAGAAAAAGATATTGATCTTAAAAAACTATATGTTGCTTTTGTTTCGATGGCTTTAAAAAAAGAAAGCATAAACGATTTAAAAATCAGTCAGTTTAAACCAGATGAAGCAAGTATTGATGAAAATAGAATTTTTATTAAATACGACATTGGTGCCGGAAAAACCCGTTTTGACCAAAAATATATTGAAAAAAAATTAAATGTAACCGCAACAATTCGAAACTGGAACACCGTTACGAACCTGCTAAAAATGTACGAAGAATAATGAAAAAAATAATTGCAATCCTATTTATTGCTTGTTTCTGCCAATTAACCGCAGCACAAGAAAAAACTACAACTAACAGCGAAAATTTCAAAACTTTTCTTAAGAAATTTAATGAAGATAAAAACTTTCAGTTAAGTCGTATAAAGTTTCCTATCGTAATAAAAACTCTTGATGATAATTTAGAAGAAATTACGGTTACAAAGACTCAGAAGAATTATAGAATTCTAAAATTAGATGATAAAGGAATGGAGTTTAGACAAAAAATAATCCTAAAACAAAAATCAGCAGTTATTGAGCATCGCGGTATTGATACTGGTATATATGAAGATTATATTTTTGAATTAAGAGATAATAAATGGTTCCTTAAAACGTGGATTGATCAATCAACTTAATTAATCACGAAGCCATTTTTGCATAGCCGGAAAAGGGGATTTTTTCTCTTTTTCGGCTTTTTCATTTCCAAGACATAATCCCATCCATTCAAGAAGCGGCAGTCCAATATAATTACCGCTGCTAAAATTTGATATATACCATTTAGAAGCATTTTTATAACCATTAGGATGAAATACAAATTCCAGAGGCAATTGCAAATGATGCAAAGCGGCATAAGACCATAAAATCGCAGCAATTTCATCTCCCTGCGTAGGCCATTCTGACGAAATTTGATCTGTGCCGACTAATTTTCTTTCCTGAAAAGGTGTAACAGCAAGATGTCCGGCTTCATGCAATATATCGCCGGGATATAAAAGATTGTCATAATCAATGTAAATACAATTGGATCCAAGATCTAAACCCGGTAAAAAAGAAGATTGGAATTGCTTTTCAATCACTTCAATTCCAATCTCTTCCAGAAACTGCAATACTTTTTTTACTTCGATACTTTCTTTTACAGTCATATTTAATTAGTTTTTAATTACAATTTTTTTCAAATAAATAGTATCAACATTGTGCTGAGCACCTTTTTTTGCACCTCCGCCGTGAGGATTCATAAATTCGATGCTTTTTTGTTCGAAATCTTCTTTTTCAATCTTTTCGTTAACCATTAACATTGGCGCTTCAAAACCCCATAAAGTAAACTGATGGTATCTTTTTTCGTTTAGCACAAAATAACCGTTTGTATTGCTGAATGTTTCGCCAACTTTACAATTATTGATTGGTTTATTCGATTCAAAATCATAAATATATCCCGTAATTTGCGGTCTTTTACAACGGCTTACCCAACAGCTTTGAAGCGAATAACTAACAAGTATTAAAAATACTAAGAGAATCGTTTTTCTAAAATAAAATGTCATCATTATTTTTTAATTAAATCACAATACCAAAATCCATAATCAAATACTTCGTTTTGGCTTGTATCGCACGCTTCATTTGAAGAATCTTGTTTAGGACTTTCGTATTTTCGATAAACAATTTCGCCAATTTCAAAGTCAATAGGCTTCGAGAAAATCGGTCCGTCAAAAGTAAAGGTGTGAAATTCGCCGTTTTCACCGCAAACGTCTACATTTTCAGGCAGATCGTTTATAAAATCCTGATCAATATTTCTTCCTACAAAGCTTTTATCTAAATAACGTTCATTTACACAAACCACAATAGTTTTAAATCCCAAAGAAATAAATTCCTGAATTAATTCCTTGGTCGGAATTTTCCAGATTGGGAAAACACCTTTAAAGTCAAGCTTTGCAAGTTGTTCTTCGCGGTATTTTCGCAAATCTTCAAGAAAAATATCTCCAAAAACAGAATGTGTAATGCCTTCATTTTTTAATTCAGTCAAAGTTTCAGTCATAACTTTTTCGTAAACTTCCATTGTAGGCATTTCTGGAATCTGCATGATTTTTAAAGGAATTCCAATGCTTTCAGATTGTGCTTCTAATAATTCGACACGAACTCCATGCATAGAAATTCGCTGATATTGCTGATTTATGCTCGTAAGGAGATATTCAATTTTAAAATCCGGATTTTGTAAGATTTTGTATAAAGTAAGAGCAGAATCTTTTCCGCTGCTCCAGTTAAATAGGGCTTTTTTGACTGCAGTCACTATAGATTATTTTTATATCGTAAACTTACAAAATTCATTCGGTTTGTTATTCAAACCTTTGTAACTTTGGAATTTCGCCATTAATTTATTTTCAATGAAATATATTTTCCTCTTTATAACCACATTCATTTTTGCGCAGCAAACCAAATATGTTGATTTTAAATCTGTTAACGGACAATTGAACATAAATGATTCTCAAAAAACAATTTCGGGATTTGTTGATTACGAATTTGATGTCTTACAACCAGTTGATACTATTAAAATTGACGGTAAAAACATGGAATTTACAAACGTTCAGGTAGACGGGAAAGACGTCATTTTTTTAAATACAACCAAAGAATTACAAATTTTCAATAATTTTCAAAAAGACAACCATCATCATTTAACGTTTACTTACAATGTAAAACCCAAACAAGCTTTATATTTTGTTGATATTGAAAATAACGACGTTCAAATCTGGACACAAGGACAGGGAAGATACACCAGCAACTGGTTTCCTAGTTTTGATGATGTAAACGAAAAAGTGATCTTTAACCTCGGAATTACATATAAAAAAGAATATCAGGTTGTTTCAAACGGTGTTTTGGTTAATAAAACCGAAAAAGATAATCAGTTCCATTGGCAGTATAAAATGGAAAATCCAATGAGTTCTTATTTATTGGTTCTTTCTGTTGGAAAATACGACAGAAAGGATTTTGTATCTAAATCTAAAATTCCGTTAGAATATTATTTAGAAAGCAAAGACACTGCGCGTTTTGAACCAACTTACCGATATTCGAAACGTATTTTTGATTTTCTGGAAAAAGAAATTGGAGTTAAATATCCGTGGAAAATTTTCAGGCAGATTCCGGTTCGTGATTTCCTGTATGCCGGAATGGAAAATACAACCACAACGCTTTTTACAACTCGTTATGTTGTGGATGATATTGCTTTTACTGATAGAAATTACACGAATGTGGATGCTCATGAATTGGCGCATCATTGGTTTGGAGATTTAATTACAGCTGAAAGCAGTACGCACCATTGGCTTCAGGAAGGTTTTGCTACTTATTATGCTTTATTGGCCGAAAGAGAAATTTTTGGTGATGATTATTTTTATGCCAAATTATATGATACGGCACAGCAGATAAAATTTGCTTCGAGAACCGATGCAATTCCAGTTCTAAATGCGAAAGCCAGTTCGCTTACTTTTTATGAAAAAGGAGCTTGGACACTTTTTGTACTGCACGAATCAATTGGTGATAAAGCATTTAAAAAAGCCATAAAAAGTTATTTAAAGAAATATGCTTTTAAAAATGTAAATACACAGAATTTTTTCGATGAAATCAAGAAAGTTTCTGATTTTGATTTGGTTTCGTTTCAAAAAACCTGGCTCGAATCAACTGCTTTTGATACGCCGACAGCAAACGCTATTTTAAGTAAAAACAAAGCAATAAAAGTGCGTTTAGAAGTCGATAAATTAAAGAAAACGCCTTTGAATGAAAAAATCGATTTTTTGAAACAAACATTAGATTCAGATATTCATTATTCTGTAAAACAAGCTGTTATTTCTCAATTGCAAAATGAAAAATATGCAGATAAAAAAGAATTACTGCTAAAAGCACTTCATCAGAATAATGTGCAGCTTCGACAGACTTTGGCGGCAACACTTTCTATGATTCCTGAAGATTTCAGACAGGAGTATGAAACTTTGCTTGATGATAAATCGTATGAAACTCAGGAAATCGCTTTGTTTTACTTGTGGAAGAACTTTCCAGACCATAGAAAGGAATATTTAGATAAATCAAAAGAATGGATTGGATTTAATGATTACAATCTGCGTACGTTGTGGCTTTCTCTTGCCTTATCAACGCCTGATTATGGTTCTGACCCTGATGGACTTATAAATGAGCTGATTTCTTTTTCAACTACAAAATATGAAGCAACAACACGCCAGAATGCCTTAGAAAAACTAATCGCATTTAAATTTATAAACGACGAAGTTTTAACAAATTTGGTAAACGCTACAACACATCATATGTGGCAGTTTTCAAAGTTTGGAAGAGACTCTATTAGAATTTTATTGAAAAATTCAGAAATGCGTACTTCATTTAATAGAATTTTGCCTAATTTGAACCCCGATGAACAATTTCAGTTAAATCGTTTATTGCAGGAAAAAAGTTAAAGGTTTTGTGTTACAGATTATGAGTTTTGAGAACCAAATTTTAAAGAAAAGTTTATAATTAATTAAATAATATAGAATATCGGGAAATGAGAAAAATGGTCAAAAAATTTATCTCATAACTCAAAACTTACAACATTTATGAGAGCATTAGTTATTTCTGGCGGCGGGAGTAAAGGCGCGTTTGCCGGTGGAGTTGCACAATATTTAATTGAAGAAAAAAAACACGAGTACGATTTATTTATAGGAACTTCTACAGGAAGTCTGCTTATTCCGCATTTAGCTCTCGGACATATCAAAAAAATTCATTCTGTTTATACTAATGTTACAATGGCAAGTATTTTTAATATTTGTCCGTTTGTTGTTAAAGTAAAAGAAGGAATAGACATTGTGACCATTAACCACTTTAATGTACTACGTCAGTTTTTTAAAGGAAGAAGAACATTTGGCGAAAGCAAAGGTTTAAGAAAATACATCCAGAATAACTTTTCAATTTCTGATTTCAATAAACTGAAAAAAATGAATAATGACGTAGTAATTACAGTTACCAATTTTACTAAAAATGAATCAGAATACAAATCTGTAAAAGATTGTACTTATGAAGAGTTTTGCGAATGGTCTTGGATTTCAAGTAATTACGTTCCTTTTATGAGTCTTGCGACCAAAAATAACTGCGAATATGGCGATGGAGGTTTTTCGAGCTTAGTTCCTATTAGAGAAGCCATTAACCGCGGCGCAACAGAAATTGATGTTATTATTTTGGAAACAGAAGTTAATACCAGTAAAATGGTAATTGGTAAAAACCCGTTTTCATTAATGATTGATTTGTTTAGAATTGCCTTAGATCAGGTTGAAAAACATGATATTGCTATAGGAAAACTTATGGCAAATAGTAAAGATGTGAAATTAAATTTATATTACACTCCGACTAAACTAACAGATAATGCTTTGATTTTTAATAAAGAAGTTATGAAAGAATGGTGGGAACAAGGTTACGAATATGCTCAGAATAAGTCTGAAGTTATGAGTGATAATAAAATCCTGATATGAAAAAACTAATCGTATTTGTCTGCCTGTTTTTTAGTTTTAATTCATGGAGTCAGAATCTGTGCAGAACACATATTTTGGAACAAGATGAATTAATTCAGAAAAATGAATTACAGAAATATTCAAAATATGATTTTTCAAATTTATGGATTCAAACAGATAATAATCTGGTTTACGGTATAATTGGCGAAAACTACGAAAGAATTCTCATTAAGTTTACTTCAGTAAAAAGAAGCAAGAATAATACAAACGAATATTTAGTAACGGGTAAATCTATGGTAAAATCAAACATCTGTGATTTTTCTGGTAAGATAACTGTAGTAAAAATTCAAGAACTTAAAAAACTTCGATTTGGTGTTGATGATGAATATAAAAATGCCGGAATTAAAAAACAAGGATTGCTAACAGCAGTTTATGAGTTTTTTGAAGATAAAAATCAAAAAGGTTCAGGAAGATTTTCAGGGAATTTAGAATCAATTTGGTATTTAGATAAAAACGATCTCATACAATATAATAATATTGAAATTGATTCTGATAAATACTTTAACAACGCATTTGTTGGAACATGGAAATCAAATATTTCAGGAAAAGAAAAAATATGTAACTGGGCTGATTACAGAGTTCCAAATGTAAACTGTGATTTTGATAAAGGAGCTGGAGAGTTAAGTGTTTCTGAGAAATATCAAAAAAATGGATGGTGGGTTAAACCAAAACAAAATTGGTGGAAGTAAAATAAAAGGCAGAATTTATTATAATACTTTCTAATAAATTCTGCCTTAAATATGTTTTACCAAAGTTCAGAAACTTCGCTTTTAATAAAACTCAAAGCGGCATTACTTGGTGATTGTTTTTCTAATAAATCATTTAATATAGCTTCGCGCAGTTTGTCTGCATTTTCTATTTTGTCACTCATGGCAGTTTTACGAATCATTTGAATGGTTGCATTTTTAGCCGTCGTAATAATGGTCCAGCATTCTTCTGAAAGATAAATCTGCTGCGTTAAATTATGCTCAAATTCCTGTTCTATTTGATCGATTAAGAAATTTTCATAATCATGTTTTAGAGGCGAAATCGGTGCAACTCTAATTAAAAGTTTAGTCAAATTAATACGTTCTAAGAACAAAGTCATTCTTTCATACGCTTGTAAGCGAATAGGAAGAGATTCTTTATGCGCTTGTCTGCTTAATAAAAAAGCACGTTTTTTATCATTATTTTTAATGTGCAGTTCAAAAAAACGATAAGCAACAAATCCGGTTACAATTGCAGGTAAAGTGTAACTGGCTAATTCTATAATTCTTGTAAAATCCATTGGGTTAATTTTTTAGCAAAAATATACTTTTTGGTGAGAAATCCATTTTAAATTATCGTAATAAATAACTTCGGAAGCTGTACTTTTGCAACTTGTTTTTTTATCTTACAGAAATATATTTTTAATGGATCTATATATAATATTTTTTCTTTGTTTCGCAGCTTTTGCGGCAGGATTTATTGATGCTATTGTAGGTGGCGGCGGACTTATACAAACGCCTATGGGACTAATTTTACTGCCAAATCTTCCTGTTTCGACTGTAATTGGGACCTTAAAGATTCCTGCTTTTTCTGGCACTTTCATTGCTTCGCTTCAATATCTGAAAAAAGTAATTATTAAATGGAAACTGTTATTAATTATGATGTTTCTGGCAGTTCCGTCAGCATTTTTAGGATCGACTGTTTTAACTTTGGTAAGTAGTGATTTTATGAAACCGCTTTTATTAGTGATTTTATCTTTATTATTTATTTATACCTATGCCAAGAAAAATTTCGGACAGCATGTTGCAAAAGATCATTCAGAAAAAACACAAATATTCTATGCTGTTATAATCAGTATAATTGTTGGTTTTTATGATGGATTTATTGGTCCCGGAACCGGAAGTTTTTTTGTAGTAGCTTTTATTGCACTTCTTGGATTTGATTTTATTGAGGCTTCGGCAAATGCCAAAATGGTAAATCTGGCTACTAATTTTGGTTCGATCTGCTTATTTTTAATTAAAGGAAAAATTATCTGGGCTGTTGCAATTCCTATGGCTGTATGCAACGGTCTAGGCGGCTGGTTTGGGGCAAAATTGGCAATTAGCAAAGGAAACGGATTTATTAGAATTTTCTTTTTAGTTGTAGTCGTAGGAACTTTGATTCGCTTTGCTTATGATGTGTTTTTCCAGCAAAGGTGATAAGCTTCTGACATACTAAGCTATGAAATATGTTTTATTTTGTAAGTATTTTTTGGATTTTTTATCATTTATTTTGATTATATTTGCTAAATAATAATACTATAAGTATCGTATAATGATAGAAATTGTTCAAAATTATGAGAATTATATCAATAGCTTGCCTGAATTGATTAATAAGTCATTTTATAAAACAGAGTTTTTTATGCAAAAACTTGGTTTAAAACATGCTACATTTTATAGAAAGCTTAAATCTAATTCTTTTACTCATCAGGAAGTAAAATTGATTACTAATTTACTATTCCCTGAAGAGATCTTGATTCAACAACTTCAAAGAGGGGAAGAAGATATTAAAGCCGGAAAAACAATAGATTTTGAAGATTTTAAAAATGAACTAAGAGCTAAGTATAATTTCTAAATCAATTGGATTTCTTTTATTGTCCCAAAATAAAATGATGTAAAGTGTTTGTTTATCAACTTTGTAAAACAAATAAACTAGATTTGATATTAAGAACTTCCTAAATGGAGTTTTTTTGTATCTGGAACCAATATAATTATTTTTCAATATAGTTTCTATTATAGATATGGTTTTCTTTGAAAATTCAGATGATTTAGATTCGCTGTATTGATTTATAATTTGGTAAAAACTTTTTCGAGCAGTATCTGTTATTTCTACTTTCATTTTTTTAGATAATTAAGTAACAAATATAACAATAGATTCGTTTGATGAGAAATTTCTTTCTTTTTTACGAATCCACTATCTTAAAAATAACTCTGATTAAGGTATTATTTTCGAAACGTGGCGAATAGATATAACCCAAGGCGGAAAACCCATGTAAAGAGCAGCCTTTATTTAGCTAAAAAAAAAAGAAAAAAAACTTAGAATCTTAGAACCTTAGTATCTTAGGAACTTACTTTTTAAATTCTTATTTTTGCATAAAAGGAGAAAAATTACATGCAGAAATATATTGACCAGCTCAACGAAGCACAGAGAGCGCCTGTTTTAAAGAAAGACGGGCCAATGATTATTATTGCTGGTGCAGGTTCGGGGAAAACCCGTGTTCTAACAATTAGAATTGCTTATTTGATGGCTCAGGGAATTGATGCCTTCAATATTTTGTCGCTTACCTTTACAAATAAAGCAGCGCGTGAAATGAAGCATAGAATCTCGGATATTGTGGGAGCATCTGAAGCAAAAAATCTTTGGATGGGAACTTTTCACTCTATTTTTGCGCGTATTCTTCGTGCAGAATCCGATCATTTAGGTTATCCTTCAAATTTTACAATTTACGATTCTCAGGATTCAGCCAGATTAATTTCTTCTATTATAAAAGAAATGCAGCTGGATCGTGATATTTATAAACCTAAACAAATTTTAGGCAGAATCTCAAGTTATAAAAACAGTTTGATTACTGTAAAAGCGTACTTTAATAATCCTGAATTGGTTGAAGCTGATGCTATGGCAAAAAGACCAAGACTGGGTGAAATTTACCAGCAGTATGTAGAACGCTGTTTTAAAGCCGGTGCAATGGATTTTGATGATTTATTATTGAAAACCAATGAATTATTAAATCGTTTTCCTGAAGTTTTAGCTAAATATCAGGATCGTTTTCGTTATATTTTGGTTGATGAGTACCAGGATACCAATCACTCTCAGTATTTGATCGTTAGGGCTTTATCAGACAGATTTCAGAATATTTGTGTTGTAGGTGATGATGCGCAGAGTATTTATGCTTTCCGAGGTGCGAACATTAATAATATTTTGAATTTCCAGAAAGATTATGAAGGTGTAGTAATGTTTCGTTTAGAACAAAACTATCGTTCTACAAGAAATATTGTAGAAGCCGCCAATACAGTAATGGAACATAATAAAACCAAACTTGATAAGGTTGTTTGGACTGCTAATGAGTTTGGTCCGAGAATAAAAGTGCACCGAAGCTTAACAGATGCCGAAGAGGGCCGTTTTGTAGCCAGTACGATTTTTGAACAAAAAATGCAGAACCAGCTTCATAACGGATCTTTTGCAATTTTGTACCGTACTAATGCACAGTCGCGTGCTATGGAAGATGCTTTAAGAAAGCGCGATATTCCGTATAGAATTTACGGGGGATTATCGTTCTATCAGCGTAAAGAAATTAAAGACGTTTTATGTTATTTGCGTTTGGTTCTTAACCCAAAAGACGAAGAAGCTTTAATACGTGTAATTAATTATCCGGCGCGTGGAATTGGCGATACTACGATAGAAAAACTAACTATTGCCGCTAATCACTATAAACGTTCCATTTGGGAAGTAATGGTCAATATCGATAAGATTGATCTGAAACTAAATGCCGGTACGAAAAACAAACTGAAGGATTTTGTTACCATGATTCAGAGTTTTCAGGTTATAGATCAAAATCAGGATGCGTTTTACATAACAGATCATGTTGCGAAGAAAACCGGTTTGGTTCAGGAATTAAAAAAAGATGCTACTCCAGAGGGAATGGCAAAAATTCAGAATATCGAAGAACTTTTAAACGGTATTAAAGATTTTACTGAAGGCCAAAGAGAAATTGACGGCGCAAGAGGTGCACTTTCTGAATTTATGGAAGATGTGGCTCTGGCAACTGATTTAGATAAAGATACCACAGACGAAGACCGTGTTGCTTTGATGACAATTCACCTGGCAAAAGGGCTTGAGTTTCCTCACGTCTTTGTAGTGGGAATGGAAGAAGATTTGTTTCCGAGTGCCATGAGTATGAGTACCAGAAGTGAGTTAGAAGAAGAACGTCGTTTATTTTATGTAGCCTTAACACGTGCTGAACATCAAGCGTATTTAACTTATGCACAGTCACGTTATCGCTGGGGAAAATTAACAGACAGCGAACCTTCTCGTTTTATTGAAGAAATTGACGGACAATATTTAGACTATCTGACTCCGGCTGAAACCAATTATCGTTACAAATCTCCAATTGACGGCGATATTTTTGGAGATGTAGATAAATCGAAACTCCGTTTGTCAAAACCTGTTGGCGGAACACCTCCAAAACACGTCACAGATAATAACCCCAAACCGGATCTAAATATCCGAAAATTAAAACCAGTTTCAGGGAACGCTCCTGCAGGCTCAAATGCTAATTTGTTTGATAATAAACTTACTGTTGGAAATATTGTTATGCACGAACGTTTTGGAAAAGGAGAAGTTATAAATCTGGAAGGTGTAGGAGCAGACAGAAAAGCCGAAATCAAATTTGAAGTAGGCGGTATTAAAAAATTGTTGTTACGATTTGCTAAATTAGATGTGGTTGGTTAAGAATAATTTGGTTTCTAATCCATTAAATATGAAACTGGAAAATTAAAAATTGTAATGGTTTAACTCAAAAATCAACTTAACTTTAAACAAAAAACAATGGCTGAATTTATAAAAATATATCCAGATAAACCTAGTGAAGCTGCGATTGCAAAAGTGGTAAAAGTACTTCAGAATGGGGGTTTGGTGATTTATCCAACAGATACGGTTTACGGTTTAGGTTGTGATATTACCAATTCAAGAGCTTTAGAGAAAATTGCTAAAATTAAAGGAGTAAAATTAGAGAAAGCTAATTTCTCTTTTATTTGTCATGATTTAAGCAACTTATCCGATTATGTTCGTCAAATCGACACTTCGACTTTTAAAATATTAAAAAGAGCTTTACCAGGGCCATATACCTTTATTTTGCCGGGAAATAATAATCTTCCAAAAGAATTTAAAAAGAAAACGACAGTGGGTATTCGTGTTCCTGATAACAATATAATATTAGAAATTGTACGTCAGTTAGGCAATCCTGTTGTTTCGACTTCTATTCGAGACGAAGATGATGTAATTGAATATACAACAGATCCCGAATTAATTTTTGAAAAATGGCAGAATCTTGTTGATATGGTAATCGATGGAGGTTATGGTGATAATGTAGGATCTACTATTATCGATTTATCAGAATATGAGCCAGTTATCGTGAGAGAAGGTAAAGGCGATATTGATATTTTGTAAATAAAAACTTAAATCGTATAAAAGTTATAAAAAATATAACTAACTTTAGTATAGTTAAAATTTAGTTAGTTAATAAAAATAATGCTATTCTTGATTATATTTAATTGGTTATTAAAAAATTAAGGATACATAAAAGCAGGTCAATTGACCTGCTTTTTCTGTATAATATAATATGGGTATTATAATTATTTAGCCTGTTTTTTCATTTCTTTTTCGATCATATCGTAGAATTGATCAATTTTAGGCATAACAACGATACGAGTTCTTCTGTTACGAGCTTTGTTTTCTGGAGTATCATTTGCTACTAAAGGAACATATGAACTTCTACCAGCTGCGATTAATTTCGCTGGGTTAACACCTAAATCATTTGATAATACACGAACAATTGATGTAGAACGTTTAACACTTAAATCCCAGTTGTCTAATAAAACACCGTTGCTTCTGTATGGTACATCATCTGTATGACCTTCAACCATACACTCAAAATCAGGTTTGTCGTTTACAACTTTAGCAACTTTAGCCAAAACAGATTTTGCTTTGTCGCTTACGTCGTAGCTTCCGCTTTTAAATAATAATTTATCAGCGATAGAGATAAATACAACTCCTTTTTCAACATTGATTTCGATGTCTGGATCGTTGATTCCAACAGCACCTTTTAAACTTGTAACTAATGCTAAAGTTACACTGTCTTTTTTAGTAAGTGCATCTTGAAGTCTAGAGATTTTTAAATCTTTTTCTTTCAAGCTTTCTAAAGATTTTTCAAGGTTTTCAGCACCTTTTGTAGTTAAAACTGTTAAATCTTTAGAGCTGTTAATTAAGTCTTGATTATGTTGTTTATAGCTTTCAGCTGTTGCTGCTAATCCTGCTTTTTCTTCTAGACAAGAATTTAATTTAACTGTGCAAGAGTTTAATAAATCTTGTGTCTCTTTTTGCTTAGCTTCTAGAGCTGCATATTCCTTTTTCGATACACACGAAGTTAAGGCCATTAATACTGATAGTGCGATAACTATTTTTCTCATAGGTATTATATTTAATTAAACGTTGATTACAAATTTAGTTTTTAATATTTTGATTACTGTTAAAGATTTCTTTAAAAACCTGTATTTTCTTTATATAATACAGGAAAACGATACTTTTTACGGTATAGTATTGCTGTATTTGAAAATCTTTTCGCTCTTTAAGATATTTTAAAGATATACAATAAAAAGAAAAATGTGCTTTTAAAATTGCCAAAGTATGTTTGAATTTTCCCTGTGTAAGAAAACGAATACCAGCGATTCCATCTAAAACCATTCTAAAGAAAATTACAAAGAACAAACCTTTTTCCGGAAGGTTTTTTACAAGCATTAAAAGAGAATTTCTAAAATTCAAATATGTCTTTTTTGGATTTCCCTGCTGCAATGTAGCGCCGCCAACATGGTATACAACTGATTCTGGATTGTATTTTATAATATGACCTTCATTTGAAGCACGCCAGCATAAATCAATTTCTTCCTGATGTGCAAAGAATGTTTCGTCAAACCCGCCCAATTCATGATAAACTTTTTTTCTTATAAAGAAACATGCGCCCGAAGCCCAGAATAATTCACAGCTGTCATTATACTGGCCACTGTCTTTTTCGATCGTATCAAAAATACGTCCTCGGCAATATGGAAAACCATATTTATCTATAAAACCACCGGCAGCACCAGCGTATTCAAAATATTCTTTATTTTTAAAATCTAGAATTTTAGGTTGAATTATAGCGGTTTGATTCTCTTTATCAAAAGTTTCAATAATTGGTTTCAGCCAGTTTTGAGTAACTTCAATATCAGAATTAACTAAGGCATAAATCTCAGCATCTACATTTTGCAATGCATCATTATAGCCTTTTGCAAAGCCGTAATTTCCGGTATTTTGAATGATTTTTACCGAAGGATAATTTTCCCTGATAAAATTAACTGAAGAATCTGTCGATGCATTATCGGCAACATAAATTGAAGCTTCTTCTGAATATTGCAGAACAGACGGTAAAAATTGCTCTAACAATTTTACTCCGTTCCAGTTTAAAATGACAACAGCTATTTTATCCAAAAGTATTCTTTAATTTATTTAATAATATGGTAATCTGGCAGGCTTTGCAAAAACTGATATTTTTCATTTTCAAAGTCCATCTGGCAATAATAATGATTCAGCCCGTTTGTAACATTCAAAAACCGTGCCTGCATTGTCATGTTATAACGCGCAATTTGATCAAAAGTTGCCTGCGATATTTTAACTTCCGGAGCTTTGCACTCTACTAATATATGTATAGAACCATCAGAATTAAAAACCACAACATCGTACCTTTTTCTTAATCCGTTGACTGTTAAAACTTTCTCTACATTAATGAGTGATTTTGGGTATTTTTTTTCATGAATTAAATAATGAACAACATGCTGGCGAACCCATTCTTCGGGGGTAAGAATTATAAATTTTTTCCTGATTTCATCAAAAATAGACACTTTATTTTCGCTATTTTTGAATCGGAAAGCGTAAGTGGGAAAGTTTAGTTTTAACATAAAGCAAATATAATTTGAAAATTACACAATTTGAAAATTTGTTTTAACAATAATTAAAACTACGACTGAAACTGTAGACCTGTAAACTAAATTAAATGGACGAAGTAATTAAAATTGTTAACGATATTAAAGCAGGAAATATTAAACCTATTTATTTTTTAATGGGTGAGGAACCTTATTATATAGATAAGCTGTCTGAATATATCGAACAAAATGTGCTGGCGGAAGAAGAAAAAGGATTTAATCAAACCGTTCTTTACGGAAGAGATGTATCTGTAGAGGATATCGTTTCAACGGCCAAGCGCTATCCTATGATGGCTGATCGTCAGGTTGTTATTGTAAAAGAAGCTCAGGATTTGTCCAGAACAATTGATAAAATTGAATCGTATGTTGGCAATCCAATGGAATCTACAGTTTTGGTTTTTTGCTATAAATACAAAACACTCGATAAACGTAAAAAGGTAACGAAACTTTTAGCACAAAAAGGAATTGTTTACGAGAGTAAAAAACTATACGAAAATCAGGTTGGTGATTGGATTAAGCGCGTTTTAGCAGGAAAGAAATACACAATAGACCCAAAAGCAAATGCCATGCTGGTGGAGTTTTTAGGAACTGATTTGAGTAAAATTAACAACGAACTTGAAAAATTACAGATTATTTTGCCACAAGGCACAATGATTACACCAAAGCATATAGAAGAGAATATTGGTTTTAGTAAAGACTATAATGTGTTTGAATTGCGAAAAGCAATTGGCGAACGTAACCAGTTGAAAGCGTATAAAATAGCTGAAAATTTTGCTCATAATCCAAAAGAATACCCCCTTGTAATGACAACCGGATTGGTTTTTGGTTTCTTTGTACAGCTTTTAAAATATCACGGTTTAAAAGATAAAAATCCAAAAAATGTAGCCGCAGCAATTGGAGTAAATCCTTATTTTTTGAAAGAATATGATCTGGCGATAAAAAATTATCCAATGCGAAAAGTAAGTCAGATTGTTGGTGCACTGCGTGATATTGATGTTAAAAGTAAAGGTGTGGGAGCTAATGCTTTACCTCAATCAGATTTACTTAAAGAAATGCTTTATAAAATATTTAATTAAGCCGTGAAAATTCACGATATTTGCCTTTCGAAAAAAAATTACTGCTTAAAAATAATAATTACACAATTATGGGAATGAATAAAAATACCGTTTTAGGATGGGCTACCTTAATTATGGTGCTTATGGGATTACTGCTTATTGGACTTGGCGCTTTTCGATACAGAGATGTTTCGGGCTGGGGATTTGCAGCTGCTGGTGTAGGTTTTTTTGCTAATGCTTGGGTTTTTAATGCTTTGAAAGGCAGGGTTTAATATCAGATAAAAAAAATAATTAATCAAAATTAAAAATAAATAGAATGTCAGACGATAAGAAAGTAATTTTCTCAATGCAAAAATTGAGTAAAACCTATCAGGGAGCAGACAAACCGGTACTTAAAAATATTTACTTAAGTTTCTTTTACGGAGCTAAAATTGGTATTTTGGGTCTTAACGGTTCCGGAAAATCTTCTCTTTTAAAAATTATTGCAGGTGTAGATAAAAACTATCAGGGTGATGTGGTTTTTCAGCCAGGATATACAGTTGGATATTTAGAGCAGGAACCAATTCTAGATGATTCTAAAACAGTTATCGAAGTGGTGCGTGAAGGCGCTGCAGAAACCATGGCAGTTTTAGAAGAATATAATCAAATCAATGATTTATTTGGTCTTGAAGAAAATTATTCAGATCCAGATAAAATGGATAAATTAATGGATCGTCAAGCGGCATTACAAGATAAAATTGATGCACTTGGAGCATGGGAAATCGATACGAAATTAGAAATCGCAATGGATGCACTTCGTACTCCAGATGGAGATACGCCAATTAAAAACCTTTCTGGTGGAGAGCGTCGTCGTGTAGCTTTATGTCGTTTGTTATTGCAACAGCCAGATGTATTGCTTCTGGATGAGCCTACCAACCACCTTGATGCAGAATCTGTACTTTGGTTAGAGCAGCATTTAGCTCAATACGCTGGAACAGTAATTGCTGTAACGCACGACCGTTATTTCCTTGATAATGTGGCAGGATGGATTCTTGAGTTAGATAGAGGAGAAGGTATTCCATGGAAAGGAAACTATTCTTCTTGGTTAGATCAAAAATCAAACCGTATGGCTCAGGAAGAAAAAGTAGCTTCTAAACGTAGAAAAACTTTAGAGCGTGAGTTAGAATGGGTTCGTCAAGGTGCAAAAGGCCGTCAGACAAAACAAAAAGCACGTTTACAGAATTACGATAAATTATTAAACGAAGATCAAAAACAATTAGATGAAAATCTAGAGATCTATATCCCGAATGGTCCTCGTTTAGGAACAAATGTTATTGAAGCTAAAAATGTAGCGAAAGCTTTTGGTGAAAAATTATTATATGATAATTTGAACTTTACTTTACCACAAGCAGGTATTGTTGGAATCATCGGGCCAAACGGTGCTGGTAAATCTACTATTTTCAAAATGATCATGGGAGAGCAGGCAACTGACAGCGGAGAATTTGCAGTAGGAGATACTGTAAAAATTGCTTACGTAGACCAGTCTCACTCTAATATCGATCCAAATAAATCAATCTGGGAAAACTTTGCTGATGGTCAGGAATTAATTATGATGGGAGGGAAGCAAGTAAATTCAAGAGCTTATTTATCTCGTTTCAATTTTGGTGGCGGCGAGCAAAACAAAAAAGTTTCTATGCTTTCTGGTGGAGAACGTAACCGTCTTCACTTAGCAATGACTTTGAAAGAAGAAGGAAACGTACTTTTACTGGATGAGCCTACGAATGACCTTGACGTAAATACACTTCGTGCGCTTGAAGAAGGTTTGGAGAATTTTGCGGGTTGTGCCGTAATTATTTCTCACGACAGATGGTTCTTAGACAGAATTTGTACACACATTCTAGCTTTTGAAGGAAATTCTGAAGTTTATTTCTTTGAAGGAAGTTTCTCTGATTATGAAGAAAACAAAAAGAAACGTCTGGGCGGTGATTTAACTCCAAAACGTATTAAGTATAGAAAATTAATTAGATAATTCTTTTAAATTTCAAATATTAAAAATCCCAAATTCCAATTATTGGAGTTTGGGATTTTTTATTTGCGTAAAGTTTCTCCTTTCAGTAGAAATGACAATATTGTGTAAAATTGGATTTCAGACTTGGAATTTTTCTCAAAGAAATTTCGCTTTCAATTCTGGAGTAGGAATCATGCAGCTTTCTTTTTTGCCGTACCATTTGTAACGGTTTTTCGCAATGTAATCGTAAATATAATTTCGAATTTTTTCAGGAAAAATTTTAAAAACAACAGCTAAGTTGTAAATTCCTCCTAAGTCCTGAGCAATTTCAATTGCGGCAGATGATTTGTAATAATAGGCAGTTCCGGGATTGTATAAAATAATACTATCAATTTTTGTTTGATCAACACCAATATAATTGCAGATTTCTTTTCCCAAATCAGATTGCAGAGCTGTAAAACGAAAAATATCTTTTTTATCATTTTTGATGATAAATTGAACTGCGTTGTTGCATAAATTACAAACGCCGTCGAAAAGAATTATTTTTTTATGTTTTTCAGTCATTGCGAGGAACGAAGCAATCTCACTATGTTTTTCCATTACAAATTATTATTATACAATCATTATATTTTCTATTTCTTCAAATAGATCCTTCCAATTTGGGTTCATGGAGCGAATTAAATTATTTTTCGCTTCTCTCGAACCTGCTTTGATTTGTTTTTCTCTTGCAATTGCATCCTCAATCCATTGAAATTGTTCATAATAAACTAAAATATAGACATTATATCGTGCCGAGAATGATTTCGGATATTTTTTGTTTTTATGTTCTAAAATTCTTTTAGGAAGATTTGATGTTACGCCAACATAGACAACTGTTTGATATTTATTGGTTATGATGTATACAAATCCAGGTTTCATTTTTTTTATGAGTTTTGTTATTAATGAGGTTTAGTGCGGTTGCTTCGTTCCTCGCAATGACAAAACTAATAAAAAAATAATTTTGTAAGAATTTTGCTAATTATAATTTTTTATTATGATAATTTTAAAAATCATAACAATAGTTAATTAAAAACAACTTTCATAAAATGAATTTAATCAACTAATGAAAAGAAATGATCTTAGTTTGTTTAAAAAGTAAAATCGTTTCTTAAATCGCTTTATTTGAATTTTGATCAAAAAAAATAAGTTTTTACACAGAAAAACTACGACTAAATACTAAAAGAAATTACTTCTTTACAGCTTCTACTAATTCTAGTTCGTCTAGACTTACTTTCGAAGTAAAAATACCATAATTAACAGTTGCTTTATTTTTTTCGATCGAATCAATACTTCCCACAGATCTTCCGTCGAGCATTCTAACTCGGTCACCAACTTTTAAAATTGGTTTTGGTTTTTCTACAACAGGCTTCAGTTTTTTCTCTTTTTTCTCCTTGCGGATTTCTTCTACTTTTACCTGAACTTCAGCAATAATTTCTTTTTTCTTTTCAACTTTTGCTTTTACTTCTTTTGGTGTAGCTTTTTTACGCTTTGAGTTTTCAATCTCAACAATTTTCAAAAATTCCTCAATAAGTTCTTTTTTGTTTTTGTTATTGAAATATTTCTCAGCGATGTCATCAATTTTTTGTCCTATATATATAATCTTCTGATTGCTGTCGTATAGTTCCTGATAACTTTCAAGCTTTTGCTGAATTTTGGTATTGATGTTTTCCATCTTTTTGCTTTCCTCGCGCGCACGGGTTTCTTCTTCTTTTAAATTTAAAGAAGTTTTTTCCAGTTTCGAACGTTCTTTTTGAAGCGTTGCTATGGTTTTATCAAAACGAACTTTTCCAACTTCGATTTTCTTTTTTGCACGATTAATTAATCCAAATGGTATTCCATTTTTTTGAGCGACTTCAAAAGTAAATGAACTTCCGGCCTGACCTAAAGCCAGTTTATACATTGGTTCTAAAGATTTTTCGTCGAACATCATATTCGCATTTGTTGCGTATGGAAGTTCATTCGCCAAAATCTTTAAATTCGAATAATGTGTCGTAATAATTCCGAAAGCTTCACGATGGTAAAATTCTTCCAGGAAAATTTCTGCCAATGCTCCACCTAATTCAGGATCTGAACCTGTACCAAATTCATCAATTAAAAACATGGTTTTGTTGTTACATTTCTTTAAGAAATAATTCATGTTTTTAAGACGATAAGAATAAGTACTCAAATGATTTTCAATAGATTGATTATCTCCAATATCTGTTAAAATTCTGTCGAATAAAAATGTTTCGCTTCTTTCGTGAACGGGAATCAAAATTCCGGATTGCAGCATTAATTGCAATAAACCAACTGTTTTTAATGAAATGGTTTTTCCTCCGGCGTTTGGTCCGGAAATTACAATAATTCTGTTTTCTTGCTTTAACTCAATTGTCTGCGGATGCGTAACTTCTTTTTTCTGTTTGTTATTTAAATACAAAATAGGATGATAGGCTTCTCTAAAAAACAATCTTCTTTCTTCTGTAATTGCCGGTAAAATTCCGTTGATGCGATTGGCGTATTTTGCTTTTCCGGCAACGACATCAATATCACTTAAAAAATCCTGATATTCAATTAGTAAAGGAAGATACGGGCGAATTACATTTGATAAATTCTTTAAAATTCTTGTAATTTCTTCTTTCTCTTCATATTCTAAGTTGGCCAATTCTCTCGAATATTTTAAAGTAGCTTCGGGTTCAATGTAAGCAATGCTTCCAGTTTTAGAACTTCCTAAAATAGAGCCTTTTACCTTACGGCGATACATAGCAAGAACTGCTAAAACACGGCGGTTTTGAACAAAACTTTCTTTAATGTCGTCCAAATAGCCTAATCCGTTATACTGAGTTAATGCTACGCCAAAACTTTGGTTAACTTTTCCGCGAACCAGATTCATGTTTTGGCGAATGCCAGAAAGGGCAGGAGATGCGTTGTCTTTTATTTCTCCGTATTTATCTACAATAGCGTCAATTGCGGTTATAATATCTTTAGTCAATTCTACACGAGAAGCCCTTGCATTTAAGTTTGGATAATAATCATCAAACTTTTTCAGGAAATTCAGCAGGACATTTGTTGTCGAAGAAAGATTGGCAATTTTTCTAAAACTTCCTACTTCAAGGAAACTGTCTTCGATAGCTAAAAACTTAATTTCGTGCGAAATAGCATCAAATCCGTGATTTGGAATTGCGTTATTATTTTCAAAAGAAGACACATATTCTGATGTCTGCATAAGAGCCTGCATCAATTCTTCTTTATCTCTGAATGGTTTTATTTGTAAAGCTTTTTCTTTTCCAATATCGGTGTTGCATCCATCAGAAATGGTTTCGAGTACGGTTGGAAATTGTAAGTCTTGTAATGTTTTATCTGTAATACTAATCATTTAATTTCTTTAAGAAAGTACAGGCAAAAATACGAAAATAGTATAATTGTACACTGTAAAGTTTAAGTCTAATTTTATTGTTTGTTTAAGTATGATTTTACTTAAAAAATCCTGAAATTCGCAAAAAAAAGTTATGGACGTAAAAATGCATTCTTCCTGGAAGCCGGTTTTGAATGAAGAATTTGAAAAACCTTATTTTAACGAATTAATAGATTTTGTAAAATCAGAATATGCGACAAAAATCTGTTATCCAAAAGGAAGTCAGATTTTTTCGGCTTTTGATCATTGTCATTTTGATCAGGTAAAAGTTGTTATCATTGGTCAGGATCCTTATCACGGTCCAAATCAGGCAAATGGTTTATGTTTTTCTGTTAATGATGGAATTCCTTTTCCACCTTCATTATATAATATTTTCAAAGAAATCGAAACTGATTTAAATAAACCAATGCCAAAAACCGGAAATCTGGAGCGTTGGGCAGATCAGGGCGTTTTTCTTTTAAATGCCACTTTAACAGTTCGTCAGTCTGAAGCTGGAAGTCATCAGGGAAAAGGCTGGGAAAAATTCACCGATGCTGTTATTAAACAAATTTCTGCAGAAAAAGAAAATGTAGTTTTTCTTCTTTGGGGTGGTTTTGCTCAAAAGAAAGCAGCTTTGATTGATTCTTCAAAACATCATATTTTAAAATCCGGACATCCGTCTCCGCTAAGTGCTAACAGAGGTTTTTGGTTTGGAAATAAACACTTCAGTCAGACAAATGATTTCTTAAAATCTAAAGGACTTAAGGAAATCGAATGGTAAATATAAATGAGGTTCTGGATTTATTCTAATAATTTAGGACCTCAAATTTATCTTCTGCTATTTTAAAAATACTTGGATCTACAGTACAGTTTTCAAGAATTTTTAGATTTTCTTCTACGCTTAAGCCATAACGAAAATATATTCCATCAAATTTTACATTGCTGATATTGACTTCAAAATCATGCTTGAATTCATAATCTCCATAATACGTTCTTGCAATTTTTCCTGTCCAGGAAATTTCAAAAGTATTATCGGGGTTTCGATTTAAAGTTATTTTATTATTGCTGCAACTGTCATGTCCTAACAAATATACGTGAAAAGCTAAATCCTGAAAATCAAATCCTTCAGGCAATGGTAAAAGATCAGAAGTTAGTGTTGCGCTGTTTAGTTTAGAAAAATCAAATTTATTTTCAGGTGTTCCTATTACAATGCCGCCATAATGCCATTCTGTAGAAGATAAAATACAATTATGATAATTTTCCCAAACTGTTTTTGACTGCCAGTCAGATTTAAGGTGTTCATCATCATCATTAGAATCATCTTCAGCATAATAAGAATCAGTTACTAAATGAAAATCAAATAAAAGTCCTCTTTCAGGATCTAATCTGGCACTCCAAACAAATTCTTTTAATGTATGACCCAGCGGATATGGATTGTCATAGAAGAAGATTCTGTTTGTTTTATTCATAACAGGGAAACTTTGAAAATGAAAATTATTTCTTAATGATTTCTTCTAAAACAGCTTTCTTTTCGTAATTGGTAACTTTTAGAATAATTTCCTGATTTTTTACAGTTTTTCCTTCAATAATATAAGTTTTACCTCCATTATAAGGAATGTTACTTTGATCGAAATCTACGTCGCCATATGTTAAAGTGTTTTTGACATCGGCAGTGTCAACCCATTTTTCGTTTAAAGTCTGAATTGCTTTATCAGAATATTGAAAAGGTTTTGTTCTTAGATTATTTAAAACTCTGGCATTTGGAAAATAATTGCATCGAGTGTCTTTTCCTATAAAAAATCCTGATACAATAAAACATCCCATTACGAGACCTATTAGGTAATATGCAAAACGGTGTACGAACTTCATGAAATAAAATTTTTGCAAAGGTACATTAAAGTTCCTTTAAAATACAAGTAAATTAATATCGTTGTCTGGCAGGTCGAACCAGTCGCCAATAGCTTTATTTGTTAGAATTCCGTGGTATAAATAAATTCCGTTTTTAAGTCCTTTATTGCATCTAATTGCGCTTTCGAGACCACCATCTTCGGCTATCTGATGAAGGTAAGGAGTTAAGATGTTACTAATTGATAATGAGGCGGTTTTGGAATATCTTGAAGGTATATTGGGCACACAATAGTGTAAAACGTTACTTTTTATGAAAGTTGGTTTTTCGTGAGTTGTTACTTCCGAAGTTTCAAAACATCCTCCTGTATCGATGCTTACATCAACAATTACGGCACCTTTTTTCATATGCTCCACCATAGTTTCTGTAACTACAATCGGGCATCGTTCTTTTCCTCGCATGGCACCAATTGCAACATCACAGCGTCTTAAAGCTTTTAGTAATGCTTTTTGCTGAATGGTTGACGTAAAAATCCTTTGGCTTAAATTATTTTGTAATCGACGCAGTTTTGTAATCGAATTATCAAAAACTTTTACGTTGGCACCTAATCCAATTGCGGTTTTTGCGGCAAATTCACCCACTGTTCCTGCTCCAAGAATTACCACTTCAGTAGGAGGGACGCCTGTAATGTTTCCAAATAAAAGGCCTTTTCCAAATTCGTTAGTAATCATTAATTCGGCAGCGATTAAAATTGATGCTGTTCCGGCAATTTCACTTAATGATTTTACGGCAGGATACGATCCGTCTTCATCTTTAATATATTCAAAAGCAAGAGCGGTAATCTTTTTTTTCGCCAAAGCTTCGAAATACTCTTTCTTTTTTGTTTTTAATTGAATTGCTGAAATGATGGTCGTTTCTGGACTTATCATTTCAATTTCGGCTAATGTTGGCGGTTCTACTTTTAATAGAAGCGGACAGCTGAAAACTCTTTTGGTGTCTTTTGTGATTTCTGCACCAGCATCTGCGTATTCCTTATCTGTATAACTTGAACTTTCTCCGGCACCAGATTCGATCATAACACGATGCCCTTCATAAGTAAGAGAATTTACGGCATCTGGAGTCAAACAAATACGACGTTCCTGATAGCTCGTTTCCTTAGGAATTCCTATGAAAAGTTCTCTTTTAAAACGACCAACCTCAAGTTTTTCTTCTTGTGGTATTAATTGTTGTTTTGTAAATGGAGTTAAGGTAATTGACATGGATGATGCAAAAAATTAAGGGTACAAATTACGTAAAAAGTTTTAAAATTAGTGCAAAAATTCTGCTAATACTAATGTCTAAGGTTAAGTTATTTTTTGTGAATGCTCATGAAATATTTTTTTCAATTTTCGCAAAGCTCTAGACTAATTTTAGTTCTCTTTTTCCGTCTGCCAATAATTCAATTGTAATGGTTGAAGTTTCTTCTGGAAGCAGATTTTCAATTTTTTCAGACCATTCAATAAAACACCAGTTTCCTGAGTATAAATAATCATCGACTCCCATATCCAGAGCTTCGGTTTCTTGTTTAATTCTGTAAAAATCAAAATGATACACTTTTTTGCCATTTGGAATTTCATATTCATTTACTAAAGAAAAAGTGGGACTGCTTGTGGCATCTTTAACTCCTAAACTTTTGCACAGTTGTTTTATTAAGGTCGTTTTTCCAACTCCCATTTCGCCGTTAAAAAGAATAATTTTTTTAGGATTTGAATCTAAAATCTGCTGGGCAGTTTCCTGAATTTGATCTAATGAAAAAATGATGTTCATTTTATATTACTTAATTTATAGTTTCAGTCGCAGTCTCAGTTTTCAGTTTTTTATTGATATTGAAAACTGCGACTGCGACTGAAAACTCTTTTATTTCGGGTTAAATACCAAAAACGGAATAATCATTTCTTCTAGCGAAATTCCACCGTGCTGGTATGTGTTTTTATAATAACTTACATAATGATTATAGTTGTTTACATAAGCCAGAAAAAAATCATTTTTGGCAAAAATAAACGAACTGCTCATATTTATTGCCGGCAAACCTATTGATTTTGGTTCTTTTACAACATAAACATCTTTTTGTTCGTATGTTAAGCTTCGGCCGGTTTTGTAACGCAAATTTAGACTTGTATTTTTATCTCCCACAACTTTCGACGGATTTTTTACATTAATTGTTCCGTGATCTGTTGTTAAGATTAATTTGAAACCTAAAAGTTGTGCCTGCTGAATGATTTCTAATAATGGCGAATTTTTAAACCAGCTCAATGTCAGCGAACGATATGCTTTATCATCAGAAGCTAATTCTTTTACAACTTCCATTTCAGTTTTTGCATGCGACAGCATATCTACGAAGTTGTAAACCACAGTAACTAAGTCATTTCCTTTTAATGCTTTAAAGTTTTCTGCCAGTTTTTTACCTCCTGCGTAATTGGTGATTTTAAAATAATCTTCTTTAATGTTTAATCCCAAACGCTTAATTTGTGCCGAAAGAAATTCAGCTTCAAAAAGGTTTTTTCCACCGTCTTCTACATCATTTTTCCAATATTGAGGAAACTGTTTTTCCATTTCTGAAGGCATTAAACCAGAAAAAATTGAGTTTCTGGCATATTGTGTTGCCGTTGGAAGAATAGAGAAGTAGGGAACTTCTTTTTCTAGTTTATAATAATTTGAGATTACGGTTTCAAAAGATTTCCACTGATCGTAGCGAAGATTGTCTATAACGACAAATAAAATAGGTCTGTCTTTCTTTTTGATTTCCGGAACGACTAATTCTTTAAAAAGTGTATTTGACTGAATTGGTTTGTCTGCCTTTGGTTGAAACCAGTCCTCGTAATTTCTTTCAATATATTTTCCAAACTGCGAATTGGCTTCAACTTTTTGAGATTCAAGAATTTCGATCATTGCCTGATCATTAATATCTTCTAGTTTTAATTCCCAAAAAAGCAGTTTTTTATACAATTCTACCCAGTCTTCATAAGAATTAACCATTGCTAATTCCATTGAAATTTTACGAAATTCTTTTTGGTAATCTAATGTTGTTTTTTCTGTAATTAATCTAGAATCATCCAGATTTTTCTTCAAACTCAACAGAATTTGATTTGGATTTACAGGTTTAATCAAATAATCAGCGATTTTAGAACCAATGGCTTCTTCCATTATATATTCTTCTTCGCTTTTAGTAATCATAATCATCGGGATAGCTGATTTTTTTTCTTTCATTTCAGAAAGTGTTTCCAAACCGCTCATTCCCGGCATATTTTCATCCAGAAAAACAATATCGAAATTTTCCTCTTCAAACAAAGCAACGGCATCAAGACCGTTGTTGCAGGTTGTTACAGAATAATTCTTTTTTTCCAGAAATAATATATGTGGCTTTAAAAGATCGATTTCATCATCGACCCAAAGTATTTTAATCTTATCCATAAACAATTTTAATTTTAATGCAATTTAAAGGTATAGAACTTAAAAAGTATTAAAAATAGTATAAAATTAGGAATGCTGAAACTAAAATTATTTTGAATTATTTTTTATGTTTATTTAATATCTAGGAAAATACTTATAGGTATTATCGTTTTTTTAAGTTAAAAACTAAAATGGTTTTCTACTTATTTACTTATATTTGTTGACCAAAAAATAACCAACTTGTGACTCAAATTAATAAATTAAAAATATTCAATGACCCAATTTACGGGTTTATCACTATACCGAATGAACTTATCTACGACTTAATCCAGCATCCATATTTTCAGCGTTTGCGACGTATATCGCAAATGGGATTGTCATATTTAGTTTATCCTGGAGCAAATCATACGCGTTTTCATCATGCTTTGGGATGCATGCATTTAATGAAAAAAGCAATCGATACTCTTCGTTTTAAAGATGTTGTTATTTCTGAAGAAGAAGAAAATGCACTTTTAATAGCAATTTTACTTCATGATATTGGTCATGGTCCGTTTTCGCATGCTATGGAAAAAAGTATTGTTGAAGATGTGCATCATGAAGCAATTTCGCTGTTGTTTATGAATCAGCTTAATGAAGAGTTTGACGGAAGATTAAGTCTGGCAATTCAGGTTTTTAAAGGTGAATATCACAGGAAATTTATGCTGCAATTGATTTCAAGTCAATTGGATATGGATAGAATGGATTACCTGAAACGAGACAGTTTTTACACCGGAGTTGCAGAAGGCAATGTAAACTCTGAACGTTTGATTCAGATGATGAATGTTGTTGATGATGTGTTAGTTATTGAAGAAAAAGGAATTTATTCTGTCGAAAAATTTCTGTTATCCAGACGGTTAATGTACTGGCAGGCTTATTTACATAAAACAAGCCTTGTTGCTGAATTGATTTTAATGAAAGTGCTGAAAAGAGCTAAAGAATTGACCTTAAAAGGAGTTAAACTTCCATGCAGTGAGCCTTTGTTGTATTTCATGCAGAATAAAATAACTCTTGAAGATTTTGATGCTCAAAATTTGGATTTATTTTCTCAATTAGATGATTTTGATATCATAAGCGCTTTAAAAGCTTGGCAGCGAAATAATGATTTTATTCTTTCTACTTTGAGTAAAATGATCATAAACAGGGATTTATTAAAAATAAAACTCAGCGCAGATAAAATACCAATGGAAGAATCGCAATCTTTAAAAGAAGAATTTGCAGAAGCGCATAATATTTCGGCTTTAGATGCGGGTTATTTCATTTTTAGAGGTAAAATTAAGAACCAGGCTTATAGTAAAGCTGCCGAACCAATACGAATTTTGAAAAAAGATAAGACAATTGAAGACGTTGTTGAAGCTTCTGATCAATTGAATTTGAAATCGTTATCTAAATTGGTCACAAAATATTATATCTGTTTTCCAAAACAACTTATCTAAAATTAACATTTAAAATCTATTTTTTATATTTTTGTCGCGATGAAATTTACAGCAGAACAAATAGCAGGAATTTTAGAAGGAGAAGTTGTTGGGAATCCCAATGCGGAAGTTTCTCGGCTTTCTAAGATAGAAGAAGGTGAGGAAGGATCTCTTACTTTTTTAGCTAATCCGAAATATATCAACTATATATATAGTACAAAAGCGACTGTTACAATTGTTAACGAAAGCTTTACTCCGGAACAGGATATTACTACTACATTAATAAAAGTAGAAGATGCTTATGCAGCTTTTTCTAAGCTTTTACATTTTTATAATCAGGTAAAATTAAACAAAAACGGCATAGAACCTCAGTCATTTATGTCTGAAGGAACTAAATATGGAGAAAATCTTTATTTAGGAAGCTTTAGTTATGTAGGTCAAAACGTTGTTTTAGGAGATAATGTGAAAATTTATCCTAACAGCTTTATTGGCGATAACGTAATTATAGGAGATAATGTCTTTATTTTTGCCGGTGCCAAAATTTATTCAGAAACTGTTATTGGTAACAATTGTACTATTCATTCTGGTACTATTATAGGTGCAGATGGTTTTGGTTTTGTGCCAAATGAAGAAGGTGTATACAGTAAAGTACCTCAAATTGGTAACGTTATAATTGAAGATAATGTAGATATTGGTGCCAATACTACAATCGATAGAGCAACTCTTGGTTCTACAATCATTAGACAAGGAGTTAAATTAGACAATCAAATACAGATTGCTCACAATGTTGAAATTGGAAGAAATACAGTAATTGCTGCACAAAGCGGTGTTGCAGGTTCTACTAAAATTGGCGAGAATTGTATGATTGGCGGGCAGGTAGGTATCGCAGGCCACTTAACGATAGGAAATAATGTGAAACTTCAGGCGCAGTCTGGAGTTGCAAGAAACATTAAAGATGATGAGACTTTACAAGGAACACCATCACTAGGATATACTGATTTTAATAAATCGTATGTTCATTTTAAAAACCTTCCTAAGATAGTTGCCGAAGTTGAAGAATTAAAGAAACAAATAATAATAAACCCAAAAAATGGAAATAATGGTTAAACAGAAAACCATCAAAAATGAAATTTCACTAACTGGAGTTGGATTGCACACTGGAAAAGAAGTTACAATGACTTTTAAACCAGCTCCTATTAATAATGGTTTCACTTTTGTAAGAGTAGATTTGCAAGGCCAGCCAGTCATTGAGGCTGACGCTAATTATGTTGTTAATACGCAAAGAGGAACTAATTTAGAAAAATTAGGTGTTAAAATACAAACTCCTGAACACGTTTTAGCAGCTGTAGTTGGATGCGATTTGGATAATATTATTATTGAATTGAATGCCTCTGAACTGCCTATTATGGATGGTTCATCAAAATATTTTGTTGAAGCAATTGAAAAAGCCGGAATCGAAGAACAAGACGCAAGCCGTAATGTTTATGTTGTAAAAGAAGTTATTTCCTTTACAGATGAAGCAACAGGAAGTGAAATCCTTGTTATGCCAAGCGATGAATACCAGGTAACTACTATGGTAGATTTTGGTACAAAAGTATTAGGCACTCAAAATGCTACACTTAAAAGCCTTGCTGATTTTAAAGAAGAAATAGCAAGCTCAAGAACTTTTAGTTTTTTACATGAATTAGAATCATTATTAGAGCATGGCTTAATTAAAGGCGGTGATTTAAATAATGCAATTGTATATGTAGATAAAGAAATCTCTGAGTCTACAATGGAAAATTTAAAGAAAGCTTTTGGTAAAGACGAAATCTCTGTAAAACCAAACGGCGTTTTAGATAATCTTACTTTACATTATCCAAACGAAGCAGCAAGACATAAATTACTTGATGTTATTGGAGATTTATCTCTTATTGGAGTTCGTATTCAAGGAAAAATTATTGCAAACAAACCAGGTCACTTTGTAAACACTCAGTTTGCTAAGAAATTGGCTAAAATCATCAAAATTGAACAGAGAAATCATGTTCCTGTTTATGATTTAAACCAAGAACCATTGATGGATATTCATAAAATCATGTCAATGCTTCCTCACAGACCACCATTCTTGTTGATTGATAGAATTATTGAAATGTCTGATCGTCATGTAGTTGGTTTAAAAAATGTTACTATGAACGAAAATTTCTTCGTAGGACATTTTCCTGAAGCTCCAGTTATGCCAGGTGTTTTAATTGTTGAAGCAATGGCCCAAACAGGCGGAATTTTGGTTCTAAGCACTGTCCCAGATCCAGAAAACTACTTAACATATTTCATGAAAATTGATAATGTTAAGTTTAAGCACAAAGTATTGCCGGGTGATACATTAATTTTCAAATGTGAATTGATTTCTCCTATCAGAAGAGGAATCTGCCACATGCAGGCTAACGCTTATGCAAACGGAAAATTAGTAACTGAGGCAGAATTAATGGCACAAATTGCAAGAAAACAATAATTAATCAAATTTATTGTTTAGGTTTGTTGCCCTAAAATCAGATTATTTTAATTTAAAATATAAAACATAGATGAATCAACCATTAGCATATGTTCATCCTGGCGCTAAAATCGCTAAAAATGTTGTAATCGAACCATTTACAACAATTCACAATAATGTTGTTATTGGTGATGGTACTTGGATTGGTTCAAATGTGACCATTATGGAAGGTGCCCGAATTGGAAAAAATTGTAACATTTTTCCGGGAGCGGTAATTTCTGCTGTACCTCAGGACTTAAAATTTGGAGGGGAAGATTCTTTAGCTATTATTGGTGACAATTGTACAATTAGAGAGTGTGTTACAATTAACAGAGGAACAATTGCTTCAGGACAAACCATTCTTGGAAACAATTGTTTAGTAATGGCTTACGCACACATTGCACACGACTGCGAAATTGGAAATAATGCTATTATTGTTAATGGTGTTGCTCTTGCGGGTCACGTAGTTGTTGGAAATCACGCCGTTATTGGAGGTTTAGCAGCAATTCATCAATTTATTCATATTGGTGATCACGCTATGATTTCTGGAGGATCTTTGGTAAGAAAAGATGTTCCTCCTTACACTAAAGCGGCTAAAGAACCATTATCTTATGTTGGTATAAATTCAGTTGGTTTAAGAAGAAGAGGATTTAGTACTGAAAAAATTAGAGAAATTCAGGAAATTTACAGAATTTTATATCAAAAGAATTACAATACAACGCAAGCTTTAAGTATTATTGAAGCTGAAATGGAAGCAACTCCAGAGAGAGATGAAATTCTTGATTTTATTAGAAATTCATCACGAGGAATTATGAAAGGTTATTCAGGAAATTATTAATTTTAGAGTTTATACTTCTGATTTTAGATTTCTAAGCTGAAGATTAAAACTGAAAACATAAAATATAAAAAAACAAATAATGAAGATTAGATTCTTTATTTAGAATCTAAAATCGACATTTTAAAATTTAAAATAAAAAAAACAAATGGCGTCTACATCAGATATTAGAAACGGATTGTGTATTAAATTTAATCACGACATCTATAAAATTATTGAATTTCTTCACGTAAAACCTGGAAAAGGTCCGGCTTTCGTAAGAACTAAACTAAAAAGTTTAACTTCGGGAAAAGTATTAGATAATACTTTTTCGGCAGGTCATAAAATTGATGTTATTCGTGTTGAAACACATACTTTTCAATATTTATATCCAGAAGGCGATGAATTTCACTTTATGAATGCAGAAACATTTGAACAGATTTCTTTAAACAAGAACATCCTTGATGCTCCGGATTTATTGAAAGAAGGAACAAATGTAATGGTTCAGATTAATACTGAAACTGATTTACCTTTATCTGTAGATATGCCTGCATCTGTAATTCTTGAAGTTACTTACGCTGAGCCGGGAGTAAAAGGAAATACAGCTACTAACGCTACAAAAAATGCTACAGTAGAAACTGGTGCATCTGTAAACGTTCCTTTGTTTATTAACGAAGGTGATAAAATTAAAATCGATACAGCTTCTGGTTCTTACATGGAGCGTGTAAAAGAGTAATTTTTAATTAGAAAACTTGTCAATGAGTCAATTAGAAAATTGAAAAATATTTTTTAATTGACACATTTTTTTTAATTGACATATTTTCTCATTAATAAATTTTCTAATTTAGATATATGAAATTTCCAAAAGTTCACTCTTTAGAAGAAATTGCAAATTTGCTTAACTGCGAATTTATTGGTGACAAAAACTTTCAGGTTTTAGGCATGAACGAAATTCATGTGGTTGAACCTGGAGATATTGTTTTTGTAGACCATCCAAAATACTATGACAAAGCTTTGCAATCAGCAGCAACCATTGTTTTAATTAATAAAAAAGTGGATTGCCCAGATGGTAAAGCTCTTTTAATTTCTGATGATCCTTTCAGAGATTTTAATGTTCTTACAAGACATTTTAAACCTTTTCAGTTCGCAAATGTAGCTATTTCTTCTTCAGCTGAAATTGGAGAAGGAACAGTAATTCAGCCTAATACTTTTATTGGCAACCACGTTAAAATTGGTAAAAACTGTTTAATACATTCTAATGTTTCAATTTACGATTATACTGTAATTGGCGATAATGTAATAATTCACGCAGGAAGTATTTTAGGTGCCGATGCTTTTTATTACAAAAAACGTCCGGAAGGATTTGATCAGTTAATTTCCGGTGGTAGAGTTGTAATTGAAGATAATGTTGGAATTGGAGCTCTTTGTACAATAGATAAAGGAGTTACAGGAGATACTACAATAAAGGAAGGAACCAAACTGGATAATCAGGTTCATGTTGGTCACGATACAGTTATTGGGAAAAAATGTTTAATTGCATCACAAACAGGTATTGCCGGCTGTGTTGTTATTGAAGATGAAGTTACAATTTGGGGACAAGTTGGTACCACCAGCGGTATTACAATAGGAGCAAAAGCTGTTATTATGGGCCAGACTGGTGTTACAAAATCTGTAGAAGGAGGAAAATCATACTTTGGAACTCCAATAGAAGAATCAAGAGAAAAGTTAAAACAATTAGCCAATATCAAAAAGATTCCTGAAATTCTAACTAAATTGAAGTAATATGTCTATAAAAGAGTTTGTTCAAAAATTTTATAAGTCGGATGCCTTGATTGACAGTGAAGTTCTAAAAACCTATTTGCATCCAGATGTTATAATTGAGTGGAATAGCAGTAAAGGATTTATCGAAATGAATCATGATTCGATTTTAGAAATGGCGAACGAGCTTAGCAGAGCTTACGTGAGATCTAAAGTTAGAATAAGTCATATTCTTGCCGAAGATGACTTAGTTTCAGTACGTTATTCTCATTATGTTAAAACTATCGAGAATCCGCGTGAAGAGATGCTTCTGGCACATTTTTCAACTATCTGGCAAATAAAAGATGACAAACTTTACAGAGGTTACCAGATGAGTCAATTTTCTTAATATTTTTTTGACAATAAAAGAGGCAAAATACATTACAAAACCTTATTTTTGCAACACAAATTTAAAAACTACATAAAATATATATCATGAGTGTTTTAGTTAATAAAGATTCCAAAATAATTGTTCAGGGATTTACAGGAAGCGAAGGAACTTTCCACGCTTCTCAAATGATTGAGTACGGTACTAATGTTGTTGGAGGTGTTACTCCAGGAAAAGGTGGTACAAGCCATTTAGACCGTCCGGTTTTTAATACAGTAAAAGATGCTGTTGATCAAGCTGGAGCTGATACTTCTATCATTTTTGTTCCGCCAGCTTTTGCTGCTGATGCAATTATGGAAGCTGCTGATGCCGGAATTAAAGTAATTATTGCTATTACAGAAGGAATTCCTGTAGCAGATATGATTAAAGCAAATAATTATGTTAAAGAAAGAAATTCAAGATTAATTGGTCCTAACTGCCCAGGTGTAATTACTCCGGGTGAGGCTAAAGTTGGTATTATGCCAGGTTTTGTTTTCAAAAAAGGAACAGTTGGTATCGTTTCTAAATCAGGAACTTTAACTTATGAAGCTGCTGACCAAGTTGTAAAACAAGGTTTAGGAATCACTACAGCTATTGGTATTGGTGGAGATCCAATTATTGGAACTACAACTAAAGAAGCTGTAGAATTATTAATGAACGACCCAGAAACTGAAGTAATCATTATGATTGGTGAAATTGGAGGTCAGTTAGAAGCTGATGCTGCAAGATGGGTAAAAGCTGATGGTAACCGTAAACCAGTTATTGGTTTTATCGCTGGAGAAACTGCTCCTGCTGGTAGAACAATGGGTCACGCAGGTGCTATTGTTGGTGGTTCTGATGATACAGCTGCTGCTAAAAAACAAATTATGAGAGACAACGGAATTCACGTTGTTGATTCACCAGCTGAAATTGGTAAAAAAGTAAAAGAAGTACTTGGATAATAAATTCCAATCTTTAAAATAATAAATTCCAAAAAGTCTCAATATTTTGTTGAGACTTTTTTCCATTTTAAAATACTGAGGTATAAATAGAAAAAACTTAGCATCTTAGAACCTCAGTATCTTAGAGGCTTAAAAAAGAAATATGTACAAAGAATTAGAAAAATTTAAATCAACAAATAGTTTTACTTTTACTGTAAACGATAGTTTAGAAGAAGTTTGCAATGCTCCGGAAGGAAGCGCTGGAATTTTTGTAGTTTATGAAATTGACGGAGATTCAAAAGAATTGATCATGGTTGGTTCAACTGGAACTGTTCAAAATGACGGAACTCTAAAAAGTAAAAATGGCGGATTATACGATAAAATCGTAAACGGACACCAATTTGCTAAAACAGGAAGAAAATATTCATGGCCGGCACAAATGAAATTAGAGAACATTTCTGTTCTTGAAGTTGTTTGGTACGAAACTTTTGCAGGAAATGTAAAAGCAATTCCAACTGCTGTTGAAGGACAGGTTTTACAAAATTTCTTAAATGAAAATGCAAAATTGCCAAGATGGAATGTAGCTTTCTAAAAGCGTCATTTAATTCAATAATATTACTTAAAATGCCTTATTATTTAAAATTAGTAAGGCATTTTAATTTATAAACGGAATTGCTTTTTCGATAAATTTTAGATAATCATACACAAGGTAATTTTGAGATAAAATATATATGTAAAATCTTATAAAAGTGAGTTGTGTTTTAGCTAAGAATATTTTAACATTTTATTAAGAACCCAGTGATACCAAATGAAAGAGACAGTTTTCTATATTAGGAAACTGTCTCTTTTGTGTAAAATAATTGTTTTTAAGTATTAGCTTTTATATATTTATCGAACAAAACTAAATGATAATGTTAAAATTGTATATATTTTACATTAATTAATCTGTTGTTTAGGTATAATCCGCTATTTATGAAGACCCAAATCCTACGAGCCAACCCTGTTGAAGACAATATACTTTGGAATAATTTAATACTTGGAGACGAGAAATCATTTTCATTATTGTTTGAACGTTATTACGGCGATCTTGTTAATTACGGAAATTCATTGTCTCCTTTTGCAGAAAAAGTTCAGGATTGTGTTCAGGATGTTTTTACGGATATTTGGGTATACAGAAACTCTTTGCAGAGCTCTGTTGTTGTAAAAGCGTATTTATTGTCGAGTGTTAGAAAAAGAATTGCTCGTCTATACGAGCGTGACCATATTTTTAGAAAAACATCTAGTACAGATGATATTGCATTCCTTTTGGAATTTTCAGTAGAAAATGATCTTTTGGATGATGATTATGCCACAAAAGAAAAGGTTTCTTATCTAAATAAATTATTAAATGAGTTACCGGCAAGACAAAAAGAAGCTTTGTATTTACGCTATCATCAGGCACTTTCAGTCGAACAAATTGCAGATATGCTAGATGTTAATTATCAGTCAGCCAGTAATCTACTTCACCGTGGCCTGCTTACTCTTCGCAAAGAATGGAAGGGCAGTTTTTCTGTAATAGCCTTACTATTTTCAACGACTCTTTAAGAAAAGTTAAAAAAGTTTAAAAAAAATCTTAATTTGGTGAGTATATAATATAAAAGTTGTCCTCTATGTTTTTGTAACCCTATTATTAGATGCAAAAACGAAATAAATATACCGAAATAGAAGATTTCTTATCAGATGAATCTTTTCAGCTTTGGGTTTTGTCAAAAATTGACGAAAACGGTTGGGAAGAGTGGACTTTAGAAAGTCGTCAGCGAGCAAAATTAGTAGAAGATGCAAGATTAATGCTTCTGGCTATGAAAGTTCCGGCGACAGAACTAACAAAATCTGATATTCACAGAGCGTTGCAAAATACGTGGCAAAAAATCCGTGAAAAAGAAAATCAAAAAACAGTTAAAACTTTACAGTTAAATACTTTCAGAAAAAGATTCATTACCGGAATAGCAGCAACATTAGTTATTGGTTTAATGTCGGCTTGGTATTATAATAACAATTTTAAATCTGAAAATAATATTGTTACCTACAAAGAACTTATTGAAGACAATAGTGAGGGATTAGTAGAACAAACCAACAATTCTAATAAACCGCAAATTATTACACTGTCAGACGGCAGTTCGGTTTTACTGCAGCCAAATAGTAAATTGAGTTACCCTAAAATCTTTACCGGGAACGAAAGAAAGGTGTATTTATCCGGCGAAGGTTTCTTTGAAATTAGTAAAAATCCTAAAAAGCCTTTTTTCGTTTATGCGAATGAGATTGTTACAAAAGTAGTTGGAACTAGTTTTAGAGTTAAAGCTTATTCTGATCAGCCAGATGTAGAAATTTTAGTACGTACCGGTAAAGTTAAGGTAAAGTCAAATGATTTAATTTCTAAATCAGATGAAAATGAAATTGTGCTTCTTCCAAATCAAGCTTTGAGGTTTGAGCGTAATGTTATGAAATTCAATAAAATCACAAATATTACACTAGATCCTGTTTTGGTGCAGAATGTTGGAAATATTGAACAATTAAGCTTTGAATTTAATGATATACCTGTATCGCAGATTTTTGAAACCATCGAACAGGCATACCTTGTAGATATTGATTATCCGGAAAACAAATTAAAAGAATGCCATTTAACAACATCACTGAGTGATCAGCCTTTAACAGAAAAGCTAAAAATTGTCTGTAAAAGCATAGGGAATAATACCAGTTTTGAAATGAATGGAAATCAGATTATTATAACTTCAGAAGGCTGTAATTAATTTTTTTGTAACTGTAATTACATAAAATTTCTATTTCCTAATGACTCCTTTTTTAAAGTGTAATCTTATTTTTTTGAGAAAAAATGCAGCTGATTTCTATTTCATTTTGCTAAATATTAACCAAAAACTTAACTCAACCAGAAATAAACTATTGCCTATGTAAAAATGATAATGCAAAAAAAAGTGCCGAAATGCTGTAACATTATCGACACTTATAAATTGAATTACTTTCTGTAAAAAGTAGTTCATCGTTTCTTTAAAATACACTCAAAATAGTATTAATCAAAACAAATCAAAATTATGAAAAAACCAGTTGTTAAACAACGATTACTCCATAGAATCATGAAAATAACACTATTTCAGTTTGTCTTGGCACTTGTGTTTTCAAGCTTTGCCGTAGCAAATAATGTAAATGGGCAGAAAAAATTAGATACAAAAGTTACCATTATAGTTGAAAATTTGACTCTTGATAATGCTTTATCTAAAATTGAAAAATCAGCTCATGTAAAATTTTCGTACAATTCAAGGCTGCCACAATTAAGCCGCAAAGTAAGCATCGAAGCGAATCAGGAAGCGCTTTCAAGCATACTTAGCCGTATTTTGGTGCCATTTAATATTACTTTTTCAGAAGTGAGCAATCAAATTATTCTGCAAAAAACCGCTGCGGCAGATCCGTTTGCAAGTGCAGATAATCATGATTCACTTTTTGAAGCATTAACAGCCGGTCCAATTATTAAAGGTAAAGTAACAGATCAATCAGGAAGTCCGCTTCCGGGTGCAACCGTAATGGCAAAAGGAACAAAAATTGCAGTTCTAACAGACTTTGATGGAAATTTCTCTATCGAAATGCCTGCAAACACAGATAGACTTGTAATTTCTTACGTAGGTATGGAAACGAAAGAAATTGGAATTACTAATGTTACGCCAACAGTTGTTTTAACAGAAGCTGGCCAGAACTTAAAAGAAGTTGTTGTTACTACAGGTTACGAAAAAACATCTAAAAGAACATTTACTGGTGCTATCAGTAAAATTTCTGGTTCAGAGTTAAAAGTTGACGGTGTAGTTGACGTAAGCCGAATGATCGAAGGAAAAGCGGCAGGGGTTACAGTACAAAATGTTACAGGAACTTTTGGTACAGCGCCTAAAATTACCGTTCGTGGATCTTCTTCAATTTTTGGAGATACAAAACCATTATGGGTTATCGATGGTGTTGTTCAGGAAGATATTATCAATGTTACCTTTGCGGATTTAGCTTCAGGGAATTCTGCTACATTGCTAAGTTCTTCTGTTGCGGGTTTAAATTCAAATGATATTCAAAGCATTGAAGTTCTTAAAGATGCATCGGCTACGTCAATTTATGGATCTAGATCGTTAAATGGAGTAGTGGTTGTAACTACAAAACAAGGGCGTAGAGATTCTCCGTTAAAAATAAGCTATTCAGTTGAAAATACTGTAAGAACTGTACCAAGTTATACTCAATATGATATCTTAAATTCTCAGGAATCTATGAGTGTTTTTCAGGAAATGAAACAAAAAGGATATCTTGATTTAAGTTCATCATATACAGGAAGATTTGGTGGAGCATATAATATTCTGGCTAAAGAAATTAATAAGTATAATGAAACTGGCGGGCAATTTGGTGTTAAAAATGATCAGCCATATATTAATGAATTTTTAAGAAAATACGAATTAGCAAACACAGACTGGTTTAGTGTATTATTCAGACCATCGATTACGCAAAACCATTCGTTAAGTTTTTCTGGAGGTGGAAAAAACAACACTTTTTATGCGTCTTTAGGTTACTATACAGATCCGGGATGGACTATTGCCGACAATGTAAATCAATTATCATCAAATATTAAAGGAACATTTTTTGTAAATGATAGATTGAATATTACATTATCTACTTTAGGCTCTATTCGTAAACAAGGAGCTCCGGGATCTTATGAAAGTAAACAAGATGTTGTATTTGGTAAAACTACAAGAGATTTTGATATTAACCCATTTAATTATGTTTTAAGTACAAGCCGTACATTAAGACCTTATGATGAGAATGGAAATCTGGAATATTACCAAAATAACTGGGCTCCAATGAATATTATTAATGAGTTAGCAAATAATACATTAGAGATAGATGTAAAAGACATCCGCTTTCAATTGGATTTAGATTATAAAATTAATAAAAATTTAAGCTATAATTTAACTGGTTCAGCACGTTATGCAAATACATCAAGAGAGCATAAAATTTATGAAGGTTCTAACGTAGTTGGGGCTTACAATGCTGGTGTAGGGGATAATGTAAATGCTCAAATTCAGGATGCAAACGTATTTCTTTATCAAGATCCAAATGATTTAACAGCACCAAAAGTTTCTGTTTTACCAAGCGGAGGATTCTTAAGAAAGTTTACAAATGACATGACTTCTTACAATGTAAGAAATAGTGTTACTTATAGAAATACATTCAATGATAAACATGAAGTTGAAGGTTTCTTTGGTACAGAACTTAGATCATTAGACAGAAGTAATGATAACTTTACAGCTGTTGGATTGCAATATGATAAAGGATTTACTTCTTTCATTGATCCTAAAATCATCGAAAAAATTGTAAACGGAGGTGATTCATACTATGAATTTGGTGAAGAAAGAGAAAGAACAGTAGGTTTCTTTGGTAAAGTTGGATATACATACGATCGTCGTTATACAGGATCTATTACTGGTCGTTATGATGGTTCAAACAGACAAGGAGACACAGGTTCATCAAGATGGCTTCCTACTTATACTTTTAGTGGTAAATGGAACATTGCTGAGGAAAGTTTTATGAAAGATGTAGAGAGTATTAATACTTTAGCATTGAGAGGATCTTACGGACTTACTGCTACTGCAGGACCTGCAACAAATTCATTAGCTATTTACAAAAGTTTCATTACTGATCGTTTTAATCTTTCAGATAGAGAAAATGCAATCAGAATTGAAGATTTACAAAATAGAGATCTTACTTGGGAGAAGCAATTTGAGACTAATATTGGTTTAGACTTAGGAATGTTTAACAATAGAGTATCACTTGCCGCAGATGTTTACAGTCGTAAAGCTTTTGATTTAATTGATTATGTAATTACTTCTGGTATTGGTGGTGAGTCAATTAAACAAGGTAATAATGCAGATATGGAAACTAAAGGTCTTGAAATTGGTATTACGACTCAGAATATTAAAACCGATAGTTTTAAATGGTCAACAAACCTTAATTTTTCTGTATTTAGTCAAAAAATTACAAAATTACAAAACAGACCTTCAGCATTCGATTTAGTAGATTCAAATGGAGGAAATGCAGTTGGACATCCAAGAAATTCAATTTATTCTTACCAATTTACAGGTTTAAATAATCAGGGATTACCAACATTTAAATTACAAGACGGAGCAGAAAGTAATATTACAGGTGCTGATTTTCAAGATACAAAAGATGTTACCAATTATTTAAAATATGAAGGATCAATAGAACCTAATAAATCTATTGGTTTAGCTAATACTTTTACTTATAAAAACTGGTCATTATATGTTTTCGTAGTTGGATCAGGAGGTAATAAAGTACGTTTAAATCCTGTGTATAGCAACGAATACAATGACTTAACTGTGTTTACAAAAGAATACACAAACAGATGGATTAATCCGGGTGATGAGAACTACACAAACGTTCCAGTAATTGCAGACAGATTATTAAACAGAAATTATGGAAATAGAGATTTACAAATCGCTTACAACACTTATAATTTCTCTGATGTTAGAATTGCTGATGGTGATTTCGTAAGGTTGAAAAACGTTTCTCTAAGCTGGGAGTTTCCTAAAGATTACAAGAAAAAACTAGGCTTAAGCACTTTTACTTTAAAAGGTTCAGCAGTAAATCCATGGTTGATTTATTCAGACAAAAGATTACATGGTCAGGATCCGGAGTTTCGTAATACAGGAGGGGTAGCATTTCCAATCACTTCTCAGTATACATTTACTTTAAATGTTTCATTTTAATTAAGTTAATCATGAAGAATATAAAAATAACACTTTCATTATTATTAATAATAAGTCTTACCAGCTGTGATGATTTTCTTTCAGAAGTACCTGATAACAGAACTCAGATAGATACGCCTGAAAAAATTTCAGAGCTTTTAGTTACTGCATATCCAGATAGAACCTATATGGGTATTGCAGAAACAATGTCAGACAATGTTTTTGATAGCGAACTTACAGATTCAGATATTGATAACAGACAAAGTTATAACTGGGAAATGCAAAACCAGATTGGTCTAGATACAGAAGCATCATTCTGGAACGCTTCTTATGGAGCAATCGCAGCTGCAAATCAGGCTTTAGTTGCAATTGAAGAATTAGGTAGTCCAGCTAGCTTAAATCCGCAAAAAGGAGAAGCATTGATTACAAGAGCATATTCTCATTTTATGCTGGTTTTACTATGGTCAAAAACCTATAATCCGGCAACAGCGGCAACTGATCTTGGTATTCCTTATGTTACAAAACCAGAAAGCGCTTTATTAGAAAAATACAAAAGAAACACAGTTAAAGAAGTTTTTGATTTCATAGAGCAGGATATCAATGAGGGGATGAAATATTTAACAAATAACTATAAAGAGCCTAAATATCATTTTACTGTACAAGCAGCTAAAGCTTTTGCCAGCCGTTTTTATCTAATGAAAGGAGACTGGGATAAAGTTCTTGAAGTTTCAGAATCATTAGGTTCTAAACCAACTAGTCTTAGAAACTATGCTGCATTCAATGCAACTGCCTTTGCAGACAGACCGGTAGAATATTCAAGAGTAGAGCAGGCTACAAACCTTTTAGTATCTTATCCAAATTCTACTTGGGGAAGAAGTTATACCTATAGATTTACACTTGCAGGTAACAAATCAGATCTAATTTTAGGACCAAAAACTAATATTTGGGGAAAACGCTGGTTAATTACTGCTTCTGGTCAATATAGAGGAGGTATTACAGTTTTAGTACCAAAATTTTATGAGTATTTTAAATATACCAATGTTACAGCTGGTATTGGAGAAGCATATACTGGAACAGTTCTTTTAAGCAATGATGAATTTTTCTTAAACAGAATTGAAGCTCATGTAATGAAAAATCAACTAGCAGAAGCAAATGCAGAGCTTGAATATTTTTTAGGAACAAGAACAACAGGATATAATTCTGCTACAGACAAATTAACTGAGCAATTAGTTGTTGATATGTACCCGGTGATTGCAAATGAGTTTACACCTTATTATACTTTAAGCCCTGTACAAACATCTTATATTAAAGCTATTGCTGAAGCAAGACGAAGAGAATTTTTACATGAAGGCTTAAGATGGTTTGATATTAAACGTTTTAATCTTGTTGTAGAACATAATACTTACCAATTTGGTCAAGTAGTTAATAACAACATATTAAAGAAGGATGATAACAGAAGAGTGCTTCAGATACCATTAAGAGCAACAGATAACGGAATTGAGAAAAATCCTAGATAAAAATTTAATTCAATTATTATGAAAATATTAAATCTACATAAAACAATAGCAATATTAGCAGGAGTAGTACTTTTTACTGCCTGTGCACATGAAGATCAACTTACAGACAGTCAGTTAGATTATTCAATACCATTAAAAACTGATTTAGATAAGTGGATTGATAATGGTTTTTTAAACCCTTATAATATTAAAGTTTATTACGAATGGGATCAAAATTTAGTAGATAACAGCCGTTATTTATTTCCACCCGCTGTAAATAAAGTACAGCCTGCACTTGAAGTTGTAAAACAAATTTGGATTGACAGTTATACAACGATTGGAGGTACTGATTTTGTAAAAAAGATTGCACCTAGAGAATTTGTATTAGTTGGAGGCATGAATTTAAATACAAATGGCACCAGAACATTAGGTTTGGCAGAAGGTGGACAAAGAGTTACTTTATTTCAGGTTGATGATTTAAACAGAAGCAGCAGAGCAGAAGTAACAGAATTTATTCATACTATTCAACACGAGTACGTACACATTCTTAATCAAAATAACCCATTTGATGTTCAGGCGTGGTCTAAATTAACTCCTTCTGGTTATACTTCAAGCTGGTATACAGAAGACGAGGAAGATTCAAGAGAATTAGGTTTTGTAACGAGTTATGCAAGATTAAATGTTTATGAGGATTTTGCAGAAACTGCGTCTATGATCTTAACAAGTTCTGCAGCAGAATACGATGACCTTTTGGCAAGTATAAGTGATCCTGCAGCAGTAGCAAACATCAAAAAGAAAGAAGCTATTGTAGTTCAATATTATAAAGATAGATTTAATATCGATTTTTATGCTTTAAGAGATGAAGCGCAAAAAAATACAGATGCTGTTATCAATGATTAAGTGTAAATAATAATGAATTAATAAAATCATATTATGAAAATAAAAAACATAAATAAGTATCTAATACTTGCTTTAATAGCAATTATTGTAGGTGCATGTACAAGTACAGAAGTTGATCCAAAATTTGATCAAACACCAACAGAAAGATTGAATGCTCGTAAAGTAGAACTAAACGATTTACTTCTTTCTTCAGAATTAGGATGGAAAGCTGTTTATTATACAGACAGTACACAATTGGGTGGTTTTACACATGTTTTCAAATTTTTACCTGAAGGAAAAGTTGACATGGCATCTGATTTTGATGATGATACAACTATCCACAGAAGCCAATACGATATTCAGGTTGGAAGTACGGTAAGTTTAGTCTTTACAACTAACAATAGAATTCATTTATTATCTGATGCAGCAAATTTCCCTACGGCATCACTTCTTGGAAAAGGTTATCTTGGTGATTTTCAGTTTTACTATTATGGACAGGAAAATGGACAAATTATTTTTAGAACCAATAGAAACGGTCATGAATTAAGATTCGTAAAAGCAACAGCTGATGATTGGACTAATTTAGCGGGGGGAGTTATTATAAATCAAAATATAACAGGAGATGCTACAAGCCCGCTTTTCAGATTAGTTGAAATAAACGATGGTTCGTCTGTACAGCAATATAATTTCGATTTTAATGCAGCGGCTCGTTTTGGGATAGCAGAATCTTTAACTTCAAATGACAGTTTTAATCTCGCACTTTCATACACTCCAACTGGCGCAGTAGTAAAACCTGCTGTAGTCGTAAAAGGACAAAAATTAACAAACTTTGTATACGATGCCTCAACTTCAAATTTTGTAGCAACAGGCACAGGAGGAGTTACAGCAACTATTAAGTTTACTAATACGCCGCCAATTTTAACAGATGATTATAAAATGATGCTTCCTGGAAGAGCAGCTAATAGATTTGGTTATTATCCAGGAGATTATATAGAAGATGCACCAACAAATTCAGTGTTGTTTTACGAAGAATTGGAAAATATTAATGCTTCATTACCGGCAGGACAATCCATTTCATCTATTCAGCTGTATACAAATCATGCATTAGGAAACTTTATATATTACACTTTTGTTGGACGTGCAGCGATATTTCATTATGTTGATGTAATAGAAGATGCTGCAGGAAAAAAAGTAATTTTAAAACATAAATCATGGAATGGGAACACTACAGTTGCTGCTCCGCCTTTCCTTGCAAGTTTTGATAGTCATCTAACAGATCCTAATGGAATTTATGTTAAACAAGAAAACTTTAAGCTGGGTTATACCAATATCATTTATACTTTAACAAGTTCATCGAGTTCATTTAGAATGTCAGTATGGCAGCTTTAAAGATTATTTTTAGTTTTAATTTTTATTTTGAAGAGAACAGCTCATTTATGAGCTGTTTTTTTCTTTTCCTTTTAATACATTAGTCTGAATCTCAACGGACGTAAAATGATTGAGCTGACAAATATTTATAAACTTAAATTATTATGTTGAAATCAATTTTAAATTTTAGAGGAGCTGAAGTTCTTGGAAAAGAAGAACAAAAAAACATTTTAGGAAAAGGTACTAGAGTTTATCCGGTTTGCAGTGATGGAAATTGGGCTCCACCTGGCGCTATTGCGGCAAATTATCCAAACTATCCCTGTGCAGATATCTATGAACCGGTTCCCTGCCAACCAAGAATTATGGCAGATGGGACAATTTTAGAATGTTAATATAAATCATTGAAATACCGCTTCATTTTGAAGTGGTATTTTTTTTGAAAGAAAAACTTTTGAATTATTTAATTTATTAAGTATTTCCTTTAATAAAAGTAAGAATCAAAACCATTTTTTACATTTCAAATTTTATTAAATGCCCAAATAATCTATATTTGTAATTCGAAAAATAAAAACGAATACCTTAATATGAAATTACTAGAAGGAAAAGTAGCAATCATTACTGGCGCTAGCCGCGGAATTGGTAAAGGAATTGCAGAAGTTTTTGCTAAACACGGAGCAAACGTAGCATTTACATATAGTTCATCTGCTGCATCTGCTGAAGCGCTTGAAGCTGAATTGAACGCTTTAGGAGTAAAAGCAAAAGGTTATCAATCAAATGCAGCTGATTTTAACGAAGCTCAAACTTTCGTTGATGCTGTTTTAGCTGATTTTGGAACTGTTGATATCTTAATCAACAATGCCGGAATTACAAAAGATAATTTACTTATGCGTATGTCTGAAGCTGATTTTGATCAGGTTATTGATGTTAACTTGAAATCTGTTTTCAATATGACAAAAGCAATCCAAAAAACTTTCTTAAAACAACGTGCAGGTTCTATTATCAATATTAGTTCTGTAGTTGGAGTTTCTGGAAACGCAGGTCAAACAAATTATGCTGCTTCAAAAGCCGGAGCAATTGGTTTTACTAAATCTGTGGCTTTAGAATTAGGTTCTCGTAACATTCGCTGCAATGCAATCGCTCCAGGTTTCATCGAAACTGAAATGACTGCAAAATTATCTGAAGATGTAGTAAAAGGATGGAGAGAAGGTATTCCGTTAAAACGCGGCGGAACTACCGAAGATGTTGCAAATGCTTGTCTTTTCTTAGCTTCAGATATGAGTGCATACGTTACAGGACAAGTTCTTAACGTTTGCGGAGGAATGCTTACGTAATAGTTTGCAGTGTTCAGTTTTTAGTATTCAGTATTTTTCTGACTCTAGAATAATTACTGAACACTTTTTACAGTCGTAATCTCGACTTTTTAATCTGATCACTAAAAACTGATTACTGAATACTAAAAAATTATGACTACAAACACGATTTTATTATTATTACTTTCTTTAGTAATAGCAGGTGGTTTGTCGTACTTTCAATATTTTTATAAAGCCAAAAACAAATCAAATCTGATTTGGTTTTTGGCTTTTTTACGTTTTCTGGTCATTTTTGGATTATTGGTTTTATTAATAAATCCAATAATTTCAAAGAGTTCGCTGGAAATCACCAAAACGCCTTTAGCAATTGCCGTTGATAATTCAAGCTCGATTACAGCTTTAAAATCAGATAAAAAAGCAGTTGAATTATATCAAAAACTAATTTCAAATCCAGCTTTAAAAGAAAAATTTGAAATTCAGTCTTATCAATTTGATGACGAATTTAAGGCATCGGATAAATTTGATTTTAAAGGAAATCAAACCAATTTAGATCAAGTTGCCAAGAATTTAAAAAGCATCAATAAAAACCTGACTTTCCCAACAGTTATAATTACCGACGGAAATCAAACTACAGGAAACGATTACGTATACAGATTCGATCCTGCCAATAAAGTGTATCCTTTGGTTGTAGGAGATACAACCACATTTTTCGATTTAAAAATCAATCAGCTCAACGTAAATAAATACGCTTTTCATAAAAATAAATTTCCGGTTGAAGTTTTTCTACAATATGCTGGAGACAAAACTGTCAATGCAGATTTTACAATTTCGCAAGGAAATTCCGTTGTAGCGAAAGAAAAGGTTTCTTTTTCACCTTCAAAAAAAACGGCATCTTTAAACTTACTTTTGCCGGCAGATAAAGTAGGACTTCAAATTTTCAGAGCCAATATTTCATCTGGAGCAAAAGAAAAAAACAGCTATAATAATATCAAGAATTTTGCTGTAGAAATTATCGATCAAAAATCTACAATTGCCATTGTTTCGGCAATAAACCACCCAGATATTGCTGCTTTAAAACGTTCAATAGAAGTTAATGCACAACGTAAAGTGATTTTGGTTAAACCAAATGATATTAGTCAGTTACAAGAAGCTTCAGTTTTAGTTTTGTATCAGCCGACATTTGCTTTTAAACAAGTTTTTGAAAACAATAAAGCAGCAGGAAGAAATACTTTTATCATAACAGGAAACAGTACCGATTTTAATTTTTTAAATCAGCAGCAAAACAATCTTATTTTTAAAACGAGTGGACAAGTTGAAGATTATTTATCAGAGTTTCAGCCGCAATTTAATTTATTTGCCATAGATAATATTGGCTTTGAAAACTTTCCGCCATTACAAAATCCTTTTGGAACTATTTCAACAAACGGTAATGTTTCAATTTTACTTTCTTCAAAAATTAGAAATGTTTCTACAAATGCGCCTTTATTGGCTTTTGCAGAAAATCAAGGAAAAAGAACCGCTTTTCTTTTAGGAGAAAACAGCTGGAAATGGCGTTTGCAGAGCCATATCGATAATCAGTCATTTGAAAAATATGATATTTTTATTGATAAGATAATTCAGTTTTTAGCAACATCAGCATCAAAAAAATCTTTGGTTGTAAGCCACGAAAGCTTTTATAATTCAGGTGAAGAGATTGTAATAAACGCACAATACTTCAACAAAAATTATGAGTTTGATGAAAAAGCCAGATTAACGATAACTGTTACAAATGCAGAAACGAAGCAGGCTAAAAACTACGATTTATTAAAAGGAAATAATTCTTTTTCTGTAAACCTTGAGGGATTAACAGCCGGAAAATATAATTTTACGGTTAAAGAATTAAATTCAAATACTTCCTATTCAAGTCATTTTGAGATTTTAGATTTTGATATCGAAAAACAATTCGTAAATCCTGATGTTACAAAATTAAAACAGCTTGCTCTTCAAACAGGCGGAAAGGCTTTCTTTGAAGATCAGTCAGAAGATTTAATTAATACGCTTTTAGAAAATAAAGAATACAAATCAATCGAGAAAAATGTTGCCGCTAAAACACCAATAATTGACTGGGTTTGGTTATTAGTTTTAATTGCAGCTTTATTAACTACGGAATGGTTTATTAGAAAATATAACGGATTGTTGTGATGAAATAAAAATCGAATCCTTAACATTTTGTAATCTTGTGGTTATAACTTAAAAGTCTAAAATTATGAAAGTTAAATTCTTTTTTATTGCAGCGATTTTGATGGTAATTTTTTGTTTTTTTTCATTTTCAGAGACAAATAAAACCAACAAAAGCAATCTTTTGGGAAACACGATTCAGGAACGTTTTCAGCCGCTTCAGGGATTTGTGAGGCAAGAGGAATCTAAAACTTCATTTGATTTTTTTTTGCGAAATCTTCCATTAAAACCCTTGGGTTCAAATGTTTTGTATTTTGATGGAACTATAAAACCAAATCGAAATGTATATGATGCGGTTGTGGATTTATCCATTGGAAAAAAGGATTTGCATCAATGTGCTGATGCCGTGATGCGTTTACGAGCGGATTATTTTTACAGCCAAAAACAGTACAATAAAATACATTTTAATTTTACAAATGGTTTTCGAGCTGATTTTAGTAAATGGGCCGAAGGTTACAGAATTGCAATTAAAGGCAACAAAACTAGCTGGGTTAAAACTGCAAAACCATCTGACAGTTATGAAACTTATTGGAAATATTTAGAGACGGTTTTTACGTATGCAGGAACGGCTTCGTTAGAAAAAGAGATGAAACCAATTAATACTTCAGATATAAAAATAGGGGATGTTTTTATAAAAGGAGGCTTTCCGGGTCATGCTGTTATTGTAGTTGATATAGCGGTAAATCCAAAAAACAATCAAAAAATTATGCTATTGGCGCAAAGTTATATGCCGGCACAGGAAATTCAAATATTGAAAAATCCAAATAATAGTTCGTTGAGTCCTTGGTACGCTGTCGATTTTGGAACTTCTCTAAAAACCCCCGAATGGACTTTTAGTTCCTCACAATTAAAACGTTTTTAAATGAAAAGATTCTTTTTTTTAGTCCTTATATTTCAAAATGCTTTTTCTCAGGAAATCCCATTAAACGTTCAAAAATTAATTAAAGCATATCCAGATCAAATAGTTGATTATAAAGACAATAAAATCATTTTTAGGGATAAATCAAATTTAATTTATGATGATTTTAAAAATAAAACCAATCAGGAATTATTAGATAATCCTGATATTGAGGATCAATTTAAGTTTGTATATAATAAAGCAGATAAGAATTTAATTCCAAAGGAAGATGCAGGAAGAATTCGAAATGAAGCTTTTTTTAAGAAAATTTACGGAAATTCAAAATCAGAAGTTGAATCAAAAATGACTGAAATTATTTGGTGTCCGAAATTAGTCAATCAAAAAATAAAAGTAACAACCGTAAATGGAATTGATAAAATAGTAAAAAAACTCTCAGCAGAATTAGATAATAATCCAGAATTTAAAAAATACATTACTAATATTGGAGGTACATTTAGCTGGAGAAAAATTTCAGGAACAAATCGATTGAGTACGCATAGTTATGGAATGACAATAGATATTAATGTCAAAAATTCTAATTATTGGCAATGGGATTGTAAATGTAAGAATGAAGAAGTTACTCTTTCGTATAGAAATCAAATTCCTCTTAAGCTAGTTTCAATTTTTGAAAAATATGGCTTTATTTGGGGGGGAAATTGGAAACATTATGACACAATGCATTTTGAGTATCGACCTGAGCTTTTGTTATAAATTTTAAAATTATTTTAGTACAAAAAAATATTACAAAGAAAAGTGGATTAAAAATTAAAATTTATGATTATGGATTTCAGGCTAAAAGTATTTTATACCGTTGCACTCCGCCTTAATTTTACTAAAGCGGCAACAGAATTGTACATTACACAGCCAGCAGTTTCTAAGCATATTCAGGAACTTGAAGAAACCTATAAAACCAAACTTTTTGAACGAAACGGTTCTAAAATCGCTTTGACTCCCGCCGGAGAAATTCTTTTAAAACACACCAAAGAAATTTTTGAAATTTACCGTGAAATAGATTTTGAAATGAGTTCATTTATTAGCGAACGTCAGGGTTTGCTGCGATTAGGAGCGAGTACAACTATTTCTCAGTACATTATTTCACCTGTTTTGGCACGTTTTCATCAAAAGCAAAAAGACATTAAAGTCAATTTGCTTAACGGAAACACAGAACAAATCGAAAATGCATTAATTAATAAAGAAATCGAAATTGGTATTGTCGAAGGGCAGTCAAAAAATCAATCCATAAAATACATTCCGTTTTTAAAAGACGAACTGGTTTTAGTCTGCAATAGCAAAAATCCTCTTGCAAAACAAAATGAAATTTCTGTAAATGATTTAAAATCAATGAAATTTATTACCAGAGAGCGTGGTTCCGGAACACTTGAAGTTATAGAATTTGCTCTTAAAAATATGGGATTAAAATTAACTGATTTACAAATCGAAATGCAGTTAGGAAGTACTGAAAGCATTAAATCCTATTTATTAAATTCTGATTGTTTTGCTTTTATGTCAATTCATGCTGTGAGTAAAGAGTTAAAAAACAATGAATTGGTTGTTTTAGATGTTGATAAATTATCAATTGAAAGATATTTTTACATCATTACTTTATTAGGAAAATCAGATCCGTTGTCAGAATTGTTTATACAGAATATTGCAAATCATTATAACCTGAAGTTATAGTCAATTGTATTTTACGATTGGCGATTCTGGTTTAAACGATAGAACTTTGCAGGGTAATTATCAATTATCCTATTTTGAAAACAAAAGAACAATCTACGTCACAACTATTTGAAATCAATCACTATTTACAGCAATTTATTTTTGCGGGCATTATTTTTTTATGCTTGTTCTCGATTATTTCACCTCCAATTGCATTATTACTTGGCGTTATAATTGTTAACGTTTTTGGAAACCCTTTTATTGAATTCAATCACAAAGCCATTACTTTTTTATTACAGTTTTCGGTAGTGGGATTAGGTTTCGGAATGAACGCATCAAGCGCATTATCGGCAGGAAAAGAAGGTTTTGTATTAACTGTATTTTCAATTTTCAGCACTATAGTTTTTGGTTTTCTGCTAGGTAAATGGTTTAAAACAGATAAGAAAACCTCACATTTAATTTCTTGCGGAACCGCTATTTGCGGCGGAAGTGCTATAGCAGCGATTTCACCTGTTATTAAATCAAATGAAAATCAGACCTCAATAGCCTTAGGTGTAATATTTATATTAAACTCGATTGCGCTTTTTACTTTTCCTTTTATTGGCCATCAGCTTGATTTATCGCAAAAAGATTTTGGATTATGGTGTGCCATTGCTATTCACGACACCAGTTCTGTTGTTGGCGCAGCTAATAAATATGGTGCCGAAGCACTGCAAATTGCAACAACGGTAAAATTAGCCAGAGCATTATGGATTATTCCAATTTCACTGCTTACAGCTGTTGCTTTTAAAAATAAAAACAGCAAAATAAAAATCCCTTACTTTATTGGATTGTTTATTCTGGCTATGCTTTTAAACTCGTATGTGCCTCAAATATCTTTTGCAGCACCGCATATTGTAAATCTGGCTAAAATAGGTTTAACCGTAACTTTATTTTTAATTGGTGCTACATTAAATATAAATACTTTAAAATCAGTAGGAATAAGACCTTTGCTTCAAGGCGTTTTTCTTTGGATATTTATTGCAGTTTTAAGCTTAACAGCAATTATATATCTAAAGTAATTACTTTACATTAGAGAATTTTACGATTGGTTTATCGATCATTTTATAAAATTTGCCTTTAAACGAAAAATGTCGTTCGATTTCAAAATTAAATGACTTTTTCGTTTTTGCCATTTCTGCTATTTCATCAGGAAAGGCAACATCAAATTCATCTTGGGCTTTAGCGGCTATATTGTAAGATCCCTTTGTTTTAATAATAATATCTCTAAAATGTTTTTTAGTATTGTCATTTACAACGGTATAAGATCCTGACCACGAAATAAATGAAGAATTGGTTAACTGGTAATTGTTAACTTCCAGAATAGGCTGGTATTTGCCATCAAAACCGGCAACAAGATATAGATAACCTTCGTATGCACCGCCGGCACCTCCGTTAACATGTATTAAAGTAAAAGCAAATTGATCTTCTCCAATTTCAGCCAGTTTAGGTGTTGGACATTGTGCAAAAGCACCAAAAGCAGCTACAGCTGGTTGAAAAGATCTCATTTCCCATACATTACCATTTTTGGCAAATTTCGCCAAGCCCAGCAATCCGCCGGAAAATCTTCCTGTTTGTAAACCGTCTTCATCATGAACAGAATGGTTAAAAGCCAGAACTTTAAATTGATTTCCTTTTGAGTCGGCATAATCAATATTAGCAAGAAGTCTTGTCGCTACGCCGTCTGTATAAGGAAATAACTGATCGCCTTCAACACCGTTTACATCAAGAAACGGAGATGGTTTGCACGATTTGCATTTCCAGCTTATAAAAGTGTTTTTGTCTGCAAGGTTATATAATTTGCCGGGAAACAACTTTTGCATGGTTTTTACACCATCAATCGGATCAGTAATCTTTAATACTCTTTTTGGATTTAAGATAGTGTCGCTGACATTTTTTAACTGTATATCCACTTCTTGTGCAAAAGAAGATATAGAAACTAATAAAAAGAAATTTAAAATATAATAACGCATTTTATTTGTAAGAATTAATTTACTGTAAAAATACAAATAAAAAAATATTTTAGATGTACTTATGTCATTTTTAAGGTTTAAAAATTTAAAAAAATTAAATTAGAGCAATCTTATGCCGTATTCTTTTGAGTTATCCTTAAATAAATTAAATTTGTCCCCTCAAATTTTAATTACAAATGAAAAACTTCAAAATGAGACCAAAATTAATCGCTTTTGGCGCATTAATTATTGGCTTTATTACTTTATCATGGGGAAATGTTGGCCATGAGCGTATTAATAAAGCAGCTGTAATGGCTTTACCAAAACAATTACAGATATTTTTTTATAATCATATTGATTTTATTACGCAGGAAGCTTCGGTTCCGGATATCCGTAAATATGCTTTAAGTTATAAAGAAGAAGGTCCGAGACATTATTTTGATATGGAAAGTTTTGGTCCTGCTGACACTTATCCGAAAACATTAGAAGAAGCGAAACAAAAATACGACGCTAAATTTTTAAGTGACAATGGTATTTTGCCTTGGTATATCGAAGATATGATGGCAAAACTTACCAAAGCTTTTAAAGAAAAAAACAGAGCTGAAATCTTATTTCTTGCAGCAGATTTAGGTCATTATATAGGTGATGCTCATATGCCTTTGCATACATCTGCAAATCATGACGGACAATTAACAGATCAAAAAGGAATTCATTCTCTTTGGGAAAGCAGACTTCCGGAATTATTCGTTAAAAACTATAAATTAAATGTTCCTGAGGCACAATATTATGGAGATGTTCATAAAGCAATCTGGGATATGATTAATGATACTCACAGTTTTGCACAACCTTTATTGGATATTGATAAAAAGTTAAGAACAGAAACACCGCAAGACAAAGTATTTAAACTAGATACAGAAGGTAAAGTGTTAAAATCTAAATACAACACTGCTGTTTTTACAGACGAATATGCTAAAAAACTGCACGAACAATTAAATGGAATGGTGGAAAGTCAAATGAGAAAAGCTATTGCTGCAACGGCTAGTTTTTGGTATACTGCGTGGGTAAATGCAGGAAAACCAGATTTAAGTGATTTAGATGCACCGGCAGTTACACAAAGAAATTATCAATCTTTACAGGATGATTTAAAATTATTCCAAAAAGGAGATTTGTTTGGAATGAAAAATCAAAACGACTAAAAAAAGAGTTTTCAGTTTTAAAAATTATACTTAAAAAAGCCTCAAATTCATTAGAATTTGAGGCTTTTTTGTGAATGTTTTTCTGTTTATAAATTAACGATTTTTAGCGTATAATTTAGCTTTTCCAGAAATTGAACTCAAGTCATTAAACTGATATTCTTTCTCTTTCAACAAGTAAGAAGCTGATTGATAAAATGAAATCGTTTCGTTTGCTAAGTCCGTATTTTGTGACTTTAACGGAATTTCATCATAATGTATTTGGTATTCGGCCAAAGGATCTGTTTTTAATTTTAACTCAAACTGTTTTATTTGCTGTTTTGGCGATAAAATTGTCAAAACATTATCCTTTATCAAGCCCAAATCCTGATATGTAGCAATAAAAGCTCGGGGTTTATAATCAGTTTTAAAAACATCCTGTCCAAAGAATTTGCTGTTGTAATCAAAATGCAATAATCCAAAAAGCGTTGGCATAATATCAATCTGCGACATTAATTTATTGAACTTTTCAGGCTTTTCGTTTGGAGAATAAATAAAAGCCGGAATTCTGTATTTGTCTAACGGAAGCTCTGTTTTCCCGGCACTCGAAGCGCAATGGTCTGCCACGATTACAAATACTGTATTATTAAACCAAGGTTGTTTACGTGCCATTTCAAAGAATTTACTCAGCGCATAATCCGTATATTTTACACCGCCGTCACGTGATTTAATATCACCCGGAATATCAATTTTATGGTTTGGATAAGTAAAAGGTCTATGATTGCTTACAGTCATAATATGATTAAAAAAAGGCTTGTTTTCTCTGGCTTCGGCGTTCATAATTTTAATTGCCTTATTGTACATATCTTCGTCGCAAACGCCCCAGACATTAGAAAAAGTGATTTCCTGAGGAGAAAAACTGGATTTGTCTACAATTTCATATCCGTTGCCAGAATAAAAATCCTGCATATTATCAAAAAAAGCATCACCGCCGTACATAAATTTAACATTATAGCCTTTTTGTTTAAATACAGCTCCGGTAGAAAATTTATTTTTATTGTCTTCTCGTTTTACCACACTTTCTCCGGCCGTTGGCGGAATACACAAAGTAACCGCTTCGAGTCCGCGAACGGTTCTGTTTCCAGCCGCATATAAATTAGTAAACTGAAGACTTTTTTGAGATAAACTGTCTAGAAACGGAGTAATATCAGCTTTGCCTCCGTAAGCTTTCATAAAATCGGCACTTAAACTTTCAATAGTAATTAAAACTACATTTTTATGAACTTCGGCAGAATCACTGCTTATTTTTTGTGTCGTAATTTTTCCTGAAATATCCGGAAACTGCTCTTTTAAAATAGCAAAAGCTTCCTGGTTTGGAATAGTTTTATAAAACTTAAAATAGTCTAATTTGTTATTTTGAAATGCCAGATAAAACTTGTACAAACCATTTGACTGCAGTTCGTTTACAAAAACATTTTTAGAATCTTCAGTTTTTGCCAAACTTGGAACGGCATAAAGTGAAACTAAAAACAAACCTGAATAAACGGCTGAAATTTTGATTTTTTCACGAAAAGACGGAATATCATTAATGTAATCTGTAGATTTTTTTACAATAAAATAAGTCACAGTTCCGCTGATTAAAAACAAAGCAGAAAAGATTGGAATTACAGGATATGACTGCATGATATTGCCAATTACCTCATTAGTATAAATAAGATAATTAACTGCAATAAAATTGTACTTAACTCCAAACTCATTCCAAAAGAAAAATTCGCTCAATCCGTTTTGAAGAATCAATAAAACGTAAAGGAAAATTACAAAAGTAAAAAGCCAGAAACGTATTTTATTTTTCCATTTTGGAACAAACAGAAGCAAAGCAAATAAAACTGTTTTTAAACCCACAAATATCAGGACAATTCTAGGCAGTGCGCCTCCATACTCGTCAAAAATACTTTTGCCAGAAGCAATGTAAAGAAACAAAGCAGTCAGAACTCCTAAGATAATATAACCTGAGGGCTTATTATATTTAGAATTTGAAACAAAAATAAGATACAGCCAAAGAAAAATACCGGCAATTATAAAAACAAAAAAATCTGAAAGAAGTCCTACACCAAATATTTTCAGACTTTCAAAAAAAGTAAAAGAACTTTGTGTTATAGGATGAAAGAGTAACACAACGCGCAATATCAAACTTATTGAAAAATAGAATATTGCAAGATTATAAAATGCAGAAAACTTTTTGTAAAAATTCATACGCTTAGTTGTTTTCTGCAAAATTAAATCTGATTTATGAACGATAGATGAAGTTATGCTTTTACCTTGCTTAGCCTCAACTTAATATTTGCTTAAGATGCTTGTTTTCATCTTATTCTGACCATTTTGAAGTTTTTGAGACTTGTAAAATAGCTATCTTTGAAAACAAAAAACGAAAATTAATCTTGAATCAAAGTTTAGCATGCATATTTTAATTGTAGAAGATGAGCTTGGAATTGTTCAGTTTTTAGAACAGGGGCTTCGCGAAGAAGGATACCAGATTACTACCGCAAACGACGGATCGAAAGGTTTTGAACTAACACAAAATCACAAATTTGACTTGATTTTGTTAGACTGGATGCTGCCGAAAATTAACGGACTCGATTTGTGTAAAGCAATTAGAATTAAGGATAAAATAACGCCTATTATATTTTTAACCGCAAAAGATACCGTTCAGGAAACTATAGAAGGTTTACGTGCCGGAGCTAATGATTATATAAAAAAACCTTTCAGTTTTGAAGAATTAGTCGAAAGAGTAAAAATTCATTTCAGAAACCAGGGTGGAGATGAAATCCTAACGCTGGGCAGTATTACCATTGATCTTTCTAAACATATTGTTTTAAAGAATGATGAAGAAATTAATCTCACACAGAGAGAATTTGAATTGTTGACTTATTTAATAAGGAAAAAAGGAAAAGTATGTACTCGTAATGAGATTTTAAAAGATGTCTGGGAGATTAATTTTGAATACGATACAGGAGTAATTGATGTTTTTATGAATTCTATTCGCAAAAAACTTAATTTAAAAGTAGAAGAAGATTACATCAAAACAATCCGTGGTATTGGATATATAGCAAATGATTTATAATGGCACAGCTTTCATTTAAAAATAAAATTGCGTTAAACTATATTATTACCACAGGACTTTTGATTTTGGCGGTCTTTTCGGCTATTTATTTTATCGTGCGTTTAACAGTTTATAATCATATCGACGAAAATTTATTAATTGAAATTCGTGATCACCTTAACGAAATAAAAGTCGAAAACAATGTTGTAATCCTTATGGATGCTGAAGAATGGGAAGAAAGAGAACATAATTCAGTTGATGTAAATCCGGTTTTTGTGCAGTTTTTGGATCTCAATAAAAAGATAATAGAAAAATCGCCTAATTTAAAGAATGAAAAACTCAATTATAATGAAAAGAAAGCTGCTTTTGAACTTTTTGATACCCAATTTTTAGACAATAAAATCAGGCAGATTCAGGTGCCGCTGCATATTAAGTCAAAAAAAATAGGATACCTTATTATTGCCATGTCATTATCTGATTCAGCACAGGTTTTAAATAATCTTTCAGATACCCTTTTAATTGCATTTCCGGTAATACTTATACTGCTGTTTTTTATTGCCCGTTTTTTAGCCGGAAGAAGCATCAGTCCTATAAATGCTATTATCAATACCTCAAAAATTATTACAAAAGATAATCTAAAAACCCGTATTCCGCTGCCAAAATCGCGCGACGAATTATACACACTTTCAAAAACCATAAATAATTTATTAAACCGAATTGAAGATGCTATTGAACGTGAAAAACAATTCACGTCTGATGCTTCTCATGAGTTAAGAACTCCTTTAACAGTAATTAAAGGAACACTTGAAGTTCTTATACGTAAGCCAAGAGATAGTAAGGAATACGAAGATAAAATTAATTACTGTATAAACGAAGTAGACCATTTAAATATGCTTGTAGATCAGCTGTTAACAATGGCTCGTTTTGAAAATCAAAAACATCAGGTTGATTATGAAAACGTATATTTAAACGCAGTAATTTTAGATGTTATCACTTTAAATTCAGAAAAAATAAACAGCAAACAGCTAAAAGTAAAATTTGATGCAGAGCAGGATTATTACACCTATTCAGATCATTTTTTAATTATTACAATTCTAAGAAATATTATTTCAAACTCATTAAAATATACAAATCCTGAAGGTGAAATTTCGATTTTGCTTTTTAAAGAAAATAATAAAACAATCTGCAAAATAACTGACAACGGAATTGGAATTGCAAATGCTGATCTTGAAATGATTTTTAATCCGTTTTTTAGATCCAATTATACAGATCATCCTGAAATTAAAGGTGTTGGATTGGGATTGTCTATCGTCAAAAGAATCACGGAACAACTTAATATTCCATTTAAAATTGAAAGCGAAATAGGAGTAGGAACCACGGTGATTTTAAGTTTTGATGACGAAATGAAAACGTTATCGTAAATTAAAAATTTCTAACAGAAAATGCGTTTAAAACGTTTTTTAACAATAAACTATTGTTAAGTTAAATAAAAAATTGCTTTTTTATAATTTTATCTAGTATATTTGCAACCGAATCAAAGAATTATAAAACAAACCAAACAATGATTTCAAATCAATTACATCATCATCATTTACATTATTGCTCTCAAGCGATGTGTTAATGGTATGTGTGTAAATCATCATATTTTAAAACCCGTTTGAGTACATCAAACGGGTTTTTTTATACCAATTCTTTGTACTCAAACTATTAATCAAACAACAACTAAAAAAAATGAGTACTTTAAAAATTGCAATTCAAAAATCAGGTCGTTTAAACGAAGACAGTATCCAGATTCTTAAAGACTGTGGTATTTCAATCAACAACGGAATCGACCAGTTAAAAGCCGAAGCATCAAACTTTCCTCTTGAAGTTTTATATTTAAGAAATTCAGATATTCCTCAGTATTTAATAGATGGCGTAGTAGATTTAGCCATTGTAGGCGATAATCTTTTAGTAGAAAAAGGAAAAAATATCGAAGTTGTACAACGTCTTGGATTTTCAAAATGCAAAGTTTCTGTTGCTGTTCCGAAAACTTTTGATTACAATTCGATTCAGGATTTAGCAGGTCTTCGTATTGCCACTTCATATCCAAACACCGTAAACGAATACTTTAATTCATTTGGTTTAACGGTTGATATTCACCAGATTTCAGGTTCAGTAGAAATCGCACCAAACATTGGCCTTGCCGATGCCATTGTAGATATAGTTTCAAGCGGAAGCACCTTATTCAAAAACAATTTAAAAGAAGTTGAAGTAATTCTGAAAAGTGAAGCAGTTCTTGCCGTTTCTCCAAAAGTTTCTCCGGAAATTCAAAAACACATCGATACTTTAAAATTCAGAATCCAATCTGTTTTAAGAGCACGAAATTCAAAATATATATTGATGAATGTTCCAAACGACAAAATCGATGCCGTTGGAAAAATTCTTCCTGTTTTAAGAAGTTTAACCGTTTTGCCATTAGCACAAGAAGGATGGAGCAGTGTACACTCTGTAATTGACAAAGATACTTTTTGGGACGTAATAGATAAACTAAAAGAAGTAGGAGCAGAGGGAATTTTAGTTTGCCCAATTGAGAAAATGGTTTTATAAAAATTCCAATTATAAAATTCCAAAATCCAAATAAGAAGAAAATCCAATATAAAAAAATTCCAAATTCCAAACATCGACGACAGTTTTTAAAGATTGGAATTTGGGATTTTAAAAATTTGGAATTTAATATGAAATATTATGAATAAAATAGACAATCCAAAACCAGATACATGGTCTGAAATATTAAAAAGACCAACCCAGACAATTGACGATATTGAAGTTACGGTAAAAGAAATCTTCAAAGAAGTTCAAAGAAAGGGAGACGAAGCCATTGCAAAATACACATCGATTTTTGATGGAATCACGCTGGATAATTACGAAGTTACAAAAGAAGAAATACAAGAAGCCATTGAATTGATTCCGAATGAATTAAAAGAAGCTATTCAATTAGCAAAAAACAATATTTATAAATTTCACTCAGCTCAAAAAACCGAAAGAATTGAAGTTGAAACCATTGAAGGCGTAAACTGCTGGCAGGAAAAAAGACCAATTCAAAAAATTGGTTTATATATTCCGGGTGGGACTGCACCTTTGTTTTCAACCGTTTTAATGCTGGCAGTTCCGGCAGAAATTGCTGGCTGTAAAGAAATTGTATTATGTTCTCCTCCGGACAAAAAAGGAAAAATTAATCCTGCTATTTTGTATGCTGCGAATTTATGCGGTGTGACTAAAATCTTAAAAGCAGGTGGAATTCAGGCTATTGCGGGAATGACTTTTGGAACAGAATCTATTCCGAAAGTATATAAAATTTTCGGACCTGGAAATCAGTTTGTAACGGTTGCCAAACAATTAGCAACTCAGTTTGGAGTAGCGATTGATATGCCGGCCGGACCTTCAGAATTATTAATTGTGGCCGATGATACTGCAGTTCCTGCTTTTGTAGCTTCTGATTTATTGTCGCAGGCAGAACACGGAACTGATAGTCAGGTAATTTTGGTTTCGACTTCAAAAAAGCTGATTGCAGAAGTTGAAAAAGAAGTTCAATCGCAGTTAGAAGTGCTTCCAAGAAAAGCGATAGCAGAAAAAGCAATCGATAATTCAAAATTAATTTATGTTGAAACGGATCAAATTGCCTTAGACTTAATCAACGAATACGGGCCGGAACACTTTATAATCTGTTCGCAGTATGATGATTTTTACTGCAACGGAATCGTAAATGCCGGATCGGTTTTTATTGGGAACTATACGCCTGAAAGTGCTGGAGATTACGCATCAGGAACCAATCACACGCTGCCTACAAACGGTTATGCCAAAAATTACAGCGGTGTAAATCTGGATAGTTTCATGAAATCGATGACATTTCAAAAAATATCTGAAAAAGGAATTCAAAACATTGGAAAAGCAATTGAAACAATGGCTGAAGCTGAAGGTTTACAAGCACATAAAAATGCGGTAACGTTACGTTTGACTTCCTGCGATCCCGAGGCTTCGGGACAAACCTCGTAGGTATAAACTTCGCTTTTAATTTTAAAGTTTTAAAAATACCTACAAGGTTTTAAAAACCTTGCAGGAAAATCAATTAAACAATGAGTAATTTCGATATAAATACCATAACACGTGAGAATGTAAAATCTTTAAAACCTTATTCATCTGCAAGAGATGAGTTTGAAGATTTTGATACAGCCGAAATGATTTTTCTGGATGCTAACGAAAATCCTTTTCAAAATGGGGTAAACCGTTATCCGGATCCACAGCAAATGTCTGTAAAAGCAATTTTGGCTAAAAACAATAATACCAAACAAAGTCAGATTTTGTTAGGAAACGGAAGTGATGAAGTTTTAGATTTACTTTTCAGAGCTTTCTGCGAGCCGAAAACAGATAATATTATTTCGCTTCCGCCGACTTACGGAATGTACAGCGTTTTAGCAAATATTAATAATGTAGAAAATAGAGAAGTTCTACTTTCTACAGATTTTCAGCCTCAGGTTGAAAAAATTCTGGAAGCTGTTGATGAGAATACAAAAATCATCTTTTTATGCTCGCCAAATAACCCAACTGGAAATTCTTTTTCTGATGAAAGTGTAGTGAAACTGCTTCAAAACTTTAAAGGTTTAGTAGTAATTGATGAAGCTTATATTGACTTTTCAGACAAAGAAAGCTGGCTGACAGAAATTGATGAATATCCAAATCTGATCATTACGCAAACACTTTCTAAAGCCTATGGTTTAGCAGGAATTCGTTTAGGAGTTTGTTATGCTTCTGAAGCTGTGATTTCAATTTTAAACAAAATTAAACCTCCTTACAACGTAAACGAACTAACGCAGCAAAGAGCAATCGAACGTTTAAAAGATTCAGATAAGATAATGCAGGAAATAGCTTCTATTATTGAGCAGAGAGAAGAACTACTTAAAGTACTACTTGAAGTTAGTTTTGTAGAAAAAGTATATCCAACAGAAGCCAATTTTATTTTAGCAAAAGTAGATGACGCCAACAAAAGATATGATCAGTTAATAGAAAAAGGAATTGTAATTCGTAACAGAACAACACAGCCTCTATGCGAAAATTGTCTTCGTTTTACGATTGGAACGAAAGAGGAAAATGAGAAGGTAATTGAAATGTTATTAAGCTTAAATAAATAGATTTTTCTAATGAAAATAATGAACCTAGAAAGAGTTTTAATTGTCTTTTTTTTGATAATTACAGGATTATGTAAAGCTCAGGATAGTTTAAATGCGCCTAAAAAAAGTAAAGTGATTTTTTTAAGATCAACAGGATTAGCTGGTTCAGGTGCTTTTTTTAAAACATTTATTGATGGAGAACTCGTTTGTAAATTGAATAATAGAAAATATTCCGTTCATGAAGTTCCAGTAGGAAATCATGAATGTTCTGTTTCTTTTGGAGGACTGAAGATTAATGAAAAGGCAGAAAGAAATCAAATCAACGTTGAAGAAAACAAAATTACTTATGTCGAGTTTTTTATGAAGAATGAGATCATTAGTTATAGAATCTACGGCAAAGAGATTACTCAGGACGAAGCAAAAAAGAAATTAAAAAAGATGAAGGAAGATGTAAAATGCTTGTAGCATTATTCTGAAATCACTAGAAATTATAAAAATATAAAATGAAAAAAGTACTTTTTATCGATCGTGACGGAACGATTGTTTTAGAACCAGAAAATTATCAACTAGACAGTTTAGATAAACTAGAATTTTATCCAAAAGCCTTTCAATATCTGGCAAAAATTGCAGCCGAATTAGATTATGAACTGGCAATGGTAACCAATCAGGATGGTTTAGGAACGGATAGTTTTCCTGAAGATACCTTTTGGCCAACGCAAAATTTTATTCTAAAAGCCTTTGAAAACGAAGGTGTAAAGTTTGATGAAATTTTCGTTGACCGAACTTTCCCTGTAGAAAATGCGCCGACACGCAAACCAAGAACCGGAATGTTAACCAAATATTTAAACAATCCGGAATATGATTTAGTAAATTCATTCGTATTAGGCGATCGTTTAACCGATGTTGAATTGGCTAAAAACTTAGGTGCAAAAGCAATTTTCATGAATATGACAGATGGAATTGGCAGTAATGAAATTTCGTCTAAAAGAGAAGAGTTAGACGAAACAATCGCTTTACAAACCACAGACTGGAAAAGAATTTATGAATTCTTGAAATTAGAAGCACGTTCAGCGTCAATTACGCGTAAAACAAACGAAACTGATATTTACATCAACTTAAACCTTGACGGAACAGGAAAAAGCAAAATCGATACAGGAATTGCCTTTTTCGACCACATGTTAGACCAAATCTCACGTCACGGTCAAATGGACTTAGAAATCACCGTTAAAGGCGATTTAGAAGTCGATGAACACCATACAATCGAAGATACGGCAATTGCTCTTGGAGAAGTTTTTGCGAAAGCATTAGGAAATAAACTAGGAATCGAGCGTTACGGATTCTGTTTGCCAATGGATGATTGTTTAGCGCAGGCGGCAATTGATTTTGGAGGAAGAAACTGGCTGATTTGGGAAACCGAATTTAAACGCGAAATGGTAGGTAAAATGCCAACAGAAATGTTTTATCACTTCTTTAAATCATTTACAGACGGAGCAAAAGCTAATTTAAATATCAAAGCAGAAGGAATCAACGAGCATCACAAAATTGAAGCGATTTTTAAAGCTTTTGCAAAAGCAATAAAAGTTGCCGTAAAACGCGATACAGAGAAAATGATTTTACCTTCAACGAAAGGAATGCTTTAATAATAATTTTGTTTCAGGTTTTAGGTTTCAAGTTACTCTACAGAACTTGAAACCTGAAACTTGAAACCTGAAACAAACAAAAATGAACATTGTTATAATAAATTACGGAGCAGGAAATATTCAGAGCATTATGTTTGCTATTGAAAGACTGGGTTTTAAAGCTGTTTTAAGCAATAATCCGGACGAGATTAAAGCTGCTGATAAAGTGATTTTTCCTGGCGTTGGCGAGGCGAGTTCGGCAATGACTAAACTTCGTGAAAGCGGATTGGATAATTTAATTCCGCAATTAAAACAGCCGGTTTTAGGAATTTGTCTCGGAATGCAGTTAATGTGCAACAAAACCGAAGAAGGAAATACAGAAGGTTTGGGAATTTTTAATGTCGATGTATTGAAGTTTTCAAATAATGTAAAAGTTCCTCAAATGGGCTGGAATCAGATTTATGATTTAAAAACCGATTTGTTTCAAGATATTTCTGAAAATGAATTTATGTATTTAGTTCACAGTTTTTATGCGCCAAATTGCGATGAAGCCATTGCTGTAACGAATTACGATGTAGAATATGCGTCGGCTTTGCAAAAAAATAATTTTTACGGAACACAGTTTCACCCTGAAAAAAGCGGTGACGTTGGGGAGAAAATTCTTGGAAACTTTTTAAATATTTAAATTCCAATTTTTAGAAATTCCAAATTCCAATTGTCATCCTGAGCAAAGTCGAAGGACAAGATCAAAAATCAATTTCAATCAAAATATCAATTTTAAAGTTTCGAGAAATCTAAAATCTTAACTCTAAAATCTAAAATAAAAATACATGAGAATAATACCAGCCATAGATATCATTGAAGGAAAATGCGTTCGTTTGTCCAAAGGTGATTATGATACCAAGATAATTTACAACGAAAAACCTCTGGAAGTGGCGAAATCATTTGAGGCGCACGGAATTGAATATCTGCATTTAGTAGATCTTGACGGTGCAAAATCAAGCAAAATTGTTAATTATAAAATATTAGAACAAATCGCCACACAAACAAGCTTAAAAATTGATTTTGGCGGCGGATTAAAATCAGATGATGATTTGAGAATTGCTTTTGAAAATGGTGCAAACCAAATTACTGGCGGCAGTATCGCGGTAAAAAACAGAGCAATTTTCGAAAAATGGATATCAGAATACGGAACCGAAAAAATCATTTTAGGCGCCGATGCAAAAGATGAAAAAATTGCAGTTTCGGGCTGGTTAGAAGAATCAAATGAAGATTTGATTCCGTTTATTCAGGATTATCAAAACAAAGGAATTCAGTACGTTATTTGTACAGATATTGCTAAAGACGGAATGCTGCAGGGACCAAGTTTTGATTTATATGCGAAAATTTTAGCAGAAGCAGGCGGCATAAAACTCATTGCTTCGGGCGGCATTTCAACTTTTGATGAATTACCAAAGTTAGCCGAACTAGGCTGCGAGGGAACCATTATTGGAAAAGCGATTTACGAAGGAAGAATTACGCTGAAACAATTAGAAAATTATATTATTGGAAAAATGTAAAAAGTGAAATGTAAAATGTCAAATGAAATTTGATGTTTAAATACATCATTTCACATTTTGCATATCACAATTAACAAAAAAGAGATGTTAGCAAAAAGAATTATACCTTGTTTAGATATAAAAAACGGAAGAACCGTAAAAGGTGTTAATTTCGTCGATTTACGCGATGCCGGAGATCCTGTAGAATTAGCAGCAATTTATTCTGCTGAAGGTGCAGATGAATTGGTTTTTCTGGATATTTCAGCCACTGAAGAACGCAGAAAAACGCTTGTTAATATGGTGCGAAGCGTTGCAGAAAAAATCAATATTCCGTTTACGGTTGGGGGCGGTATTTCATCTGTTGAAGATGTTGATATTCTGCTGAATAACGGAGCAGATAAAGTTTCGATTAATTCATCGGCAGTAAAAAATCCGCAGTTAATTAACGATCTGGCTCAGAAATTTGGAAGCCAGTGTGTGGTTGTGGCAATCGATGCAAAACAAATCGACGGACAATGGATTGTGCATTTAGTTGGCGGGAAAGTCCCAACAGAATTAAATCTTTTCGATTGGGCTGTAGAAGTCGCAGCACGTGGTGCAGGTGAAATTTTATTTACGTCAATGGACAACGACGGAACTAAAAATGGTTTTGCAAACGAAGCTTTGGCTAAATTATCAACTTTAATTAATATCCCGATTATTGCTTCCGGAGGTGCTGGAAATATTCAGCATTTTGTGGATTCTTTTAAAGAAGGAAAAGCAGACGCCGCTTTGGCAGCAAGCGTTTTTCACTTTAAAGAAATCGAAATTAAAGCTTTAAAACAAGAACTTAGAAATAACGGAATTGAAGTAAGATTATAAATTCAATTTCAATTTCAATAACAATATCAAAAAATCAATTTCAATTTGGAATACATCTAAAATGTGAAATCAAAAATCTAAAATAAAAATGGAAATCGATATCAAAAGCGCACACGGATTAATTCCGGCCATCATTCAGGATTCTGAAACTAAAAATGTTTTAATGCTGGGTTATATGAATGAAGAATCGCTTCAAAAAACAATAGAAACTCAAAAAGTAACTTTTTTCAGCCGATCTAAACAAAGACTTTGGACAAAAGGCGAGGAGAGCGGTAATTTTTTAAATCTCGTAAGCATTAAAAATGACTGCGACGGCGATACGCTTTTAATTCAGGCCAAACCTGTCGGGCCGACTTGTCATACAGGTGCAGATACATGCTGGCAAGAACCGAATGATGCGAATTACGGCTTTATTTCTCATTTAGAAAACACAATCAAAACCCGTAGAGAAAATGCAGATTCTGAACAGAGTTATGTGGCATCATTATTTGCAAAAGGAATCAATAAAATTGCTCAAAAAGTCGGTGAAGAAGCTGTAGAAGTGGTAATTGAAGCTAAAGATGATAACGACGATTTATTCCTTAGCGAAAGCGCCGATTTATTATTTCATTATTTGATTTTACTGCAGGCAAAAGGTTATCAGTTAAATGATGTTGTTGAAGTTTTGAAGAAGCGTCAGAAGTAATATTGTAACTAAAACCTTGTTAATTTTTTTCTTGAAGCTTCTTTTTTTAGAAATTTGCAAAAAAAAAATGAGTTTCGAGAAAAGTAAACATGAAGATGTTTTTATTACAAATCCTTTTGATAAAGATGCACTGATTTTAATTGATGAAATCACCAATGTTGTTTTAAGCAAAGGTAAATTTGAAGTTGGAGAAAATGCAGTTTGTACAAAGAAAGCTTATATTTTGGCCAAAAGAACGCTATTTGCTTATAATTCAAAAATTTCATCTGAATTAGAATCAAAGATTAGGATTGTTGATGAAATTATTGTCAAGGAAAATAAAAATGAGTTTATAATTTATTTATTGGCTCCGGGGATTTTTATACTAGTTCTTGGCATAGCAATGTATTTTCTTATTGGCAGTATTTTATGGACTATTTGCTGTGCAATGATAACGATTGGATTTGTTTTATTGGGTTTAGAGCGTCTAAAAAAAGCAAATAATCAATTGAAAAATAAGCCAATAGAATTCTAATAAAATAAATTTAAGTTAAATCTTGTTAAAATTTATTTTCTGCTTTTTGAATTTCTGATCTTTGCAAAAAAGAAGACTTGGATTAATGAAAAAAGACTTTGTAGAAAATAAAAAATTAACTCAAAATGAATTGTTTTTACTTCTCGATGATATTCTGAACAATGTTTTAAAACAAGGAAAATTTGATGATAACGCGGAAGACTTTTACACTTACAAAAATTATAATTTGGTAAAAAATATGATTTTAGAAAAAGATCTGGAGATTAATGCAGTATTAGAATCAAAAATTAAAAAAGTATTCAGCATCGAATTGACATTATTAAGGAAAGAATCAAAAGCAAAAATATATTTAGGTATTTTTATGATAATCTTTAGTATTGGAGGATTTTTTTTATTTCAAAATGAATTTGGTAAAACGCCTTTTTTCTTTATTGTTAGTGTATTCTTGTTTGGCCTTGTTTTATTTTTAAGAGGAATAACTGATTTGAGAAAACTTCAGAGATAAAAAATAAGATTATTAACTAAATTATTACTCTACAAACTCAAATACAGCAAATTCTTTTGGCTGATGAAATCCAAATTTTAAACTTTTATAAGGTTGTAAAGCAAGATATTGTGTCGTATTACCGTAATCAATTCTAAAAGCATTTCCATTCCATTTAGTACCCGTTTTTGGTTTTGTAAAATTGCCATTTTTAATTTTTTCCAAGCTTGAAAATGGTATCTTAATTTCGGTACAAAAACCTTCTGAGGTTATTTTGCTTACTGCTTCAAAACCGGAAATATCAAAATCCATTGCTGTATTCCAGCCTCCGCAATCAGGAGAAATACATTTCAAAAACATATCATAATAGGTTGAATAAGCATTTATGCCAATTTCAATATAATTTTTGCCATCGCCGTCCGGATCAATAAATACTTCTACGAGGTCATCAGTTTCATAGATTTTAGAATCTTTTGTCTGTGGTTTACCCACAATCTGCGAATCGGCAGAACGATAAGCGATATATAGGTTTTCATCATTCCACGAAAGTGAAACCATAGTATTTTGAGTTGCTTTTTCTCCGGAATTGTGAATTACAAAAGGTCCCAGAAAAGGTGTTTTCCAGTCTGTTAAATTGCCATCAACAATGATGTTCTCTTGAGTTTTATAGATAGGAATTGTTTGTGAATAAATGGAATTTGAAAAAATAAAAGTAAAAATCAAAGGCAGGTAAAGTTTCATAATTGGTTATTGATTTAGAATATCAAAAATAAAGAGTAATATAGTAATTATAAAATATTCAATTGAATATTAATTAGGCTTATCTTTATTTAAATTATTAAGCAATTACTTATAAAATAAAAATGTAAGTTATGAAAGAAATAAAAAAAACTATCTTGAAGATAGACAAAAAATATACCAGAAAATTGATTAGGGCACTTGAACTGGCAGGACAGGCGGTTTCAGAACTTCAAATGTTAAATAGGAAAAACAAAAAGGACACTAATAGAATTTACAACGTTGAAGATTTTTATATTCAATTAGAAGAAATTGATAATAGTCTTCATTTTTGGTTTTATTCTGATGAATTAACCAATTGGATGGAAGGAAAGAAAGGGATAAATTTTTCTATATTTTTTGATGAAAATTGTAACGAAGGCCGTATTCAATATTACAGAGATTCATTTATAGAATAAGAGTATTTGATTTCGAAATAGATGTTATAAAATTACATTAAATTATAACTTATAAATCCTTTTGTAACATAAACCAAAAAAAGAATACTAATATTATAGCAACAAAATTCAAAACTTAATTTATAATGATGAAAAAATACTATGGAAGTGCTTTAATTGCATTTTTTATTGGTTTTTATGTTAATGCTCAAGGACTTTTAAATAAGTCAGAAACCGTTTTTACGCATCAGGACACTTTACGCGGCAGCATTACAAAAGAAAGAGCCTGGTGGGATTTAAAATATTATCATCTGGATATAAAAGTAAATCCTGCCGACAGAACTATTTCAGGATCTAATACGGTTCGTTATACGGTTTTAACAGAGTACAATCGCATGCAGATCGATTTGCAGGAACCTATGAACATTACCAAAGTAACGCAGAACGGAAAAGAGCTGAAATTTGAAAGAGACGGAAATGCCTTCTTCATCACTTTAACCGAAAATCAAAAAGTTGGAGAAACTAAAGAAATTGTAGTTTCATTTGGCGGTGTTCCAAAAGAAGCCGTTCGTCCGCCTTGGGATGGTGGAATTACGTGGCAGAAAGATAAAAACGGAAAAGATTTTATAGCTTCATCTTGTCAGGGTTTAGGCGCAAGTGTTTGGTGGCCGTGTAAAGATCATATGTATGATGAAGTTGAGAATATGTTAATCAGCGTAAATGTTCCGGGACATTTAACCGATGTTTCAAATGGAAGATTGCAAAGTGTTAAGAAACAAAAAGATGGCACAAAAACATTTAACTGGTATGTTTCAAATCCAATCAATAATTACGGCGTAAATATCAATATTGGTGATTACGTTAATTTCTCTGAAAAGTTTAAAGGAGAAAAAGGTGATTTAGACTGTAATTACTATGTTTTAAGAGATAATCTGGCAAAAGCAAAAGAGCAGTTTAAAGATGCGCCAAAAATGCTGAAAGCTTTTGAAAATTGGTTTGGACCTTATCCGTTTTACGAAGACAGCTATAAACTGGTTGAAGTTCCGTATTTAGGAATGGAACACCAAAGTTCTGTAACGTACGGGAACAATTATCAAAATGGTCATAACGGACACGATATAAGCGGTACAGGCTGGGGATTAAAATTCGATTATATTATTATTCACGAATCCGGCCACGAATGGTTTGCAAACAATATCACCTATAAAGATATTGCTGATATGTGGATTCACGAGAGTTTTACCACTTATTCTGAAGTGCTTTTTATAGAATATTATTACGGAAAAGAAGCATCAAATGAATATGCAAGAGGAATCAGAAAAATGATTGCTAATAAAGAACCTATTATTGGGCATTATGATGTAAACAGAGAAGGTTCAGGCGATATGTATCCAAAAGGCGCAAATATGATTCATACCATTCGTCAGGTGATTAATGATGATGCCAAATGGAAATCGATTTTAAGAGGTATGAATAAAACTTTTTATCATCAAACAGTTACGACAAAACAAATTGAAGATTTTATAAACCAAGAATCAGGAATTGATTTTAGTCCGGTTTTCGATCAGTATTTAAGAACACCTCAGGTACCAACTTTTGAGTATTATTTTAAAGATCAAAAATTAGTTTATCATTGGATAAATGCTGTAGAAAATTTCAATCTTCCTTTAAAAGTTACTTTAAATGGTGTTGAAACCTGGCTGAAACCAACAACAGACTGGAAAGCAGAAAATGTAAACAGTGACAAACCTACATTAGTCGTTGATAAAAACTTTTATGTAACAGAATTTAATATCACAAATTAAATTTCACAGACAATTAAATTGAAACCCAATAAATTTCTTATTTATTGGGTTTGCTTTTTATGAAGAAATCATAAAATTTTAGAATTCTTGATTCGAATGTTTACATTTGTTGCAGATTAAGTTCGAATACTTTATTTATTTTATAATTCTAACTAATGAAAAATTACTTTGGAAGCATTTTAACTGCTTTTCTAATTGGTTTTACTGCCAATGCTCAGGGACTTTTAAATAAGTCAGAAACGGTTTTTACACATCAGGATACTTTACGCGGAAGCATTACAAAAGAAAGAGCCTGGTGGGATTTGAAATACTATCACCTTAATGTAAAGGTTAATCCGGCTGAAAAATCAATTTCGGGTTCAAATACAGTACGTTATACTGTTTTAACAGAAAATAACCGTATGCAGATTGATTTGCAGGAACCTATGAACATTACCAAAGTAACGCAGAACGGTAAAGAATTAAAATTTGAAAGAGACGGAAATGCTTTCTTTATTACTTTGACTGAAAAACAAAAAATTGGCGATGTAAAAGAAATTGTTGTCTACTTTAACGGAAAACCAAAAGAAGCTGTAAGAGCGCCATGGGACGGAGGATTTTCGTGGAAAAAAGATAAAAACGGAAAAGATTTTATCGCAACATCGTGCCAGGGTTTAGGCGCTAGTGTTTGGTGGCCTTGTAAAGATCACATGTATGATGAAGTAGAAAATATGTTAATCAGCGTGAATGTTCCGGGAGATTTAACTGATGTTTCAAACGGAAGATTACAAAGCGTTAAAAAAGAAAAAGACGGTACTAAAACCTTCAATTGGTATGTTGCAAACCCAATTAATAATTATGGTGTAAACATCAATATTGGAGATTATGTAAATTTTTCTGAAGTATTTAAAGGTGAAAAAGGAAATTTAGATTGTAACTATTATGTTTTAAGAGACAATTTAGCTTTAGCAAAAGAACAGTTTAAAGATGCGCCAAAAATGCTGAAAGCTTTTGAAAACTGGTTTGGACCTTATCCATTTTATGAAGACAGTTACAAGCTGGTAGAAGTTCCGTATTTAGGAATGGAGCACCAAAGTTCTGTAACGTACGGAAACCAATATAAAAATGGTTATTTAGGACGTGATTTAAGCGGAACAGGATGGGGATTAAAATTTGATTTTATCATTATTCACGAATCGGGTCACGAATGGTATGCAAACAACATCACCTATAAAGATATTGCTGATATGTGGGTTCATGAAAGTTTTACCAACTATTCTGAAAGTCTTTTCGTTGAATATTATTATGGAAAAGATGCCGGTGCTGAATATGTTATTGGATGCAGAAAAAATATCAAAAATGATACTCCAATCATTGGGCATTATGATGTAAATAATGAAGGATCTGGTGATATGTATCCAAAAGGAGCTACAATGCTTCATATGATTCGTCAGGTAATTAATGACGATGCAAAATGGAAATCGATTTTAAGAGGTATGAACAAGACTTTTTATCATCAAACGGTAACCGGAAAACAAATTCAGGATTATATCAATGAACAGTCTGGAATTAATTTTAATAGAGTTTTTGCACAATACTTAACTACAACGCAGATTCCGGTTTTTGAATATATGTTTAAAAACGGAACTTTTGGATATCACTGGACAAATTGCGTATCTAAATTTGATATGCCTGTAAGAGTGAAATTAAACGGTGTTGAAACCTGGCTGAAACCAACAACAGAATGGCAGTCAGTTAAAACAGATAATGAAGATAGAAAAGTAGAAGTTGATAAAGATTTCTATGTTACGACTTCTAATATCGTAGAATAAAACTTAAAGTTTCAATTTTTAAAAATCCCAAATTCCAAATTTTGTTGGAGTTTGGGATTTTTTTGTTCTTAATATTTTAACGAATATTGTCATTTCGACGTAAGGAGAAATCGCACTCGAAACTCTATAAAGATTGGAGATCCTCTTTACGAAAATACTATTGCGATTTCTCCTTACGTCGAAATGACAAAAATGGCGTTAAGATTTTATTCTTAACGCCATTTTTATTGGAATTTGAAATTTTAAAAATTGAAATTTAAACTAACGGCTGTTCAACTTTGCCTTTTCTCGAATAATCTCACCAATAGTACGATTTTCGATTTTGCTTTCTAACCACGAAATAATATCTAAATAAAGGAAAGCTCTTTTTTCGTAAGTATTCTTTTCAAGTTCAACAAAGCGCGCATGCATTTTTTTGAATTCATTTTTAATATCAGCAGGATAAAAGTTGTTCAGATTTCTTAAGAACTTAATAATCTCTTTTTGAACTTCATGTAAGTCATTCATTTTGATCAAGAACTTATACGTGCTTTTTAGATGATTTTCTAGATAATAATCTTTACCAATTTCATAATGAGCAATCAAAGATAAAAGTCTCGCGAAACACATTAAATCTTCGCGCATCGTTAAGTTTTTGTTGTTGATGATTTTATCCAAATATAAAATGCATTCATTGTATTTTTCATTTCCAAAATAAATTGAAGCAATCTTATAGAAAAACAACATTTCGTGATGTTCGTCTAAGTGATCGCTGTGAAGTTTTAGTTTTTCTAATATTTCTGGAATTAAATATTCGCTTTCGGCAAATGTTCCTTTTAATATATGAAGATTCAATTTGTTATTATACACATATAGAAATGACAATGAAGCAATATTATCATTTACAGGGAATTTTGGATCAGCAATTGTTTCTTCTAATAAATTCAAATACTTCTTGAAATTCGATTTATACTTTAACATATAAAGCGATTCTAAGAAATAATGATTTCCTTTCAAGAAAAACACCGGATTCAGATAAATCATGTTTGGATTATCATAAAATAACTGAACCCATTTATAAGCAAATTTATAACTCGCCAAGAAATCCTGAACTAAGAAGCTTCGCCAAAGACTAGCATTGTAAAACCAATACTTTTCGCGGAAACCAAATTTACTTTCGTCAAGTTTTGCAATATGTCGGTTGAAATAATCGTCTATATACTTGTATTCGGCGTCACTTTTTACGTAACCTGTTTTCAGCATGATTCCGTACAATTGAAGCGAAAGATTCGATAATTTACTCGAAATGGTATTTCTGTAGTTTAATTCTTTTGCTTGGATTACCAATTCGTCAGCGCGGCCTTGAATACTTCGGGTAATATATTGCGATTCGATTAGTTTTTCGAATTCTACAATTTCATACGCCATATATTTTTCATCATTTTCTAAAGCCTGTTGCTTAGTCTTATCCAGAATCTTTAAACTTTGCTTATAAAGACCTTTATTATATAAGATAACAGCAAAATCCATTTGCTCGCGCAATTGATAACGAATGTTCTGACTTGGAATATTCAAACGAATACTGACCAAAATCTGCTTGTATAAATATGATTTTAAGTTAGATAACTGTACTTTTTGGATCACGCCGCTTTTTAAAATTAGCTTTTCATCGTAGTTTTCAGATTTATCCAAAATATTAAACAATTCAATAAATTTTGTGTTTGAACTCGTCTCTAAACGACTCGCAAAAATTTTAAATTGACGTTTTTCGGATTTAGAAAGTGATTTTATTAGTACAAATAAAAAATCTTTTTGATGGTTAGCCATTGTAAAAAATAATAATGTAACTTATTGAAAATTAATTTGTTGTAGTGGTATAAATTGCGTTATGAACAGTATAATTTCATTAAAATGAATTTCGTACTGCGATAGTACAATATATATTTGTTATCAAGATGTGAAATTACATTAAATAAATGAATATGAATAGAGAGAAAGTTCAAATTTTTGACACCACTTTGCGCGATGGCGAGCAAGTTCCAGGATGTAAGTTAGATACTAAACAAAAGTTAGTTATCGCAGAACGACTAGATCAGATGGGAGTTGATATCATCGAGGCAGGCTTTCCTGTGTCAAGTCCAGGCGATTTTTTATCGGTCTCTGAGATTTGTAAAATTGTTGAGAATGCAACCGTCTGCGGATTGACAAGAGCCGTAAAAAATGACATTGATGTTGCTGCCGCAGCATTAAAACATGCTAAAAAACCTAGAATCCACACTGGAATCGGAACGTCAGAATCTCATATCCTCCATAAATTACAAACAACACCAGAAGATATTATTGCCAGAGCAAAATATGCTGTTGCACACGCAAAATCGTATGTAGAAGACGTTGAGTTTTATGCAGAAGATGCTGGTAGAACAGACAATGCTTTCTTGGCAAAAGTTTGCGAAGAAGTTATTAAATCCGGAGCAACTGTATTGAATATTCCTGACACAACAGGATATTGTCTTCCAGAAGAATACGGAGCAAAAATCAAATATTTAAAAGAAAACGTAAAAGGAATCGAAAACGTAATCCTTTCATGTCACTGTCATAATGATTTAGGAATGGCAACTGCAAATTCAATAGCAGGAGCTATAAATGGAGCAAGACAAATTGAATGTACTATTAATGGTATTGGAGAAAGAGCTGGAAACACAGCGCTTGAAGAAGTAGTAATGATTTTTAAACAACATCCTTACTTAAACTTAGATACCAATATCAATACAAAAGAATTGAACGCAATGAGCCGTTTAGTTTCTGAAAGTATGGGAATGATCGTGCAGCCAAACAAAGCAATTGTTGGAGCTAACGCATTTGCACACAGTTCAGGAATTCACCAAGATGGTGTAATTAAAAACAGAGCAACTTACGAAATCATGGACCCACTTGAAGTTGGAGTAAATGAATCGTCTATTATATTGACTGCTAGAAGCGGTAGAGCTGCATTGGCTTACCGTGCTAAAAAAGTTGGTTATGAACTTACAAAAGTACAATTGGATATTGTATATGTTGAGTTCTTGAAATTTGCTGATATCAAAAAAGAGGTTGTAGACTCTGATATTCATCAAATTATCGAAGCTTCTAAAATCGAAGGTGATTTAATTAGAAGTTAATTAATAATAAGGAACAATAAAGGATTTAAATACATAAAGAACGAGACGTTATGAATTTGAAAATTGCAGTTTTGCCAGGAGATGGAATTGGGCCTGAAGTTATTTTACAAGCTAAAAAAGCATTGTACGCTATTGCGGAAGTTTATAATCATGAATTTGTTTTTGAAGACGCACTGATGGGAGCTGTTGCGATTGATAAAACTGGAAGTCCGTTGCCGGAACAAACTTTAAACCTGTGTTTGAATACAGATGCAGTTTTACTTGGTGCAATTGGAGATCCGAAATATGATAATAATCCGAGCGCAAAAGTTCGTCCAGAGCAAGGTTTGCTAAAACTTCGTAAAGAATTGGGCTTGTTTGCTAATATTCGTCCAATAAAACCATACAAAGCTTTAATTGAATCTTCTCCATTAAAAAAAGAAATTATTGAAGGAGCTGATTTTACAATTTTCAGAGAATTAACAGGCGGTGCTTATTTCGGAACTAAAACGCTGAATGAAGAAGGCACTCACGCTTCAGATTTATGTGAATATACAGAAGAAGAAATTACAAGAATTGCACATTTGGCTTTTAAATCGGCACAAAATCGCCGTAAAAAGCTGACTCTTGTTGACAAAGCAAATGTTTTGGAAACTTCAAGATTGTGGAGAAAAGTAGTTCAGAAAGTGAGCGAAAATTATCCAGATGTAAAGCTAGATTTCTTATTTGTAGACAATGCTGCAATGCAGTTGATTTTAAATCCAAAACAATTTGACGTGATTTTGACTGAGAACTTGTTCGGAGATATTTTATCTGATGAAGCAAGTGTAATTACAGGATCTATTGGTTTATTGCCATCAGTTTCTTTAGGAGAAAAACACGCATTATTTGAGCCAATTCACGGATCATATCCGCAGGCAAAAGGAAAAAATATTGCGAATCCGATCGCTTCGATTTTAGCAGCGGCACTTTTATTAGAACATTTTGGATTAACTAAAGAAGCGAATGTAGTTTTTCTGGCAGTTAAGAAAGCAATTGAATTTAATGTAGTTACTGTAGATTTAAAACCAGATTCAAAATTCGGTACAAATGAAGTAGGGGAGTTCGTTTCTAACTTTATTTTCAGCAAAGATGATCTGTTGTATTTTAATAATGACAACGTTAGCATCGGTCAATCGACAATTGTTTAAGTTTTTTATTAAAATAATGAAATAAATAACAAGAAGTATTGTAAATGTTGAGATTTTATTTTTTTAGTTCTTAAAGTTTCCGTACTTTTGTCTCACTAAAAAATAGAAAAATGCAAATCTCAATTATTATTACTTCTGTCGTTGTTGTCAATGTGTTTAGCACATCTGCAGCGGGAATGGTATAAATATAATTGAAAAACTATATTACAAACCTTCCAAATACTGGAAGGTTTTTTTTTGAATAAAAATTAAAAAAATAATACAATAATGGAATTAAATAAGTACAGCAAGACCATCACTCAAGATCAAACACAGCCTGCGGCGCAAGCGATGTTGTACGGAATTGGTTTAACTGAAGAAGATTTGAAAAAAGCACAAGTTGGTATTGTGAGCATGGGTTACGATGGTAACACTTGCAACATGCACTTGAACGATTTAGCAAAAGATGTTAAAAAAGGTGTTTGGGATGCAGATCTGGTCGGACTTATTTTTAATACCATTGGTGTCAGTGACGGTATTTCTAACGGAACTGAAGGTATGCGTTATTCATTGGTTTCTAGAGATGTAATTGCAGATTCTATCGAAACAGTTGTGGGAGCACAATGGTACGATGGTTTAATTGCAATTCCGGGTTGTGATAAAAACATGCCGGGAGCCTTAATCGCGATGGGAAGATTAAACCGCCCAGCGATGATGGTTTACGGTGGATCTATTCACTCAGGAAAATGGAAAGGTGAATCATTAAATATTGTTTCTGCTTTTGAAGCTTTAGGGAAAAAAGTTAGAAACGAAATTACTCCGGAAGATTTTAAAGGTGTAATTCAGAATTCTTGCCCTGGACCTGGTGCTTGCGGCGGAATGTATACTGCAAATACAATGTCTTCTGCAATTGAAGCATTGGGTATGAGTTTACCATACAGTTCTTCGAATCCTGCATTGAGTAAGGAAAAAAGAGACGAATGTGCTGCTGCCGGAGCTGCAATGAGAATTTTATTAGAAAAAGATATTAAGCCAAGAGATATCATGACTCGTAAAGCTTTTGAAAATGCTATTACAATCGTAGCAGTTTTAGGAGGTTCTACAAACGCAGTTATGCACTTAATCGCAATGGCGCACTCTGTTGGAATTACAATTACTCTTGATGATTTTCAGGCTATTAACGACAGAACTCCTGTTTTAGCAGATATGAAACCAAGTGGTAAATACATGATGGAAGATATTCACGAAGTTGGTGGAATTCCGTCTGTAATGAAATATTTATTGAAAGTGGGATTGATTCACGGAGATTGCTTAACTGTAACAGGAAAAACAGTTGCAGAAAATTTAGCAGAAACTCCGGATTTACAAGACGGACAAGAAGTAATTCATGAAATTCAAAAAGCATTAAAACCAACAGGAAATATTCAGGTTTTATACGGAAATCTTGCTTCTGAAGGAGCTGTTGCAAAAATCTCTGGAAAAGAAGGAGAATATTTTGAAGGCCCAGCTGTAGTTTTTGAAGGAGAATTTGAAGTAATTCCAGGTCTTCAAGCCGGAAAAATTAAACCAGGTAATGTAGTCGTCATCAGGTATTGCGGGCCAAAAGGTGGTCCAGGGATGCCAGAAATGCTGAAACCTACATCCGCCATTATCGGAGCTGGATTAGGCAGCAGTTGTGCTCTAATCACAGACGGTAGATTCTCTGGAGGTTCGCATGGATTCGTGGTAGGGCACGTAACACCAGAGGCTTATGATGGTGGTGGAATTGCACTAGTTCAAGATGGCGATATTATTGCTATAGATGCTGTAAAAAACACTATCGATCTGAAGATATCTGATGAAGAATTTGCAAAAAGAAAAGCAAGTTGGATTCAGCCTCCTTTAAAAGTAGATAGAGGAGTTTTGCTTAAATATGCCAGAGCGGTATCAAGCGCTTCAACTGGTTGCGTTACCGACAATTAAAATTTAAAATAACAATATCAAAAATCAATATCAATGTCAATAAGAAAAATCAATCGCAATAAATAAAAAGTCAATTTAAAATTGAACTTTGAGATTGCATTGAATTTTGAAATTGAACTTTGATATTGATATTGAAAAAAAATATACTATGAAAATATCAGGGGCAGAAGCCGTTATAAGATGTTTGTTAGCAGAAGGTGTAGATTTAATTTATGGTTATCCGGGAGGAGCTATAATGCCGGTTTACGACGAATTATATAAATTTCAAGATCAATTGCACCACGTTTTAGTTCGTCACGAACAAGGTGCAACCCACGCGGCTCAAGGTTATGCAAGAGCTACAGGAAAAGTTGGAGTAGCTATTGCTACTTCTGGCCCGGGAGCTACTAATTTAGTTACTGGAATTGCAGATGCACAAATCGATTCTACACCAATGGTTTGTATTACAGGTCAGGTTGGAAGACATTTATTAGGTTCTGATGCATTTCAGGAAACAGATATTATCGGAATTTCAACTCCGGTTACCAAATGGAATTTTCAAGTTACAGAGGCTTCTCAAATTCCTGAAATTATCGCAAAAGCATTTTACATTGCTCGTTCAGGACGTCCAGGGCCGGTTTTAGTTGATATTACTAAAAATGCTCAGTTTGATGAATTTGAATTCAGCTACGAAAAATGTACAGGAATTAGAAGTTATGTTCCGGTTCCGAAATTAAAACAAGATAAAGTTGCCGAAGCTGCAGCTTTAATCAACAGTGCTAAAAAACCTCTTATTGTTTTTGGGCAAGGAATTATTCTTGGTCAGGCAGAAGCAGAGTTTAAAGCATTTGTAGAAAAAACAGGAATTCCTGCAGCATGGACTATTTTAGGACTTTCTGCACTTCCTACAGATCATCCGTTAAATGTTGGTATGCTTGGAATGCATGGAAATTATGCGCCAAACTTAAAAACAAATGAATGTGATGTATTAATTGCAATGGGAATGCGTTTTGACGACCGTGTTACAGGAAAATTAAGCACTTATGCAAAACAGGCAAAAGTAATTCACTTTGAAATTGATCCGGCGGAGATCGATAAAAACGTTAAAACAGAAATTGCTGTTTTAGGCGACGTAAAAGAATCTCTTGCTGCGCTTTTACCTTTAGTAGATCAAAAATCTCATGATTCTTGGCATAATGAATTTAAAGAATTGCATCAAATAGAATTTGATACTGTAATAAAAGACGAATTAAATCCGAGTACAGAAAAAGGAATTTCGATGGGAGAAACTATCGAAATGATTAACAAACATTCAAAAGGTGATGCAATTATCGTAAGTGATGTTGGTCAGCACCAGATGTTTGCGTGCCGATATGCGAAGTTTAATTCTTCTAAAAGTAATATTACTTCTGGCGGTTTAGGAACAATGGGATTTGCACTTCCGGCAGCAATTGGAGCAAAAATGGGAAAACCAGAACGCGAAGTGGTTGCTATTATCGGAGACGGTGGATTCCAAATGACTATTCAGGAATTAGGAACTATTTTTCAAACACAAGTACCAGTTAAAATTGTTATTCTAAATAACGAGTTTTTAGGAATGGTACGTCAATGGCAGGAATTATTCTTTGATAACAGATATGCTTCAACTAGAATGACAAATCCAAATTTTGTTGCCATTGCAGAAGGATATCACATTAAATCTAAAAAAGTAACACAAAGAGAAGATCTTGATGCAGCTGTGGCAGAAATGCTGGCTTCAAAAGATTCTTATTTCTTAGAAGTTATGATTGAAAAAGAGAATAACGTTTTCCCAATGATTCCAACGGGAGCCTGTGTTTCTGAAATTAGATTAAGCTAGAAAAAAGTTTCAAGTTTCAGGTTTCATGTTCCAAGTTAAGCAAAACTTGAAACTTTAAACCTGAAACAAATAAAACTAAAAAACAAAATGGAAGATAAAACATTCACCATATCGGTATATTCAGAAAATAATGTGGGTTTATTAAATAGAATATCGGGAATATTCTTAAAGCGTCACATTAATATATTAAGTCTAAATGTTTCAGAATCAGAAATAGAAAATGTTTCTAGATTTATTATTGTAGTAAATACTACAGAAAAATGGGTTCAGAATATTGTTGGGCAGATCGAGAAACAAATTGAAGTTATAAAAGCATTTTATCACACAGATGAAGAAACTATTTTCTTAGAAAATGCTTTGTTTAAAATCGCTTCAAATTTATTGTTTGATGAGAAACAGATTCAAAACATTATTAAAGAAAGTCAGTCGACAATTGTAACCGTTTCTAGAGATTTCTTCGTGATTTCAAAATCGGGAAGACGTCAGGAAATCGAAGAGTTGTACGAAAAGTTCAAACCTTACGGAATTATGCAGTTTGTACGTTCTGGAAGAATATCAGTTTCTAAACAAAAAATGGAGATATCAACATTATTAGAAACATTCAAATAAAATTAAACCGCGGTTTTTAAAATCGCAATTATTTAAAAATAGTCAATTATTAAATTTCATTTCATTAATATTTTAAAACAAAATGGCAAATTATTTCAACACATTACCACTTAGATTACAATTAGAGCAACTGGGAGTTTGCGAATTTATGGAGCAATCAGAATTTGCAGACGGAATTGCAGCGTTAGCTGGAAAAAAAGTTGTCATTGTAGGCTGTGGTGCACAAGGTTTGAATCAAGGTTTAAACATGAGAGATTCAGGTTTAGATATTTCTTACGCATTGCGTGCAGATGCAATTGCAGAAAAGAGAGCTTCATATAAAAATGCAACTGAAAATGGATTTAAAGTAGGTACTTATGAAGAGTTGATTCCAACTGCTGATTTAGTTTGTAACCTTACTCCGGATAAACAGCATACTTCTGTTGTTAATGCAATTATGCCATTAATGAAACAAGGTGCAACTTTATCTTATTCTCACGGATTTAATATTGTTGAAGAAGGAATGCAGGTTCGTAAAGACTTAACTGTTATTATGTGTGCTCCTAAATGTCCAGGTTCTGAAGTACGTGAAGAATACAAAAGAGGATTTGGTGTACCAACACTTATTGCGGTTCACCCTGAAAACGATCCAAACGGATTTGGTTTAGATCAGGCAAAAGCTTACGCTGTTGCAACTGGAGGACATAAAGCAGGAGTTTTAAGATCATCTTTCGTAGCAGAAGTAAAATCAGATTTAATGGGTGAGCAGACAATTCTTTGCGGATTGCTTCAAACAGGATCTATTTTATGTTTTGATAAAATGGTTGAAAAAGGAATCGATGCTGCTTATGCTTCAAAATTAATTCAATACGGATGGGAAACTATCACTGAAGCTTTAAAACATGGTGGTATTACAAACATGATGGATCGTTTAAATAATCCTTCTAAAATTGAAGCTTACGAATTAGCAGAAGAATTAAAAGATATCATGCGTCCGTTATTCCAAAAACACCAAGATGATATTATTTCTGGAGAATTCTCTAGAACTATGATGGCTGACTGGGCTAACGATGATGTTAACTTATTGAAATGGAGAGCGGCAACAGGAGAAACTAACTTCGAAAAAACAGCTCCACAAGAAGCTCCAATCTCTGAGCAGGAATATTTTGACAATGGTGTATTAATGATTGCTATGGTAAAAGCTGGTGTTGAGTTAGCTTTTGAGACTATGACTGAAGCAGGAATTATCGAAGAATCAGCTTACTATGAGTCTTTACACGAATTACCATTAATTGCTAACACTATCGCTAGAAAGAAATTATTCGAAATGAACCGTGTAATTTCTGATACGGCTGAGTACGGATGTTATTTATTTGATCATGCTTGTAAGCCATTATTGACTGAATTCATGAAAAAAGTTGAAACTAACATTATTGGTAAACCATTTTCAACATCAAATGGTGTAGATAATACAGTATTAATTGCTGTAAACAAAGAAATCCGTCAGCACCCTATTGAAGAAGTAGGAGCTTGGCTGCGTGAGTCTATGACAGCAATGAAAAAAATTGGATAATAAATTTGGGAATTTCCGCCAAATTAACGAGGTGGAATTTGCTCTGTATCAATGTTTTAAATTAATATTTTGAATTAGTAAGCACTTATTAAGAAAATAGATATAGATGCATGTTGCATTCACTTAACTTCTGTGAAATAAGCTAGTTAAGTGAAGCTGATCCCGAAAACGGGGTATATTTTTTACTAAAAAATATACTTGTAGAATTTCTATTTATGATTAATAAAGATGCTGCTATTTTCGAAATAGATAAAGTATTGTAATGCAGAAATTACAGAATTAATTGTTATTGAAATTTGTTAAATAAAAAGGCATGATAATTTGTTTTATCATGCCTTTTTTGCTCTTTTAAAATCGTTTTAAATGCTAAATAAAATATATAATTAATAAACTATTTTTTTGGTTTGAGTCAAATTATTATCTAAAGTTACCTTAACAATCAAAATTTGATTGTTAGATTTTAAACCTTCAATATCATGTTTAGAATTTCCAACGCCAGATTTTTTATAAACTAAATTTCCCGATAAATCATAAACAAATATTTTGTCTATATTTTGATTAAATGTCTCGACATTAATTACTTTTTTTGCAGAATCAACCGAAATCATACTGTCTGAAGTTGAATTTGCTACAAATTCCGGCGTTTCATAAGAGATAATCACCCGTCCATGAGCACCTTTTCCTCCAATGTGTGTACCGCTGGGGCTGCGGCTCATTCCTCCGGCACCGCCTCCGCCGGGAGCGTTTCCGTTTCTTCCATCTGAAGCAAGCAGATACAGTTGATAAGCTAATACACCACCATAGGGTGAACCGCCACCGCTGCCTGAATAAATATTTAACGACAAAAGTCCTGATCTGCCATTTCCTCCATTTTCACCATCATACTTAATACTTCCGTTAGAATCAGCACTTTTTCCGCCCGCTCCTCCTGGTTTCGTACCAAAAAAGCCATCAGCAGCTTGTCCTCCAAGGCCTCCGGCAGCTAAAATCGACGATTCATAACCTTCAATAGTAGAAAATCCGCCTGCTGTTCCATTTCCTGTGGTTCCGGGTGTATCACCTGCGACAATCACATTCAGGGTTGCTCCCGGAGTAACAGACAATGTGTTAATTACATAAGCGGCACCTCCGCCTCCAGATCCGTTAAATGCCTGTATTCCTGTGGCAGCAGTAGAACCGCCGCCAGCGCCGCCACCGCCCCATGCTCTAATATTTAATGTAGTGACACCTGCAGGAACTACAAATGTGTCGCTGGTATCAAATGTTTGGCTGACAGTTTGCGACCATGAATAACTAATTACAAAAATGAATAAAAAAGATAATTTTAGTTTCATAATAAATTGTTTTTGAAATGAATATATCAGTTAATTATTTTCGGTTTTGTAAATAAGAAGGGAGTAGAAATATAATGTAAGGCAGTAAATTTTTAAAAAATAATGTAAAATGTTTAAAATTCAGTAAGTTAGAATTATTTGTATTAAAATTAATACAAATTTTACTAAACCAGATAAATAATAATTTATAATAAAGTGCAGTTAAACAGATAAATATTAGTTTTTGTTATATATTTAACTATCTATTTATCAATTGTTTATAATTTATTTTTTATTATTATTGTGTGCTGTCTGTTTTAGTAATAAATAAGAATAAGTACTTCTTTTATTTCAATTGTAAGAAATTAGTTTTGTAGTAAAATCAATAATAAAAACCAATATCAGCAATAATTAAATTTATTATGGTTTTTAAAATATACTATTTTTCGAAAAAAAATCTTTTTTTATATTAAACACATTAAAAAGAACTTTTTTTTTTAATATGTGTTTTTTTTTGTCAAAATTTATGAATTAAATAATTTTAAGAATAGAAGCAGATTTAATACATTTATAAAAAAAATTCCACAAAACTATGAGTTATTATAAAATTGAAAATTTAGAGCAATATTTTAAACATTACAATAAGTCAATAAGAGAGCCAAGGAAATTTTGGGGAAAAATTGCTGAAGAAAATTTTACTTGGTATCAACAGTGGGAAAAAGTTGTTGATTTTAATATGGCTGATGCCGAAGTAAAATGGTTTACAGAAGCAAAGGTTAACATCACCAAAAATTGTATTGACAGACACTTAAGCAAAAGAGGAGACAAAACGGCTATTATTTTTGAACCAAATGATCCATCTGAAGAAGCTTTACATATAAGTTACAATGAATTATACGAGAGAGTCTCAAAAATGGCGAATGTATTGCGTGAGCAGGGAATTCGCAAAGGAGATCGTGTTTGTATTTATTTGCCAATGATTCCAGAATTAGCAGTTGCAGTTTTGGCCTGTGCCAGAATTGGAGCTATTCACTCTGTGGTATTTGCTGGTTTCTCGGCATCTGCATTATCAGCGAGAATAATTGACTGCGAATGTAAAATGGTAATTACATCAGATGGTGGTTACAGAGGAAACAAAACAATTGATTTAAAAGGAATTGTAGACGAGGCTCTTGAAACTTGCCCGTCTGTTTCTAAAGTTTTAGTGGTAAAAAGAACAAAAACTGAGGTTGCCATGAGAGAAGGGCGTGACATTTGGTTACAGCCATTATTAGATGCAGCTTTAGATAACAGTGTTGCTGAAATTATGGATGCTGAAGATCCTTTGTTTATTTTATATACTTCAGGATCAACAGGAAAACCAAAAGGAATGGTTCATACCACAGCCGGATACATGGTTTACACAGCTTACACATTTAAAAATGTTTTCAGCTATGAAGAAAATGATATTTTCTGGTGTACAGCAGATATTGGTTGGATTACAGGACACTCATATATATTATACGGACCATTATTAAATGGTGCTACCACAGTAATATTTGAAGGAGTTCCATCTTATCCTGATTTCAGCCGTTTTTGGGATATTATCGAAAAACATAAAATTACACAATTCTATACGGCGCCAACAGCAATTCGTTCGTTAGCAAAAGAAAGTTTAGATTATATCCAGAAATATCCTTTAAAATCTCTTAAAGTTATTGGATCTGTTGGAGAACCAATTAACGAAGAAGCTTGGCACTGGTTTAATGACCACGTTGGAGATAAGAGATGTCCGGTTGTAGATACTTGGTGGCAGACAGAAACCGGAGGAATCATGATTTCGCCAATTGCTTTTGTAACGCCAACAAAACCAACTTATGCAACATTGCCATTACCGGGTATTCAGCCAGTTTTAATGGATGAAAAACGTAATGAAATTGAAGGAAACCAAGTTGTAGGAAGTTTGTGTATTAAATTCCCATGGCCGGGTATCGCTAGAACAATCTGGAATAATCACGATCGTTATAAAGAAACATATTTCTCTGCCTTCCCTGGAAAATATTTTACAGGAGATGGTGCATTAAGAGACGAAGTTGGTTATTACAGAATAACAGGTAGAGTAGATGATGTTGTTATTGTTTCTGGGCATAATTTAGGAACAGCGCCAATTGAAGATGCAATTAACGAGCATCCGGCTGTTGCAGAGTCTGCGATTGTTGGATTCCCTCACGATATTAAAGGAAATGCTTTGTATGGTTTTGTTATCCTGAAAGAAACAGGAGAAGTAAGAAACAAAGAAAACTTAACAAAAGAGATCAACCAGTATATTGCTGACCACATTGGACCAATTGCTAAATTAGATAAAATTCAGTTCGTTTCTGGATTACCAAAAACTCGTTCAGGAAAAATTATGCGTAGAATTTTACGTAAAATTGCAGAAGGAGATTTCTCTAACTTTGGAGATACAACAACGTTATTGAATCCTGAAGTTGTAGAACAAATTATGAAAGAGAGAATTTCTTAGTTTGAAATTCTTTCCGTTTAAATAAAAAAGAAGGCCTCTTAAAATTAAGAGGCCTTCTTTTTATTTAATTTTTAATCGGGATTTTAATTTTAAAAACAAAAGCCCAATTTTATAAGCATCTTCTGCAGAAGAATTTCTGTCGCTTTTTGGGATTTTATAAATTTCGCATAAATCGTTCAAAGAAAACTGTTTGTCATTAATGTCGGTAAGTTTTCTGTACATAACATCAATATCCAAAGCTTCATTTTTAAGTCGGCCGCAATCTAGTCTTTCCAGAGCTGCGTTTAGCATTTCAATATCAAAATTAATATGATGCCCAACCAAAACTGCATTTCCTAAAAAATTTATAAAAGCTTCTAATGCCTCAGCTTCAGGCATTTTTGTCATTTTGCTTTCGATAATAAACTCATTAGAAAGTCCATTGTCTTCCAGAAATTTGTATTGCAGTAAAACGGCTTCAAAATTCTCTTTGATTACAATACTGTTATCCATGACAGAAAAAGCGCCAAGCGATAAAATAACATCCTTGTTAGGATTTAAACCAGAAGTTTCGGTAGACAAAACCACATATTTACTGGGTTTGGCTTCTAATTTTGTCAAGTAATCTTTCCAGAATTCCGGATAATCCTTGTTAATGTTCTTAATCCAGTCTAGCATATTTATGAGAATTGTGTAAGTTGAAATTTACTCTTAATTAGTTCCTCAAGGTCTTTCATCGGGGTTAAAGCACTTTTTAACTTCTCTTTGTCTGTTTTAGACATTTCTCTTAAATTGATATATTGTCCCGAATCGTCATTTTTAAAACCTTCCATAGTTCTAAACTTTGAAAGCGTTAAAAAAGCTTCGGCACAACTTAAATATATTTCGGCGTTTTTAGAATCTGTTATAGCTAATTGTTTGAATCTTAAATACGTATTTTTAATTCCTTTTATATTAGCGCTTAAAATTAATAATCTGGCACTATCTATTAAAGGCATTAAAGCGCGGGTTTTAATATCAAATTTATCTTTATGCGGACCTTCTTCTTCAACAATAAACTTTTTGAAGAAACTCAAAGGAGAATTTCTTTTTAAAGCATCATTTCCTAAGAAATCAAAAAATAAAGTATTGTTGACAGCATTTTTGAAAACTACATTTTCAATAACTTCTTCAATTTTTGGTTCGCCAATAACGATCTCATAATCAAAGAAAATACTGCTTAAGTCATTGCTGTTTTCACCTGGAGTATTCATCCAGCTGTTGTATTGTTTTGTCCAGTCACTCAATGACTTACACCAAAGCATATTGCTTCCCATGTGTCCGTTAGGACAGTATTCGTAACCCACTTTTTCCAGAATGGCAGTTGTTCTTTTTGCCAGTCTTAAAAAATAATCTTTTACTTCACGATATTTTTCAGGAGCAACATCTTCAAAAACTAAAATACTATCCTGATCAGTCAATAAAAGCTGTTCCTTACGCCCTTGACTTCCAATGCTTAACCATGCAAATCTGGCAGGAGGGGAGCCTAAATCTAAAATAGATAATTCGACAGCACGTTTAATGATAGCCAGATTAATTTCGCTGGCAATATTGCTGACGTGAGAGATTGGGATATTTTTCTGAATTGAATTTTGAATCAAATCAGATAAACGATCACGTATTTGTTTTAAGTCTTTTGGTAATTGCGAACGCTTAATTTCTTTAATTAAAACACCAGGGTTACTAGCTTGAGCCACAACAAGATCGTGTTCTGAAATAATTCCTTTTACAGATGACTTGCTTGTGCCGTCTTTAGTAACACAAAGGTGAGACACATTATGTTTTAGCATTAAAAGCTGCGCTTCGGCAAGTGAAACATTTTCTATTACAGTTACAACCGGAGAAGACATAATCTTATCTATAGTTTCAGTAATAGGATAACGTCCTGTAGCAATTTTAGAAGCTAAATCGGCATGAGTTACAATACCAATTGGATGATTTTTTTCGCAAACCACGATATTATCAACCATTGATTCAGTCATTAAAAGAGCAACGTCTTTTACAATATGATGTGATTCTGTCGTTAAAGGAGAATTATTATAGGTAAGCGACTGAATGAATTGTATTTCAGACTGTTGGTCAATAAATACATTATCTACATCTAATTTACCATTAGAACGTGCATTATCTTTTGTGTGTCTTGAATTTATGGCAAAACTTTCCAGTAAAAAGTTTAATACATCAGAATTATTGGCTACAAAAGGTCTAAAAACCGCGATAGGAATAGCATAGATAATACTTTCTTCACGAGCTTTAGCCGTCATCATATAGTTATTTTTGGCAAAAAACGGACGCAGACCAAAAATATCTCCTTCATGGCATTTATTAATAATCGTTTCCTCGGCATCGGCAATAGTAGTTAAATTAATAACACCAGAAGCCACAACATAAAAACTGTCGTGCAAAGGATCGTTATTTTGAAACAATACTGCATGTTTTTCTAAATTGATAACACGAATATTTGTAGCAATATCTGATAATTCCTGAAAGGTTAAATTATCAAACGGCGGGTATTCTTTTAAAAAATCAGCAATATGCTCAGCAATTGTATTCATATATGTGGATAATATTTTAAAAATATTCAATGTAAAAATAGTAAAATAATGTCTTACAATGAAAGCATCTTGATTAGAATCTGATTATTTTAAAGAAATGTTAAGAATTACTGAATTCAAGGCTTTAAAATGCTTTTTGAAGTTTTATTTTTGAATAATTATTTGATTTAGTTTAATTTACAAAATCAGTTTTACGAATTGATTTAATTCAAAATATTTATTCTCAAGAACATTCTTATCAGTTTTTTGATAAGAGAAGTATGAGTGTAATTTATTGCAGATTGATTTAGTGGAAGGGAAATTCTAATAATTTCTATTTTACATAATATAAATTATAGGTCAAAAGTGTGTATGTTATGATAGAGGTCGCCATGACGGATTATCCGTTTGTAAACGTTTAATTAGATCTTTCTCTTTCTTAATCGTATTGTTTCATATTTATCATAATTCAGAAAAATATTTTAATTTTTTAAATAACTAATTCTCATCTCTATTATCGCGTTTGCTTTTTTATAAAATTCAACTTATGTACGTTTGTTCAATTTTGCTGTATTTGAAAAAATAAAATTATTTTTCTCAAATATTGAATTTTCAGCTTACCAGTATATAACATAATTTTAATCTGAAATAATCTTAAGAATTTAAAATGATTCAAATTCCCATATTTGACCATTTGCTCATTTTGCCGTATTTGAAAAAATTAATTTATTTTTCTTGAATATTGAATTTTCAGCTTGGCCGTATATCAAACAATTATATTCTGAAATAATCTGAATCTTTATAGTGTGTCAAATTTCTCATATTTGAAAAAAAATAAAATAATTTTCAAATAACGGATTTTTGGCTTAGTGATATATTGGATGTTTTTGGTAGAATTAAATAAAAAATGAAAAAATATGTCTTAATTATTTTAAGTAAAAATCCTATATTTGACATTTATCATACATATCAATATGACAGACAAGAAAATACATCAAGGTCGAAATATAAAGCGATTCCGTGAAATGTTAGGAATTAAGCAAGAAGTACTTGCTTATGAATTAGGTGAAGATTGGAATCAGAAGAAAATTTCTCTTTTGGAGCAAAAAGAATTGATTGAAAATGATATTTTAGACCAAGTTGCTAAAATTCTTAAAGTGCCTGTTCAAGCTATTGAGAATTTTGATGAAGATTCTGCAATTAATATTATTGCAAGTACTTTTCACGATAGCGCTGTTGCAAATACTTTTAAAGATGGTGCACAAGCAAACTTCAATTGTACATTTAATCCTTTAGATAAAATGGTAGAACTTTATGAGCGAATGTTGCAGCAGCAACAGGAAATGATTGATAAGTTAGAAAAGCTTATTCAGGCAAAATAAAAACTTACTAAATAAAAAAAGCATCACAATAGTGATGCTTTAAATTTCTCATATTTGAAAAATTATTTTAATTTTTTCAAATAAACGGATTTTCCGTTAAGTGAAACTTCAATTTGATCTGTTTTTTCAGAAAACGTTGTTCGCAGAACATTTCCTTTAAAAATTGAAACGTCGCCGTAAACTTTTCCAGTTTCTGGAGATACGTATTCAAATAACAATTTTTTGTTTCCTGGTTCGATTCCTAATTTATAACTTGAAAATTTTGAACCAGATAAATCAAATTCCTGCTGAGAATCAATAATATTTCCGTCAGCATAAAAATTAGTTATCGTTTTGTTTAATGTAATGTCTGGATAAAGTTTGTTTACTTTTTCCAATAATTGATACTGCTCAACGCTAACGTCTTCTTTTTTTGATGTAATAGTTTGAGCAAATGAAACCGATGTAAAAATAAAGGCTAATAACAAAATACAATTCTTCATAATTTTTTAATTTTTAGATTAATTAAGTTCTGTTCTAGATATTAAATGTATTCAATACTATATCAAGGTACGAAATCTTTATCTTTGCAGAAAATTATAAGCCCATTTTTAAGAAAATGACAACAAAAAAATATATTAAACTTATTCTCATTTTAGGTTCATTAACCGCTCTTGGTCCATTTTCAATTGATATGTATCTGCCTGGTTTCTCTGGTATTGCAAAAGATTTGAATACTTCGGTTGCCAAAGTTTCGATGAGTTTATCAAGCTATTTTATCGGAATTTCTGCCGGTCAATTACTTTATGGCCCTTTATTAGATCGTTTTGGACGTAAAAAGCCTTTATTTATTGGATTACTGGTTTACATTTTAGCTTCTTTAGGTTGTGTATATGTAGTTGATATTGATATGTTTATCCTTTTAAGATTTATTCAGGCTATTGGAAGCTGTGCTGCCACAGTTGCTTCTGTAGCAATGGTTCGTGATTTATTTCCTGTAAAAGATATTCCAAAAGTGTTTTCGCTTTTAATGCTTGTTCTTGGGCTTTCGCCAATGCTGGCGCCAACTATTGGCGGTTATGTTACAGAAGATTATGGCTGGCATACTGTGTTCTTTATTTTAATGTGTATGGGAATTGCGATTTTATTAGCAGCTCAAATTGGTTTGCCAAATAGTTACAAACCAGATACTTCAATATCTTTAAAACCAAAACCAATTATTTCGAACTTTTTAAAGGTTCTTAAAGAGCCTCAGTTCTATACTTATGCATTTACAGGTGCAATTGCCTTTTCGGGATTATTTACTTATGTAGCGGCCTCTCCTATTATTTTTATGGATATTTACCATGTTGATGCTAAAACATACGGATGGATTTTTGCTTTTATGTCAGTTAGTTTTATAGGTTCGAGTCAGTTAAATTCAGTTTTACTAAAGAAATTTTCGAGTGAACAGATGATTTTTGGAGCATTGATTTTACAATCTGTTGTTGCTGTAATTTTCCTTGTGCTTTCATTAAATAATCTTTTAGGATTGTATGAAACTATCGCAATTCTTTTTGTGTTTTTAGGCTGTTTAGGAATTTCAAATCCAAATACTGCCGGACTTACAATGGCTCCATTTGCAAAAAATGCTGGAAGTGCTTCTGCGTTAATGGGTGCTATTCAGTTAGGATTAGGATCTTTGGCTTCATTTGCTGTTGGAATCTTTGTAAAGGATTCTGTTGCGCCAATGGTTTTTATTATGACTGTTACAACCATTATAGCTTTTATAGTTTTGAATATCGGGAAGAAATTCATTAAAAATAAAGTTGAAATATCTGATGATAGTGATAATGTCATTGCTCATTAATTGATTTTAAATTCCGATTTTTGAAATTCCAATTTTTGAAATTCCAATTTTTGAAATTCCAAATTCCAATAAAAAAGCCAGAATCTTTGATTCTGGCTTTTTTGTATTATCTCAATCCATCGGAATGGGAATTTGGAATTTAAATATTTTAGAATTTTTATTTCTCCTGAGATCTTTTATCTGGTCTAATGATCATTCTAAGAGATTGATCTCTTGCGAAATATGCGACCATCCAGTTCCAAAATGTGTTTAATCTGTTTCTGTATGTAATTAAGGAAATCAGGTGGATAAACAACCAGATAATCCATGCAAAAAATCCTTTGAAATGCCATTTCGGACTTGGTAAATCAACCACAGCTTTTGCTTTTCCAATAATAGCCATAGAACCTTTGTCTTTATACATAAATGGTGTTAAAGGCTTATTTTTTGTCATTGCTTTGAAATTCTTAGCCAGATTTAATCCTTGTTGTATTGCAACCTGTGCAACCTGCGGATGTCCGTTAGGGAAATTTTTATCTCCGGCTAAAATAGCGGTATCACCAATGGCGTAAACATTTTCGAGTCCGTTCACTTTATTGTATTGGTCTGTTGCCATTCTTCGGCCGCGACCGTAACTTTCCTGTGGAATTCCTTCGAAAATTTTAGCCGAAACTCCGGCAGCCCAAATTAAATTTTTGGTTTTAATGGTTTCTCCGCCTTCAAAAAATACAGTATCATCTACATAATCAACAACTTTGGTGTTTAGTTTTACTACAACTCCTAATTTTGTTAAAGCATCATACGTATCTTTTTGAGATTCTTTGCTCATTGGAGCCAAAAGTGCATCGCCTCCATCAACCAAATAAACGTTGCTGGCAGAAGTATCCAGTTCAGGATATTCTTTTAGCAGAATGCTTTTTCTCATTTCAGCAAACATTCCGGAAACTTCAACTCCAGTTGGACCTCCTCCGGCTACAACAATCGTAAGTAATTTGCGTCGTTTGCGCATATCTTTACAAATGGCGGCTTTTTCAAGATTTTTAAGTAATGTGTTACGCATTTCGATGGCATCATTTAAGGTCTTCATCGGAATGGCATTTTTCATTACGTTTTCCATACCAAAATAGCTTGTTTCTGCTCCTGTGGCAAAAACAAGATGGTCGTATGATAATTCGCCATTGTTTAAAACAATTTTATTTTCGGCAGGAATAACAGACTGAAGTTCGCCTAAACGAAACTGCAGATTTTTTTTGCCTGCGAAAAATTTTCTATAAGGATAACTGATGCTTGACGGCTCTAAAAAAGCGGTAGCAACCTGGTATATTAGCGGCGGAAAAAAGTTATAATTGTTCTTATCTACAAGCGTAACTTGTATATCTGGGTGGTTAACAAGCTCTTTTGCAAGATTTATTCCGGCAAAACCACCTCCTATTATGACTATGTTCATATATGTTGTTTATTAAGTAGGATTATGAAATAATTCCTTATAAATATACAACTTTAATATGCAATGACAATTGTCATTTTTATTTGTTTTTGAATTTTTTAACAGGTTTTTCAACTATATCGATTTTGTTTTGCAAAATATAATTTGCCAGCAATTTCTCGATTAGTTCATCTTTAGTTAAATGATGAAAGACTGTTTTTACTTTAGTTTTTAGATCATTTGAAACATCATGATTGGGTTTTGTTTTGAAGATTTGTTTGGCCCATAAAAGGGTGTTATTTTCTTCAATACTTAATGCAGAAGGTTTTTGGAACTTAGAAAATGTAAGTCCAAGTTCTCTTTCAAAATCGGCAATTTCAAAAACTTCTTCTTCTTGTAAAACAGTTAACGAAAGTCCTTTTGCTCCTGCTCTAGCTGTTCTTCCGCTCCTGTGAACATAAGTTTCGTAAGCGTCTGGTAAATGGTAGTTTACAACATACGAGATTTCTTTTACGTCGATTCCTCTTGCTGCTAAATCGGTTGCAACCAAAATATTAATATGACCTTCTCTAAACTGCTCCATAATTCTGTCGCGTATTCCCTGCGTTAAACTTCCATGAATTGCTCCGGATGAAAAACGGTTTATAGCCAGATTTTTAGCTAATTTGTTTACGGCAGCTTTTGTTTTACAGAAAATAATACCTCTTTCGCCTTCTCTTGAGTTTAAAAAATGCATTAAAACATCGAGCTTTTCAATAGGATCTACCACAATATATTCGTGGTCAATTCCTTGATTTCCTACCACTTCCATATTAGCACTTACCTGAACTACATTTTTATTCAAATAGTTTTGAACCAGTTGTTTTATAGTTCCGGGCAAAGTGGCTGAAAATAATAAAGTACGACGTTTTTTAGGAATTTCTGCTAGAATTTCATCCAGACTTTCTTTAAGAATTGAAACCATTTCATCTGCCTCGTCTAAAACTAAATATTGGGTCTGTTTTAAATCGACTGCATTTCTTTGAATCAAATCAACTAATCGTCCCGGAGTGGCAACAATAATATGTGTTGGCGAAGTAAGGCGTTCAATTTGAGGTTTTATCGGGATTCCGCCGCAGGTTGCTGCGATTGAAATATTGGGAATATATTTTGAAAAATCTTCTAAATTTCTAAAAATCTGATGTCCTAATTCTCTTGTTGGTACAAGAATAACGGCCTGTACTGCTGTTGATTTGGTATTAATTAACTGCAATAACGGAAGTCCGAAAGCGGCTGTTTTTCCGGTTCCGGTTTTGGCTAAACCTACAACATCATGTGATTCAGATAATAAAAGCGAAATTGTTTTTTGCTGAATTTCAGTAGGTTCAACAATATTTAATTCGCTTAAAGCTTTTAAAATTGGTTCTGAAAGTCCTAATGCTGCAAATTGTTTAGACATAGTTTTTGTTTTTTTGTTTGAGGTTTCATGTTTCAAGTTGCACAGAAACTCCATTAAGTTTAAAAGGAGAAATTACATTAGATTTAATTATTCTCAATGTAATTCCTCCTTGTAATTATATTATTCAGATTTCAATAACTTGAAACATGAAATCTGAAACTTTTAAACCTTTTTATCAATCTGGTTCGTTCATGATTTTTTCGCGGTACTTTTTACCTATTAATAAGGTTAGTCTTTGCTTATAATCATCTAAAAGCCATTCTCGATAGTTTTTACTGCATTGGCTTAAGCATTTTGCAAAACGTTTAATACGATCTTCAATATCGTCTTCAAGTTCTCTTGAAAGTGCTTTTGCTTCCGGCAGCAATTCGGCATTGTCAACGCACATTGCCGCATGCTGTTCTAATGATTTATCTAAAACAATTTTAGAACGTAAATTTTGTTTTATAGCCAGCTTGTGTTCTTCATCTACATCAAAAGTAACATCGGCAGTTTTACTGAATTTCGCTCGTAATTCTGGCGGCATGCTGTATTTAAAATACATTTCGATTTCGGTATCATCTCTAAGATTTTCAAGATAAAACTCAGGAGATTTAAAAATGTGCTGCCAGTTTACCGGATCGCTCCATAAACCAAAACGTGCGGCATTGTTACCTAAATCAATAACTGTAAACTCGTCTTTACCAGGTAATTTACGTGATCCACGACCAATCATCTGGAAATATAAAGTTAACGATTTTGTTGCTCTGTTTAAGATGATAGTCTCAACGGTAGGCTCATCAAAACCTGTCGTTAAGATTCCCACAGAAGTTAAAATTGCATCAGGCGTTTTCTTAAACCATTGCAAAATATCTTTACGCTCTTCAGAACTACTTGTGTTATCAAGGTGTCTGATATCGTAACCTGCTTCTCTAAACGTATCGTAAACGTATAACGACGTATGAATACCGTTATTAAAAATCAAGGTCTTTTTTCCTAAAGAACGTTCTGTGTATGCATGAAGCAGTTTTTCCTGCATCATGGTATTGGTATATAAATCATCTGAAGATTTAACAGTATAATCTCCATTGATACCTACTTTTAATGAAGTCAGACCAACATCATAACTATATGTTGTTGCTCTGGCCAAAAATCCTTTGTCTATTAATGAACCAATAGTATCTCCTACGATAAGTTCATCGTAACTCTGGTGCATTGGTAATTTGATATTAGAACTCAGCGGCGTTGCTGTAACTCCTAAAATGAAAGCATTTTTAAAAGAGTTCAATAATTTTCTGAATGAATTGTAATGCGCCTCATCAATAATCACTAAACCAATATTGTCCAGATGAAGTTTTTCATCATTAATACGGTTTTTTAAAGTCTCGACCATTGCCACAAAACAAGAATAATCGTTTTGATCAGGAAGTTCTTTTACCTTACTATTGATTATTTTATTGCTTACGCCAAAGCCTTTCAGCATTTTTGATGTTTGTTTGCAAAGCTCGATTCGGTGTGTTAAAACCACCACTTTTTTATCGTTATTTGATAAATAACGACGCACAATTTCTGAGAAAATTACAGTTTTCCCGCCACCAGTAGGTAATTGATACAATAAGTGATGTTTTTGAGGAGCATTGTCTAAGCGGTCAAAAATGGCATCAATATCGCCTTTTTGGTATGCATAAAGTTCTTTTTTCTCTTCTCTTTCTATTTCTAAAGTGTTTTGAGACATTGTTTGTTTTTGGATTTTTGCAAAAATACACACAAAAAACAGTTATTCATCGTAATTTAACCTAAAATAAATGTTTTTTTTAAAATAAGATTTTTTATAGGAAGTGTTTTTAAAAGTCTATTTTATCTAAAATTGCTTCAAAATCATACCTGTTTTTCCATTTTTGCTGCAAAGTCTGCTCATAAACTGCTTCAATTCTTGCTTTAAATTCAGTTAAAATTCCATTAGAAATGACAAAATTTACTGCTTGTTCAAACGAATTAAACATGCTTTTGTAGAATAATTCCTGCTTAATAAAGTTATTTGACGAATACGTTTGCGCTATTTCGATGTTATAAAACATCAAATCAGCAATAATAAACGAGTCAACACCTAAAGAAATAAAATGTTTAATGATTTTTTGCGCTACAGAACGACGCATTTTTGCTCTCGGACGCCATTTTGCATTGGGCTTTTTTACCGGAAAATATTCGTGCGAAATTTTCACTTTAGATTCCTGCAGCAGTTTGTCTTCTTTTGGGTTAAAAACAAAGTCATAATACACTTTTACAGGGCTGAATTTTTCGTACAGTTCAATAAGCTGTTCTTCGAGCTGTTCCTTACTTAATTGGGCCAAATATTTTTTTAAATCGCGTTTGCTCATTATCAAAGATTAAGAATACAAAAATAAATTACTTTCCTGACACATAACTTAAAAACCAACCATAATACTTAATTTTGCCGGCAATAATCTCAAAAATCATTTACATGCTTAAGATTTTCAAAGTTACCGCTATTTTAGAAGGAATTTCGTATTTAGTTTTATTTGCTAATATGCTTATTATTAAAACTAACAATCCTGAACTTTATCATACATTATTACGACCATTAGGAATGACACACGGGGTTCTTTTTATAGGTTATATTCTTTTGGCTTTTTTGCTTAAAAAATCTCAAAACTGGGATTTTAAAACTTTTGCTATCATACTAATTGCTTCTTTAATTCCGTTTGGAACTTTCTACATCGAGAAAAAGTATTTAGAAACTAAAGCAAATGCATAAACTTTTGGATAAAATATTTAATTTTTTATATCCGCTTTTTAGAGACTGGGGTATGAATCGCAATTTTGCGTCATACATCAGTCTTGTTATTAATATTGCCGTTATGCTGGTTTTGGCGTACGCAATTTATTATGTCGCTAAATTTGTTCTGGTTACGCTTACGGCAGTTTTTGCCCAGCGTACCAAAACTAAATTTGATGATTATTTAATTCACAACAAAACCACAAAATACACAGCCTATTTAATTCCGTTTTTCTTTATATATAAGGCCGTTCCGGTAATTCTTGATAAATATGAATACTGGGAATTACTCTTTGGAAAAATCGTAGGTATTTATATCGTCCTGATTAGTTTATGGATTATCAGAACCATTTTTAATGCTCTGCGTGATTATTTAAAACAAAAACCGGAATACAGCGATAAACCAATCGACAGTTTTGTTCAGGTTATTATGATCGTGCTCTGGATTTTTGGAGTAGCTATGATTATTTCAACTTTGTTCGGAATTAAAAAAGGCGAATTATTAACCATTTTAGGAACACTTTCGGCAATTATTATCTTGATTTTCAGAGATACTATTCTTGGATTTGTTTCGAGTGTTCAGGTTGCTATAAACGACATGGTGCGTATTGGCGACTGGATTACGATGGATAAATTTGGTGCCGATGGTGATGTAATAGAAATTAACCTTACGACGGTAAAAGTTCGAAATTTTGATAATACCATTACCACCATCCCTACTTATGCTTTAAGTTCTGATTCTTTTCAGAACTGGCGCGGTATGCAAAAATCAGACGGAAGACGTATTAAAAGACACGTTTTAATAAAAAGCAGCAGTATTCGTTTTCTGAACAATGATGATTTAAATCACATGAAAGGTATTCAATTGATTACTTCTTATATTGAAACTAGACAAGCGGAAATTGAGAAGTATAATGAAGTTCGGGGAATTGATAAATCGTTATTGCTTAACGGTCGTAATATGACCAATTTAGGTATGTTTAGAAAATACATTATGCAGTATTTATTAGATCATCCTGGATTAAATAAAAATATGCATATTATGTGCCGTCAGCTGCAGTCTACAGCACACGGAGTTCCGTTAGAAATTTATGTTTTCTCAAGCGATAAACGCTGGGCGAATTACGAATATATAATGTCGGATATTTTCGATCATGTTATGGCTTCTGTTATTTATTTCGATCTGGAAATATTCGAACTGCCATCGCAGATTGGGCGTTTTGACAGGTAAGTTTTTTTTGTTTCAAGTTTCAAGTTTCAGGTTTTTGAAGTACGCATAACCTGAAACTTGAAACCTGAAACGTGAAACAATTTTTTAAAACTACTTCGTTTCTTCAAAAACGAACTTTGGTTCTTTATAAGAAAGCGTGCCGGGAAGAAAACATGGCAGACTCATATAAGTACCTATAATACCGCTGCCCTGAATAAGCTTGTCATCTTTTTTTAGTAATGCTAATGGAATCCTTTTCCAGCTTCCTCCATTTGAAATATAATGAAAATCACCTCTTAAAGTGTCGCCTTTTATATCGCCGCGAACATCGCCGGAATCTTTCCCGAATTTATAATAAGAGATTTCATAACGTCCGTAAAAACGTTTATCGCTGATTTTTAAAGCTATAACAGCGGTGTCATTTCCATTTACAGCCTGATATTGTACTTCTTTATACGAATTATTCTCTTTTGAATTGCAGGAAATAATCAATATCAAAACAGTTAAAAGAAAAATAAAAGATAATTTGTTCATTTATAAGGTTTTAAAAATATGTAAAAGTCATAAGATAATCTGGTATTCAATTAATAGACTTATATAAGGTATATAGTTTAATTTTTTTTTGGATAGTAAAACAAAAATAGATTTTTTTCTATTTTATTTTTTCTTAAATTTAAATAAAAAACATGGCAGATAGAGACACTTTTTTAAAAGAATTCAGAGGCGAAACTTTAGGAACCGTAAGTGCTCAATCTTCCCCAGATGAGATCTTTCAAAATCAAACGATTAGACCTATATTAAAACTTCAAAATGATTTGTTTATTGCAGTTTTTATTAACTACGTAAGCAAAAATAAACCCGATTTTTATTTTTATTCAGTTGAAAAGAAACTTCAGACTATCGAAAATTCTATACAAAAGGATATTAAATTTAGAAATTCCCTAAAAGGAATCGTTATGGCACTTTTTACTGTAGAAGAATACAATATGTATATCAAAAAATCATCTGACTTAAATAAACGTATGATGAATTTATTGATTGAAAGATTGAAAAATCAGGTGCAGTTGTTTGAAAAGGAACTGAATTAAATTTATAAAAGTTAATAATTATAGTACAATGAAATTTGATCTCAATTTTACAACAGATTATGGACAATTTTATCTAAATGACAAAGATGAAGGAGATACAGGAACTGAAAACTTCTGGACTAATGAAGCTTTTAATGATAGACTGGCTGTAGAAAAAGGTATTTTAGGAATTTCTATTGCAAATAGCGAAGGAATGGTAAAATGTGAATTGGAGATTTTAAATTCTAAAAGTTTAATTACTGATTTTAGTATTTTTGATCATGTCGTAGAAGCAAGTTTAGAAATAAGAAATGGTTTTTTACAAATAAATGATTGTCCGTTTTCAAGTATTATTCTAGAAGAAAAAATTGAAAATGGAGATTATAGAGTTAGGGTATATTTTAATAATCTGAAATCTGCCTATTCTGAAAATCCAAAGGATTATTATAAAATTGAAATGTGGAAAGATATTTTTTCAGATAGAAATGTTTTGAAAAGATTCAATGAATTTTCTGAATGATAGATTAAATAAAAATGCTAAGGTTCTAAGCTAAAAAAAACTTAGAACCTTAGTATCTCAGTAACTTAGAATCTTTAATATTTCAAAAGCTCTAATAAAGTTTCTTCAAACCTGTCTCTAGGTAAAAACTGATCTTCAAGTGCTTTTGTAAACGGAATTGGCGAATCTAAACTTGCCACTCTTTTTACCGGAGCATCCAGATATTCAAAACAATTTTCCATAATTAAAGCCGAAATATCGCTGGCAATTCCGCCAAACATAGTATCTTCCTGATATATTATGGCTTTTCCTGTTTTTTTAACCGAAGCAAAAATTGTGTCGATATCAAGCGGCTGTAAAGTTCTTAAATCGATTAAGTCAGCCTCAATTTCAGGATGTTTTCCTAATGTGTCTAATGCCCAGTGAACTGGAGCTCCAAAAGCAATAATGGTAACATCTTTACCTTCTTTTATTAAAGCAGCTTTTCCAAACGGAATCGTGTAATAATCTGTTGGAACATCCTGATAAATACTTCTGTACAATAATTTATGTTCGAAAAATAACACCGGATTCGGGTCATTAACTGCTGTATTTAATAAACCTTTTGCATCATAAGGAAATGCCGGATAAACAACTTTTAATCCCGGAGTTTTGGTAAACCAGGCTTCGTTTGTCTGCGAATGGAAAGGTCCTGCTTGTGTACCGCCGCCACAAGGCATACGAACTACAACATCGGCATTTTCGCCCCAACGATAGTGTGATTTTGCCAATAAATTGACAATTGGATTAAAACCTGTTGAAACGAAATCAGCAAACTGCATTTCTACAATTGCTTTGTATCCGTTTATAGATAATCCCATTCCTGTCGAAACAACAGCGCTTTCGCAGATTGGTGTATTTCGTACTCTGCCTTTTCCAAAAGCATCTACAAAACCCTCAGTAATTTTAAAAGCACCGCCATATTCAGCAATATCCTGCCCCATAATTACCAGATTTTTATGACGCCACATAGATTGTTCTAAACCGTTGCGAATGGCATCAATAAATCGAATATTTTTTAAATCAGAATTATGTGTATATTCTTCATACTGAAATGGTTTGTAAACATCATCTAATTCACCGCTGTAAGTTGGTTCGATTTCTGGTTCGGCATTTGCCATTGCCCAGTTTTCATCGATTTCCTGTTTTATTTCAGAACGAAATTTCTCGTCAAGTTCTTCGGTAAGAATTCCAATTTCGGTTAAATATTTTTTGTAATTGGCAACAGGATCTCTAAGTTCCCACTGATCCATTAATTCCTGAGGAACGTATTTAGTACCGCTCGCCTCTTCGTGTCCGCGCATTCTGAATGTTTTAAATTCTAGTAAAACAGGATGCGGATCAGCAATCATTTCTTCTTTTAACTGAGATAATTTATTATAAACTTCTACAATATTATTTCCGTCTATAATCCAGCTTTCAATACCGTACCCAATTCCTTTATCTGCCAGATTTTCGCATAAATACTGCTCATTTGTTGGTGTAGAAAGTCCGTAGCCATTATTTTCAATAATAAACATTACCGGAAGTTTCCAAACAGCAGCAATATTCAGCGCTTCATGAAAATCACCTTCGCTGGTCGCTCCTTCTCCTGTAAAAACGGCTGTAACTTTTTTATTATCCTGTAATTTATCGGCTAAGGCAATTCCGTCAGCAATTCCTAACTGCGGACCCAAATGCGAAATCATACCAATAATATTGTACTCCTGAGTTCCAAAATGAAAACTTCTGTCGCGTCCTTTGGTAAAACCATTGGCTTTTCCCTGCCATTGCGAAAAAAGTCGGTGCAGTGGAATGTTTCTGGTCGTAAAAACGCCCAGGTTTCGGTGCATTGGCAATACATATTCAGAATCATCCAAAACAGAAGTAACGCCCACTGCAATGGCTTCCTGTCCTATTCCGGAGAACCATTTTGAAACTTTTCCCTGTCGAATTAAAATAAGCATTTTCTCTTCGATAAGGCGCGGTTTAAGTATCTTTTTATATAAGTCTAATAATTTTTCATCAGTAAGATTCTGTCTGTAAAAGATCATTGGTTAAGTGAGTTTAGTTTTTATCAAAGATAAAAAAATGAAACAATTTTGATAGTTTTAGTTTTATTTTTTCAATTTTCCTGTAAGATTTAAAATTCAAATCTAAAATATTATTTACCTTTGTTTTGAAGGGTTATACCTTTTTCTTAAATAAAAATGTAAAGTATGCAAAACATTCCTAGTGTAGACTTACGTGATTTCCTTTCGGACGACCCGAAACGTAAACAAAAATTTGTAAATGAAATCGGCAGTGCATTTGAAAACATTGGCTTCGTTGCCTTAAAAGGTCATTTCTTAGATGATCAGTTGGTAGACGAACTTTATGGTGAAATTAGAAAATTTTTCGCCTTGCCAATAGAAACTAAGCATAATTATGAAATTCCCGGAATTGGCGGACAAAGAGGTTATGTATCTTTTGGAAAAGAACATGCTAAAGGCCGTAAAGAGGGAGATTTAAAAGAATTCTGGCATTTTGGACAGTATGTTGACAAGGATTCAAAATGGGCTTCAGAATATCCTGATAACGTAGAAGTTAAAGAACTTCCTCGTTTTAATGCGGTTGGAAAAGAAGCTTATCAAATGCTTGAAAAAACCGGAGTTTATGTATTAAGAGCTTTGGCTTTACATCTAGGTTTAGATGAGTTTTATTTTGATGAATATGCAAAAGAAGGAAACTCAATTTTAAGACCAATTCACTACCCTCCTATTACTTCTGAACCAGAAAACGCAATTCGTGCAGCAGCACACGGCGATATCAATTTAATTACTTTATTGATGGGTGCTCAGGGTAAAGGTCTTCAGGTTCAAAACCATAACGGCGACTGGATTGATGCTATTGCAGCTGATGATGAATTAGTAATTAATGTTGGTGATATGTTATCCAGACATACTAACAACAAGCTTAAATCAACAATTCATCAGGTTGTAAACCCGCCAAGAGAATTATGGGGAACTTCTCGTTATTCGATTCCTTTTTTCATGCACCCTGTAAGCGATATGCGTTTAGACTGCCTTGAAAACTGTATTGATGAAGAAAATCCTAAAAAATATGAAGATATTTCGGCTGGAGAGTTTTTACATGAACGTTTAGTAGAATTAGGATTAATTAAAAAATAAATACTTAATTCTCAATTAATAAAAATTCCAAATTCCAAATAACTTAATTTTTGGGATTTGGAATTTAATTTTTATGTATTTTTAAATATTGGAATTTAATAAAAATATGGACTTAAAAGATCAATTAAAAAACTTGTTTCCTGATCATGAAGAATCAAATGAACCTGAGGAAATTCAGGAACAAGATCACGTTTTGTATGTACAGAAAGAACCTATGATCTGTAAATTTGAAAAACGAAAAGGAAAACCAACTACTATAATTGAAGGTTACGAAGGAAGCGACGAAGATTTTAAAGTTTTAGCCAAAGAAATAAAAACAAAACTAAGCGTTGGCGGTACTTTTAAAGATGATTCTATTATAATTCAGGGTGATTACCGTGATAAAATAATGGCTATTTTAAAAGAAAAAGGATTTAAAACCAAACGTGTAGGTGGATAAAAACTTAAAAATCAAGTTCTAAATTCCAATTTCCAATTTGGGATGTGAAAAACGTACAAAAAACTTTGAACCTTAGTTCCTTAGAAACTTAGCAACTTAAAAAAATGATAAAAGAATCAGAATTAATACTTAATCCGGATGGAAGTGTTTACCACTTAAACCTTCGTCCTGAACATATTGCACACGATATAATTTTTGTTGGAGACCAAAACAGAGTAGAAAAAATCACTCAGTTTTTTGATTCCATCGAATATTCGACACAAAAAAGAGAATTTAAAACCCAAACCGGAATTTACAAAGGCAAAAGAATCTCTGTAATGTCAACCGGAATTGGTCCTGACAATATTGATATTGTTATAAACGAATTAGATGCACTGGTAAATATTGATTTACAAACACGTCAGCCAAAAGAAAAATTAACTTCTCTAAACATTATCAGAATTGGAACTTCGGGCTCGCTTCAGGAAGATATTCCGGTAGACAGCTTTGTAATGTCAAAATTCGGACTTGGATTAGATAATATGCTTCGCTCCTATTTAATCGACAAAGTTTCGAATACTGCCCTTGAGGATGCTTTTGTAACGCACACAAACTGGGATATAAGAAAAGGAAAACCGTATGTAATTGCCTGCTCTGAAAAACTTGAAAAATTAATCGAATCCGATAAAATTTTTAAAGGAATTACTGCTACAGCCGGAGGATTTTACGGTCCGCAGGGACGTGTTTTACGATTAAACATTCAGGATGAAGAATTAAACAGCAAAATGGATAATTTTGATTTTAATGGTAATCGTATCACGAACTTAGAAATGGAAACAGCTGCTATTTACGGACTTTCATCCCTTTTAGGTCATAACGCATTGTCATTAAATGCCATTATTGCCAATCGTGCTTCCGGAACATTCAGTGAAGATCCTTATAAAGCCGTTGACGAATTAATAAGTTATACATTAAACAAACTGGCAGGTAATTAAGTAATGCAGGATTCTATTCTTAAATTTGAACAGTTAGTGAATGAAAATGCTTCTTCTATTCCAAAAATGAGTAAAGAAGCATTAGAATTTAAACCTTTGGGAAAATGGTCTAAAAAAGAGATTTTAGGACATTTAACAGATTCTGCCATTCATAATCTGGTTCGGTTTACAGAAATTCATTATCTTGAAAAACCCTATCATCACAGGCCGTATAATCAAATAGATTTAGTAAATTTAAATCAATATCAGCAAATGGATATTGAGCAGCTTACTCAGTTATGGTTTTCTGTAAATAAGCAGATTATGCGAATTATGGAATCTGTTGATGAGAAAGCTTTAGAATATAAAATCATTTTGAGTGATTCATCTGTAATAGAATTAAAATTTCTAATGACAGATTATGTAGAACATTTAGAGCATCATATCAACCAGATAAAATCCTAGATTATGTTTTTGAGAGTGGCACGACATACCGATGATTTAGAAAAAATAGAAGCCTTTTATGTCGATATTCTTGGTTTTGAACGATTGGGAGATTTTCAGAACCATAATAATTACGACGGCATATTTATTGGCAAATCAGGTTTAGACTGGCATTTTGAATTTACAAAATCAAATACAAAAGCGAATCATTCTTTTGACGAAGATGATGTAATTGTGCTTTACCCAAAATCAATTACAGATTATAATGAACTAATAAATAAGCTTATACATAAAAATATTTCAACCATAACTGCAGCCAATCCTTTTTGGAATGAAAACGGAAAAATGATTCAGGACCCTGACGGTTATCGTATAGTAATATCACCTTTAAAAGCAGTAATAAACGAAATAGAATAATGCAGGAAACACACAAAAAAATATTATTTAAATATTATAGCGATTATCTCGAAGAAACGGTTTCAGAAACCATGTGGGCAGAAATTGTAAACCTGGAAAAAGGGCTGTTTAAATTAGATAATATTCCGTTTTTTGGTCCCTTAATTGCCACAGATGATTTGTTTTATGCCGAATTTGATGAAGATGAAAAACGTTTGGTGTACAAAGAAACAATTGAAAATTCCGGAAATTCAATTGTTCAGGTCATCATATTAGAAAAAGGATTTGATAAAGAAATCATTAGAGAAAAACTAAAAGCAATTAACTGCTTATCTGAAGGCTTAAATGATAATTTTATTTCTGTAGAAGTGGTGCGCGATGTTGATTATTCGATTGTGCGAAGTGTTTTAAACGAATATGAAGCTCAGGAAATTATTCAATATGCAGAACCATGTTTGTCTGATAAACACCGGACAGATTTATTAAAAAACTAAACTTACAAACTTAAGAATACGCATACCAAACTTAACTTAAACTAAACTATAATGAAAACTGTAAAAATTGTGGGTGTTCCTGAACACTTCAATCTGCCATGGCATTTATGCATTGAAAATGGCGAATTTGAAGCAGAGAATATCGATTTGCAATGGAAAAATGTTCCTGAAGGCACCGGAAAAATGTGCCAGATGTTACGCAGCGGCGAAACAGATATGGCGGTTATTTTAACGGAAGGAATCGTAAAAGACATAACAGAAGGAAATCCCAGCAAAATTGTTCAGATTTACGTGCAGTCACCATTAATTTGGGGAATTCACGTTGCCGCAAAATCTAATTATGAAACCGTAAAAGACCTGCATAATACAAAAGCAGCTATTTCGCGCATTGGTTCGGGATCGCAGTTAATGGCTTATGTAAATGCAAACGAACAAGGCTGGAAAACAGATGATCTTCAGTTTGAAATTATTAATACGATTGACGGCGCTGTAGAAGCTTTGACAAACGGAACTGCAGATTATTTTATGTGGGAACGTTTTATGACAAAACCTCTTGTTGATCAGGGAATTTTCAGACGCATTGGCGACTGTCCTACTCCTTGGCCTTCATTTGTAATTGTAGTTCGCGATGAATTCCTGAAAAAGAATCCAAAAGTGATCGAAAAAGTATTAGAAGTTATTAATAAAACAACGCAGGATTTTGCGCAGATTCCTAATATCGATAAGACATTAGCGGAGCTTTTTAACCAAAAAGCCGAAGATATTAGAGAATGGCTTAAATTAACGCAATGGTCGCAAAAACATTTAAATGAAAAAGCATTTATCAAAATTCAAAATCAATTATTTGATCTGGGAATTATTGATAAAAAAAGTACTTTTGTTGAAACGGTAAAAGCGCTGTAAAAACTGCTTTTTGACTCTTATGATAAATTTTCCTAAAATTGACTTTCCACAATTAAAATCCAAATTACAGGTGAAATCGCCTTGGGATAGGATTATTATTTCTGTGTTGAGTCTTTTTATTACAATTCCAATATTTATCATACTGCATCAAAACCTGATTGATCTCGAATGGGCTTTTAATCTCGACAGAGTTATTATTTTCATTTTTGTATTTGCCGCAATTTTCTTTTTGTTAATGTACCTGCGAACCATAATTATTTTATGTGTTGCAGTATACTTATTAATATTATTTTACGGATCGGTTATTGGCAATTACGGCTTTAGTGAGATATCTGAAGATTATAATTCGATGATTTACACCATGTCAGACAATCCGTATCCGCAGGATATCATTGTGGCAAAACTGCTGCCTTTTCCTAACCGGTCAAAAATTATAAGCGCCATAGAATATCAAAACCCAAAAGTACGCAACTTTGCCATTATGGCTGCCAACAAGCATTTTAAAGGTATTAAAGGATATTCAGACTATAGAACTATTATTCAGTGTTTTGCAGTTTTTAAAGAAATTAACGGACGCTGGAATTACGTAAACGACCCAAAAGACGGTGATTATATTGCAACCGCCAGCGAATCATTAGAATATTTCTCTGGCGATTGCGACGATCACTCAATTTTGATGGCAGCCGCAATTCGTTCTATTGGTGGTACACCTCGATTAATACACACCAAAGGTCATATTTATCCCGAAATATTAATAGGTTCTATGATCGATCTGGAAAAAGTCAATTATTTAATTAAAAACGTTCTTTTTCAAAAAGAAAGTTATGGTAAAAAACTGCATTACCATATTGATGAGCGAGGTCAGGTTTGGATGAATCTCGATTATACCGCTAAATATCCGGGCGGACCTTTTATGTATGAAGAAATTTTAGGAGCGCTGACTCTTAATTAAAACAGGCTAATTTTAAGATTTTTATTTTGTAAGTCTAGTTTTATATTATTGATTTTAAAATATTAGAAATCAGATATTTTAAAATTTATTTTGTGTTAATAAAATGTTAGAGGTAAAACTTTTTTTTGTATCTTTTCCTATCTAATTTTTAATCACATAACCATGAAAAATTCTAAAGTATTTATCTTCGGGCTTGCATTGGCAGCAGTATTAATGATTTCATGTTCTAAGGGTAGAAATAAATTGATTAACTCTTGGAAAATAACTGGAGTAGAACCGAAAATCCCCATGTCGGATTCTTTAAAAACTGTTATTTTAACCGATGGAACTCTAACATTTACAAAAGACGGACATGTTACCGGATATTTAACAAGAGAGATAACAAACGGGACTTATGCATTGACAAAAGGTGGAAAAAGTTTAGTGATTAAAGATGAAGTAGGAACACCTTACCCTTGCGAAAGTACTATTACAAGCGATCAATTAATTTTAGACAGTAAAGAGGTAAAATTGACACTCAAGAAAATAGAATAAAATAAATATAAAAAAAGCCGCTTCTTTTAAGCGGTTTTTTTATGCATTGTAAAGACTGTTATTTGTCTTGTTTTTCAATTTCTTTTACAGCTTCAACAATTAATTCTGGTTCTTGAAGCGTTACATAATGACCACTTTTTTCGGCAAAAACCTGTTTGCTCTTATTCGAAAGCTGCAGTAAATCTTTCTGCAGTGTGTTATGAATAGCTAAATACTCATTTGTTAGTTTTGGATCTGGCATATTTTCAACGCCATTTGGATATTTTGCTGTAATCACGGTCAGTGCAATATCTCCAAAATCGTTTATCTGCTCAGCTTCTGCCATCAATTTATCGTCATTTTCCATTTCCTGCATCAGCCCGTCAAATATTTTATAAAAATAGTTTTGGACATTTTTATTAAAAATATGCTCTTTTGGAACTGACTTTGTAAACGGAACAAAAGTATATAAAAGCCGTATTATTCCAGTTTCATTAAAAAAACTTAAAACCTGGCGTGAAGGTGGTGTAACGGATTTTTTTAAATTTTCAGAAGATTTTTTTAATTGCAGCGGATGCGAAACATCAACAAAAACAATTCCTTGAATATCTTTTGAATTTTCTTTTATAAATGATCTTAATGTAATTCCTGCAAAGGAATGTCCAACTAAAATATAAGGTTTTGGACAATTTGTATGCTTTAAAACTGCACTTAAATCAGCAGCATATCTTTTTAAAGAAACATCTTCGGTTGGATCGCTCCACAAAATTCCTGCTTTATCATAACTCAATGTTGTATATTCTTTTGATAATCTATTTTGAAGTTCCTGCCAATGCAGATAATCACCGCCCAAACCAGATTCGAAAACTACAGTTCCTTTTGCACTGTTTCCTACTTTCTTAAAATGTATTTTTCGATTATTAACCGTAACATATTCACTTTCATGAGGCTGTTTTTTATTAAAATATACTCTTGAAATATGTTCGTAAACAAATCCTGCAAATAACAATAAGAATAGTACTGAAATCGAATATTTAGCGGTTTTTAAAAGTATATTTTTCATTTTAGAAATATTTTAAAGGCGTTTATATCCTTCAAAAATAGATTTTAGAAGTATAAAAACAAAACTATTTAAAATTATTCTAAATAATAATCTCTTTATGATTTTTTGGGTAGTTAAAAGATTTAAAATCAATAAAAATGTAAGTTATTTCTAGTATATATTCATTAAATTAGCTACTCTCAAAAACAAATAATCAATTTTTTAAATACCATATTATGAAATTAAAACAAAGATTATCAGCAATTTTAGTTTTCGTAAGTTCCAGTTTGTTTACTCCAGAAGCCTATTCCTGTACAAGAATTGTATATGAGGGTTTAAATGGCACCATTATAACGGCACGATCTATGGACTGGCGAGGTGAAATTCCGGCCAATTTATGGCTTTTTCCAAGAGGAATTGAACGATTTGGTGAAGCAGGAAATAATTCAGTAAATTGGAAATCAAAGTATGGCAGCGTAGTGACCAGTTCGTGGGATATAGCTTCTTCTGACGGAATGAACGAAAAAGGCCTTGTTGGCAATCTTTTGTGGCTGGTAGAATCTACATATCCAAAGTTTGTAAAGAATGGCACAGAAAAAGGTTTAGCTGTTTCATTGTGGCTGCAGTATGTTTTAGACAATTACGCCACAGTTGCCGAAGCGGTAAGTGCTTTAGAAAAAAAAGATTTTGTCGTAACATCATCACACATTCCCGGCACAGATATTTTTGCAACCGTACATTTGTCGTTATCTGATTCATCAGGTGATAATGCTATTTTTGAATATATAAATGGAAATCTGGTTATTCACCACGACAGAAAATACGTTGCAATGACCAACTCCCCTATTTTTGATCAACAATTGGCTATTAATACCTATTGGAAATCAATTCCGGGAACTATAATGCTTCCAGGCACAAACCGTGCTGCTGACCGCTTTGTAAGAGCATCGTATTATATAGATGCTATTCCTAAAACAGATAATACAAGAACAGCACTTTCAAGCGTTTTTGGTGTTATTAGAAACTGCTCTGTTCCGTTGGGAATTTCTTCAGAAACAGAACCTAATATTTCTTCTACAAGATGGCGAACCGTTGCAGACCACAAGAATCTGGTATATTATTTTGATAATGTATTGAATCCGAATGTAGTCTGGGTAGAATTTAGCAAACTGGATTTTAGCGAAAAAGCCAAAGTAAAAAAACTAAGTCTGGCCAACAACGAGAATTATTCCGGAGAATCATCTATGAATTTTAAACCAACGGCGTCTTTTAAATTCGCCGGATTAGATTAAAACGTAAATTTTCAAATAAAGAAGCTCTTTAAAAACCAGTTTTTAGAGAGCTTTTTTATTCTCTCAGGATTTTTTCCATTTTTCTTCCTTTAGCTAATTCATCGACTAATTTATCCATGTAGCGAATTTTCTGCATCAGCGGATCTTCTATTTCTTCAATTCGATAACCGCAGATCATTCCGGTAATTTTTGAAGCATTTGGATTTAGGTTTGGTGCTTCTGCAAAAAAAGTTTCAAGATCAGATTTCTTTTCGATCTGTTCTTTCAGCTGTTTTTTATTATAACCCGTCAGCCAAAGAATTACAGTGTCCAGCTCTTCTGCTGTACGCTCTTTTTTCTCTACTTTTTCTTTGTATAAGCGGTAAATGCTTGCAAATGAATACTGAAAAACCTTTTTATTTTCCATTGAATATTTTTTTAGATTCTTTAAAATTATAAAAAAAAGTTCAAAAAAGTATTGCGCAGTCAAATGGCTTCATTATATTTGCAGTCAAATAACTGCATAATGGAAATACGTAGAGATGTTTTTCAGGCTATTGCCGACCCAACGAGAAGAGCGATTTTAAATTTAGTAGCCATTCAGGCCATGACGCCCGGAATGATTGCTGAAAATTTTGATTCAGCGAGACAGACTATTTCAAAACACATTAAAATCCTTACCGAATGTGAACTGCTCGATCAACAGCAAAACGGAAGGGAAATTTATTATTACATCAATGCAAAAAAAATAAAAGAAGTTGCTGATTTTATTGAACCTTTCCGCAAAATGTGGGATGATCGTTTCAATAAATTAGAAGATATCATGAAAAATTATAAACCAAAAAACTAACTATTATGGAACGCAAAACAAAAGTAAATGCTGAACAAGAGCAGCAGGAAATTGTGATTACCAGAGAATTTGATCTTCCGCTGGAATTACTGTTTAAAGCCTATGCCGAAGCCGAAATTGTAGAACAATGGATGGGAACAAAAGTTTTAAAATTAGAAAACAAAAAGTATGGCGGCTGGCAGTTTGAAACCAAAGATCCTAACGGAAATGTTGTATTTAGTGCCAACGGTGTAATTCATGATTTTGTGCCAAATGAAAGAATTGTGAGAACATTTGAAATGGAAAATGCCAATTTTGCACCTCAATTAGAGTTTTTGGAATTTGAAAAACTTACAGATCAAACCAGCAAACTGACTATGCAGATTATTTATAAATCAGTAGAACACAGAGATCAGCAGTTAAAACTGCCTTTTGCAATGGGTATAAATATGGCACACAACCGCTTAGAAGAAATCGTTAATAAATTAAAATAAATCGTGATGAGTAAAAGAAACAAAATTATTTACTGGATTGCTACGCTTTGGTTAGCACTAGGAATGGCTTCAACAGGAATTGTACAAATACTTAAAATGAAAGAAGAAACAGAAATGATGGCACATTTAGGCTATCCGTTCTACTTCCTGACAATTCTTGGAATTTGGAAAATATTAGGCGTTATCGCCATTTTAATTCCAAAATATCCTTTACTAAAAGAATGGACATACGCTGGTTTCTTTTTTGCTATGAGCGGTGCTATTTTTTCGCATTTTGCAGTTGGCGATTCTGGAATTGCGTATTTTGGGCCTGCTTTATTATTAGTTCTAACAGTAATTTCATGGTATTTTAGACCTATTGAAAGAAAGCTTAAATCTAATTAATTTTTTTATTTTGTAATAAAAAAGCTATATTTTTGTCTCTTTAACAAAATTGCATCAATAAGAAATGATTAGAAAGTTAGAAGAATTACAACAAGAGATTTATAATTATGAATTAAAAATAAACGGTGAATATTTTTTAGATTATTCACCTAAAATTTCGTTCTTTAAAATTGGGGATTACTTTGATATTACCTATTATGGAGATGGTTATGATGATAATTTTCAAACTAAGGCAAAAGAATTTGATTATGAGACTAATTTTGCTTTTTGTAGTTTATTAGATTTACTAAGCGAACAATCGATTAGTGAAAAGATAATAAAATTAAGCTTTGAAGGTCCTGATCAAGGTGCAAATGGAACGAAAAGTTGGAATTTTGATCGTCTTTTAAATGAAAATACTTATTTCCAAATTTAGAAAGTTTTCATGTTCAATTGACTGATTTAGGAGATCATAATACTAGTATTATTCAAAGAAGTAATGAGTTTGACGAAAATGGAATTATTGGGGAACTTATTTCAAGAATGCCTAAGTTAAAGTCTCTAACATTGCCATCCGCGCCTGATAAATCATTCTTTAAAATAGGAAATCATCCGCTTAAGTCTCTAAAACTGCAAGCCGGTTATGATCATCAAAATTTTATAGAAAATTTTTCTGAAAGCAGCAATTACACTTTCCTCACTCAATTTGATTATACAGATTTAATTGATTTTAATGATATTCCTAAAGAAGATTATACATCTTTTGAAAGCTATATAAAGCTTTTCAAATCTAAAGCATTTTCAACAATTCAACATTTTAAATTAAGAAATGCAATGTTGAGTAAAGAGCAATTATTTCATCTGCAAAATATAAAAGATATTCAATTTTTAAATATAAAAGTACATGGCGGGAGATATATAAGTCATCTTATGAGAGAAAAATAATTATAGTTTGAGTATTCGGTCTCAGTTTGCAGTCCTAAAACTAAAAACTGAGACCGAATAATGAGACTTAATTTATAAATGTTTTTTCCATATACTAGGATAAACATCTGATGCTTAATTTTTTTTTGATTGTTATGGTATAGGTTTTTTGTTTATTATAAAGATCATCTTCTAAAAGTGAACTATTTTTAAGATAGGATTCAAACTTACTATTATTTATTCTTACCAAATTCCCTATCATTCCCCATTGCAAAGTATTTTTTAATTAAATATGAAAGGGAAATAAAATAAGTTAATTCTAAAACTGAGAATTAATATTTTCATCAAAAAAATCCAGCAGTAACTGAAGATTATTTTCATCATGCATAGCTTCAGTCTGCTGTAATGTTACTTCGGTAATTTCAGACGTTCTGGCAACCATTCTTTTCTCAAAAAAGGCAACTGCATCTTTCAGATTTACAAATAGTTTAGACATTAATACTTCATGTAATTCTAAAGCATCTGCAAGTGCCTGATTTGCGCCTTCACCCGCATACGGAGGCATACGGTGTGCAGCATCGCCAATCATGGTTAAATTAGAAAGCGGTTCCCAATATTGATCTAAAGGAAAATGATACATAGGACGCGGTATTATTGAAATCTCATCTGATTGAAAAAGTTCCTGCCATTCTGAATTCCAGTTTGAAAATTCTTCTTTGAACCATTCGGCTACAGAAGTTTTGTTTTTAAAATCAATACCAGAATCAGAAATCCACTCCTGTTCTGTTTTTGATCCAATTAAAACCGATAAAGTTCCGTCACCTTTCGCACTCAATAAAACTGTTTTTCCTTCTTCCAGGGCAAAGATTTTTCCGTCGTTTACAAAATTCCACAATTTAGGTGCATTCTTTGGGGCATTATAAATATTGATTTCAATTGCTGTTACTCCCGAAAATATCGGTTTTATATCTGTAATATATTTTCTAACACGCGAATTAGCTCCATCAGAAGCAATTACAAAATCAGCATAAGCGGTTGTTCCGTTTTCAAAAAAAATCTGCCAGCCCTCACCTTCCCGTTTCATTTCGGTAAATTTAGAATTCCAGACTATATTTTCTTCTTTTAAAGATGCTATAAGTAAATCACGCAGAGGACCACGGTCAATTTCAGGTCTAAAATGTTCATTTCCAAAATCTTCATTTGGTTTTTCGTCATGGTCGCTAAATACAACTTCCATATTGCGATTGGTAATTTTCATTTTATCCGCTCCCGGACGATATTTTTTTTTGAATTCGTCTAATAATCCAGCTTTAATAATGGCTTTTAGCCCCGTATCATCGTGTAAATCCAGTGTTGAACCTTGCTGGCGCACATTTCGATTTTCGTCTCTTTCATATACTTTTACATCTACACCGTCTTGCTGCAATAATCTAGCAAGAGTTAATCCGCCCGGACCGCCGCCAATAATGGCAACTTTTTTATTATCTAATAACATAATTTTCTTCTTTTTAAATTCATTTAAATTTTCATTACAAAATTATATTTACCTTTACAGATAAAATATTCAGATATGATATTAAAATAGTCGTAAATGAAAATTGAAGTTGTCGATAAAAACGGTTCAGGAATTCTGTATAAGCTTGCAGAAGCAATTGGCGCTTCTGTGCGGGGTCGTTTTGTAGATATTCCTAAAAAACTGGGAGAAGGTTATATGACCGGATTTACGTGGGGAAATGATCTGCGAATGATGATCAGAAATTATTATATTAAAGAAGAAATTGTACTGGAACGCAAAAACGAATTTCCGGAAGGAAAAGAAAATATTATCTTTTTTCTAAGCGGTATCTTTGATTCGTCTTTACAGCAGCAAGAACATTTAATGGCAGAGCAGCCAAGTGTTTCTATCTTTATGCAGTCGGTTTCATCTGTAATTGCAATGCCTCAAAATACATTTTTTAGAAGTATAACTATTGCGGCATCTAGAGAATATTTACAGGAAAGATTTGGAAGTTTAAAACATCCTGTAATTTCAAATATCCTTTCACCAAACGATACTTTTATTTATGAAACCGGAATTTCACAGGCCATAATTACAACAGCAAGCGAAATGATTCACCAGCCGGTTCCTGAAAGTCTGGAAAATCACTACAACAAACTAAAATGCGAAGAACTGCTGTGTCATATTTTTGCTTTGTTATTGCAACGCGAAGAAATACCGCCCGGCAGCATTCACATAAAAGATATAAAAGCCATTTATGCCATAAAATACCATTTGCAGGCTAATCTTGATAAAGCTCCGGATATCGCTTCGCTGGCGCAGGATGCGGGAATGAGCGAACCGAAACTGCGAAAATTATTTAAACAGACTTTTGGAAAAGGTGTTTTTGAATATTACCAATTTATGCGAATGCAGGAAGCGGCGAGGCTTTTAAAGGAAAATCATTTATCGGTTTCAGAAGTGGGTTATCAGCTTGGATTTACCAATTTAAGCCACTTTTCACGAGTTTTTGAGCAGTATATCGGCTTAAAGCCAAAGAAATATTCTACTTCTAATTTTTAACTTTGCTAAAAGATCAGAGAAAATGAGTTTAATAATTCAGTCGGCTTTACCAGATTCTTCTATTTCCCACTTGGTTCACAGCTTTTGGAAGCTTGAAAACAATACGGGAAAAGAAATTCCGTCGACAATTTTGCCAAACGGAATGGTCGATCTGGCTGTAATAAATATTGACAGTTCATGGCAGATATCGATTAGAGGTTTAGACACAATGCCAAGTGCGATTAATATTCCTGTAGGCACTAAAATGTATTCTGCAGGGTTTAAACTTCTGGCTGTAGAATATTTATTTGGTGATTCGATAAAAGATGTTTTAAATGGCGGCAGGATTCTTTCAGATGAAATCTGGAAGTTTTCAAATAATGATTTAAGTAGTTTTGAAATTTTTTGCAGCAGAATAACCCAAATCATCAAAAGCATTTCAATAGAAAATATCGACAACAGAAAGAAGAAATTATTTGAACTTATTTATGCTTCAGAAGGGTCAATAACTGTAAAAGAACTATCTGAAAATGTGTTTTGGAGCAGTCGTCAAATCAATCGATACTTTAATCAGCAATTTGGAATTTCTTTAAAAACATATTGCAATATTCTTCGTTTTGGATCTTCTTTTAAACACATAAGCGAAGGGCGTCTTTTTCCTGAACACAACTTTACAGACCAAAATCATTTTATTAAAGAAATCAAGAAATATTCCGGCGTTACCCCAAAAGAATTAAGTAAAAACAGCGATAATCGGTTTATGGATATTGTGGCTATTAAGAAAACGAATCCTAAAAACGGCTGATTTTTACTATTTTTCTCCTTCTCTCTTTTTCAATTTTGTAACCTAATTTAATATCAAAATTATGTTACTTAAAAACAAGAATATCGCCATTATTGGCGCGGGTCCGGTTGGTTTAACTATGGCCCGATTATTACAGCAAAACGGGATTAATGTTATGGTTTATGAAAGAGATAAAGATCCGCAGGCCAGAATTTGGGGCGGAACACTCGATCTGCATAAAGGTTCCGGACAGGATGCGATGCAGAAAGCTGGACTTCTCGATAAATATTATGAAAAAGCAATTCCTATGGGGCGAATTGTGGCGGATTCTAAGGGAAATATTTTATCTGTTAAAGAAACTACCGAAGAAGAAAAACACGACAATCCCGAAATTAATCGAAATGATTTAAGAACGCTCTTAATTAATAGTTTAGAAGACAAAACGGTTGTTTGGGATCGAAAATTAACGCATATCGAGGAACAAAACGGTAAATGGCTTCTGCATTTTGAAAACGATACTACAGCGCAGGCAGACTTTGTAATTGGTGCAAATGGAGGAATGACAACGCTTCGAAAATATATTACTGATGCTGAAGTAGAATTTACGGGAACATATATGATTCAAGGCGAAGTTTCTAACCCAAAAATAAACTGCCCTGATTTTTATGAATTATGTCATGATAAAATTTTGATGACTTCTAAAAATGGAAATTTATTAGTAGCAAACCCAAAGAATAACAAGGCATTAAGCTACAATGTAATTTTTAAAATGCCGGAGATTTTAGAAATAAATTTTGAAGATAAAGAAAATGTGGCTGCATTTCTTTTGAACAAGCTTTCTGACTGGGGAGAAATCTATCATAAATTATTTAGTGCTTCTTCATTATTTACTGGCCTGCCTACAAAAAAAATATCGGTTGAAAAACCATGGAAAAGCAATCGTCCGCTGCCAGTTACACTAATTGGCGATGCCGCGCACTTAATGCCTCCTTTTGCCGGACAAGGCGCAAATATTGGGCTTGTCGATGCTTTAATTTTATCTGAAAATCTCATAAACGGAGAATTCAAAACGATTGAAGATGCTGTTCTTGATTACGAACAAAAAATGTTTGTTTATGCAAATCAAGCCCAGCAAGACACAAGAGTTAATGAAATTGAAATGCTTAAAAATGATTTTTCGTTCCTGAAATTTGCTGATTAAAATTTTGTCGATGGTGAGGGAAATAATTTTATCTTAGTAACAGAAAAAACGAACCAATAACTTAAAGTAAAAACATGGAAAACTCACAAAACGAGCCAGATAACACAACTCCAAAAGTTACAGGAGTTGGCGGTATTTTCTTCTTTATGGAAAATCCGGCTGAAACAAAAGACTGGTATGCCAAAAATCTTGGACTGGAAATCAACGATTGGGGTTCGGCCAGTTTTGAATCCAGAAATATTGATAAACCAGACCAGATAGAATCAACGCAATGGTGCCCTTTTAAAAAAGATGATCCTTATTTTTCGCCTTCTAAAAAAGAATTTATGGTGAATTACCGTGTTCAGAATATTGAAGGTCTTTTAGAAAAACTAAAGGCAAACGGTGTTACTGTTCTGGATGATATTGAAACGTATGAATATGGTAAATTTGTTCATATTATGGATACTGAAGGTAATAAAATTGAACTTTGGGAACCTGTTTATTAATATTATAAAGATTGTATACCATGAAAACAAAAGTTCAATTATTGAGAGAAGAAAATCATCTTACTCAAACTGAACTTGCCGAGAAATCAGGACTTTCTCTGCGAACAATTCAGCGTATTGAAGCCGGAAATGTTCCAAAAGGGTTTACTTTAAAAGCATTGGCAAAATCATTCGAAGTAATTCCGGAAAGTCTAATTCTGAATTTGCAATATGATCCTGAAATAAAACGCGCCAAACTGATTAATTTTTCGGCTTTGTCTTCTTTAATTATTCCGTTTGGAAACATTATTTTTCCTTCGGTTTTAACCTATAAATCAAAAGAGCCGAGAGCAAAAGAATTAGGAAAAAGCATTTTGACAATTCAAATTATTTACACATTTATTTTAGGGACTTTAATGATTATAAGTCCTTTTATCCAAAAAGCGTTTTCTATGCAATTTCCGTTGTTTATAGTGTTTTTAGTTGTATTGAAAATAGTCAATCTGTTTATTATTTTTAAAAACGGATCTGATTTATCCCGAAAATCGGATTTATCTATAAAATTGAAATACAATATTTTATAAACAATGTCATGTAATTGACGTAAAATTGTCGCAGCGTTTTTAAGGATTAAATACATCACAATTCGCATTATTGCAAAAAAAATTGTGATGAAAATAATTAAGAAAATCGTTTTGGCTCTTTTAGTCCTTATTCTCCTGACAGTAACCACAGGCTATTTTTATTTTGATAAGAAATTTAGTCCGCCGGAAAATTATCTCAAAGTTTCCGGAATTGGTGAAAATATTCGATTAAAATGGGTTTCAGATAATGAAAACCAATATTCGGCGCTTTTACTTCCTGTTAAGCTTAGAGGCATTGAACAGACATTTTATATGCAGCTTGATTTTGGCTCGCCTGTAACCGTATTTTACAAAAAATCACTACAATCAATTCAGAATGAATTTCCGAATGAAATCAGCTTAAAACCGACTCAAAAAGAGATTTCATTAGATTTTAATATCAAAGGTTTAAATGTTTCTTCTTCAATTTTCGAGCTGCTGGATTATGGAGAAAATATCGATTCTAAAAGTCCGCAAGCTGTAAATAGTATTGGAACAATTGGAACCGATTTATTAGAGAAAAGAACCGTTGTACTGGATTTTGCGAATCATAATTGTTCATTTAATGAATTAAAATTGAACGATGCTTTTGATTTTGAGTTTAAAAAACGTAAAATATTATTTACCGCAAAAATTGATAATCAAAATCTAAAACTGCTTTATGATTCAGGAACAAGCGGTTACGAATTGATTGTAAATAAAGAAGAATGGCAGCGTTACAAACTTCAAAACAGTAAAATAAAAACCGAAAAAGGAAATTCGTGGGGAAATGTTTTAAAAGTAATTTCGGCTCAAGCCAATGAAAAAATGCAGTTTGGAAACCGCGAATTAAAGGTTTCTGAAGTAACCTACATTGAAGGCGTATCAAAACTGCAGACTTTTTTGATGAAACGTTCCGGAATGCAGGGTATGATTGGTAATAAACTGTTTTTAAATCATAAACTTTTCATTGATTGTAAAAACGAGAAATTTAAGCTTGAATAATTACTATATTAGTTGAACAAATCAATCTTAAAACGAAATGGCAGATCAATTAGAAAATGTAATTTATAAAGCGTATACCGCTTTTAATGAAAGAAATATCGACAATGCATTATCGACCATGCAGCCCGATGTACAATGGTCAAAAGCCTGGGAAGGCGGTTATATAAGCGGGCATGACGAAATAAAACAATACTGGACAAGACAATGGACTGAAATAAACCCAAAAGTTGAACCTGCAGGCTTTACCCAAAGAGGAAATGGAAGTCTGGAAGTTAAAGTGCATCAGGTTGTAAAAGATTTACAAGGAAATCTAATGTTTGACGGTTTTGTGAAACATATTTACACTTTTCAGGACGGATTAATCAAGACAATGGATATTGAATTGGTTTAAAAAATAAAACAGACAAAAACGCTGTATATCACTACGTTTTTGTCTGTTTTTTTTACATTCCAGGCCAGTATAAGAAATTAAATTTATGTCCGTCCGGATCTGTAAAACCAAAAGTATAACCGGCTTCAAAATTTTCAGGTTCAGAGAATATTTTTCCTCCGGCTGCTTTTACTTTTTCAAGCCAAAGATCTACTTCTTCCCTGCTGTCTGCAGATAATGAAAAAATAATTTCGTTTTCAGATTCTGTATTGGTGAGCTTTCCTTTTAAAGCCCATTCAAATCGTTTTGGCACAAAGAAATTAATAATGAAATTGCTTTCTGCAAAAGAAAAACTAACCAGTTCTTCTGTCTCTTTTCCGTTTTGTTTAAAGCCTAGATCTGTATAAAACTGAATTGTTTTCTGTAAGTCGCTCGAAACAAGATTGGCCCATATCATTCTGGTTTTCATAAACTTTAGTTTTATTGTTTAATTTTAAAGTTAAGGAATTAAAAGGATTTATAAGTTATTTCGCAAGGTTTTTCTATTTTAGCTTTTCAATATAAAATTTTATAAGATATAATTTTGTTATAAGTATTATCGTGGAAAATGAAAAGGAATTTAGATATGTTCTTGTCGGAAATATAATTGACAAGCATTTTTTTGGTGATAAAAAAGAGATAAAAAGCGGTACAAAACATTTTCGGGCTGGAGCTAAGGTGTATCTGTTTCCAGAATATGGAGGAATAGCGCATGAGAAAATACCCGTATATGGTCTTCCAAAAAAGAGTTTTAGAAGAATTACAATAGTCATTTCTTCCAACTTGATAAAGAATACCAGAGTAAAAAAAACATACGATCCTATATTGATTGATAAGATCGATCGTACTTTTTTTTATTCTGACCAAGGCAATGATGGTTTAGAAAATCTAAATCGGTTTGCCGAAACTTTTATTAAAAATAATATAGAATTGAAATAATTCTTAATCAATTATTATATGCAAAATCTTTAAAAAAAGAAGCCGTTTCAAATTGAAACGGCTTTCTGTATTTTATTTGATTATTTTTAAATAAGCACTGTAAACATTGTCTTTAATTGAAGTACGCATATAATACAAATCTTCGTCTTTGGTGCCTAAATCAAATTTAATTAAACCGGCATCGCAATAATAAAATATAGTATCATCAACAGGAAATTCAATATTAGATATAGGCTGCGTTGTTAGTTTAATTTCAAATGCTATTTCACCGTTTGTTATGTCAATCTGAAAAAGTTTTCCTTTTTTGGTATACCCCCAAATATTATCGTCGGCTTCAGTAATGTATTCGATATTATCACCTGCAAAGTCCCTTTTCCATAGCTGAGTTCCTGTTTTTGAATCAACCGCATATAAAGTAGAAACCGTTTCGCCCTGCGCCGCAAAATATACTTTTTTGTCTTTACAGAATATACGTTCTTTAACACTGTGCTGATTTTCATCTAATTTAAACTGCCATAAAATGTCAAGTTTATCTGGAGATAAAGCATAAAGTATGTCTTTGTCATTCGCGATAAATACATTTTCGCCATCTGCTACTGGTTTTCCAGACATAACTTCTTCAAAGTTTTTTTGGCTGATAACTTTTCCAGTACTGGCATCAAAGCTGTACAAATTGTTTGCACTTGGTATATAAACCTTGTTATTAAAAAATAGCGGCGTAACATCATTATTTACTGTATCGAGTTTGTAATTCCATGCTAAACTGCCGTCTTTTGTATCAAGAGCATAAATATTGCTGCTTCCGTTTTGATTTTGAGCCGTTATATATAGTTTACCATTATTTACAATTGGAGTCTGATCTTTTAAAACAATCTGGTCTGTAATGTTCCCTAATCTTGATTTCCAGAAAACATCGCCGCTTTGATTGTCAACGGCAATTATTTCGCCATTTACAAACGGAATGTACACTACTCCATTATTAAGAGTTACTTTATTGGCACACATTTCATTATGATTATCGGCTGGTTTTACAGTCCAGCCTATGGTTTCTGTTTCTAAATCATATGAAAAAAGAGCGCCGTCGTAATCATAAATTAGAATTGATGTTTCGTCTAACGGAATTTTTTTAATTGAGCTTACTACTTTATTAGAAACCATTTCTGCAGGCGGCAGCGTTTTATTATTTGTATTAGCTGTGGCAGGCTTTGTAGCAGCAGGCGTTTGAGCAAAAATATTTATAACAGTAAATACAAATAAAAAAGTTACTAGTTTTTGTTTCATTTTAAGATTTGGGATTTTAATGAATATTATAACTTGCTGAGTATATATAATTTGGATTTTCTTTTTTGAAATCAGAAAAAGCTTTTCGGTACCATTTTGATTCTGTTGGTTTATAATCTTCGGCTGTTTTTACATCGCAAAATTCATTATTCAGCCAGACTTCAATACCTAAAATTTCAATTCCGATTGTTTCAGTTCTTTCTATGATAATTTCAAAGTCAGATTCTGAATCAAAACCATCATTTTTATTTTGAAGACCAAAGTAAACATTTGTTTTTAAATAATTTGTTTTCTGATCATGAAGAATGTTATTGTTTTTTTTAAAATTAAACTCTTCAATTTCTTTTTTTGCCATTTTTGCCATTTTACTTTTTTCAACATAATAACTCCCGTTAAAACGGCAATAATGAATAAATATTTTTCTGTTAGTCTGATTAAAATGCAACAATTTAGAAAGCTATTTTAAGTCTAAGAATAATAAAGGCTCAATTATTATTTGAGCCTTATCTTTAATAAATTATCTCGAATTATTTATTTAATAATTTTTCTAAAACCTTAATTTGTTCATCTTTGGCTTTCAGAAGTTCTAAATTTAATCTTTTAATTTCTTCCAAAGCTTCTAACCATTTTTCTACTGGATTTACATTAAAAGTTGGATAATAATTATATCCATTAGATTGATCATTGAAAGTATTAGAAATAATATTTACCGCTTGTTCTTCATCAAAATTCTGAAACGCTTCTACAGGAATTTTTAATATGTTTGAAATTTGTCTCAGCATATCATCTTCAATTACATCTTTTTGCTCAAGCATAGAAATTTTCTTTTGATTCCAGTCGTTTCCTAAATCAAAAGCCAATGATTCTTGTTTAATACCAAGCATTTCTCTAAAACGTTTTACGTTTCTTCCCTGATGTATTTTCTGTTCCATATCGAAAATCAATTTTCTGAAGGCTCACATATAAAGCCATTTCTATTAAAAAGTGCGAGTTTCAAAGGTAAAAAAAAATATCTTGGAAAGTATTCACTTATCAGATAATATACCTTCATTTTGTACAGATTATTCTTTTTAAAAAATATAACATGATTAGTTTAGAGATCTGCTGATATTCTTTGAAATATTCTATATCTGTCTTCTTTGTAATTAATTATAATAACAAAAAAACTCCAAAATCTAATGACTTTGGAGTTTTTGGAATTTTGTGGGCGATGAGGGGTTCGAACCCCCGACCCCCTCGGTGTAAACGAGGTGCTCTGAACCAGCTGAGCTAATCGCCCTATTTTACTAGGTTGCTATCATTTGTGATTGCGAGTGCAAATATACAGCTAGATTTTGTATTTGCAAGCATATTTATAAAAAAAATGAAATAAAATTTAATGTTATTATTTACAAGCTTATTTTTCAGGATCTTAAAAAGTAAAGAAAATTTAGCTTTTTCTTATATTTTCGTTAAAAAGCTAAAACGAGAACTCTAATTCGTAATATTACTTTGTATTGATTTGCTATAGTCATACATTTGCATACCTAAAAATAGTATATTCTAATGGCACGATTTAAAGAAAATGATTTACCAAAATCAAAAATAACGGCTACTTCACTCAACAAAGCAAAAACCATATTTACATACGCAGGAAATCACAAATGGAAGTTTTTCATTGGATTAATTTTTCTGCTTTTAACAGGAGCTACTGCCCTAGCCTTTCCTAAATTAATGGGAATGCTTGTAGACTGCGTAAAAAACAAGGATAATGGCCAGGCAAATCAAATTGCTTTTGGATTAATTGGAATCTTGTTTTTACAATCCTTTTTCTCATTTTTCAGATTATCATTATTTGTAAATTTTACCGAAAATACACTGGCAAATCTTCGTTTGGCTTTATACACAAATTTAGTAAAGCTGCCAATGACTTTCTTTTCGCAAAAAAGAGTCGGCGAACTAAACAGCCGTATTAGTGCCGATATTACTCAGATTCAGGATACTTTAACAACAACCATTGCCGAATTTTTACGTCAGTTTATATTAATTATAGGCGGTGTAATATTACTGGCGACAGAAAGTTTCAAATTGACTTTATTAATGCTTTCTGTAGTGCCTTTAGTAGCTGTAGCAGCTGTCGTTTTTGGAAGATTCATTAGAAAATATTCTAAAAAAGTACAAGATCAGGTTGCAGAAAGTCAGGTTATTGTTGAAGAAACCATGCAGGGAATCAGTATTGTAAAAGCTTTTGCTAACGAATGGTACGAAATCGCCCGTTATAAAGGGAAAATCAGCGATGTTGTAAAACTGGCTATTAAAGGCGGGCAGTATCGTGGTTATTTTGCTTCATTTATTATTTTCTGTTTATTTGGCGCTATTGTAGCGGTAGTTTGGTTTGGCGTGCGTTTAAGTATTGCCGGAGAAATGAGTGTAGGACAATTAATTTCATTTGTATTATATTCTACTTTCGTTGGAGCTTCTTTTGGTGGTATTGCCGAATTATATGCTCAAATCCAAAAGGCAATTGGAGCAACAGAAAGAGTTTTTGAATTATTAGATGAAAACCCGGAGAAAATCAATTCAGATTCAAATAATAGCAAAGAAAAAATAAAAGGAAACGTAACCTTTACGAATGTTGCTTTTAGTTATCCAACACGTCAGGAAATTCAGGTTTTAAAAGACGTTAATTTTAAAGCTGAGTTTGGACAGAAAATAGCGATTGTTGGACCTAGCGGTGCCGGAAAATCAACAATATCATCTCTTTTATTACGTTTTTACGATATAACTTCGGGAGAAATTACGGTTGATGGAAAAAACATTTACGATTATGATCTTGAAGATCTTCGCGGTAATATGAGTATCGTTCCTCAGGATGTTATTTTATTTGGAGGAACTATTAGAGAAAATATTGCTTATGGTAAACCAGATGCTACAGATGAAGAAATTATTCAGGCAGCGAAACAGGCAAATGCTTTTAATTTTGTTGATGGTTTCCCAGAGAAATTCGAAACTTTGGTTGGAGAACGCGGCGTAAAATTATCAGGCGGACAGCGTCAGCGTATTGCCATTGCAAGAGCTTTGCTTAAAAATCCAAGTATTTTAATTTTAGACGAAGCTACTTCATCATTAGACAGCGAAAGCGAAAAACTGGTTCAGGAGGCTTTAGAAGTTTTAATGGAAGGAAGAACGAGTATTATTATCGCACACCGACTTTCGACGATTAGAAATGCTGATAAGATTCTGGTTCTTGACAATGGAAGAATCTCAGAAGAAGGAACGCACCAGGAATTAATAAACCTTGAAAACGGAATCTACAAAAACTTAAGTAATCTGCAGTTTAGTAATTCTTGAGATTAAATTCCAAAAAATAAAATCCAAATTCCAATAAAAAAAGCTCCGATAAAATCGGAGCTTTTTTTATATACAATCAGACTGAACATTAAAACTGCTCACTGAACACTAAAATTATTTTCCTTTTCTGCGTTTACGTTCAGCTTTAATCATCGATAATTCTCGGCTTGTCTGTCCTGCAACCGAAGTGTTTTCTTCTGCACGACGAATTAAGTACGGCATAACATCTTTTACAGGTCCAAATGGAAGATATTTAGCTACGTTGTAACCGTTTTCGGCTAAGTTATAGCTGATGTTATCGCTCATTCCGTATAACTGCCCAAACCAGATTCTGTTATCGTTTTTTGCAATTCCTTTTTGAGCCATCATTTCCAAAAGTTTATAAGAACTTAATTCGTTATGAGTACCCGCAAAAATTGACATAGTTTCTAAATGATCTAACATGTAATTTACAGCTGCATCATAGTTATCGTCAGTAGCTTGTTTAGAAACGCAGATTGGAGAAACATATCCTTTTTCTTCCGCACGTTTGTTTTCTTTTTCCATATATGCGCCGCGAACTAATTTCATACCAATATAGAAACCTTCTTTCTTAGCCACTTCATGAAGACCTTTTAGGTAATCTAAACGATCCCAACGATACATTTGTAAAGTATTAAATATAATCGCTTTTTCTTTGTTGTATTTACGCATCATATCGGTAACTAAATCATCAGCAGCATCCTGCATCCAGCTTTCTTCACCATCAATTAACAAAGCAACATCTTTTTTATGAGCCTCGCTGCAAACCTGATCAAAACGAGCCACAACTCTATTCCACTCTTCTTGTTCAGCTGGGCTTAAAGTTTGTTTTTCTCCTAATTTCTCATATAATTCAAAACGTCCTAAACCAGTTGGCTTAAATACTGCAAACGGAATCGCAAGGCGTTCTTTTGCAAATTCAATAGTTTTTAAGGTCATTTCTAAGGCAGCATCAAACTGTTCCTCTTCTTCTTTTCCTTCAACTGAATAATCTAATACAGATGAAACGCCTTTGGTAAACATTTTATCAACTACCGTTAAACAGTCATTTTCGTTAACTCCTCCGCAAAAATGATCAAATACAGTGGCACGAATCAAGCCTTCTACAGGAAGATGCGCTTTAATAGCAAAATTGGTTACAGCAGTACCAATTCTTACTAATGGTTCACTGTCAATCATTTTAAAAAGAAAATAAGCTCTGTCAAGTTCCGTATCACTTTTAAGTGAAAAAGCAACTTGCGTGTTATCGAATATTTTTTCCATTAAGTTTAGTTTTTATGCAAAGATATAGAGTGATTTGAATATTCTTCACGAAATCGTATGAAATTTTTACAAATTATCAATATCGGGGTTTAAAATGTTAAATTATGAAGTAAAATTTTACCGCTTATTTGCGAGATCATTCAAAATCTGGAAATTAGATAATCAAATGTTATTTGAAGCTAATTTAGAATCATTCATTTTAAAACAAATTAGAACCAAAATTTGAATATTATTTAGCTTAAAATGCCTTATTTTGCGCTTTCAATTAACTAAAGAATTATGCAGTCTATACAAGCAAATAATTATCTCGTGCATTTCAACCAAAATGCTTACGAAGCTTTAAATAACCATTTAAGAGAAAATAAATACTCTAATATCTTTATTATAGTAGATACAGAAACAAATGAGCACTGTCTTCCTAAACTTCTTCCTATTATAGAAACGGATTTAAATATCGAAATTATCGAATTTGAAGCCGGAGAAGCTAATAAGAATATTGAAACTTGTATTCAGATCTGGCATGTTTTAACAGAGCTTGGCGCTGATAGAAAATCACTTATTATTAATCTTGGCGGCGGGGTCGTTACAGATTTAGGCGGTTTTGTGGCTTCTACCTTTAAAAGAGGAGTTGATTTTATAAATATTCCAACAACCTTATTATCTATGGTTGATGCATCTGTGGGTGGAAAAACCGGAGTTGATTTAGGAAATCTTAAAAACCAGATTGGTGTTATTAATGTACCGCAAATGGTTTTAATCGACACCCAATATCTTGAGACTTTACCACAAACCGAAATGCGTTCCGGACTGGCTGAAATGCTTAAACATGGTTTAATTTACGATGCCGCATACTGGAGAGAATTTCTTGATATAACTTCTATTGATTATAACGGGCTTGATGAATTAATTTATCGTTCTGTTGAAATTAAAAACGAAATCGTAATTCAGGATCCAACTGAGAAAAACATTCGTAAAGCTTTAAATTTCGGGCATACTTTAGGACACGCTATTGAAAGTTATTTTCTGGAAAGCGAAGAAAAAACAACGCTGCTCCATGGAGAAGCAATCGCTGTAGGAATGATCCTGGAAAGCTACATTTCGCTGCATAAAAATTTAATTTCAAAAGAAGAATATATCGAGATTAAAACCGCTATTCAGTCAATTTACGATCAGGTAATTTTTGAAGAAAATGATATCGATCCTATTCTTGAACTGCTTGTTCACGATAAAAAAAATGAATACGGCTTAATTCAATTTGCATTAATTGAAGGAATCGGAAAAATAAAAATTAACCAATCGGTTGAAAATAAATTGATTCTGGAAGCGTTTCAAGATTATAAATCTTAATTTTTTTTTAATCAAAACCATTGCTTTTGGTATATTTTATTTTTTACATTTGCCACGATGAAAACAAACAATAAACAAAGAGAATTCAGCTCTTACAGAAACAGACTCAACAGTTCTTTACTAAGAATGTTGAACCGTTTTTACAATAGCAAAAGTCCGTTTTGTTTTGATGTTTTCCAATGCTCAAAAGCCGAACACGAAAAACTGCAGATTGTATTTGCCAATATTAGAGTTTGAATTTTAGATTTAGAACCTTTTTTACTAAATTTAAATAACAAATATAAAATATTGAAAACTAAATGAATACAAAATATTCTGATCTTATAAATCAAACATACTATTTTCCACAAGAGGAATTTAAACTAAACAAAGACAATCTTCAATTTCACAACATCGATTTGATGAAATTGGTTGAACAATACGGAACGCCTTTAAAGTTTACTTATCTTCCTCAGATTTCTGAAAACATCAACAAAGCAAAAGCATGGTTCAGAAAATCAATGGAAAAGAACAAATACGACGCAAAATATTACTACTGTTATTGCACAAAAAGCTCTCATTTTGAATACATTATGAATGAAGCTTTCAAGAATAACATTCACATCGAAACTTCATCTGCTTTTGATGTTAATATTGTTGAGAATTTATTAGAAAATGGTAAAATCAACAAAAGTACTTATGTAATCTGCAACGGTTTTAAAAGAGACGAATATATTTCTAACATTGCAAGATTAATTAATAACGGACATAAAAATACTATTCCGATTATTGATAATTACGAAGAGTTAGATTTGCTTCAAGCAGAAATTAAAGGAAAATTCAAAATTGGAATCCGTATTGCTGCCGAAGAAGAACCTAAATTTGAGTTTTATACATCAAGATTAGGAATTGGTTACAAAAACATTGTTTCGTTCTATAAAAAACAAATTCAGGAAAATGATAAATTAGAGCTTAAAATGCTTCACTTTTTCATTAATACCGGAATCAACGATACTTCATACTACTGGAATGAGCTTGTAAAATGTATTAAAGTATACATTGCACTTAAAAAGGAATGCCCTACTCTTGATGGATTGAACATTGGAGGTGGTTTCCCAATTAAAAACTCATTAGCATTTGAATATGATTATCAATATATGATTGATGAAATTATCAATCAGATTAAAATTGCCTGCGATGAAGCGGAAGTTGATGTACCAAATATTTTTACAGAATTTGGTTCGTTTACTGTAGGAGAAAGCGGTGGTGCAATTTATCAGATCTTGTATCAAAAACAGCAAAATGACAGAGAAAAATGGAATATGATCGATTCATCTTTCATTACTACTCTTCCTGATACCTGGGCTATTAACAAACGTTTTATTATGCTGGCAATTAATCGCTGGAATGATACATACGAGCGGGTTTTGTTAGGAGGCTTAACTTGCGACAGCGATGATTATTACAACTCAGAGCAGAATATGAACGCGATTTACCTGCCTAAATACAATAAAGAAAAACCATTATATATTGGTTTCTTTAATACAGGAGCATATCAGGAAACAATTGGAGGATACGGAGGTTTGCACCACTGTTTAATTCCGCAGCCAAAACATATTTTAATTGATCGCGATGAAAATGGAATATTGGCAACAGAAGTTTTCTCTGAGCAGCAGACATCTGATGATGTTTTAAAGATTTTAGGTTACAAGAAAAAATTGTAAAAAAAACTGCAAATTAAAAAGTTATTTCCTATAAAATTCTTAATTTGCATATACAGTAAAAAGGTTAAAAACTTTTAATTCAAAAAAAAAAACAAAAAACAAAACAAAATGAAAGGACCAATCAGTCAGTTTATTGAAAAACATTATTTGCACTTTAATTCTGCTTCTCTTGTAGATGCAGCCAAAGAATACGAACAACAACTAGCTAATGGTTCTAAAATGTTGGTAAGTATGGCTGGAGCAATGAGTACAGCCGAAATAGGTAAAATTTTTGCTGAAATAATTAGACAAGATAAAGTACAAATTATTTCATGTACTGGAGCCAATCTAGAAGAAGACATCATGAACTTAGTAGCTCATTCTCACTACGAAAGAGTTCCTAACTACCGTGATTTAACTCCAGAAGACGAATGGGCTTTATTGGAAAGAGGATTAAACCGTGTTACTGATACTTGTATCCCAGAGCACGAGGCTTTTAGAAGATTACAAAAACACATCTATAAAATCTGGAAAGATGCTGATGATAAGGGAGAAAGATATTTTCCGCATGAATTCATGTACAAAATGTTATTATCCGGCGTTCTTGAAGAATATTACGAAATTGACTTAAAAGACAGCTGGATGTATGCTGCTGCTGAGAAAAACTTACCTATTATTGTTCCTGGATGGGAAGATAGTACAATGGGTAACATTTTTGCATCATACGTTATTAAAGGCGACCTGAAAGCATCTACAATGAAATCAGGTATTGAATATATGACTTTCCTTGCAGACTGGTATTCTAAAAACAGTTCAAACGGAATTGGATTCTTCCAAATTGGTGGTGGTATCGCTGGAGACTTCCCTATTTGCGTTGTTCCAATGTTGTATCAGGATATGGAAATGCATGATGTTCCATTCTGGAGCTATTTCTGCCAAATTTCAGATTCAACAACTAGTTATGGTTCTTACTCCGGAGCAGTTCCAAATGAAAAAATCACTTGGGGTAAATTAGATATTAAAACCCCTAAATTTATTATTGAGTCGGATGCTACAATCGTTGCACCGTTAATTTTTGCATATTTATTAGATTTATAGGATATTTTTATGAAAAGAGTTATAGTAGACTACGCCAAATTGACCAACGAAATTTTAAACCTTTTGGTTGAAAAATTTCCTGACGGTTATGACGATTCGGATGTTATCCGTTTCAGAAACGCCAAAAACGAATTAGTAGAAGCTGTTGAAGTTCGTACTGAAGACACTATTTATTTAGTAAAAATTAGTACTAAGCTTGCTGACAGAATCGAAAATTACGAAGATGACGATGATATGGATTTAGATGTTGACACAATCGAACCAGTAAAAGGTCTTGATCTTGATGATGAAGCTGACGACGATGACGATGATGACAATCAGGATAAACCAGATACTGACGGAGGTGACGATGACGATGATGAAGATAGAGACAGTGATGATATTGCTGATGATGACGATGATGAAGACGACGAAGATTAATTTTTCGTTTTAATTATAAAAATTAAGGAACTCATTTAGAGTTCCTTTTTTTTATCAAATTGGCATTGAAAATCATATTATAAAATTATAAGAAAAATACTATATTTATATTTTTAAACCATAATGCTAAAATATAAATATTCGCCGTATGAATTCAGAACTACTACACGCCAAACTAAAGGAGAATTTTGGATTTGAAAAATTCAGACCCAATCAGGAAACTATTATAACGAATGTTCTATCCGGACAGGATACGCTTGCCATTATGCCAACCGGAGGTGGTAAGTCGATCTGTTTTCAACTGCCTGCACTTGTGCTGCCGGGAATTACAATTGTAATCTCGCCGCTAATTGCGCTTATGAAAGATCAAGTCGACAGTTTAAAAACAAATGGAATTTCGGCATGTTATATAAATAGCAGTCAATCATCTGAAGAACAGCAGTTTTATATAGATAATTTAAGAACAAACACTTTCAAATTAGTATATATTGCTCCCGAAAGTTTATCTTATTTAGATACAATTTTCAATGAACTGACAATCAGTTTAATTGCTATTGATGAAGCACATTGTATTTCTTCCTGGGGTCATGACTTCCGGCCAGCTTATACAAATTTAGGATATCTCAAAAACCGCTTCCCTTCTACTCCGGTTCTCGCATTAACGGCAACCGCAGATAAAGCTACACGAGTTGATATAACAAAACAGCTTAATTTAAAGAACCCAAAAACTTTTGTAGCTTCTTTTGACAGAAAAAATTTAAGCCTTGAAGTTCGTCCCGCATTAGATCGTGTAAAACAAATTATAGATTTCGTTGAAAATAAACCCAATGAATCTGGCATCATTTATTGTTTAAGCAGAAAAACAACCGAAGAACTTGCTGAGAAATTATCAAAAAACGGAATTTCTGCAAAAGCTTATCACGCAGGTTTAGACAATACAACTCGTGCCAAAACTCAGGATGAATTTATAAATGATGACTGTCAGGTTGTATGTGCCACAATTGCATTTGGAATGGGAATTGACAAATCGAATGTACGCTGGGTAATTCATTACAATCTTCCTAAAAATATTGAAGGTTATTATCAGGAAATTGGGCGCGCCGGGCGTGACGGAATGCCGGCTGAAACTATTTTGTTTGAAAGTTATGCCGATGTTATTCAGCTTCAAAAATTCGCATCGGATGGATTAAATGCTGATGTGCAGCTTGCCAAACTAGATCGTATGAAACAATATGCCGATGCTGTAAGCTGCAGGAGAAAAATTCTGCTCTCGTATTTCGGTGAATTGGTAACAGAGAATTGCGGTAACTGCGATATTTGCAAAAATCCGCCAACTTTTTTCGATGGTACGATTCTCGCGCAAAAAGCGTTGTCGGCTATTACACGTTTACAGCAATCTGAGCCTTTAGCCGTAATTGTTGATTTTTTGCGCGGCTCGAGAAACGCATATATCTACGAAAAAAATTATCAAGAGCTAAAAACGTACGGAATTGGTGCCGATGTTTCATGGTACGACTGGAATCAATATTTAATTCAGCTTATAAATTTAGGATACTGCGAAATTGCTTTTCATCAGCATAATAAAATTTTACTGACTCCTTTTGCAAAAAAAGTTTTGTTTGAAGGAGAAAAGGTAAAACTGACGACTGTTGTGAAGAAAGTAATTGACAAAAACGAAGTAAAAGTAGAAAAAGCAAAAGCAGCTAAAAATTCTCTTTTTGAAACACTTCGAAAATTACGCTATGAAATTGCTAAGGAAGAAGAAGTTCCGGCTTATGTTATTTTCAGTGATGCATCATTACGTCAAATGGAAATTTTAAGACCAATGAGCGATGAGGAATTCCTTGCTGTAGAAGGAGTTGGAAAAGCAAAACTGGAAAAATATGGTGCCGATTTTATAAATGCCATTATTGAATTTCAAAGAAATAAATCAGTTGTTAAAAAAGAGAAAAAAGAAAGTACATACGCTAAAACCCTGGAATTATTTCAAAATGGATTTTCTGTAGAAGAAATTGCAGGAAAAAGAAATCTGGGAGAAACAACCATTATTTCTCATTTAGCAAAATTATATGTCGACGGCCATGATTTAGATTTAAGCCCGTTTGTTTCTGATTCAGAAATTGCTCAAATCGAAAAAGCACAAATTGAATTAGAAAATCCAAATGCCTTAAAACCGTATTTTGATTATTTTGAAGAAAAAATATCTTACGATAAAATTCGTTTTGCTTTAGCATCTATTGAGAGAAAGCATCAAAAAATTCAGTAATGGTAATTTCTCCTTTGAGTTGAAATGACAAAATCTAAAAACAAAAAATCCTGTGAAAAAACTTCACAGGATTTTTTTATAAAATTTTAAACTTACAAATATCTTTCTTTAAAAACTTTTTGATGATGCTTAGCATGACCAATGATTACAAAACCTAGGGCACGAGCCGAAATTGGATTGTTTGATGCCGTTCCAATTCTTTTAAGCTGTTCTTCAGATAAGCTTTTGTAAAACAATAAATTTGAATGTCTTACGGCAGAAAATTCAGTTAACAAATCCTGAATGCTTCTTTTATTAGAATCCGTATTATCTGCATAATCATTTTCTTCAAAACCAGGCAGAGACGTTTTATCATTTCTGGAAAATCTCAAAGCTCTGTAGGCAAAAATACGTTCAGTATCGATTACGTGCTGAATAATTTCTTTAATTGTCCACTTTCCTTCCGCATAACGATAATCAAATTTATCCATTGGAATATCCTGAACAAACCTGATAAATTCATGAAGCGAAATTTCTAATTCTTCAATTAAAATTCCATCACCGGCCTCTTTGATATATGTACCAAAATGACCTGAATATTCATTATCTAATAATTCTGCTGCTCTCATTTTTTTATATTAAGCTGAATTTCTACTTGCGTTTGTATTTCCGAAAAGAGATCTTGTTACAATTTTTTCATATACTTTGATAAGCTCTTCATTTGTAGAATTTTCTTTATTAAGCTCATTAATTCTCAATAAAGCATATTGTTGTATTGTTAACAATGGCAATACAATACGCTCTCTTATTTGAATTGAAGCTATACCATCAGGATAATTTTCCATCAGCGTTTTGTGACCAGCTATTTTCAATAAAAGACGTTTTGTTTCTGAAAACTCATCGTAAATAATCTGCCAGAATTCTCCAAATTCAGGATCATTTTTCATGTATGCTGTTAATGGTAAAAATGATTTTGCCAATGACATCATACTGTTTTCAAGCAGAGTTTTAAAGAATAATGAATTGTGGTACAAATCACTTACTTTATCCCATTGACCGCTTTCTTCAAAATGTTTCAATGCCGATCCTACTCCAAAGAAACCTGGAACGTTTTGTTTTAACTGACTCCAGGAACCCACAAAAGGAATAGCTCTTAAATCAGCAAAATCTAATGATTCTGATTTGCTTCTTTTTGAAGGACGGCTTCCAATGTTTGTTTTTGAGTAATATTTTAACGTACTCATTTTTTCCAAATACGGAATAAACTTTGGATGATTCTTAAAACTCAAATATTTTTCATAACCTAAATCAGCCAGCTGTGTTAAGATTTGAGTTTCTTCAGGAGATAATTCGTTTTTCTCCTTTCCAAATACCTGATTGGTTACACCAGCTGTCAATAAGTTTTCAATATTGTAACGGCAAGAATCCAAAGTTCCAAAATTAGAACTAATTGTTTGTCCCTGAACTGTTATTTGAATTTCTTTATTTTCAATTTTTGGACCTAAAGAAGCATAGAATTTATGAGTTTTCCCGCCACCACGTGCAGGAGGTCCGCCGCGTCCGTCAAAGAAAATAGCTTTAATTCCGTATTGTCTTGAAATTTCAGTCAACGAAATTTTTGCCTGATAAATACTCCAGTTGGCCATTAAATAACCACCGTCTTTAGTTCCGTCAGAGAAACCAAGCATAATCGTCTGCTCATTTCCTCTTGATTTTAAATGCTTCGCATATTCAGGATTCGTATACAACTGTTCCATAATCTGATGCGCATTTTGTAAATCATCAACAGATTCAAAAAGCGGAATAATATCAACCGTTGGATTCTCCCAATTATTTAAACGGATCATCGCAAAAGTTTCCATTACATTCAGTGCACTTTCGTTATTACTGATAATGTAACGGTTCGCTCCTTCTTCACCATTATTTTGCTGAATGGTTTTAATTGCCTGAACAGATTCTAAAGTCGATCTTGTAATTTCATTTTCAAAATCAGCAGGATTTAAATTTCCTTTTATTTTAGATAAAACAACGATTTTTTCATCTTCCGTTAAATCATAATAATTTTTAGGAAAAATATCCGAACCTGAGTTCAAATAATAATTTACAACATCTTTGAATACCACATTATGAATTTTGCTGTTCTGACGAATATCTAAAGTTGCAAAATGGAATCCAAATAAATTGATTTTTACCAATAGAGCTTCCAGTTCATCTAAATATAATGACTGATGTTTCTCGATAATAATCGTTCTGATTTTATTTAACTGCGTCAATAATTCATCTAAAGTAATGAAGATTTCGCCTTTAGAATAAAATACTGAACGATAAAGTTTATGTTCAAGATCAGCTACCAAAGTATCTACATCTGAGAAAGTTAACTTACGTTTTAAATTTCTCATTTCAACATAATAACACTTTAAAATTGAAGTTCTTAAACGATCTGCAACTTTTAAAGTAATCTCTGTTGTAACGAATGGATTTCCGTCGCGGTCACCTCCCGGCCAGAAACCAAGTTTTATTAATTGGTTTTGAATAGCATTTCCTTCAAGAATGTTTTTTTGAAGATAATGCACAATTTCTCCAGCAGTTGCGTAAAACACATTCTCAAGATACCAAATTAAACTTACCGCTTCATCGTAAGGATTTGGTTTTTCATGTTGTATAAAAGGTGTTTTTCCTAACTGAGCAAGTAATTGTTTAATCTGTAATAAATCATTTTGACGAATTGCTTCTGTCAAATCGTTTATAATTCCTAATACGGGACCAGGATAAAACTGAGTTGGGTGTGCTGTTAAAACGGTGCGTACATTGAAGTTTTCAATAAACTCAATTAACTCATCATCTTTTTCTTTTGCATCTGATTTTTCTTTAATGTCGCGTAAAGATCCGCGTCCTTCCATGTTGTTAACTTCCGGAAAAGCAGCATCTTCAATCGCATCAAACAATACAATCTGACGTTCTATATATTGAATAAATCGAAACATTAAATCGATTTTTTCTGTTTCTGAAGCATTGTTTAGAAACTTATTCGAAAAGAAATCAAAGATCTCTTTTGGTGTTTCTTGTTTTTTAAATCCCGTTTCGCAAGTTTCTGTAAATAAAGGCAGTAAAACTCCTGTATTATCTATAGAATCAAATGGTAATGTTATGAAAACACTATTGTATATGTGGTATTTCGAGAGAACGTCTTTGTTAAAACGTTCTATTTTCGGCAGCGTGTACATAAAATCCTATTATAGTTGTGGTTGGTTAATTAGTCATAAAAAAACCCCAAGAATAAACTTGAGGTATATTTTAATATAGCATTCAAGAAAAGTTCTTACATATTTTTGAAAATAGTATGCATCAAACGCTTCTTATCGTTAATACTTTCTTCTAATGAAATCATTGTTTCAGTTCTGTAAACACCATCGATGTCATCAATCATGAAAATAACTTCTTTTGCGTGTTTTGTATCTTTTGCTCTGATTTTACAAAAGATATTGAATTTTCCTGTCGTTACAGAAGCAACTGTTACGAATGGAATTTGATTGATACGCTCTAGTACAAATTTAGTTTGTGATGTATTGTTAAGGAAAACCCCAACATAAGCAATAAATGAATAGCCTAATTTATCGTAATCTAAGGCTAATGAAGACCCCATGATGATACCGGCATCCTCCATCTTCTTTACTCTAACGTGTACTGTACCAGCAGAAATCAATAGTTTTTTTGCAATGTCAGTAAACGGTACTCTCGTATTGTCTATTAACATGTCTAAAATCTGGTGATCTACTTCATCTAAACGAAATTTACTCATAATTCTTTAATTAATATTACTAATTGCTATTACAAAGTATAAAAATATATATAAAAAATAACAAATTCACATAAAAATTAACTTTTTATCAACCCGTTAACAAATTTAATGTTTTTATTTAAATAAAAATCTGCTTTTTGGTTCATTTTCGGAATATTAGAATAATCATCAGAATAAACAGCTCCTCTTCCATCGTATTCGTAATGACCAAAATAATTTTCCAATTCGCCTGCTTCTACTATATAAGCATTAAAATGAATCTTATTTTCAATCAATTCTTCTTTGTATTGTGCGACAAAATTCGTAATAATTTCGATACCATCATAATTTATTTTGATATTTTTATACATAAAATCATAAAAAACCACTTTATTTTGTGAAATATTCAAATAATCGGAATTTCTATTGACAACTAAATCGTTTTCGCTTATTAGCTTAAAGCTTGAAATTAGTGAGAAAAATATGTATTTTCGGGTGATTTCTCTATTGTAATCATTAGGGTAATGTCCTGCTTCAAATAAGATAGTCGGAACCCCTAAAAACTGAAAAGTATCTCCTATACAGTTTATATTAAACGAATCGTCAAATCTTCCCACTTGTCCGGGAATATATTTTTGTAATTCATCGTTAATTCCCGCAATTAAATTAATGGCTTTTTGTCGGTTTTCATTTACATCACGTTCTTCATTATAAGAAGGAGCCAAAAAAGAAACCGTTGCAGGCTTTCCTGTATCGCCCGCACCAAAAATTGTACGCTGATCGTGCAGGTTAAAGCAAAAATCCGGCTTAAATGTTTCAAAAACCTCTCGTAAAACATTACTTTCAGGCTGAGTCAGGTTTTGAGAATCACGATTTAAATCTACTTTGTTAGCATTTTCACGTGTATAAAGTCTTGCACCGTCAGGATTTAAAATAGGAATAGCATAAAAAGTAAATGTATTAAGCATTTTTTCGGCAAAATCAGATTTGCTGTTTAATACATTAATAAAGTCAAAAAGGGCTTTAGTGGTTGTACTTTCGTTACCATGCATTTGAGACCACAAATAAATTTTGGTTTTTCCGGTTCCAAATTCATAACTATATATAGGTTCTCCTAAAACAGATTTTCCAATTACCTTTACCTGATTATTGGTATTTAGATTATCTAATAAAGGAGTAATATGATCTAAAGTTAAATATCTTCCTTGGATTGACTGCTCTTTGTGCTGGTTAAATAATTCTTCTAAATTCATTGTGTTTTGATTAGTTTACAAAAGTAAACATCTTTATTTTTACAATTGTAAACAAGAAAAAATTAGCAAAATTTAGAAATGTAAACAATTTTTTAGACTGATTTTAAAGTTTAAAACAAAACGCAGTTAACAATTGTCATTACTTTAAGTAAAAAACATCATATAATTGTATTTCAATTAGTTATATTTGTTTATATAAAGTAATAGTAATGGTATTTAATACCTTTTTTAATCATTTACAGTTGTAAAATTGTATTATACAATCTTTTTAATTACATTTGTAAACAAGTTAAATCATAACAATAATTTACAATGGTAAACATCGATGATTTTGTAAAAAGGCTGGAAATTATACTCGATTATTACGGACTAAATGCTTCTTCTTTTGCTGATAAAATTGGTGTACAGCGCTCCAGTATGTCTCACCTTTTGTCTGGCAGAAACAAACCAAGTCTTGATTTTGTCATGAAAATTTTAGATGTTTTTCCGGAAGTTGACTTGTATTGGATTTTAATTGGGAAAGGCAATTTTCCTAAATCAGAAAACGAAACTTTAGAATTTGAGCCAAAATCTGATTTAAAAACAGAAGACTCCCCTGCTTCATTCAATCAAAATTATTCTGGAGTTGATTTATTTTCGCAGTTAAATTATGAAGAAGAAAAACCTGTGATTAAAAATTCCATCGAAACCAAAAAGCAAAATATAACTTTTGAAGAAGACGAAATTGAGAAAATAGTAATTTTCTATAAAAACGGAACTTTTAAGGCATACAAACCTTAAGCCGAAATTTTCGCATATTTGAGACTTAGTCCAGAAAATTTTCAAATACGCGATTCTCACGCGTTTGAAAAAATCCTCATTTTTTAGACTTGAATACCGTTTTCAGGAATTTTTCCTAAAACTCCTTTATAATGCTGCTTCAATACTTCCCAGTCAGCGTCGTAATTTCCGGTTGGGTAAAACGGTTTTCCTAAATTAACTTCTTTCTTACCCCAGTCAAAAGCAACAGGAACTATTGGTACATTCGCTTTAAGCGCTATATAATAAAAACCAGTTTTAATTTCTGTTACACCTTTTCTGGTTCCTTCGGGAGCAACAGCAAGGCGAAAAACTTCTTTACGATCAAAAATTGCAGCAATAGAATCTACTTTATTTAACCCGCCCGTTCGGTCAAGCGGTTCACCTCCTACGTTTCTAAAATAATAACCAAACGGAAAACGAAATAATTCCTTCTTTCCTACCCAATTCATCTGCAAACCAGAGATGCCTCGAGTAAATAATCCAATATAAAAATCGTGATTACTGGTATGAGGCATAACCATCAATATACATTTTTTCACTTCAGCATTCTCCATTCCCACTATTTTCCAGCCCATTAGCTTAAAAAAGATGAATTTGTATAATCGTTTCTTCATTAAAATTTGATATTTCTTGCAAAATAAAAGATTTAAAATGGTATTTTTGAGTAAAAGCATTACAAAAATGATTCAAAAGTTAGTCAGTTATCTATATCCGGTTAAAATCTTCAAAAAAAAATCAGCCCGCAGTAAAGTCATCGAAGTTACCTGGGCAAACGGAGAGCTGGTTTTAGATTCTGAAAATACAAATTACTCTTACGGCAGCCTGCAGCGTATATTAAGATACGGACTTAGAAATATTGGTTATGATAAAGTTCTGGAAATGGATCATATTCTGGTGTTAGGTGTCGCGGGCGGAAGCGTTATAAAGACTCTTGTCGACGAAATAAAATATAACGGTAAAATTACAGGTGTAGAAATTGACACTGATATGATTCAGATTGCAAATCAATATTTTGGGCTTAATGAAATTAAACAGCTTGAAATTGTTATAGATGATGCTTTTGAATTTGTTTTAAAAACAAAAGACAAATACGATTTAATAATTATTGATATTTTTGAAGATACCAATATGCCAAACTTTTTGTTTGAAAAGTTTTTTAGCGAACGTATTTGTTTTCTGTTAAAAGATCACGGATTTATTTTATTTAATACCATGATCTTAGATGAAGCTCATAATGTACGCAACAGAAAATATATCTCTGAAATAAATCCTAAATTATTTACTTCAAAAATGCTGCCCCGCATAGAAGTTCATAATGAATTAATTATAATCGAAAAGCAGTCTTAAATTTTACACTTTATGAAATCCCTTGAATCTATATTAAAAGCTTTGCCACCTACTAAAATCATTGATGCTTCTATCGATTTTTCAAAATACCTTCCTTTGGATTTATCTGTAACCAATACAGATTTAGTCGAAAGTAAGCCTGAAACTTCAGAAGATTTTGAACGTTTTATTTTTGGATATTTAGCAGATAATAATGCTAAAGTTGCTTATGGTGGTTATATAGAAGGAAGAAATTTATATAAAAGAAGTACTATTTTTAAAAACGATTCTGTTCCGGAAAGAAACATTCATATTGGTCTGGATTTATGGGCAAAAGCCGGAACTCCGGTTTTAGCACCGCTTGACGGAAAAGTGCATAGTTTTCAAAACAATAAAGGCTTAGGCGATTATGGCCCAACTATAATATTAGAGCACGAAGCCGAAACTGAAAAATTTTATACTTTATACGGACATTTGTCGTTAGAAAGTATAGAAAACCTTACCGTTGGGACAATTTTCAAAAAAGGAGATCAAATTGCATCCTTAGGAAATTCAACTGTTAACGGCGATTACGCACCTCATGTCCACTTTCAGATTATAAAAAACATGGAAGATAAATGGGGCGATTATCCCGGAGTCTGCAACACAAATGATTTGAATTTCTATATCGAAAATTGTCCCGACCCTAACTTATTATTAAAAATAACTTAAATGATTATGAAGAAAGCGGGATTGATTATATGTTTGCTATTATTAATTGGATGTAAATCGAAAACTGTAAGCCGAGATACTGAAGATTTAAAAATTAAGAAAGTTTCTAATGCCGAAATCAGCTCTGAGCAGCAGCGAAAAGCGTATGAATTAGGAAAACGAGTTTTAGAAACCTGTAACACATCAAAGTTTAAACCTTTTAATGAAACTGAAGTCACACAATCTGTACGTGAAAACACGACCGAAGAACGATTGACTAAAACCTGTACAAGATTTAGACAATACTACGGAAGTTTTATTGATTTGAAATTAGACGGTGTTTATAAAACTAAAAATGAAGTAATTTACCGCTACCATGCTTTGTATACTAAAAAGGTAGCCAATAAAGAACTTAGAGTTTTTGTAAACGAAGAAAATTTAATATCAGCCATTAAATCAATGGATTGGGATGAAAAGTTTGATGCAAAATTAGCCGAACAATAAAGTTAAAATATATGAAATTAAAAATGCCACTGCTTTTATTACTGTTTATTTCAACCTTTGTAAATGCACAGCAAACGATGAGTGTAAAAGGTTCTCAGCCATTTCCGGCCACACAGGATTATACATTTATCTGCGAAAAATATGCTTTTACGGGCGAAACCAATATTCAAATTGCAAAAACAGATAAAGGTGGCATTTTAAAAATCACAATTGCAACATCAAATGATAAAGCAAGAATTGCCGGCGGACTTTATGTAGATCTGGCTAATGCGGATGTTATTGCCTGTGTAGATAAAAACATAAAAGAATCTGCAGATGGAAAAACAACTTCTTACTATTATTTTACTCCTGCTGAATTTGCAAAATTGAAAAAAACTGACATCTACGCTGTCCGATTTATCTTAAACGGCGGAACTAATACTTTTGGAACACAAACGGGTTATTTTACAACTTACAACAAAAAGAATTATTTTTCAACCGCTTACGATAATTCAAAAAAGAGTTACGATACGGCAAAAGAAATTAGTGTTTTATAAATAAAATATTTTATAAAATAAGCCTTATATTTATGTTTTAATTTCAAATTTATGAGTCCAAACGAAGCTTTAATAACAAAATTCTATACTGCCTTTTCTAATTCTGATGCTAAAACAATGGCTGAATGTTATCATCCAAAAGTTCATTTTATTGATCCGGCTTTTGGTTTATTAAAAGAAGAACAGGTTTCTAAAATGTGGGAAATGCTTTTATCAAGAAGCAAAGGAAATATTAAAATTGAATTCTTTGATGTTAAAGCAGATGAATCTACAGGATCTGCAAAATGGGTTGCTGTTTATAATTTCAGCAAGACAAACCGTGAGGTTATAAATCGCATTTCGGCAGAATTTGTTTTTCAGGACGGCTTAATTATTAAGCATACCGATAGCTTTGATGTCTGGAAATGGTCAAAGCAAGCTTTTGGAACCATGGGATACTTATTAGGATGGACAGGTTTCTTTCATAAAAAAATCCAGCAGCAGGCTCTGCAGTCTCTTAAAAAATTTCAGGAAAAGAATTAATTTAGAATTAGAAAATATTCTATAAAAAAACAAACCCGACAGATTTAAAACCTGTCGGGTTTATTTTTTTTAGAGCCTTCGATTTTGCTCAGGCTCAACGAAGTCGAAGATGTTTCAAGCTATTAAGATTTGAACCAGCTTTCTACCAATTCATCTTCAAATGAAGCTGCATTTTTATGAATAAATTCGTTTGTGTTTTTATTATACGAATAATCTAAAGCCCATGTTTTGTGGTTTTTAGCTAATTCTTTAATGCTTTCGCAAACAAAAGCAATTTCTTCGTTAGTTGTAGTTGGATGAATTGACATTCTAATCCATCCCGGTTTTTTAATCAAATCCCCAATCGTGATTTCATTCACCAGTTTATTAGAAGTTTCCTGATCTACGTGCAGTAAATAGTGACCGTAAGTTCCGGCACAGCTGCAACCGCCTCGAGTCTGGATTCCAAATCTGTCGTTTAATAATTTTACACCTAAATTAAAATGAAGATCATCTATAAAAAAGGAAACAACTCCTAAACGATTTTTATGCTGTCCTGCTAAAATTTTAATATTTTCTACAGGCTCTAATTCATTAAAAACAAAATCAACAATTTCATGCTCACGCTCTAAAATGTTTTCAATTCCCATTTCTTCTTTAAGCTCAATTGCAAGAGCGGTTTTAATAACCTGAAGAAATCCCGGAGTACCACCATCTTCGCGATCCTCAATATTATCAATATATTTATGTTCGCCCCACGGATTTGTCCAGCTTACAGTTCCTCCGCCCGGACAATCAGGAATCATATTGTTGTATAATTTTTTATTAAAAATCAAAACACCAGAAGTTCCGGGTCCACCCAGAAATTTATGCGGCGAAAAGAAAATTGCGTCAAGTGATGCTTCAGGATCAGCAGGATGCATATCAATATCAACATAAGGGCCAGAGCATGCAAAATCTACAAAACAAACTCCATTATATTTATGCATTAATTTTGCTGCTTCATGAAAAGGTGTTTGTAAACCTGTAACATTCGAACAAGAAGTAATCGAAGCAATTTTTATAGTTCTGTCACTGTATTTTTGTAATAACAGTTCTAAATTATCTAAACAAAATAAACCTTTTTCGCAAGATGGAATTATTTCAACATCGGCAATGGTTTCCAGCCACGAAGTCTGATTAGAATGATGCTCCATGTGCGAAATAAAAACAATAGGTTTCTTTTCGGCAGGAACAGTCGTAAAATTTTTAAGATTTTCTGGAATTTTTATACCTAAAATACGCTGGAATTTATTAATAACTCCGGTCATTCCTGTTCCATCAGTAATTAAAACATCATCTTCGTTTGCATTCGTATGACGCTTAATAATATGTCTGGCATGATGATATGCTTTTGTCATGGCAGTACCTGACACCGTTGTTTCGGTATGTGTGTTGGCAACAAAAGGTCCAAAATGATTGAGAAGTTTCTCTTCAATGGGTCTGTAAAGTCTTCCGCTGGCAGTCCAGTCTGTATAAACAATATTCTTTTTGCCAAAAGGTGACATAAATTCCTGATCTATGCCAACAATATGCTTCCTAAAATCCTGAAAATAAGTTTCAAGGCTCATGGTATTATTTTTGGTATTCATTAGTTGTGCCTGTGTTTGACTGCAAATATATTGCTTTTTTATATAATTGAGGATTTATCAATAACAAACTTCAAAAACTGAATAAACTTTTAGTATTTTTAGTCAAACGGAAGTTTTTTAGATAAATTATCACAATATTCTATCGGATTAATAGGGCATGTAAACTTAACGATCACATTTATGGGAAATTTATCAACTGCTACTTTTGGCGGAGGATGTTTTTGGTGTATAGAAGCTGTAATTCAGCGCTTAAAAGGAATTGAAACAATAAAATCCGGTTTTTCAGATGGTTTTATAAAAAATCCGGCATATCGTGAGGTGTGTACAGGTAGAACAGGACATGCAGAAGTTATTCAGGTTACCTTTAATTCTGACATAATTTCATATCATGATTTGCTAACCGTTTTTATGACAAGCCACGACCCTACAACTTTAAACCGTCAGGGCGGCGACAGCGGCACGCAATATCGTTCGATTATTTTATATCATGATCAAAATCAAAAAGAAATTGCAGAACAGGTTTTTAAAGAAGTTCAGCCACTTTATGCTGATCCAATTGTAACACAGCTACAAGCTTTTCAAGTTTTCTATGAAGCCGAAGAAGATCATCAAAACTATTATAACAACAATCAGGAAGCCAGATATTGTGAGGTTGTAATTGATCCAAAAATTCAAAAACTTAAAAAAATGTATGCTGATAAATTAGTAAACTGATTTTTTTTCTGCCACAGATTACATGAATTAAAAGGATTTTGATTTTGTTGTAATAATTATTAAAATCCTTGAAATCTATGGCTAAACAATAAAAAACTAAAAATGAAAAATTTAAAAATAAATAATCGATTTACAGCAGAACTTCCTGCAGATCCGGAATTAACGAATGAAATCCGCCAGGTTAAGAATACCTTGTTTTCGTATGTAAATCCAACAAAACCATCAAACCCGAAATTAATTCATGCTTCTGAAGAAGTGGCAGCATTAGTTGGGATTTCCAAAGATGAAATACAATCAGAAGAATTTTTGAATGTATTTTCAGGAAAAGAAATTCTCGATCAAACCCAGCCTTATGCGATGTGTTATGCAGGACATCAGTTTGGAAATTGGGCAGGACAATTAGGTGATGGCCGCGCCATAAATTTAACAGAAGTAGAAAATAATAAACAGCGTTTTACACTTCAGTTAAAAGGTGCCGGAAAAACTCCTTATTCACGAACTGCTGATGGTTTAGCTGTTTTGAGATCATCTATAAGAGAATATTTATGTGCCGAAGCCATGCATTATTTGGGTGTTCCCACTACCCGATCACTTTCTCTAATTCTTTCCGGTGATCAGGTTTTACGAGATATTTTGTACAACGGAAATCCTGCTTACGAAAAAGGAGCTGTTGTGTGTCGTGTTGCACCTTCATTTATTCGTTTTGGAAGTTTTGAAATGCTGGCTGCCAGAAATGAACTGAAAAATCTGAAACAGTTTGTAGAATATAATATCAAACATTATTTTCCTGAAATTACAGGAGAACCTAAAGAACAATATTTACAGTTTTTTCAAAAAATTGCCGATTCAACACGCGAAATGATTTTACACTGGCAGCGAGTAGGTTTTGTTCATGGTGTTATGAATACAGATAACATGTCTGTACATGGAATTACGATTGATTACGGACCTTACGGGTGGCTGGAAAATTACGATCCAAACTGGACTCCAAATACTACAGACAGTCAAAACAGAAGATATCGTTTTGGAAACCAGCCTCAGGTTGCGCATTGGAATTTATATCAATTGGCAAACGCAATTTATCCTTTAATTAACGAAACAGAACAACTGGAAAAAATATTAGAATCTTTTATGGATAATTTTATTTCAGATTATAAAATTATGTTTTTAAGTAAATTAGGCATATTTACTTCAACTGAAACTGACAATGATTTAATTGACAATCTGGAAGCTGTTTTACAATTAGCGGAAACCGATATGACGATATTTTTCAGAAATTTAAGTACCGTAAAAAAATCAGATTCCGCAGATGAAGCTGTCAAAAAAATAGAATTTGCATTTTATAAAATAGAAGAGTTTTCAGGAGAAATTTTAGAAGCCTGGAAAAAATGGTTCACGGTTTATCTTGAAAGATTAAGCGTAGAAGAATTATCGGATGAAGAACGTTCAGAAAAAATGAATGCAATTAATCCCAAATATGTTCTTCGAAACTATATGGCACAATTGGCTATAGATGCTGCCGATAAGGATGATTATTCGCTAATAAATGAGTTTTATACTTTATTGCAAAAACCTTATGACGAACAGCCGGAATATGAAAAATGGTTTGCAAAACGACCAGATTGGGCAAGATCTAAAGTTGGCTGCTCAATGCTTTCCTGCAGTTCTTAAGTTTTTGCCGCGAATTCATGAATTTTAATTTTCTAAAATGACAAAAAGATTAATTCGTGAATTCGCGGCTAAAAAAATTACTTTGAAGCAATATAATCCACAATCATATTGGCGTGGATTCTTGAGTTTTCGATAAACCACTTATGCGTCTGCATTCCTCCGCATACAACACCTGCCAAAAATAAACCTTCAACATTTGTTTCCATAGTTTCAGGATTGTAAACCGGAATTTTTAATTCATCATCAGAAAGCTGAATACCAATGCTTTCAAGAAATTTTAAATCAGGTTTGTATCCCGTTAATGCCAGAACAAAATCATTTTCTATAGTAACTTTTCCGTTTGGCGTTTCAATTTCAACTTCATTATCCCGAATTTCGGTCATATTCGATTCAAAATATGCTTTGATACTTCCTTCAGCAATTCGGTTTTCAACATCGGGTTTAACCCAATATTTTACACGGTTGTTTATTTCGTTTTTGCGAATTACCATGGTTACGTTAGCGCCTTTTCTCCAACATTCAAGAGCAGCATCTACAGACGAATTATTTGCACCTACGACCAAAACATTTCTAAATGCATATTCGTGAGCTTCTTTATAATAATGGCGCACTTTTGGTAATTCCTCGCCTTTTACATTCATTAGAATAGGAATATCATAAAATCCGGTTGCAATAACTACATTTTTAGACTGGTACAAGTTTTTATCTGTAGAAACCACAAATAGAGAATCTGTTGTTTTTTTAATTTCGGTTACTTTTTCAAATAGATTTATGTTGAAATTAAAATAACGATGAATGTTTCTATAGTATTCCAAAGCTTCCTGACGACCCGGTTTTGGTGCCAAACAGTTAAACGGAATATCGCCTATTTCCAGTCTTTCGGCTGTTGAAAAAAAAGTCATATATAACGGATAATTGAAAATACTATTTACAATTGCCCCTTTTTCTATAATCAGGTAGTTTAAATTCTTTTTTTGAGCTTCTATTGCACAGGCCAGTCCAATTGGTCCGCCTCCCACAATTATTAAATCATATTGTGTTGTCATATTATTCTTTTTCCCAATTCTTAAAAGGATTCTGGCTCAAATAAGCATTGTAGTATCTTTTATCGTTTGTTACTTCTTCTCCAAGCCATTCTGGTTTTTCAAAACTTTCAGTTTCAGACTGAAGTTCAATTTCAGCCATTATTAAACCTTCATTTTCTCCATAAAATTCATCAACTTCATAAATATGGTTTCCTGATTTAATTTCGTAACGTGTTTTTTCAATTTTACCTTTTTCGCATAATTTCAGCAGTTCAGCAGCTTCATCCAGCGGAATTTGATTTTCCCATTCAAAACGCGTCATACCACCCTGATGTCCAATCCCTTTTATAGTTAAATAGGCTTTTTCTCCTTTAATTCTTACGCGCACTGTTCTTTCGGGAACTGAACTCAAATACCCTTGTGCAATTTTATTTTTTGCAAATGCCTGTTCTTTAAAATCATCAGATTTTACAAGAAATTTTCGTTCTATTTCGAGCATTTTAATTCTAAATTTATTTTACTGCAAGTTACTTAATTTAATTCAGTCATGAAATTGGGTTTTTAAAAATCTAAACTTTCATGTTCATTTTAACTTAAACCTTAACTGGTATGAAATGAAACCAATTTAACTGATTATTAATATGTTGAGTATTTGTATTTTGCCTAAATTTGATAGAATCTTAATTTATTTACTATGTCTAAAAAAGCACTTTATTTGTTAGGCATTGCTCTTACCATAATTTTAGGTACATTTTTGTACATAAAGTTTTGCTGCAATTGCGGTGTAACTGAACCGAAGGCTGCTGAAAAGGCACCGCCAGCGGTAATTAAGACCAATAATTTTGTCCCTTTTGTACTGAATGGTTCTGGATTTGAATATCAGACTAATGATAATTTCAAATTCTTGAAAAATAATACCGCCATAATTCAGCCTGTAAGCGACTCAATTATAATTGGAATTGAAAATCTTAAATCGTATCTGATTTCAAATCCAAAGCAAAAAGTAACCATTACGGGTTATGCGCTATCTGATGAAACAAACACTTCAAAATTTGAAAATCTTGGTCTTGCAAGAGCAGACGATGTTAAAAATTATTTCGTTTCTAAAGGTCTCACAGCTTCGCAGTTTGATACTAAAGGAGAAATTGTAAACAGTTGGAAAATAGATGCCGATACTTTAATTGGACCTGTTGAATATAAATTTGAAACTATCGATACTTCTTCTGTCGGAAGCGATAACTGGACAGCATTAAAAGATAAAATTAATGCCAATCCTTTAACACTTCATTTTAATACCAATAAATCTAATTTTGATTTTAATTCTGATGAAAAGGAGAAAGTGTCAGATATTTCAAAATATTTAGAGAATGTAAAAGATGCTTCGGTCTTAATTATTGGACACAGTGATAATGTTGGAAACCGGGAATCGAATATAATTCTGGCGCAAAAACGTGCTGATTTTGCTAAAAACTATTTAATAAAAAATGGCATAGAAAATTCAAGAATTGCAACAGAGTCTAAAGGACCCGATGAACCTGCCGGCGATAATACAACGGCTGAAGGAAAAGCCAGTAATCGAAGAGTTGTAATTACAATTAAATAATTAAAAATATACGATCATGAATTTACCATGTATTTTAATACCAATAGTAGTAGGGATAATCTGCGGAATTTTAGGCTACCTGCTTGGAAAATTGAATTCAAAAGGAGATGATTCACTTACTGCTTCACTGCAGGCCGATTTAGATGCCTGCAAAGCAAATACAAAGAATTTGAACACTAAAATATCTTTGCTTGAAAAAGATCTAGAAGCCGCTCATGCGAAAGTTTCTGCTTCTGTTTCTAAATCGTTTGTCGCTTCTGAACCTGTTATTGTATTTGACAGCACACTGGCAGAAAATGTTTTAGGCCGAAAAATAAAACAAGATGATTTAAAAATTGTGGAAGGAATAGGTCCAAAAATTGAAGCGCTTTTTAACGAAGCCGGAATTAAAAGCTGGAAAGATCTTTCTGAAGCTTCTACAGAAAAACTACAATCAATTTTAGATGCCGGCGGTGAAAATTATGCCATTCACAATCCGAGTACCTGGCCAAAACAAGCTCTGTTTGCTTATGAAGGAAAATGGCAGGAATTAAAAGAGTGGCAGGAAAATCTTTTGGGAGGAAAGGAATGAGAAGAAGTGACAGAGTTACAAAGTGACAAAGATTTAAAGCTTTTTTTGCTGCTTTGCCACTTTGTAACTCTGTTACTTTGTCACTAAATTAGTTATTTCAGAATCCCATTTCAGAGATGTATTGTACCATAATTGTCCTTTTGAAACTTCGAGCGGACAGTCAAAATTATTGGTATAAAGGGCTCCGGTTCCCAAGCCTTGAGGCATATTAGAATTCAGGGTATATGTCCATTGTGCAATGGCATTTAAACCAACATTGCTTTCTAATGCCGATGTAATCCACCAGCCAATATCGTATTTTTCGGCTAATGTAATCCATTCTTGTGTTCCTCTAAAACCGCCTATAAAACTTGGTTTTAAAATGATATATTGAGGCTGAATTTGCTGAAGCAGTTTTTCTTTTTCTTCGAATGAATAAATGCCGATTAACTCTTCATCTAATGCGATTGGAAATGGCGTGATTTTACACAAATCAGCCATTGCCTGAATATTACCTTTTTTAATAGGCTGTTCGATGCTATGCAGCTGAAATTGATTTAACTGACTGAGTTTATTTAAAGCTTCATTTACAGCAAAAGCACCGTTTGCATCTACGCGTATTTCGATTTCATCTGCTGAAAAATGCTCGCGTATAAAAGCCAATAATTCGAGTTCTTTTTGAAAATCGATTGCTCCAATTTTTAGTTTAATACAGCTAAAACCTGCCGCTAATTTATCTTCAATTTGCTCTTTCATGAATGCAGGTTCTCCCATCCAAACCAAACCGTTAATTTCTATTGATTTTGATCCGGAAGTAAAATCAGATGGAAAAAGCAAATAAGGATTTTCGCTTTTGAGAGATAAAAAAGCCATTTCAATACCAAACTGAATTGATGGAAATTCTAGTAAAGATTCCCAAAGCACTTTTTCTCCTAAATGAATGTTTTCGCAGGTCCAGCGCAATCTTTCTTCATAATCATCCCGATCATCAGCGCTTAAACCACGCAGAATACCACACTCTCCTATTCCCGTTTTTCCGTTTTCTTCTAAAACAATAAACCAGGTTTCTTTTTCGGTCATAATGCCTCGTGACGTTCCTGACGGACGTTTAAACTCAAGCATATATTGATGATATGAAGCTGTCATATTTTTGTTTTTAAACCATATAAGTCATATAAGTTTATTTAATATTTTGCGTTAGCAGTTTAAAATAAACTTATATGACTTATATGGTAAATATTTTAATTATATAATTTTAAAACTTTTTCAAAGTCTTTTGAAGGCAGGCCTGCTTTTTCGAAAACTGCAAAATCAGATTTTGTTTTTTCTTTCCAGCTTATGTTATCTGTAACATTTTGATCCTGATATTTTTTATAGATTGCTTTGGCATCGCTGTAATTATTGCTTACTAAATAAACGTGGGCTAAATTTAGTTTTATAAGCAACTCTGTATCGTCAAATTTTTCACCTTCCTGCAAAAACTTAAGGGCTTTTGCATATTGTTTCGTTAAAATATAGCAGTAACCAATTGAATTATAATCTAATGCTGTGGCTTTTCCGTCGTTGATAATTGTGCTTGATTTTTGGATTGCCTCGTTGTATTTTTGCTGCTTTATTAAACCAGAAACCTGATTTCTTAAATCGTTATAAACGTTTTTAGAAATATCGGCATCTTTATAACAAGCGTTCCCAAAATCTTTGTACACTTTTGTTTTTTCTACGGCAAGCAGTTTGTCAAATTCTGAATAACGATATTGTTTCATTATTTTTTCAAGAATACAAACACAAAAATCATCAGAATTGGCCATTTTTTGTGCCATTGTCGATGTTTTGCAAAGACTGATGATTTCATTTTTGTTATCCTGATTCCAGCCTCGATTGAGTTTTACGTTAACCCAAGGGACGACTTCTAAAACTACTTTCTGGCTCAAAAACCAGTTTTTACTTTCAAATCCAAACCAAATTGTGGTCGTGTTTTCTTTTAAGCACGAATTTTTTCCTAACGAAATACGTTTTGCATCCTTACTAACAGGTTCTCCCTGAGAATAGCAGGCTTTGTCTATTTTTCCGTCGGTTACGTATTTTTTAGCGTTTTCGTTTGAAGTAAAAAGCGAATACGTACATTGATCATCTCCGGAAATATTAGACATTAAAAAAACAGCTCCGGCAGAACCTTGCCCTATACCGTACGGATCTGGAATTGATTTTAAAAGAGAAACCAGACTATTGGCCATTTGCTGATTTTTGTCAAGAAGCGTGATTCTGTAAACAATTTCAGTTGTTCCTACTGGCAGATCTTCTGTTTTTACTACAATACGGTCTCCGGCAGAAACCAGAATTTCTTTTGTTGTAGCACGTTCTTTATCCCAATAGCCGTCTTTTTGAGCAAAAGAGCTGTATGTTGAAGTAATTAAAAGAAGTAAAAATATTCTTTTGAAATTCATATTTGATTTATTTTTCGAATTCAAATGGACTCATAAAAAATTGTGCCAAAAAATATTCTTTTGAAACCGAATGCCCTAGCCCCGATAGAAGCGACATCCTTTTATGGTGGGGTTCACCATAAAAGATATAGCGGATAGCGGGATTAGCTCCTTATTTCTATTATTATAAATTATAATTCTATGGATTCTCCAATACCTAAGAGCATCAAATCTTTTCCTTTATCAAAGAATTTACGAATAGATTCTTCGTGGTTGATTTCGATGTAACCAAAAGTATCGAAATGGTAACCAAGAATTTTATCGCATTCTACAAAATCAGAAGCGATAATAGCGTCTTCTACATCCATTGTAAAATTGTTTCCAATTGGCAGAATTGCTAAATCTAATTTTGTTCGCAGCGGAATCAATTTCATGTCATAAGTCAACGCAGTATCTCCGGCGATGTAAATGTTTTTGTGTTCGCCTTCAATAACAAAACCTCCGGGATTTCCTCCGTAAGTACCGTCAGGAAAAGAGCTCGAGTGTATTGCATTTACATATTTTACTTTTCCAAAATCAAATTTCCAGCTTCCACCGTGATTCATTGGGTGCGCATTAAAGCCTTTTTTAGCGTAATAGCTTGTAATTTCAGCATTTGAAACAATAACTGCATTTGTGTTTTTTGCAATTGTTTCAACATCTAAAACGTGATCGCTGTGTGCGTGAGTTAATAAAATATAATCTGCTTTTAATGTGTTTATGTCGATGGCTGCTGCCTGTGGATTTCCTGAAATAAAAGGATCAACGATAATATGTTTTCCTCCAACTTCAATCGCTAATGAAGCGTGTCCGTAGAATGTTATTTTCATTTTTTCAAATTTTAAAATTGAACTTGATTTTTATCTTCCGCCCATGAAAAGATTAACAAAAATGTCTGCGATTAAAGAAATCATACATACTGTTAATAATATAGAAAGCAAGAATGTGCTTAGTGCCAGTTTTTTTAATTCTGGATCTAATAACTTAGGATTTTGGTTTTTATAAACCGTGATTAAATGTTTTGTTAATGGAATGTAAGCCAATAAAAACAAATACTGATCTAAACGATAATCGCTTAAAATAGCAAATACAACTACTAAAACCATTGCCGTAACAATTAAAAAGTAGTGATAGTTTTTTGCTTTTGCGCCGCCCATTTGCACCACAATTGTGTTTTTGCCTGATTTTCTGTCTGATTCTTCGTCGCGCATATTGTTTAGGTTTAAAACACCAACGCTTAATAATCCTATTGAAACTGCCGGAAGTATTAATAATGGATCTACTTCTTTAGCATATAAAAAATTAACTCCTAGAGTGCTTACAAGACCAAAGAATATAAAAACGAACAAATCGCCAAATCCTTTATATCCGTAAGCTGAGTTTCCAACCGTATAGCGGATTGCCGAAATAATAGCTGCGATTCCAAGTAAAAGGAAAAATATCGAATATCCGAAATTGTCTTTTCCAAAAGCAAAATAAATCAGGGTTATTGCTGCTAATAAAGTCAATACAGAAGTAATAATGATTGCTTTTTTCATGGCTTGCGGCGTAATAATCCCGCTTTGAATAGCACGCTTTGGTCCTACTCTGTCGGCATTATCAGTACCTTTTACACCATCGCCGTAATCATTGGCAAAATTTGATAAAACCTGTAATCCCAATGTTGTTAAAAGCGCAAAACCAAAAATTTTCCAGCTAAAAACTTCTGTTGGTGTATTAATGGTTTCTGTAGGGTTTGAAAGTGCATAAATACTTCCAACTATAATTCCGGAAACTGATAAAGGCAATGTGCGCAGTCTTGCGGCTTCAATCCAATGTTTCATATTTTAATTTTAGATTTTAGAATAGAGATTTTAGATTATTTTCTGACTTGAAAAATTATAGATTGAAAAATCTACAATCTGAAATCAGAAATCTAAAATTATTTACGGCAGCCATTTGTTTTCACCGAAATTTGGTTTTCTTTTTTCTAAAAAGGCATTTCTTCCTTCTTTTGCTTCTTCGGTCATGTAGGCTAAGCGTGTTGCTTCGCCGGCAAAAACCTGTTGTCCTACCATTCCGTCGTCTGTTAAGTTCATGGCGAATTTCAGTATTTTAATAGAAGTTGGTGATTTTTGAAGAATTTCCTGCGCCCATTCGTATGCAGTTGCTTCTAATTCGTCATGCGGAATTACGGCATTTACCATTCCCATTTCAAAAGCTTCCTGAGCAGAATAGTTTCTTCCTAAAAAGAAAATTTCACGAGCTTTTTTCTGTCCAACCATTTTAGCCAGATAAGCAGATCCGTAACCACCGTCAAAACTGGTAACATCAGCATCTGTCTGCTTAAAAATAGCGTGTTCTTTACTTGCAAGAGTCATATCGCATACTACATGAAGGCTGTGTCCGCCACCTACTGCCCATCCCGGAACTACGGCAATAACTACTTTTGGCATAAAACGAATTAATCGCTGTACTTCTAAAATATTTAAACGGTGTTGCCCGTCATCACCTACGTATCCTTGGTGTCCGCGAGCGTTTTGATCACCGCCGCTGCAAAATGAGTAAACTCCGTCTTTAGTTGAAGGACCTTCTGCAGAAAGCAAAACTACTCCAATAGAAGTGTCTTCCTGTGCATCGTAAAAAGCCTGGTATAATTCTGAAGTTGTTTTTGGTCTGAACGCATTTCTAACATTTGGTCTGTTAAAAGCAATTCTGGCAACTCCATTACATTTTTTATAGGTTATATCTTCAAATTCTCTGGCAGTAATCCAATCCATTTCTATTTGTTTTATTTTAAAAAATTATAGTGTAAAAATAAAGCATTTTTTACATTTTACCCTATTGATTTTTGTTTTAGTCAGCATTAATAATACTTTCAATGTTAACAATTAGATAATGCAGCCAAAAAATAACACTTTTTAACATTAGTTTTAAAAAATAATGAGTAATTTTACACCCTAGAAATCAACGAGATACGAGTTGTTTTGTTGATATAAGATTGATTTTCTTTCACTGATTTATTAACCTAAAAAATGATTTTTTTGAGAAAATTTAAAAAATTTGTCGCTCATTTTTTTACGGTTTTAATTAGTAAACCTGTTAATAATGGGCAAATGATTTATTCGTTTGTTGAAACTTCAAAAAGGAGAAAGTAGCACCTAAGGTTAAACGCTAGAATTGTTTTGTAATTAGTATCAAATTGATTACGAAAGAGGAATAAATGCTAACTAAAACTTTCTAAAAGTTATTTTATTAAACCAAATGGATTAGCCGTGAAATTAAATTTTTGATTTTAAAATGAACGTTTTAATCGTTTAAAGACATACCATTTCAGAGTAATTTCAAAAATTCGTAAAGCTATTACTTTTGAGATGAATTCGAATTTATTTTATTTCTGTTTTTTTTTAATTACAATTTTTTTTAAAACTAGAATAAAAAGGGAAAGGCTGCTTGTAATGAGCAGCCTTTCTTGTTATGTGGATTTTAAAATTCCAAAAGGTAAAATTTCCAAATTCCAAATTCCAATTTATCCTTAATACATTGGAATTTGGAATTTATATTTTTGAATTTTATTTGGGATTTAATTTTCTTTTACAAGATAAATTCCATCTTCTTTAATTTCAATGAGTTTTTCCTTGTATAAAGCTCCAACTGCTTTTTTAAAAGTCTTTTTACTCATTTTTAAAACCGTTTTAATGTCTTCAGGATGTGAATTATCGTTTAAGCGTAAAAAACCTCTGTTTGCTCTTAATTCATTTAAAATCTTTTCGGCATTTGGTTCAATGCCTTGATATCCTTGAGCTTGCAAAGCAACATCAATTTTATTATCAGGACGAATATTTTTGATATATCCGCGCATTCTGTCGCCGGTTCTTATCGAATCATCGTAAACTTCATCTTTGTATAAAAGACCTTTATGCTGTTCGTTTATAATTACATTAATCCCTAAATCAGTAATATGCGAAACAATTAAATCAACTTCTTCACCTTTTTCAACGGTGAGCTGATCATTGCTCAAAAACTGATTTGTTTTACTGGAAGCAACTAAACGATTTGTCTGTTTATCTAAGTATAAATATACCAAATAGCGTTTTCCTTTTTCCATAGGTCTTGCCTGCTCTTTAAACGGAACAAGAATGTCTTTTTCCATTCCCCAGTCCATAAAAGCACCAACCTGATTAATGTAGTTTACCCTTAAAAGAGCAAATTCATTTAAAAAGATATAAGGTTCAAGGGTTGTAGCAACGGGACGCTGTTCGTGATCTAAATAAACAAAAACAACAAGTTCTTCGCCTATTTCAAACTCTTTTGGAACGTATTTATTTGGTAATAAAACATCGTGAATTCCATCTGGATCAATTTCAGGATTTCCCAAAAATAAACCAACTTTGGTATCACGTAATATAGTAAGTGTATTGTATTTTCCTATTTCAAGCATTATATTAAGTTTCTAAGCCTTATAGCGGCTAAGTTTCTAAGGTGCAAATGTACGAAGTTTGAAATGGTAATAGGGAAATGTTTAAAATTAAATCTTATAAAAAGAAAAAAGCGTCAAAATTTGACGCTTTGAGTTTTTTATTTGTAAACACTTTCTTTTTTAAAATGTATGGTCAATAAATAATAAATAACGACTCTGTATTTATGTTTATTTGACTTTCCGTACTTTTCTAAAACCGCATGAATAGCTTCATCTAATGCCGGAGTATCTGCTAAGCCTAATTTTTTAATTAGAAAATTATTTTTAACAGTGTGAATTTCTGAATCTTGATTTCCTGCTACTGTAGAGGCGTCAGCATTATAAATTGACGGCCCGCAGCCAATAGTTACTTTTGTCAGCAAATCCATGTTTGGAGTCACGCCGCATTTTTCTTTTAATTCAGCTTCATACTTCTTGATTAATTCTTCTCTCTTGCTCATAATAAATTAAATATTGGTTATATTAATGCAGTCAAATCTAAATAATATTAGAAATGAAAACAAATTTTTAACAATATTTAACTTACAATATATTACACAAGCTCTTTAAAGTATTGTTTTAAAATAACATCATTTTCCTGCGTTGGCGTAAATACTTCTAAAATTGCAGGAGCATCGTTTGCATTGTAAAGCTGTTTCAGATTTTCATTTAAAGAAGATAAATCACTTGCTTTAAAATAATTAAACTGATACATCTTAGCCAAATGTTCGGCTGTTAAATGATGTGAAGTTTCAAAGTAAGTATTAAAGACTGGTTTTTCCTGATGTCCGGGCAAAATTCTGAAAATACCGCCGCCGCCATTATTTATTATAATGATTTTGAAGTTTTTAGGAATATAAGAGTTCCACAGCGCATTGCTGTCGTATAAAAAGCTGATATCGCCGGTTATAAAAACCGTTTGTTTATTACTTGCTGTGGCCGCACCTACTGCTGTAGATGTACTTCCGTCAATACCGCTTGTACCTCTGTTGCAATATACTTCAATCGAAGGATCAATATCTATTAACTGTGCGTATCGTATAGCAGAACTATTGCTGATTTGAAGCTGGCTGTTTTTAGGAAGTGATTCTATTACTTTTTCGAATACTTTAAAATCTGAAAAACCAATTTTTTTAAGGTAATCCTGTTTTCTGATTTTTCTTAAGTTGTAAACTTCTTCAATTTTAGAGAAATAATCACTTTTTGTAAACTCTGTTTTTGAAAGCAGATCTTTAAAGAAATCATTCGGTTCCATTACAAAGTGTTTACTTAAAGCATTAAATGTATCGTAAGCACGTAAGGTATCTATATGCCAATGGTTTGCTGGTTTGTGTTTTCTTAAAAAAGCTTTAATTCGTTTAGAGACAATCATACCTCCAAATGTGATTAAAAGCTCTGGCTGAAAATCATTAAAATCGTCATCATCAAACGGCGTAATTAAGCTGTCTATACTGCTTATAAAACTTGGATTATGAAGATTTGAAGTTGTTTCTGTAAGTACTACAATCGACGGATCTTTGGCAAAATTTTTCAAGATTTCCGCATCAACAGAATTGGCTTCGTTTATACCGCCAATAAGAATAAGCTTTCTTTTGGCTTTATTCCAAATTGAAATAATTTCGTCTTCGTTCTCTATAATTTTTGTTTCCGGATTTTCTACCAGATTTGTAATCTTGGGCTGTACAGAAAGTTCTGAAACGGTTTCGTACAATGGCTCTTCAAACGGAGCATTAATATGAACTGGTCCTTTTCTTAAAATAGATTCTTCTATGGCTTTGTTGATTTTTAAATCATTTTCCGCAGAAGCTTCTTCGGCTAAATTGGCATTAAAAACAGAATGATTTAAAAAGACATTTTCCTGACGAATGGTCTGCCCGTCGCCAATATCGATTTTACTCTGCGGACGATCTGCAGAAATTATAATCAAAGGAATTTGACTGTAAAATGCTTCGGCTACAGCCGGATAATAATTTAAAAGTGCTGATCCTGATGTACATACAACCGCTGTTGGTTTTTGAGTCTGCTGTGCAATTCCCAACGCAAAAAAAGCGGCGCAGCGCTCATCGGCAATACTGTAACATTTAAAATTTGGATTTTGCGCAAAACCTATAGTTAAAGGTGCATTTCGCGAACCTGGAGAAATTATAATATTGTGAATTCCTTTTGCTGAACAAATCTCGATAATGCTTTGTGCAAGCGCTATTTTGGGGTAAATCATTCTAAATGGTGTATAATATTTTAAGAAAATTAAGTACTGAAAAATTTTCTTTTGCGATTACAAAGTTACGAACTTCGCGTCTTATTTAACTTATATATTAGGAAGATATTAAGAGTGTTTTTAGAAAAAGAGGATATATTTGTAAAACAGAATTTTCTTTACCTAAATAAGCACTTATATGCGTTTTTTATATTTACTATTTGTTTTTATTTCTATACCCGCCGTACAATCACAAAATCAATTTTCTGTTGATGGAATATCTTATAAAACTGCAATCGAAAATGCAAAAAAGGAAAACAAACCTGTTTTTGTAATGCTATATGCAGATTGGTGTCCGCATTGTAACCAAATGAAAAAAGAAGTTTTCAGCGACCCGAAAGTGATGGATTTTTTGAATAAAAATTATATATGCGTTTGGAAAAATATTGAAAAAGAAGAAGGAATAGCGCTTAAAAATAAGTTTAAAACCACTTCTCTGCCTGCATTTTTGTTTTTAGATTCTAATGAAACGCTTTTATATGCTTTAAAAGGAGAATTGAAAACACCGGAATTTTTAGCCGAAGCAAATTATGCATTAAATCCGAAATTCCAGCTTCCGTATTTAGAAAAAGAGTTTCTGGCAGATCCAAATAACGTTACCAAATTTTTTGCTTATTTAAATACACTAAAAAAAGGAAAAGACAGAACCGAATTGTCGATTCCAACGCATATTTATCTTCAAACACAATCAGATGATCAGTTAATCAGCGAAACCAATTGGCGTGTGATTGCAAATGGCGTTACAGATATTAGTTCGAGGGAATTTCAATATGTTTTAAAACATCAAAAAGAATTTGCTGCCGTAGCTTCGCAAGATCGTATAGATCGTAAGGTAGAAAATATTGTAAATGAATTACTGCGTCCGTTAGTTGATAATCTGGATACGGTAAGCTATTACAAAAAAAGAGAAGTAGCGAAATCTATCAAATTGCAGAAAACAGATTTACTTGTTTTTAAATTCGATTTGACTATGGCTGAACGTACTGAAAAATGGAATTTCTATAAAAAAGTAACTTTTGAAGATACCGAAAAAACAGCCTGGAATGACGCAGGCTTACTGAAAGAAATTGGACAAACGTATTTAAAGCATATTAATGATACCGAAGGCTTAAAAAAATCTATTTCGTGGGTAAAACATTCTTTAGAATTAAATGATTCTTTTGACGGAAACCTGCTTACAGCAAGACTTTACAATAAAATTAAAGATAAAAAATCAGCATTAAAATATGCGAAAGATGCCAAAGCAATTGGCAAAGAAATGGGCTGGAATACAAATGATGTTGATGCTTTACTTGCTGAACTAAATTCAAAATAACTTAAAAACATATTTATTCGTCGTAAATTTGTGATGAATAAATTCAACTAAAAATGAGCGTTATACTTAGACCCGCCGTAACAAGCGATTTAAATAAAATTCTGGAAATTGTTAATCATTCTATTCTTCATACAACTGCAAATTACAGCTATGATGTGCAGACTATTGAAGTGCAGACAAAATGGTTTGAGGATAAAAAGTTTAAAAATCTTCCTATTATTGTGGCCGAGCTTGACGGCGAAGTGGTTGGTTTTGGGAGCTACGGACAGTTTAGAGAAAAAATAGGATACCAATATACGATTGAACATTCTGTTTATGTAGTCGACAATATTATAGGAAAAGGCATTGGATCTAAATTATTAACTGAACTAATTCGTTTGGCAAAAGAGCAAGGTTATCATGTTATGATTGGTGCCATCGATGCGGATAACGCCGGAAGCATTGCTTTTCATGAAAAATTTGGTTTTGCTGCCACAGGAACAATTCGCGAAGTAGGTTACAAATTTGATCATTGGCTTGATTTGGTTTTTATGCAGCTGATCTTAAAATAACAGAAAAAATAAATTCAAAATAAAAAATCCAAATTCCAGCTTTATAAGTATTGGAATTTGGATTTTTTATTATTTAAAAGATTAAAAACTTTATCTGCTCCACTCAGAGATACTGTCTTTATTCATTTTTACGTAATCTTGGTTGTTCGCCGCTTCGGCTGCTGCTAAAGAAGCTTTTGCAGTTTCAATCGCACCTTTTTTATCACCTTGTTTTGCTTGGATTAATGATTTTAATCTGGAAACATAATAAGGCTTTTCTGTACTCATATCTAAAGCTTTATCAACATAAGTTCTTGCAGTTTCAATATTTCCGTTTGAAGAAAATAAATATTGAGCCGATGCAAAATAGTCATTCCATGATGGTCCAGATAATGTTTTCTCGATACTTGCTGTTGCAGTTTTAGCCGTTGGTACTTCAAATTTTAAAGCTACATGAGAGTTTTCCCAAGACATTTCTAAATAAGCAAAATTTGGATCTAAACCATTAATGCCAATTGTAAAAGTTTCAACCGGTGTTGGAAGTGCATTTTCTTTAACCGTTGTTCTTAACACAACATAAGAGTCATTCCAGTTTTCTGGTAATCCCCAGTTGTCTGTAGAAAGGTAAAAAATAACTTCCCAGCTTTCGATTTTAGGAATTGTGTAAATCGCGTATTTTCCTTTTTTCAAAGTTTTACCATCGATTACAACATCATCACTGAAATTGATAATAGTGTTTTCGTTTGCTCCTGTTCTCCAAAGTTTACCAAAAGGAACTAAGTTACCAAAAACGGCTCTTCCTCTGGCTCCTGGTCTTGAATACGTAACTTCAACATCAGTTAAACCAACTGTTTGTTTGATATATGCTTTTGGACTCGCTTGCGGTGTTTTAACCTGAGCTTCAACTGCAAACGGAGCCAAAACAATGGCTAGTGCAATAAGTAGTTTTTTCATTTATGATTTTATTTGTTTTTGTTCAAATTTACGAATTCAATCAGCTTACAAATGTTAAATTTTATATAATTCAGGCTTTAAGCTGTGATATTTTTTCAGCATTTAATTCGCTAAAATTATTGATAATTAAATCGGCCAGAGAAAGATCCTGCATATACGAATGGTCGCTGTTGTAGCCCACGCAGTAAATTCCCGCTGCTTTTGCTGCTTTTACACCGTTTGTGCTGTCTTCAATAATGATGCATTCGTCTTTTGGAGCGATTGATAATGATGCAGCGTGAATAAAAATTGCAGGGTTTGGTTTTGACTGCGGAAAGTCTTCGCCACTTACAATATGCGAAAAATACTGGTGCAGATTAAATCTTGTAAAAACGCGCTCTATAGTAACTTTTGATGCCGATGAAGCCAGAATGAGCTGAATACCGCTGTTGTATAAATCTTTAATTAAATCTTCTACACCTTCTAATAAATATAAATCTTCTTTAGTATCAAAAGCATCATTAAAAAGGTTTCTTTTTCTTTTAATCAAATCTTCAACTTCATGTTCGATAGACGGGAAACTTCCTTTTAAAGCCTGAAACGTATTTCGGGTTGAAAATCCGGTAAATGAAGTATACATTTCTTCTGAAACTTCAATATTCAATTCTGAAAATTGTTTGTAATAAGCATAACGATGAACGGGTTCTGTGTCGACAATTACGCCGTCCATATCAAAAATTACTGTTTTAATCATTTTTTTTAGATTCTGAGGTTCTGAGTGACTAAGGTTCTAAGGTTTTCTTTTGCACTTTTTTAATCATTGATCATAAACTTAGAAGTTTAGTCTCTTTGCTCCTTAGCCTCTTTATTAATTAAATAACGAATAACGGTTTCTGCGGCGTGTAAACCAAATAATCCTGGCATGTAACTGTTTGTTCCGTAGAAAGATTTTTTAAAGTTTTTACCGTCTGTAAGTTTCAGGCTGTTTTCATTTTGAATTTCAGATGAAAACACCACTTTCAGTTTGTTAATTTTTACAGCTTTTAAACGCTTACGAATCGTTTTTGAGAAATAACAATTGATGGTTTTAGAAATATCGGCAACTTTTACTTTAGAAGCCAGCATTTTTCCTCCAGCTCCCATACTGCTTATGATTTTAACTCTTTTGCGTTTTGCAGCGATAATTAAATTGAGCTTTGGAGTAATACTGTCAATACAGTCTAAAACATAATCAAACTCTGAAGAAACGATTTCAAATGCTCTTTCCGGCGATAAAAATTCCTGAACACGAGTCAGATTTAATTCCGGATTTATATCCATTAAACGGTCGCCTACAATTTTAATTTTGGGTTCTCCAACAGTAGAATGCAAAGCTGGCAGCTGTCTGTTAATATTAGTAATATCTACCACATCGCCGTCTACAATTGTCATATTCCCTACTCCGGCTCTTGCTAAAAATTCGGCTGCAAACGATCCAACGCCGCCCAAACCTACTACTAATACATTTGCATTACGCAAATTTTCTAATCCTTCTTTTGTAAATAAAAGCTCAGCTCTTTCTGTCCATTCTGCCATATACTATAACTTTGTTTTTTTAATTGTTTTATTTTAGGTTTAATGATTCCAGTTTTCAAAAACCTCTTTATAATTACTTGAAATAATCTCTTGTAACTCTTTTAAATTTATGTTTTTATATTCTGAAGCTAATTCATAAACCTGCTGAATATTTTCTTCCATTGAATCAGTTTCTAAAAAGAACCGTCCGTTTGGAATATTCTGAAAAACGGTTTTTAAATCAGGATTCTTTAATAGATATTTTCCAAATGAAAGATAAAATCCGTCTTTTAATAACTGTTCTGCAAGCTGTTTATTTTTGGCAAAACCATGGATAATCATAGGTACCGAAATTTTCAGTTTCTTTTTAATTTCGGTTACTTCCTGAAAAGCAGCAACACAGTGAATTACAACAGGTTTTTTATATTTTTCTGCTAATGCTAATTGCTTTTCAAAAACCGGAATCTGCAGTTCTAAGGGAACTTCAATTCGTTTATCAAGACCGCATTCGCCCACAGCCAGACAATTTTTATTTTGAAGTTTATCTTCAACAATTTTCAGTTCGGCATCAATTTGATCTTCTTTAATGTGCCAGGGATGTATTCCGACAGAATAAACCGTAATAGTTTCATCAAATTCCTGCGGATATTGATTTACCAATTCTAATACATTAGACTGATTTGTAAATTGATGTGTATGAAAATTGAAAAACTCCATTAATGAAAGGTTTTTACACCAGCTTTAACTTCAACTTTTAAGTCGTTTTCTAATGGAACCAGCGGACACGAATATTTATGATTATAAGCGCAATACGGATTATATGCCTGATTAAAATCAACTGCAATCGTATTTCCTTTCGGAATTTTTAAATCTATATATCTTCCTCCAATATAACTTTCTTTACCACAGGTTAAATCTGAAAAAGGCAGAAATAAATGGTCTTTATATTCTTTTTGTTTAGAAAGTTCGATATTTCGGTACACATTTAACTGCATTTCTTTACCGTCAAGTGTAAAAAATAAAGTACCGTATTTAATGTATTTTGGAGTTCGTGTTCCAGTAGTTTTCATTTCAAAAGCTTTTTCGTTTTTTGCTTTTTCAAACTTTGCGTTTACAAAAAACTTCTCGTTTATTGGGTAAAAATCTAAAGTTTTAAATGTCTTTAAATCTTCTTCCATTAATGGACTTGTCTTAGCGTCAGCATATTCTGAGTTAATCTGCTTTTGAAACTTTTCAGCTTCACTCTTACTGAATTTCTTTTGGCTGAAGCCGAAATTAAAAGCCAGTAACAAAATTAGGATTACACTTTTCTTCATCTGGAAAATTTTATGCAAAAATAGTTTAAAACTAACAAAGCAACAACCGTTGTACGTGACAAAGTTTCCTAACTTTGTGGCAAATACATCATTTATAATGCTCAAAACTGCTTTTAACCACTACATCAACAATTTTAAAGGATTTACAAGAGAAATTTGGATACTTGCTTTAATTACATTTATAAATCGTGCGGGTACAATGGTATTGCCGTTTTTATCTAAATATTTAAAAGAAGACCTTCATTTTACTTATAATCAGGTTGGGTGGATTATGGTTTCTTTTGGTTTTGGTTCTATGCTGGGTTCTTGGCTGGGCGGTAAACTATCTGATAAAATTGGTTTTTACAAAATCATGATTTTCAGTTTATTTACAAGTGGAATTTCTCTTTTCTTTATACAATATGTAACTACTTTTTGGGGACTTTGCATTGCCATGTTTGTATTAATGGTAATTGCTGATATGTTTCGTCCTGCGATGTTTGTGTCATTAGGCGCTTATGCAAAACCCGAAAACAGAACCCGTGCCTTAACATTGGTACGTCTTGCCGTTAATTTAGGTTTTGCCGCTGGGCCTGCGCTTGGCGGTTTGATAATTATGGGAATGGGATATTCTGGATTATTTTGGGTCGACGGAGCTTCTTGCATACTTTCTATATCTATTTTTGCTCTACTTGTAAAAGAAAAGAAAAAAGTTGAACACGATGATAAAGCGGAAAGTGCGGGAGATACAAAATCAGTTTTTCATGATAAAATTTTCTGGGTTTTCTTGTTTGTAAGTTTTGTAACGGCAATGATTTTCTTTCAGCTTTTTACGACCCTTCCTTTATATCATAATGAAAAGTTTGGTTTAAGTGAATTTCAAACCGGACTTTTAATGACTTTAAACGGACTTTTGATTTTTGCTCTCGAAATGCCTACGGTTGGTTTTATGGAAAGAAAAGCTTTTCCTAAAATCAAAATCATTATTATAGGATCGTTTGTAATGGCATTTAGTTTCGTTTTATTACTTATTAATATTTGGGCAGGAATTCTGGTTATAAGTATGATTTGTATTTCAATAGGCGAAATCCTCACTTTTCCTTTTTCTAATGCATTTGCTTTGAGCCGTGCTCCACGCGGACAGGAAGGTCGTTATATGGCTTTGTACACAATGAGTTTTAGTCTTGCCCATATTGTGAGTTCAAAAGTGGGTTTTGAAATCATATCTGATTTTGGTTATCAAATAAACTGGACTTTTATGGCCTGCATTGGAGTTTTGGCGACTTGTTGCTGTGTATGGATTAAAAAGGCTCTTCTTCTCGAAAAAAGAAAATAATTCTTGTTTTATATTTTAAAATACTAAAATTCAAATCATTAACTTTGATTTTGAATCGATTTTCTATGCTTTTAATTCAGATAAAAACGAAAAATTTAGTTAAATAACTATTTTTATAGTTGCGTAACTAAAAAAATAGTTGTAGGTTTGAATTAAAATTAGAAAACATGCAAAAGTTAACCAACAAAGAAGAAGAGATAATGCAGATTTTATGGAAGCTTAAAAAAGCTTTTGTAAAAGAGATTCAGGCAGAGATAACTGAAGATCAGCCACATTATAATACGCTTTCGACAATTGTTCGAAATCTGGAGGAAAAAGGGTTTGTAGCGCATAATGCTTTTGGAAATACACATCAGTACTATCCAATTGTAACTCTCGAAGCATACAGCAAAAAATACATGAAAACTGCTATTGATAATTATTTCAACAGCTCTTATAAAAATATGGTTTCGTTTTTTGCCAAAGAAGAAAAAATCTCTGCTGCAGAATTACGCGAAATATTAGACATGATCGAAAATCCAAAAGAAGAAAAATAAATCGTTATGGAAGCATTACTTATTTATATCGCAAAATCATCCGGATTAATCGCCCTGTTTTATTGTGCTTATTTCTTTTTACTTAGAAAAGAAACATTTTTTAACAGCAGCAGATGGTTTTTACTTACGGGATTAATTACATCTATAGTGCTTCCGTTAATTGTTTATACTAAAGTGATTTGGATAAATCCTGCTTCTGTATCAAATTTAAATTTTTCTGAAACAAATTTTATTCAAACAGCAGAAAATAAATCTTTTGAAATTAACTGGATTTATTTGGCACTTTTTGTTTACAGCATAGGTTTTACTGCTCTTTTAATAAAATTTGCGATCGATTTTTACAGCTTAAATTCTGTTATAAAAGGAAAAAAAATCCAACAGCAGGCTGATTTTAAATTTATCGACACAAACGAAAACATTGCACCCTTCTCCTATTTTGAATATATCGTATACAACTCATCAATGTATACAGCATCAGAATTAGAAAATATTATTGAACATGAAAAAATACACAGCGATCAAAATCATACTATTGATGTTTTGATTTCGAGAGCATTTTGTATGATTTTTTGGTTCAATCCCATAATATGGCTTTACAGAAAGGCAATTACACAAAATCTGGAATTTATTGCAGATAAGGAAGCCTCTGAAAAAGCAGCCGATAAAAAAGCATATCAGTACACACTTTTAAAAATAACAACACACGAAAATTGTGTTGCCATTACCAATCATTTTTATCAATCATTAATCAAAAAACGAATAGTTATGTTAAACAAAAATCAATCAAAAAAGAAAAATTTGTGGAAATACTGTGTTGTAGTTCCCATGCTTGCCGCTTTTGTATTACTTTTTCAAATTGAAACTATTGCAAAAGAAAAACAGCAGACTGTAAAAGAAATTTCGGAAAAAATTAAATCTGTTGATGTTTATAAAATTAGAAAAACTTCTACAGATGCAGAACTTCAGGAAATTAAAGAGAAATTGAAAAAAAATCACAATGTTGATTGTGAAATTTCAGAAGTAAAACGTAATTCTGAAAATAATTTAACTTCAATAAAAATTGATCTTAAAAACGGAGATCAAACAGCTCAGTCAACACAAACTACAGGAAATAGTACTATTAAAGATTTTGGCGTAATTGTAATTACAAACAGCAATGGTACTAAAAAAGTAGGTATTCAGACTTCTGATGAAGAGAATCACAAAACCGGTGTAAGCAAAAGCACCAGAAAAATAGAAATTAACGAAACTGATGATTCTGACTCTGAAACCAATTCAAAAATAGCTGTAAGCAATAAACTAACCACAAAAACCAATACCAATGTTAACACTAATTCTAGTACTAGTACAAAAAATAATAACGATAGTAATACAAGTATTAGCACTACTGTAATTACTAATGATGATAACACTACAACTACAAAAATAATTACTACAAAAAAAGGTTCAAGTGTTGCTGTTTCAAATGGAACAAAAACAAGCACAAAAAGTTCTCCTATGCTTATTATTGTTGACGGAGAAGAAATGCCTGCCGGTTATGATTATAATGAAATAAGCCCTAATGACATTGAGTCTGTAAATGTTTTTACAGGAAATACTGCTGCAAACAAATACGGAGAAAAAGGAAAAGATGGTGTTATGGTTATTAAAACCCATAAGTAGTCATTTAGTTAATTAAAATCTCTAAGGATGCAAAAACTAACCAACAAAGAAGAAGAAATAATGCATATTTTATGGAAGCTGAAAAAAGCTTTTGTAAAAGAAATTCAGGCAGAAATTACCGAAGATCAACCGCATTATAACACACTTTCGACAATTGTACGCAATCTGGAAGAAAAAGGTTTTGTCGCTCATAACGCTTTTGGAAACACACATCAATATTATCCGGTTGTAACTCTAGAGGCTTACAGTAAAAAGTATATGAATACGGCAATTGATAATTATTTTGACAGTTCGTATAAAAATATGGTTTCTTTTTTTGCTAAAGAAGAAAAAATATCTGCCGATGAATTACGCGAAATTTTAGCAATGATCGAACAACCAACAGTAAACTAATCAAATACCACCATGGAAGCACTTTTCATTTTTATTTTAAAATCAAGCGGACTGCTGGCAACATTTTATTTTGCTTACATTTTTTTATTGCGCAAAGAAACTTTTTTCAACAGCAGCCGATGGTTTCTTCTGGCTGGTTTGATTACTTCTGTTGTATTGCCTTTTGTAGTTTATACTAAAGTAATCTGGGTAAATCCGACACCAGTATCTGCTCCGGCCGTAATAGAAACAATAGCGGTTTCAGACACTGCTGTACCTAATCACTACAACGCAGTTTATGTTCCGCAGCCTGTTGAAGAAGAAAGTTTTGAAATAAACTGGAATATAATCACCATTTTAATTTACAGCATTGGATTCGCCGCTTTTATGATCAAATTTGGTTTAGACTTTTACAGCTTAAATTCTGTTTTAAAAGGCCGAAAAATCCAGCAGCAGGAAGATTTTAAATTTATTGATGTTAATGAAAACATTGCTCCTTTTTCTTATTTCGACTACATTGTATATAATTCATCACTATATACAGCAGCCGAATTAGAAAATATTCTGGAGCATGAAAAAGTGCACAGCGATCAAAAACATACCATCGATGTTTTGATTACAAGAATATTTTGCATTTTATTTTGGTTTAACCCAATAATCTGGCTTTACAAAAAAGCAATTCTTCAAAATCTTGAATTTATTGCTGACAGCGAAGCTTCAAAAAAAATTACTGATAAAAAAGCATATCAGTACACATTATTAAAAATCACAACGCATGATACATGTGTTGCAATCACCAATCATTTTTATCAATCATTAATCAAAAAACGAATTGTCATGTTAAACAAAAATCAATCAAGAAAGAGAAATTACTGGAAATATTACGCAGTAATTCCGGCATTAGGCGCTTTTGTGCTGTTGTTTCAAATAAAAACCATTGCTCAGGAGAAAAAACAGAATACAGCAGTAGTTCAAAAAGATACTGTTAAAGAACTTGTTACCATCACCAAAAATACTACTGACAAGGAATTAGATGATTTAAAAGGAAAACTAAAAACGAATCATAATGTTGATTTTCAGGTTTCTGATGTGAAACGAAATTCTAAAGAAGAATTGACCGGGATACAAATTCAGGTAAAATCAGAATCAGGCAAAAAACAAGTTGTAAGCATGAATGGAAGCAACGGAATTAAGGATTGTACTTTCGCAATTGGAACAGATAATAAAGGAGCTGCGACCATTAGCGTTGAAGGCCTTAAACCGCCAACACCGCCAATTCCTCCTGTAAATGCTGAAAGAGCAGTTGTTGTTCGTAATTTTGATGAAGACGGTATTGCTCCTGTAGCACCTATCGCACCGGCTGCACCAGCTTTTCCAGCAGGACCAATGCCAACACCAGTTGATATGTCAAGAATACCAAAAGCACCAATAGCTCCAAAAAATATTAATGATAAAGCTGCCTGGAGCAAATTTGAAAAGGATATAGCTGAATTTGAAAAAAAGATGCAAGCAATAGAACCAGAACTTTCTGCATACGGAGAAAAAGTCGAAGCAGTTATGGCGGAAAGAGAAGCAATTTTCGAAAAACAAATGGAAAAATACGAAATTGCAATGCAGAAATTCAATATCGACATGGATAAATACAGCAAAGATATTCAGCTAAAATATGGTCCGGATTCAAAAGAGTATCAGCAAAATATGAAGCAGTACGAAAAAGACATGAAACAGTATGATTTTGATATGAAGCAACATGCCAAGGACATGAAACAGTACGAAAAAGATATGAAGCAGCATGAAAAGGACATGAAAGAATGGGAGAAAGAAAACAGAAAATCTTAATAAAATATCTTTCTAAAATCTACAAAAAAGACTTTGCCGACAGCAAAGTCTTTTTTTATATCTTTGAAAAAACAAATCTGTCATGTATAAATTTTTAGCCAAACTAAATAAAATTCTTCTTCCAAGTTTTACCAAACAAGGTTTAGATATTTCAAAAGCCAAAAAATGGCAGATGGCTATTATTGGCTATCGTGCTTACGTTACTAAACGTGCATTAGACAATTAAATCAAATATTTTATACATATACAACAGAAAAACAGTTTAACTGTCTCTCTGTATTATTCCTTTTATGAAAAATAAAGAAATTGCCCTTCCGCCTGTTCCAGCGGTGTTATTGGCTATTATAAGTGTACAATGCGGCGCAGCAATTGCCAAAACTCTTTTTCCTGTAATTGGCGCTGCAGGAACAGCTTCAATACGTATTGGCGTTTCGGCTTTAATTTTATTATTAGCTTACAGACCCAATCTAAAGGAAATTACGCCAGCACAATGGAAAATTGTTATACCATACGGTTTGTCGCTTGGCGCAATGAATTTGATATTTTATCTTGCAATTGAAAGAATTCCAATAGGTTTAGCAGTTACTTTAGAATTTGTAGGGCCATTATTATTAGCCATTGCCGGTTCAAAACGTATAATCGATTACTGCTGGGTATTATTAGCTGCCATAGGGATTTTGTTAATCGCACCGTGGACAAATGACAGACTTGATCCTATTGGAATTTTGTGTGCACTTTTAGCTGGAGCTTTCTGGACAGCATATATTGTTTTAGGGGGGAAAATCTCTAAAATAATGAATGATGGTAAAGCTGTTACAACAGGAATGTTGTTTGCAGCTATTTTAGTCCTGCCTTTTGGTTTTATAGAAAACGGATTAATTAATCTTACACCAAAACTTTTTGGAATGGGTGTTGCACTTGCTCTTTTATCCAGTGCAATTCCGTTTACATTAGAAATGAAAGCTTTAGGACAACTTCCTCCGCGTACTTTTAGTATTTTAATGAGTTTAGAACCCGCAGCTGCTTCTATTTGCGCTTTTATTTTCTTAAGTGAAAATCTAAGTATTTCAGAAATTTTAGCTGTCGTGTGCGTCGTAATAGCTTCCGCAGGAAGCACTTTAACCGCAAAGAAATAAAAAAGTCCTGCTGATAATGCAGGACTTTTTCGTTTTAGACAATCTGTTTTTGGAAATCTTTCTTATTTTTTTGGTAATAATACCGCGTCAACCACATGAATAACTCCATTTGACTGGTTTACATCGGCAATTGTAACTTTAGATTTACTGCCATTTTCATCTGTAATGTATAAATCTTTTCCTTTCATCCAGGCTGTAAGTGTACCACCGCTCACTGTTTTTAAAGTTGCTTTTCCTTTCCCCTCTTTTATAGCAGTCGCTATATCAGATGCATTCATTTTGCCGGCAACGACATGATAGGTCAAGATCGTTTGAAGTGTTTTTTTGTTTTCAGGTTTCAATAATGATTCTACAGTTCCTTTTGGCAGTTTATCAAAAGCTGCATTTGTTGGAGCAAAAACAGTAAACGGACCTGCGCCTTGTAATGTTTCTACTAATCCTGCTGCTTTTACTGCTGCTACAAGCGTTGTATGATCTTTTGAATTAACGGCATTCTCAATAATGTTTTTATTTGGATACATTGCTGCTCCACCAACCATAACTGATTTTTGAGCGTTTGATGTAAATACAAATCCTAAAGCTAAAACTGCAACTGCTAAAAATTTTCTAGTTTTCATAATAAATGTTTTTAAGTTATAAGCTCATTTACGGTGATAAAGATCTTTTGGTTTTAAAATAAATTATTGAAACCCTGATAATAAACTTAAAAAGAGTTAGAATCGTAGTAAAAACTCAGCTTAGCATCATTAAAAATATTTTTTAATAAAGTAATTTTTATTAAATATTTATTATTATTTTTAGAAATAAAACTTTTAATCATGAAAAATTTACCTCAAAAAGTAAGAAGTAGAAAATTAAGTTCTAGAGTGGATTTAACCGCCATGGTCAGCGTTTCTTTTTTGTTAATTATATTTTTTATGGTTGTAGGAGAATTGTCGAAGCCTAAAATTATGGATTTAAGTTTGCCTTATAATGATCCAAAATGGGATAATGTTACTCATTGTGGAATTGGAGTTGACAATCGTTTAATTACTATTTTATTAGATGGCAATAATAAAGTAATTACATATTCAGGACTTTTATATTACCCGATAGAAAGTCCCAAAAAGCTTAATTATGGTCAAAATGGAATTCGTAAAGAACTTGAAAAAAAAAGAAAAAGGATTCTTGAATATTCCGCTTCTATTGGAAGATATAAAAATGGACCTATTGTAATTATTAAACCAAGCAAAAAAAGCAATTTTAAAAACTTAATAGATATTCTGGATGAAATGGCAATTACAAGAATTGATACATATGTTATTGTCCCTGAATTTACTCCAGAAGAAACCAAATTATTAGCTTTAAACTAAATCCTAACCATATGAAAAACCTTCCTCAAAAAGTTCGAAGCAGAAAATTAAACTCCAAAGTTGATTTAACTGCTATGGTTAGCGTTTCTTTCTTGCTGATTATATTTTTTATGGTTGTTGGTGAATTATCAAAACCTAAAGCAATGGATTTTGCTTTACCTGATAAAGATCGTGGTTGTGGCGGCGAACCAACTGGATGCTATATAGGTGATCGCTTTTACACAATATTATTAGGCGATAATGATAAAGTCGTAACATATCGCGGAATTTCTCCAAATTCGTCAAAAGAAAAGAAAGAAAAAAATTACAATAAAAATGGATTTAGAAATGAATTAAATCTTTTTAATAAAAAAACACTTGAATATTATGCTTCTATAGGAAAATCTAATCGTGGTGCAATTGTTTTTATAAAGCCGTCCAGCAAAAGTAATTACGGAAATCTTGTGGTAGCTTTAGAAGAAATGAGAATTGCAAAAATTGATGCATATGCTATTGTAGATGATTTTACTCCAGAAGAACAAAAATTAATTGCTTCAAAATAATTCCATAAGTTTTAAAAAATTACAACAAAAAAAGTCCCACATTTCTGCGGGACTTTCTATTTAGAATCTAAGACGCACTGCTGTGCGTCTCTACTAAGAATTATTTTTTCTCAGTTTTTTCCATTTTAGCTTTTAAAGCAGCTAATACATCATTGTTATCTCCTAAAGTTGCAGCTGGTGCATTTGTAGTAGAGTTAGATGAAGTATTTTCAGTTGCAGCTTTCACGTTTTTCTCTTCTTCTTCTCTGAAGATAGCAGTGTGAGAAGCAACTACTCTTTTGAATTCTTTGTTGAATTCAATTACTTTGAAATCAGCTGTATCACCTTTTTTCAATTTCTTTCCGTCTTCTTTTTCAAGGTGACGAGTAGGAATGAAAGCAACGATATCATCTCCGAATTCTACAGTAGCTCCTTTGTCAACGATTTCAGAAATCTCACCGTTGTGGATAGTTCCTACAGCGAAAGAATCTTCGTATTGATCCCAAGGATTAGCAGTAGTTTGTTTGTGACCTAAAGATAATTTACGTCCTTCAACATCTAATTCTAATACAACTACATCAAGTTTTTCACCAACGTTTACAAACTCAGATGGGTGTTTAATTTTCTTAGTCCAAGATAAGTCAGAGATGTAGATTAATCCATCAATTCCTTCTTCTAATTCTACGAAAATACCAAAGTTTGTAAAGTTTCTAACGATACCTGTATGTTTAGAACCTACTGGGTATTTAGAAGTAATATCAGTCCATGGATCTTGAGTCAATTGTTTGATACCTAATGACATCTTACGATCGTCTCTGTCAAGAGTTAAGATAACTGCTTCAACAACATCACCAACTTTCACGAAGTCCTGAGCAGAACGTAAGTGAGTAGACCATGACATTTCAGAAACGTGGATTAAACCTTCAACACCTTCAGCAACTTCGATGAAAGCACCGTAATCAGCGATTACAACTACTTTACCTTTTACTTTATCACCAACAGTTAAGTTAGCATCTAAAGCATCCCATGGGTGAGCGTTTAATTGTTTCAATCCTAATTGAATTCTTGTTTTCTCATCATCGAAATCAAGGATTACAACGTTTAATTTTTGGTCTAATTCAAGAACTTCACTTGGGTGGTTGATTCTACTCCAAGAAAGGTCAGTAATGTGAATTAATCCGTCAACACCACCTAAGTCAATGAACACACCATAAGAAGTAATGTTTTTAACAACACCTTCTAATACTTGTCCTTTTTGTAATTGACCGATGATCTCTTTTTTCTGTACTTCAATATCAGCCTCGATAAGAGCTTTGTGAGATACAACAACATTTTTGAATTCGTGGTTGATTTTTACCACTTTGAATTCCATCATTTTGTTTACATATACATCGTAGTCTCTAATTGGCTTAACGTCAATTTGAGATCCTGGTAAGAACGCCTCGATACCGAATACGTCAACGATCATACCTCCTTTAGTTCTACATTTAACAAAACCGTTAACGATTTCTCCAGTTTCATTAGCTGCAATAACTCTATCCCAAGATTTGATAGTACGTGCTTTTCTGTGAGATAATACTAATTGACCTGTTTTGTCCTCACGGATGTCAATTAATACTTCAACTTTGTCACCTACTTTTAAGTTTGGGTTGTAACGGAATTCATTTAAAGAAATAACACCTTCAGATTTAGCATTGATATCAACGATAACGTCTCTATCTGTAATTCTAACAACAACTCCTTCAACTACTTCTTCTTGATCTGTAGCGATGAAAGTTTTTGATACTAGTTCTTCAAACTCTTGTAAGTTTTTCTCATCTACTGCATCGATTCCTTCTTGGAAGTTATGCCAGTTAAAATTTGCTAAAAACTCTTCTTGTGATTTTAATTGTTCAGACATGCTGATAAAAAAATTTGTATTCTGCTTTTCTCGAGTTTCTTCATGCGATAGAAAATACAGAAGTTGTTTTACATAAATGGTTGATACCTAAAGGAAACTCTTCTCTGCCAAAAGGTCTGCAAAAGTACTACAAATATTTGTAATTACAAACAGATAAGCAACTTATTATTTATCCAGTAATATTTTTGACAACTGAGCATTAACTGCAATATATTCTACAACCTGATCGGTATCAAATGTAATGTTGTCTTTATTATCCAGTTTTGATGTCTTATTTTCTATAGACAAATAACTGGTTCCTGATTTTGATTTATAGAGTGTAAATATACTGTGGCTGTCTTTCTTGCTGTCAACATCTTTACTTAATAATTCTAGATTATCACTATTACCTGTTAATATATCTGCTATTATCTGCTGTTTATTTTCAATAAAACCAAAAGCAGGCAGGATGATTTCGTCATACCATGAATTGGTAGATTCCGAAAAAGGTTTTTTAGCATCTAAATATGTTACAAACCCTGAAATCGCAACAACAATAACCAATTCTATTGCCCAAATCAGCCAGAGAAAAGCACCGCTTACCGTTGCTCCTCGAATACCCCACGTACCATATTCATTAACCTGAATGATATATTTAAAAACAACATCCGGCTGAAATATTAATGAAAAAACCTGTAAAAATTGAATATTGCTTACTGTAACTCCTATTCTGTTTGAACCATAACTTTTTCCCGCATTAATTACTAGGTCTATCCAGATTGCCCAATGTATGTATAATGCTAAAAAGGCGCCTAATAATCCAATAAAAAGTCCTAAAAGCGGATTTCTAACTTTTCCTTTTTTAATAACAAATACAGCAATTACAAATCCTACAAGAAATCCAAAGCCCATTGTAATAAAAAAGTTTATATAAACGAAAGGAATATACCATATACAGTAAGCGTAAATTAATCCAAGAATTGGAAATGCAGTAATACTAACTAACAAAAAGTATAAAATAAAAATTAATGAAAATCTGCCTGACGGTTTATAATATTTGTCCATAAAACAATATGGTTAAATGATTTACTAGTTTTTAATTAAATCGAAAATAGAACTTATTAAAAACTTTCTTACTAATATTTTGCAAGAATAATACTAAATTTTTAAATTTCAAAATCGATATAAACAAAAAAGCCCGACAGCTTTAAAATCTGCCGGGCTTATACTCCATTGTCTTTAACAAATTTATATATTTCTATAAATCTTGTTTTTGAACATATTCTAATAAATCCTTTGCATACAACCTCGCTCTATGTTTAACATCATCTTCTTTAAAACCGTCAACTGTTGAAGTCCCGTGAAAAAATCTAGGATTTAAAAACTCCATTTTGGCAAAATATGCTGTTTGCTCTACATTTTTAAAAAACTCAGATATTCTAAAATTATGTTTTCCATATGTTTTATAATCTGCTTCTACACCTCCAACAGTAATACTTACAAGTGCTTTTTTTCCTTTTAATTTATCACCTTTCGAGCCATAAGCAAATTGATATGTATAAACCATGTCAAACCACTGTTTTAGAATTGCCGGCATATTATACCAATATATTGGATATTGAAATATAATTACCTCATGGCGCAATAAAGCTTTTTGTTCTTCTGCTATATCAATCTTAAAATCTGGATATAAAGCTGCAATGTCTCTTACTTCTAATTTCATATCAGCTTTCTGCATTTCTTCAATAATTGTTCTGTTTGCAACTGAATTTTCTATTTGTGGATGCCCCAAAATTACTAATGCCATATTCGTTTTTTTTTATACTATATTTTTTATAGCATCAAAATTATATCTATATTGGTATTCTTACAATAACTATCTAATTGGATAGGCTAAAATAGTTTTATGGAAAGATTAGAATGTCAATCAGAATTGATTAAAGTTGATGGTAAAATTTACCCTTGCCCGCTTAGTTTGGTGATGGATTTAATAGGAGGTAAATGGAAAGCTGTTATTCTTTACTATTTAAAAAACGGTGACAAAAGATACAACGAACTCAGAAAAGAAATGCCAACGGTTACAGAGCGTACACTAAGTATACAGCTGAAACAACTTGAAGAAGATGGTATTGTTTTTAGAAAAGTTGAAGGTGAAAAACCGCCAATAAAAGTTACCTATGGCTTAACCAATTTTGGAAAAACCTTTTCAACTGTTCTTGATACAATTACCTTATTAGGAAATACAATAGTTTCTGAAAGAGGAGAATTTATTAATCGATAAAAAAATTAAACTCTTATTTTTAAAAGAAAACAACAAGCAATACAAAAACGGTAATTATAATAACCAGAGCTGTAATAAATCCAGCAGAATTAATATCTTCCGTTCTTTTCTCATATTCTATTGTATAATTATCTGGATTTATGTAATATAAACTAAAAGTTTTTGGATGAACTTTTAAATCTGGTCTAAAATGCGCCAAACCTAACAATAAACCTTTTGCCAATTCCAGCTTATTAGAATATATCATACTAAAAATATGGTTTCCAGAAAATGTTTCTTTGTGAGCTTCGACTTTGTTATTTACCAAAACAAACCAAAAAAATGCTTCATGCGTATATTTACCGCTTCCAACCATTTTTGAAAAAACGTCACAACTTAAAAGATCAGCATCTGAAGAAGTGCTTATTCCTGTTATTTTCCCATTAAAATCTTCGGCTTTTTGGAAATCGTTCCAGGAAATCGTTTTTATAACTTTATTATTAAACTTATTTATATAATGAATTCCACGATTATCTATAAAAGTTGTCGTATGTTTTATTGTTCTTTTTAAATAAACAACCTGTAAAATAATGGCCGGAAGAATTAGAAAAAAGCAAATAAAAAGAACACTTCCTTCAAGAGAAAGAAAAAATAATAAACAAAAAAATATCCCAAGAACTAAAAGCAGAGAAATTGACATTAATATCCCAAAACCATAGTTCAAGATTTTAGAAGGTTTTGATGTTACAGGTTCAAATGACGGAAGATTTGTTTTTTGTTTACTCATACATGGATTAAAACACTAAAATATTTAAAAAATTGTAAAACAAAAAATCCTACCTTCAAAACTGAAAATAGGATTATAAATATTTTAAAAAAGAAATTAATGACTCAAATTCTCAATTTCTTTTGGGTCGTGTTTGTGTTTAAACAAAACAGCAAAAGCAATTGCGATAATCAAAGCATAAGCTGCAAACGATAACCAGATTGTATGCCAATCTTTCATTAAAATAGGATTTGCAAAAACACCATCTGCAGAAACAGAATTCCCCTGACTTTTTACAAATTCCAGCATTTTTGAATTTGCAGCATCTGTTTGCAAAAATCCGGCTAATTCTGTTGAAGTATTAAAAGACTTTGTAAAGAAGCGGTCAATTGCCCATCCTGAAGTTAAACTTCCTAAAACTGCTCCTACTCCGTTTGTCATCATCATAAATAAACCTTGTGCCGAAGAACGAATTTTAGAATCGGTATTACTTTCTACAAATAATGAACCTGATATATTAAAGAAATCAAATGCCATTCCGTAAACAATACAAGAAAGAATAATCATCCATAAACCATTTACAGGATCTCCAAAAGCAAATAATCCGAAACGTAAAACCCAAGCCAGCATACTAATAAGCATAACTTGCTTGATCCCGAAACGTTTTAAGAAAAATGGAATTGCTAATATAAATAACGTCTCAGAAACCTGAGAAATAGACATAATAATTGTAGAATACTGAATTACAAAAGAATCTGCATATTTTGGAAAATGTTTAAATTCATCTAAGAACACATCACCATACGCATTTGTCAATTGTAGTGCACCGCCAAGAAACATTGAAAAAACAAAAAACAAAGCCATTTTGTAGTTCCCAAATAATTTAAAAGATTCTAAACCTAATGTTTCTGTCCAGGTTGCATTCTCTTTAATTAATCGCTGCGGCTCACATTTAGGAAGTGTAAAAGCATATAAACCTAAAATTAAAGCTCCCACTCCGGCAATATAAAACTGATATTCTGTTGCTTTACTGCCGCTTAAATTCGTAATCCACATCGCAACAATAAAACCAATTGTTCCCCAAACACGAATTGGCGGAAAATCTTTTACAATGTTTTTATTATTAAGTTTCAGTGAAGTATAAGAAATAGAATTACTTAAAGCAATTGTTGGCATATAACAGCACATTGCCAAAAGCATTACTGCAATAAAAGTGTCTGGTGTGGTAACTTGAGCAATTCCAAACAAAACTACAGCGTATAAAATATGAAGAACTCCATAAAGTTTTTCAGCATTTACCCATCTGTCGGCAATAATTCCGGTTAATGTAGGCATGAATAAAGAAGCAATTCCCATGGTTCCAAATACTAAACCAAATTGTGTTCCTTCCCAATTTTTGGTTCCAAACCAATAATTTCCAATTGTAATAAGCCAGGCTCCCCAAACAAAAAATTGAAGAAAGCTCATAAAGATTAACCTGTTTTTAATTCCCATATAATGAAATTGTCTTAAAAGTAAAAATGAAGCGGTAAAACTACCATTTAAAATGAAATCTACAAAAAATTATGCTGTTTTAACAACATCATTCACTAATTCTAAAACTGCTGCAAATTGTTCTTCCTTATTTAAGTAAGAATTATCGATCTCAATAGCATCATCAGCAATTACTAAAGGAGAATCTTCGCGGTGTGTATCTATATAATCTCTTTCGACTACGTTTTTTAAAACTTCTTCATAAGAAACATTATCGCCTTTTTGCTGTAATTCATCAAAACGTCTTTGTGCACGGGTTTCAGGACTCGCAGTCATAAATATTTTAAGCTCTGCATTTGGAAAAACCACTGTTCCAATATCGCGGCCATCCATAACAAGAGCTTTATTAGTTCCCATTTCCTGCTGCTGTTCAACAAGTTTCGCACGTACTTGTGAAACTTCAGCTACTTTACTAACAAAATTAGAAACCTCAATTGTTCTGATTTGTTTTTCAACATTTTCACCGTTTAAATACATTTCGGCAAATCCTAAATCACTATTAAATTTAAATTCCAATTGAATTTTTGGAAGAGATTCAATTAAAGCTTCTTTATTAAAAAAATCAGCTCCAATAAACCCATTCTGCATAGCAAAATATGCTACAGCGCGATACATCGCTCCCGTATCAACATATACATATTCGAGTTCTTTCGCTAATTGTTTTGCCAATGTGCTTTTTCCTGTTGATGAAAAGCCGTCGATGGCAATAGTAATCTTTTTCAATTGTATTTTTTTTAAATTTATTTTTAATTCTGCTGAGTGAAATTCTGATTAGATAAACTATCAAAACCAAATTTGATTACAACATCCGCACAAAACTATTGCAAATGTAACCATCTTTATTTTTAAATAAGATTGAAAATTTTCAAACTTTTTGTTATAAAAGTCTTTTGTTATTCTATAAATTACTGAAAATTTAAAACGAGCCCAAAAAAACTTGTGTTTGCTGCCAATGTATATCGTGAATATGAATAATTAAATTTTAACTTATTCATTCTTAAGCCAAAACCTAATGAAACTCCAGAAAAATTACGCTGCTCATCAACTCGTAATTCTTCTCCTCTTCTAAAATTATATCCTAAACGTATATTGAAGGCTCTTTGCGGAAAAAGCTCGGCACCAAGTACAACATGACGAAGTGCATTATTAAAAAAAGATACTTTTTCATTACTTGTTGTTCCGTCTATATTGGTTTCACCACGTACAGGATTTGAAAAAGCAATATTCCATTGCTGTAGATTTTCTAATGTTAAATGCCAGCGAAGTGGTACGTGTTCTAATTGCTGCGAAATTCCAGCTGTGATTTCAAAAGGTAAATTCTCTTTAATCCCAGAATAGGTTTTAAATTGCGTTCCTATGTTTCTAAATACCAGCGCATAATTTATATCATTTATTGGATCGACATATAACAAACCTACATCGACTGCTGCCCCAAAAGAATTGTAACTTTCTAAAGTAGATGTTATCAGTTTACCATTTACACCTATATGAAGATCAGTAAAAGGAACATTATATGCATATCCCAAAGACAATGCGCCTTCACTTCCTGTAAAATCTGAGGTTTTTTGGCCATTTTCATCATAACCTTCAAATGATCCGTAATTTATATAATTAACGCCAGCATAAAAGGTTTGCACATGGCGATCGTATGTATAAGCATACGAAGCAGTTCCATACGAAGCTTCTCCGTAATAATTACCATAATTTAGAGCCAGACGATTATCCATATCCTCATTTAGGGCTGCAGGATTAGACATTGCCTGATTGACATCTTCATCATAAATCGTAATTATTTTTCCGCCAAGTGCTGCCTGTCGCGGATTGGTCGTTAAATTAAGAAATTGATAGGTGTAGCGCCCCCCAATCTGCCCGAAAGAAACCGAACAAATTAGTATCATTAAAAATAAAACAGGGCGTTTTAGCATTTGTTTTGTGGCGTTCCTTTGTGGAAATAACGCAGATGCAAATATAAAATTATATAAAGGAAAAATAAGTGTAAAATAACTTTCAATGAAAAAAATCCAAATTCTAATAATTTTGAACAAATTCCAATAAAAAAAAATCCAAATCCCAATCGTAAAATTGGAATTTGGAATTTAATTTTTTGAATTTGAAATTTTATTTCAACGTTTTTGCATTCTTAACATTTTGATCTGTTAATGCTATTGCAAGAACTTCGCTCATTTCTTTTACGTAATGAAAACTAAGACCTTCTAAATATTCTGCTTTAATTTCATCGATATCGCTTTTGTTTTCGTGGCAAAGAATAATCTCTTTAATACCAGCTCTTTTTGCTGCCAGGATTTTTTCTTTAATACCGCCAACAGGCAATACTTTGCCGCGTAATGTGATTTCTCCGGTCATAGCAAGACTTTTCTTTACTTTCTTTTGTGTTAATAATGAAACTAAAGAAGTAAGCATTGCAATACCTGCGCTAGGTCCGTCTTTTGGCGTTGCTCCTTCCGGAACGTGCAGGTGAATATTGTATTTTTGGAATAATTCAATACCTAAACCTAATTTCTTCGCATTTGCTTTAATATACTCAAGAGCAATTGTAGCCGACTCTTTCATTACATTTCCAAGATTTCCAGTGATCGTTAAAGCACCTTTTCCTTCAGAAATTAATGATTCTATAAACAAAATATCACCGCCAACGCTTGTCCAGGCTAAACCTGTAACTACCCCGGCAACATCATTATTTTCATATTTATCGCGTTCTAATCTTGGAACTCCTAAAACTTTTACGATATCTTCGTCTGTAACTTTTTTATTGTACTCCTCTTCCATCGCAACCGCTTTTGCTGCATTACGAATTACCTGAGCAATTTTTGTTTCTAAATTACGAACTCCAGATTCTCTAGTATATCCTTCAACAATTTTTTCTAATTGTTTTTTACCAATTGTCAGATCTTTTGCCGTTAAACCGTGTGCTTCTAATTGTTTTGGAAAAAGATGTCTTTTTGCAATCTCTACTTTTTCTTCAATAGTATAACCTGACATTTTGATAACTTCCATTCTGTCACGCAAAGCAGGCTGAATCGCTGCCATATTATTTGAAGTCGCGATAAACATTACTTTAGATAAATCATATCCCATTTCAAGGAAATTATCATAAAAAGCATTGTTTTGCTCCGGATCTAAAACCTCTAATAATGCAGATGAAGGGTCACCGCTGTTGCCGCTTGATAACTTATCAATTTCATCTAAAATAAAAACCGGATTTGAAGTTCCTGCTTTTTTCAAGCTTTGAATAATTCTTCCCGGCATGGCTCCAATGTACGTTTTTCTATGTCCGCGAATTTCAGCTTCATCACGTAAACCACCTAGAGAAATACGCACATATTCACGTCCAAGAGCTTCTGCTACAGAACGCCCAATAGAAGTTTTACCAACTCCCGGAGGCCCTGTTAAACATATAATTGGCGACTTCATATCATTTCGCAATTTTAAAACTGCCAAATGTTCAATCATTCTTTTCTTTACTTCGTCTAGACCAAAATGATCTTTGTCCAGAACTTTTTGAGCGTATTTTAGATCAAATTTATCTTTTGAATATTCGCCCCAAGGCAATTCTAAAAATAACTCTAAATAGTTACGCTGAATTCCAAAATCTGGCGACTGAGGATTCATACGACGCATTTTAGATAATTCTTTCTCGAAATGTTTCTGCGTTTTTTCGTCCCATTTTTTAGTTTTAGCCTTCTGCCCCATTTCGTCCATTTCCTCTTCCTGCGAAACGCCTCCCAATTCTTCCTGAATGGTTTTCATTTGCTGATGAAGGAAATATTCTCTTTGCTGCTGATCTAAATCAAATCGTACTTTTGACTGAATATCGTTCTTCAATTCTAATTTTTGAAGTTCTACATTCATGTAACGTAAAGTCTCTAAAGCACGCTCTTTTAAACCATTTATCGATAAAAGTCCTTGTTTCTCTTTTACAGATAAATTCATGTTTGAAGAAACAAAATTGATTAAAAACGATTGGCTTTCAATGTTTTTAATAGCAAATGTTGCTTCAGAAGGAATGTTTGGACTTTCTTTTATAATTTGAATTGCCAGTTCTTTAACTGAATCTAAAATAGCAGTAAATTCGCTATCATTTTCATCTGGACGTTCTTCTGATACTTCTTTAATAGAAGCTGTCATGTATGGCTCTTCTGAAACTACTTCGTCTATTTCAAAACGTTTTTTTCCTTGTAAAATAACGGTTACGTTTCCGTCAGGCATTTTTAAAACACGCAAAATACGCGCTACAGTACCTATTTTGTGAATATCATCTTTTGAAGGATCTTCATCTTCTTCATTAATCTGAGAAACTACACCAATAATTTTTCCGCCTGCATTGGCATCATTAATTAGTTTTATTGATTTGTCTCTTCCCGCAGAAATTGGAATTACAACTCCCGGAAACAAAACGGTATTTCGTAAAGGCAGAATTGGCAGAGAAACAGGAAGTTCTTCATTATTCATTTCCTCTTCGTCTTCTGGAGTTAATAATGGAATTAATTCTGCTTCTGAATCAAATTCCTGAAGTGACAGATTGTCAATAGTAAGTATTTTATGATTTGACATAATAATATATAAGTCGTTTTGTCATTAAAATTTTAAACCTATCTGCAAACATTTTATAAAATGACTTAATTTCTATTAAGTATTGCATTTACAAGATAGGTGGTAAAAATAGACAATCATTATGCCAAATACAATCTCAAGTGGTATTTTCATTAATTTTAAAAAAAATAAAAAAAATTCATTCAAACTGTAACATCTTAAAAAAAGCAAAGTCATTATAATAAACCAGCAAAAATTACTTGAGTATAACTAATCAAAATATCGAAGAATTAATCGCACTTTGTAAAAGTAAGAACCAAAAGGCTCAATTCGAAGTTTACAATCGTTATTGTAAAGCTATGTATAACGTGGCTTACAGGATTGTAAAAGACGAGCATTTTGCACAAGACGTCATGCAGGAGGGCTTTTTAAAAGCTTTTACAAAAATTAACGATTACAAACAGGAAGTCGCTTTTGGGGCATGGCTTAAAAGAATCATTATTAATTCCAGTATTGATTTTTACAAAAAAAACAATGCTTTCCAGATGGAAGACCTGAATAAAACGCTTTATAAAATTGAAGAAAACGATTCTATTTTATCTGAAAGCATAGATCTGAATTCGCTAAAAGTGAAACAGGTTTTAGACACTATTTCTGGCTTAAAAGACAATTACAGAATGGTTTTAACGCTCTTTTACATTGAAGGTTACGATCAGGAAGAAATCTGCGAAATATTAAATATAAGCTATGCCAACTGCAGAACCACTCTAAGCCGCGCAAAAGAAAGTTTACGAAAAAAATTAGAAGATATTGAAATCTCCACCTAAAAAAGCTGGTTACAATACACGCCAATTAAAAAGAAAACAATATCACTTCTAAAAAAATAAATTTTGGATATATGAAAAAGGAAAATGACGAATTAGATCAATTATTTAACAAGTTTGAAAATCAATGGGATATTCATGAGATGAATCCGGATCATCAAATTGATTTCTTAAATAAATTAAACGAAAAAACACCAAGAAAAAAGAATTATGCCGGCTGGGCCATTGCTGCTTCTATAGCACTGCTGCTGGGTGTATCTCTATTTTACAATAATAACGAGAAACCTAAGGAATTTAAATTTGCCTCAAAAGAAACCAAACGTACGGATTCTATCTTTAATATTTTGATTGAAAATGAGCTGGTTAAACTAAAAGAAAAAAATTCTCCTGAAAATGAACAAATCATTAACGACGCTTTAAAACAAATGAAAGTTTTTGATGCTGATTATGAAAAAATCATCAAAGAAGTTCAGAAAAACGGAGAAAACAAACAAATTATTTACGCAATGATAAGCAACCTGCAAACGAGAATTTCATTTTTGCAGACAGTATTACAGCGCATTGAAGAAAACGAAAATCTAAAAAACACAACTCATGAAAAAACATTATAACATATTAATCTTATTGCTTTTGATTCCTTTTTTAGGGTTTTCAAATGACGACAGCTATATCTCAAAACAAAAAACAATTAAAAAAACATACATAGTAAATTCTAACGCAGGAATTGATATCGATAACAAATATGGCAATATTACTGTAAATACATGGGATGAAGACAAAATAGATCTTGATATTGTAATTAAAGTTAACGGTCCTAACGAAAACTGGGTAAACGAAAAACTAAACAGTATCGATATAAATATTACAGCCCTTAAAAGCCTTGTAAGCGCCGTAACCTCAATAGGTAATTCGAGTGTAAAAAGTAAAGGCAGCAACAATAGTTTCGAAATTAACTATGTAATCAAAATTCCTAAAAATGGTGGTATTAAACTGGTAAATAAGTACGGAAATATTTCTGTTCCGGTTGCCGAGGCTTCAACAAATATAAACTGTAAATATGGTAAAGTAACTTTAGGAAAACTTAACGGGTCTAATAATCAGGTTGAAATTGCTTACTGCCAAAACTCAACTATAGATTACATACAAAGTGGAAACATTGACGCCAGATATTCCGGCCTGAAAATTAATGATTCTGGAAATATAAATCTGGATGCAAATTATACCGACGTAAATTTAAATGACGGTCAAAACATTAAATACAACTGCAACTACGGCACTTTTAAATTTCAAAAAATTAACTCCTTAAATGGTTCTGGAAATTATTTAACGGTAAATATTGGCGAAATCTCCAGTAACTTATCTTTTGATACAAATTACAGCAGAATTAGTGTTGACAACATGAATGAAAAAGCAGGAAACGTAACGATTAATTCTGGATATACAGATGTTTCTATTGGCTATGCTCCTAATTATGCTTTTGATTTTGATATTTCCGGCAGATATACAAACATTAAACACGATAATTCTTTAGATATTTCGGTTTCTGAAGTAAAAAGCAACAATAAAAGAATAAGTGGTTTCTATAAGAAAAAAGGACAAAATAAAGTCAATATTACGTCGACTTATGGAAATGTTTCACTAGTTAAAAATTAATCATCTAAAAAATCAAAACAATGAAAAAGTCAATTTTACTTTTAGCCTTGAGCGTATTTCTTATTACAGCAAATTCTAATGCTCAAAAGAAAATAAACGGAAACGGCAAAATTATTACTGAAACCAGAAATACCGGAGATTATGACGGTATACGAATCTCAGGTTCCTTTGATGTAGATTTGGTTTCTGGAAAAGAAGGAAAAATTAGTATTAAAGGAGAAGAAAATTTACTGTCTTCAATTAAAGTTGAAGTTGAAGGAAATGAATTAAAAGTGTATGTTGAAAAAGGCATTCAAATTCGTACAAGTTCAGGTAAAAAAATTGAAATAACAGTTCCATTTGAAAAAATTTCGGCTGTTACTTTATCGGGTTCAGGCGATGTTCGAACTAAAAATAAAATCAACAGCGATGCTTTTTCTGCTAAATTATCAGGATCAGGAAATTTTGATTTAGATGTTGATTCTAGAAATTTTGATCTTGCTTTAAGCGGTTCCGGAGGTATTGTTTTAAAAGGAAAAACAGATTCTTTCACGAGTAAAACATCGGGTTCTGGAAATGTAAATGCTTCTAATTTAAAATCAAAAGCAGCAGATATTACTGTTTCTGGTTCTGGGAATAATATAGTAAACTGCGAGGGAAGTTTAACCGGAAGAGTTTCTGGTTCTGGGAATATTAAATATTTAGGAAACCCTGAAAAACGAGATGTAAAGGTTTCTGGTTCAGGACAAATTTATAAAGGTTGATTATTTAAATAAAATATCACGAATTACAAAAACTATCATCAATCAAATAATTTCGTGCAATTCGTGATATTGGTTGTTAAGAAAGACGTTTCTATTAATTTGAAACGTCTTTTTTATGTACTCTTCTTAAAAGGAAAATAGCGGTAACGAAGAAAATTCCCAGAATTACAATAGCAGCACGAGGACTTCCTGTAATTTGATCGATAATTCCATAAACACACATTCCTATTACAATTCCTATTTTTTCTGCTACATCATAAAAACTAAAGAACGATGCAGTATCTTCTGTTTCAGGTAATAATTTTGAATATGTGGAACGAGATAATGCCTGAATTCCTCCCATTACAAATCCGGCAACTGTAGCCATAACATAAAAATGCATTGGCAGTGTAATAAAAAATGCAAGTGCACAAAATACAGCCCAAATTGCATTTATAAAAATTAAAGTTGGAACGTTGCCAAATTTTTCTGAAGCTCTTGAAGTTAAAACAGCACCAACGACTGCGACTAATTGAATTATTAAAATACAAACAATTAATCCAATTGTACTTTGTTCTTTAGTTTCCCATTGAATTTCCTGTGCACCAAAATAAGTTGCTACAAGCATTACAGTTTGTACAGCCATACTTGAAACAAAAAAACCTCCTAAATAACGTTTTAAAGGAATATTCTCTTTTAATAAAGCCCAAACCTTTTTTAGTTCTTTAAAACCATTAAAGACAACAGATTTTGTCAGTTTTTGTCCAGTTTCCTTGCTCCCTTTTGGTAAATAGTAATACGTATACTGGCTGAATAAAATCCACCAAACTCCCACCATTACAAACGAATAGCGCATTGCTTTCATAGCAGCTTCACCATCTGTTCCTGAAATTCCAAAAAGTTTTGGTTTCATAATCATGGCTAAATTGATAATAAGTAAAATGACGCTTCCTATATATCCTAAAGAATATCCTTTGGCACTAATTCTATCCTGCTGCTCTTCAAATGCAATATCCGGAAGATAAGAATTATAAAAAACCAAACTTCCCCAATAACCTAATAATCCAAGGAAATAAAACAGTAGTCCAACGTAAATATTATCTAAATCAAACCAGTATAATCCCATGCAGGACAAAGCTCCCACATAGCAGAAAAACTTCATAAAGGATTTTTTGTTTCCAACATAATCAGCAATTCCAGAAAGTAATGGAGAAATAAACGAAACTACCATAAAAGCAAAAGCGGTAATAAAACTTATTAATGCCGAGTTTTTAAGATGCATTCCAAAAACATCTATATAATGATCGCGGTCGCTGAATAAAGCTTCATAAAAAATTGGAAATACTGCCGATGCAATAGTCAGTGTGTAAACTGAATTTGCCCAATCGTAAAATGCCCAGGCATTTAAAAGTTTCTTATCTCCTTTTTGTAGGTTTTTCATAGAAATGATTTTGTTAACAGGCTACGAATTTATCTATTTTTTATGATAATCAAACAGAAATTATTTAATTGCTACATTATTAAATTATAAACTTCTTCAAAACAAAAAAGCTATTCAAAAATGAATAGCTTTTAAATCTTTTAATGTAGTCTTATTTTATAGTTCCCACTTTAAGTGCGATTGCCTTAGCTTCAGGAATTAAAGCTTTTATATTAGCAATTCTGGTAGCGTCTGAAGGGTGAGTACTCATGAATTCAGGTGTTCCGGACCCGCCTGATTTAGCAGCCATTCTGCTCCAAAATGATACTGCATCTTCTGGATTATAGCCTGCAATTGCCATTAAGGTCAAGCCAATTTTATCAGCTTCCGTTTCGTTGCTGCGACTAAATGGCAGCATTACTCCCACTTCTGTTCCCATTCCGTAAGCCTGAGAAAATATCGCCTGCGTTTGTGCTGATTTACTGCTTGTTGCAGCATCCAGAACCGCTCCTCCAATTTGTTGCAGCTGTGCCGCACTCATTCTTTGTGCACCATGGTTTGCTAATGCGTGCGAAACTTCGTGTCCCATTACCGTTGCCAGACCAGATTCATTTTGAGTTACAGGAAGAATTCCAGAATAAACGACAATTTTTCCTCCTGGCAGACACCAAGCATTAACCTCTTTATTCTCAACCAATTTATATTCCCAACGATAATCTTTTAGATACTGTGATTGTCCTAAATAGGTTAAATATTTTTCGGCTGCTAATTTAATCTTATAACCCACATTTTCGACAAGTTTCGCATCTGATGTTCCGGTAACAACTTTATTCTCGGACAAAAAAGTACTGTACTGCTGAAATGAAGTTGGAAACAATTCACTATTTGAAACAAAATTCAAGTTTTGTTTTCCTGTAATTGGGTTTGTTGCACAGGATAAAACAAGACTGCAGAAAATCCCTAAAAACAAATATTTTTTCATAATTCGTGCTATTTTCAAACAAAAATACAATTATTAAAATTTAATTTTTTACAGAATTTAACAAAAAAATATCAGAATTATATTTATTCTCCCACAATATGAAGTTCACTAAACTCTTTATCAATTAGTAAGAATTTGTTTTCTTCAAAATTTATTTTATCAAAATCAATTTTTTCGTTGTCAATTTCAATTTCCGAAACCTTAAATGGCAATCCAATTAAATTGATTTTATACTTGCTGTATGGTGTTTCGTATTTTCCTTCTTTGTGAAGCTGAACAATTAATTCTTTTTCTTTTCCAATTGTTCTTAAAGATAAATAACTGTAACGTCCTTTTTTATAATCGTAACCATCCTGAGCGTCTTCATAAACTGCGGACTGTTCTTTTCCATTTTTGAAATAAATATCTAGAGTTAATTCATCAAATTCTAATTCGCCAACATATTGCTGCACGGGATATTTTGGTATAACAGCGCCTGCTTTTACAAAAACAGGAATTTCATCAAATTTAGTATCAATCCATATTTCTCTTCCACCAATAAATAATTCATTGGTCCAGTAGTTATACCACTCACCTCTTGGTATATACATACGTCTGCCTACAGCATTAGGTTCAAGGATTGGGCATACTAAAATTTGGTTTCCAAAGATAAATTCATCGTTTCTGTAATGCGTCTGCGTATCATCCTGATCGTAATACACAAGAGGTTTTAGCATTGGGATTCCTTCTTCAATATATTGCCAGAACATGGTGTACAAATAAGGCAGTAATTGATAACGCAGGCTGACAAATTTTCGGGTAATATTAATTACTTCTTCGTCAAAAGCCCATGGCTCCTGATTTCCGTGATCTCCGGAAGAATGCGTTCTGCAGAAAGGATGAAAAACACCTAATTGAATCCATCTTGCGTACAATTCTCCAGTTGGCTGTTCTGCAAATCCGCCAATATCAGATCCTGTAAATCCCATTCCTGAAATTGACATTCGCTGTACTTGGATATTCGCAATCCATAAATGTTCCCAAGTTGCCACATTATCTCCTGTCCATGACGATGTATAACGCTGTGCACCTGAATATGCCGATCTTGTAATTACAAACGGACGTTTTGGATACGCAAATCGTTTTACTCCATGATAAGTTGCTCTTGCCATTTGTGTTCCATAAATATTATGCGCTTTTCTGTGGCTGCAAGGATTTCCGTCGTAAACATGACGAACATCCATTGGAAAAGTTTTATTAGGAACTTCCATAACAGCAGGTTCGTTCATATCATTCCAAACACCTTTTACACCAATATCTGCAACTAATTCTTTAAATAAACCAGCCCACCATTCTCTTACTACGGGATTTGTATAATCAGGAAAATTACATTCTCCCGGCCATACTTTACCTTTCATATAAGGACCGTCGGCTCTTTTGCAGAAATAATCTTTTTCGAGAGCTTCTTTATAAACCCAGTAATCTTTATCGATTTTAATTCCCGGATCGATAATTACAACCGTTTTAAATCCGTCTTCGGCTAATTCTGCCACCATTTTTTTTGGATCTGGAAAGTAGTTTTTATTCCATGTAAAACATCGAAATCCTTCCATATAATCAATATCGAGATAAATGGCATCACACGGAATTTGAAGTTCTCTGAATTTTGATGTGATTTCTTTTACTTTGCTTTCCGGATAATAACTCCATTTACATTGGTGATATCCTAAAACCCAAAGCGGCGGTAATTCTGGTTTTCCGGTTAAATCAGTATAATTTGTAACAACATCCTGCATTTGCGGACCGTAAATAAAATAATAATTCATTTCTCCGCCTTCTGCCCAAAAACTGGTTACGTTTCTTCTTTCCTGACAAAAATCAAAGAAAGTTCTAAAAGTATTGTCAAAGAAAATACCGTAGGATTGTTTATTATGAAGACCAATATAAAACGGAACAACTTTGTATAATGGTTCCTGATCTTTTTGATATGCATATTGATCTGTGGCAAAATTTTCTACTCTTTTGCCTTTTAAATTCATTTGGGTTGCTTTATCTCCTAAACCATAGTAACATTCTCCATCTTTAGAAAATTTACTCATTTTTACGATATTCCCGCCGTACTCATAGCTTTCTTCCCAGTGAAAACCAAGTTCATCTTCAAGAATCAGGAAATCATTTAAATCGTAAACTGCCAGACGAAGATCTGCTTTTTGAATTTTGCATTTTACTTTACTGGTCCTGATTTGAAAAAAAGTTTCTTCTTCTGTAACTTCCAGAAAATTATAACCATGCAGCTGCGTTTTATCAATAGCGTATGAAAAATCATTGCTAAAATAGCCTTTTGTTGTAAAGCGAAATCGAATTAAACTGTCTCTAAGAATTGTGACTTTTAAAATAACTTTGTTATCTGTATTAAAAAAAACCGAATCGCCTTCGTGTTCGTAAGACACAATTTTGGAAGGATATAAATCGCCTTTGTACTCTAATGATGTGTTTGTAATCATATCGCCAATGAATTAATTATAACAATAATCGCTATTTCAAACATACAAAAAAAGTTAGTAAAGCCCTATGAATAAAAGGTTTATTAACGAAAACGTTTTTTCTGGCTTAGAATTAAATTATCGTTCTAAAAATCGAAAAATCGATAATTTAAGAACGATAAAATGACAAAATAATACTTCTAAAAATGATTGTAAGATTTTTTCTAAGCGAAAGAATATACTGTTACACTTAATGGCGGTAAAATAAGTTCTATAGAAAATTCTCTGCCGTCATAAGGTGTAGATTCTATTTTTAATGTATTAGAATTTCCTACACCGCTTCCGCCATAAACTGAAGCATCACTATTAAAAATTTCTTGTAATTTCCCTTTTTTAGGAATTCCAATTCTATATTTTTCACGAACTACTTGTGTAAAATTGCATACTACAATAACATCTTGGTCAGGATTATTTCCTTTTCGAATGTATGACATAACTGCGTTTTGGTGATCAGAATAGTTAATCCATTCAAATCCTTCTCCAGAAAATTGTTTTTCATACAAAGCCGGCTGCGACTTATATAATTGATTAAGATCTGTAATTAATTGTTTTATTCCTGAATGAAAATCATATTGCAGTAAATGCCAGTCTAGACTTTGTTCAAAATTCCATTCAGATGTTTGTCCAAATTCAGCTCCCATAAATAAAAGTTTTGTTCCCGGATGCGTAAACATATAGCCATACAATAATCTCAAATTGGCAAAACGCTGCCATTCGTCGCCAGGCATTTTGTAAATAAGTGATTTTTTACCATAAACCACTTCGTCATGCGAAAACGGAAGCATGAAATTCTCTGTAAAAGCATATGTCATCGAAAATGTCAGTTCATTTTGATGATATTTTCTATAAACCGTTTCTTTTTGAAAATATTTTAAAGTATCGTGCATCCAGCCCATCATCCATTTCATTCCAAAACCTAAGCCTCCTATAGAAGTTGGTCTTGAAACCATAGGAAACGATGTGCTTTCTTCTGCAATGGTTTGAATTCCATTAAAATTAGAATAAATTACTTCATTAAATTCTTTAAGAAAACTTATACTGTCAAGATTTTCTCTTCCGCCAAAAATATTAGCTTCCCACTCACCATCTTTTCTTGAATAATCAAGGTATAACATTGAAGCTACAGCATCGACTCTTAATCCGTCAATATGATAATTTTGAAGCCAAAATACCGCATTGCTGATTAAAAAAGCACGTACTTCATTTCTTCCATAATTAAAAACTAAACTTTTCCAATCCGGATGATAACCTTTTCTTCTATCTGGATGTTCATATAAATGCGAACCGTCGAAAAAACCCAGACCGTGAGCATCATCAGGAAAATGCGACGGAACCCAATCCAGAATTACACCAATTCCTTCCTGATGCAGTTTATCTACCAGAAGCATAAAATCCTGTGGTTTGCCAAAACGAGAAGTGGGTGCAAAATATCCTGTTAATTGATATCCCCAGGATGGATCATACGGATATTCCATAACCGGCATGAACTCAACATGTGTAAAACCGGTTTCTTTTATATATTTTACCAATTCATCGGCCAAATCTAAATAACTTAAAAATTTGTTATGATCGCCTCTTCTCCATGAACCTAAATGCACTTCGTAAACTGAATACGGTTTATCCAGAGCATTATATTGCTCACGATGCTGCATCCAGTTTTCATCTTTCCAGTTGTAATCTAAATCCCAGACTACAGAAGCTGTATGAGGCGGTTTTTCACAGTATAAAGCAAAAGGATCTGCTTTTTCTGTAATGACACCATTTATGCTGGATTCAATTTTATACTTATATAGAGAACCTTTTGAAATATCCGGAATAAATCCTTCCCAAATTCCCGAAGAATCCCAGCGTACATTTAAGTTATGTTCTTTATGTGTCCAGTAATTAAAATCACCAACAACCGAAACCGATTTTGCTGTAGGCGCCCAAACCGCAAAATAAACACCTTTTACTCCATTTACTTCAATTAAATGTGCTCCTAATTTTTCATATAATCTGAAGTGTTTTCCGGCTTTAAATAAATCTATATCAAAATCGGTAAAAAGAGAATGTGCAATTACTTTATTCATATTTGGTTTTTAAGGCAATATTGGAATTTTTATATTAAATTTTTTTCAAAAATTATTCTATTCTAAAGTTATCTGAAAGCGTAACACCTTTTTTAATAACGACAATTCCATCTTTAATGCTGTATAATTCATTAGTAAAATTATCAAGATGCTTTCCGCCGCTAATATGGACATTGTTTCCAATTCGCACATTTTTATCAATTAAAGCATTTTTAATAAAACAGTTTTCACCAATTCCTACGTGAATTTTATTAATACTGCTTTCATGGTTCAATTCATCAAGATCCTGATAAAAATCGTTACCCATAACATAGCAGTTTTCCAAAACTGTTCCTTCGCCTATTCTGGAACGGATTCCAATAACAGAACTTTTTATTTCTTTAGCATTAATAATACATCCTTCGGAAATCAAAGATTGGTTAATAATTGAGTTTCTAAATTTTGAAGGAGGAAGTAATCTTGGTCTTGTGAAAATTTTATTTTCATTATCAAACAAATTAAACTCTGGTATATCAGCAGTTAAACCTATATTGGCTTCAAAAAAGGATTCAATATTTCCAATATCTGTCCAGTAACCTTCATATTGATAACTTACAATTTTGTGTTTTCCAACAGCCTGCGGAATAATTTCTTTTCCAAAATCTTTTGTTTCAGGGTTTGACATTAATTCCTCAAGTAATGATTTATTAAAAATATAAATCCCCATTGAGGCAAGATATTTTTTACCTTTTTCCTTCATTTGTTCGCTCACATCAGATTCCCATTCCGGCAGTAAAGATGCGTCTGGTTTTTCAATAAAGGCCTCAATGACACTCTCGTGATTGGTTTTTAAAATCCCGAATTCTGGAGCATCTTTAGCATTAACCGGTAATGTGGCTATAGAAATTTCGGCATCGGCAGCTATATGCGCTTCCAGCATTTCGTTAAAATCCATTTGATACAATTGATCGCCCGAAAGAATTAAAGCGTGATCAAAATCGTGTTTTAAAAAGTGCGACATACATTGTCTTACAGCATCTGCAGTACCTTGAAACCAAGTTGGATTATCTGGAGTTTGTTCTGCTGCCAGAATATCTACAAATGACTGGCTGAAAATACTAAAATTAAAAGTATTCTTAATATGAGCATTTAAAGACGCCGAATTAAATTGTGTTAAAACAAATATTTTAAAAATATCAGAATTGATACAATTAGAAATTGGAATGTCTACCAAACGGTATTTTCCACCAATAGGAACCGCCGGTTTTGACCTTGTTTCTGTTAATGGGAATAAACGTGATCCCTGTCCTCCTCCTAAAATAATAGCAACTACATTTTTCTTTTTAAATTTCATTTTTCTCAATTATTAGGTTGTATATTTCGATATATTCTTGGCATACTCGCTCCCAGGAATGATCTGCAGTCATTCCTCTTTGGACTACTTTATTGAAATTTATTTTATCGGCAAACAGCTTTAAACCACGATTTATAGAATAGCAAATATCGCCTACTGAAGCCTGATCATGACAGATTCCGTTTCCATCATCACCAAAATCAATAACAGTATCTCTTAAACCTCCTGTCCTTCTTACCACAGGAATAGTTCCATAACGCATAGCATACATCTGGTTTAATCCGCATGGCTCCACTCTAGAAGGCATTAAAATGTAATCAGAACCAGCATAAATTAGATGTGCCAAATCTTCATTATAACCTATAAATACGTTATAATTTCCTTTGTAATCAGTACGAAGCTGTATTAATTGTGATTCAATTTCAGGCTTTCCTGAGCCCAGAATCAAGATATTTAAATTCTCAAAATTTTCAGATAATGCTAAAGCTGTAGCCTGAGGCAGTAAATCCCCTCCTTTTTCATCAAACAAACGTCCAATAAAACTAAATAAAGGTTTTGAAGGATCAAGTTCAAACTGCTCGCATAATTTTTCTTTATTTTTTTGTTTTCCAGCTTCAAAGTCATTTATAGAATAATTTTCAGCTATCATTGAATCTTTTAACGGATTCCAGACTTCAAAATCAATTCCGTTTAAAATGCCTTTTGATTTATTTCGAACGGAATTAAATAACCCTTCAAGTCCGTTTGCTGCATAATTAATTTCATTTAAATAACTCGGAGAAACTGTAGTTACTGCATCAGCACATTTAATTCCAACAGCTAGTGAATTAATGCAATTGTTCCATTCTAAAAAGCCAACATGTTTTAAATCAAACTCTGGAAGATAGTATAACTTATCAAAGCCAAACCAACCTTGATACAAACCGTTATGAATGGTGATAACCGTTTTTACATCTTTTAAATTCTCATATTTATAAGCAAATTGAAGCAAAAACGGAATTAATCCTGTATGATGATCATGACAGTTTATAACATCCGGAACTTTATTTCGCGCAATAATCCAATCTAAAACGGCAATTTGAAAAGCTACAAATCTCTCGATATCATCCTCATATCCATATATATTAGGACGATTAAACAATTCATTAATTTCTATGAGATACAATTCGTATCCCAATTTGTTTGTAGACTCTTTAAGAACATTAAAAGGGAAATTAAAATTTCCAAGTTTGACAGTTCCCCAATGCACACATTCAAAAATATTTTCATTTTTAAATTTGGTATCGTAACAAGGAACAACAACCCTTGTGTTGTGTCCTGCATTGGTTTGATATTTTGGTAATGCGCCTACAACATCGGCCAGACCGCCAACTTTAGCCATAGGATAACATTCTGCACTAATATGAAATATTTCCATTTCAGAATTAATTTGCGATTATTTTTATAAAACAATCATTAATATGCTACTTTTATCTTTTTTAAATTTAGCAAAAAAATAGGCAAACTTCTGCTCTGAAATACGTTTTATCGAAATGGCAAAAAAGGTAACTAATCCTACTAAATCATTAAAAATTCCACAGATTATTATAATATCTGCGAAAATTTGCGCATTTGTGTCTATTAAACTGGCTGTAAAATTTGCTGCAAGAATATTTACAACGCCCATAAAACATAAAGTTCCTAAGCGTGAGTTCGAAATGGATCTCAAAAGCACACAAAAAAAAATTACCGTCCCCGTTATCAATAAGGATATAGTAACATATCACTACGGCCAAAGTGAGCGCAAAATATTATTAGTACACGGCTGGTCTGGACGTGGAACTCAATTATTTAAGATTGCCGAAGAACTTATTCAAAACGGTTATTCAACTATTAGTTTTGATGCTCCTGCTCACGGAAAATCGGAAGGGACAACCACAATAATGTCTGAATTTATTGCTTCAATATTAGAAATTGAAAAACAATTTGGCCCTTTTGAAATTGCAATTGGTCATTCTCTGGGCGGAATGTCAGTTTTAAATGCTGTTAAAGACGGCTTAAACGTTAATAAAGCCATTATAATAGGCAGCGGAGATATTGTTCAGGATATTCTTGATGAATTTATTTCAAAGCTAAAGCTGAAAAATGAATTTAGTGATCGTTTACGCCTATATTTTGAAGATAAGTACCAATTAAAAATGGATGATTTTTCAGCTTACAAGGCTGCGCAGAAAATTGAAATACCAGTTTTAGTTATCCATGATAACGATGATCCCGAGGTATCCGTTAAAGCTGGAAAACATATTCATCAAAATCTCATAAATGGTTTCTTATTTTTAACTGATGGATTGGGCCACAGAAAAATACTTGGAAATCAAAATGTTATAAAAAAGATTCTTGAATTCATTAAAATCAATTAACTTTATAAGTAACAATTTCAATATTAACAATAAAGAGAATAAAAATGGATTTATTTGGAGAAACATCAGATTGGGAAACTAAATTAAAACCCATTTTAAAAAAGTATAAAAACAAAAAACATCCTTTAGATTACCAAAATACTTATCAGTTATTAGTCATGGTTGTTTTGTCTGCACAAGATTCAGATGCAAATATTAATTCTATAGCACCTGCACTATTTGAAAAATTTCCTACTCTTAAAAGTCTATCGAAAACTGATACTGAAACTTTTATACCTTATATAAGCAAAGTTCGAAATCACGGAACCAAAGCAAATTGGCTTTTGGAAATTGCAAAAGACATTCAAGAAGATAAAAATATTCCTCTGACTATGTCAGGATTAACCGCATTGAAAGGTATTGGAAGAAAATCTGCAAACGTAATTTTAAGAGAAACAAATCAGCCAGCCGAAGGAATTATAGCTGATTTACATGTGATAAGAGTTGCACCGCGAATTGGAATAATAAAAGAATCAAAAGATGGCAACAAAGTAGAAAAAGATTTGATGCAGGCACTGCCTAAAAATATTTGGGGTGAAATTGGAATGGCAATTTCATTTCTGGGTCGCGAAACATGCAGACCTAAACCTAAATGTCCGGAATGTCTTTTAACGGACATCTGTTTATATTATAATACAGAAATACTTAAAAACTAATTATTTTCTTCTTGTGTCAATTAAATAAATAATTTTCCAGGAATCCTTTTCTTTAAATAATGTAAAAGTATTCACGCCCGAATGACTGAGCTTTTCATTTAAATAAAATTCATATGGTGCCCAAACGTGAGCCATTGAGCCATCAATTTGAATATTATAACTCAATATTTTCTCCTGAAATTTTAAAGTAGAAGGAATTGAGACGATAGATTTATAAAATTCTCCAGCGCTTTCTCCGTTTAATTTATTTCCTTTTACAGAATTCTCGTTGATTGATTGCAGGATAATCTTATCAGAACAAACTGATTTTATTTTTACTGAATCTCTTTGATGAAATCCTTCAAAAAAAATTTCAATACTTTTTTGAACTTCTTGTTTTTGTGCATGAGCTGTTAGTGATAAAAAAGCTAAACATAAAATAATATATATTCTCATATCCAAAATCTTTTAATTAAACTCCAAATTGTGTTAAATGATGATCTAAATGTTTAGCAAACATATTATTCCATTCTTTAGAAGTTAATTTGCCAAATGAAAGAGATTCTTTACCCTCAAATTCATTCTCTCCCAAGCTCTGCGTTTTATCAATATAGTTAATGAGTCTATTTTTCTCAAGATCAAAATTTTTATCTCCTTTTATAATAAATTGTGGAGCTGTTTTGATATTTTTAGCATACGGAGTATCGCCAACAACAGCTTTTTTAGCTAATGCTTTTAGAAGAAATCTCACAAAAACATTTGGTTTTGCATGAATGTTATCATATGCCATTTCATATGTCACATTACAATGAGCCAGCATTTGATCAACAGACATTTTGCCCCAAACTGGCTGAGAATCATTTTTCAACTGATTAATACGTTTTATAAATTCGTCACAATCCTCTCTTTTAAAAACATTTTGCATAATCGAAATAATATAAATGACACAATAAGGTAAAAATATAAAATTTGCTTCAAAATTATTTTAATAAATACAATTTTACATTACTAAAAAGAAAAAAGTTCAGTTTATTCCAAAAAAAAACTTCAATCAGCAAAAGCCAATTGAAGTTTTTAGTACTCAGAGCGGGACTTGAACCCGCACGAACATTGCTGTTCACTGGATTTTAAGTCCAGCGTGTCTACCAATTTCACCATCCGAGCATTATGTGGTACCTCCAGGGATCGAACCAGGGACACATGGATTTTCAGTCCATTGCTCTACCATCTGAGCTAAGGTACCTTTTTACTTTAAAAGTAAAAGTTAGAATAAAAAACCCCGTTAAATAAAACAGGGTTTTTAAAAAGAAAGGCGACGACATACTCTCCCACAATACTGCAGTACCATCTGCGCAGGCGGGCTTAACTTC
>NZ_BAABDU010000001.1:0-157351 GCF_039539785.1 Flavobacterium ginsengiterrae | reverse complement strand
ATATGGATCATTTACCGCAGTTGGCGCATGATTTACAGTTGGTGTAGCTGAACCAGAGTTATTTCCTGGCGCAGGATCACTTTCTGAACCTGTAATAGATGCTGTATTCGCATATGAACCTGCTGCATTTACCCTTGCTACCATGGTAAGAGTTGTGCTTGCTCCATTAGCAAGATCTCCAATAGTCCAATCTGGAGCTGACCATGTACCTGTCGAAGGTGTGGCACTCACAAAAGTATACCCAGAAGGAAGATTATCAGTAACCGTTACTCCTGTCGCTGCACTAGGACCTGCATTAGAAGCTGTAATGGTGAAAGTAACATCACTTCCAACATTTGGTGTAGTATTGTCAACAGTTTTCGTTACAGAAAGATTCGTTTGAACTAAAGGCGTTGCAGTTGCCGAGTTATTTCCAGTTGTACCGTCTGGGTTATTTCCAGAAACAGTCGCTGTATTGGCATAAGATCCTGTTGCTCTAACAGTACCTGTAATCTGCAAAGTTGCACTTGCACCTCCCGCAAGACTTCCTACAGTCCATGTTGGTGCAGTCCAGGTACCAGTCGAAGGAGTAGCACTTACAAAAGTATATCCTGAAGGAAGTACATCGTTTACAGTTACCCCTGTAGCTTTATAAGTACCATTATTTTTGGCGGTAATGGTAAATATTATCGTGCTTCCCACACTGGCTGAAGCCTGATCCGCCGTTTTGGTGATCTCAAGATCAGCCGGGCAGAGTACTGCTTCAAAAGCTCGGGTCGTTACCGATGTTCCGCCACAGGCCGCAGTTACAGAATACTGTACCGAAACGGTACCTTCTCCAGTAAAGTTCAGCGTGTTTCCCGATAAGGTTCCAGGACCGCTTAAGATACTAAGTGTCCCTCCTGCAGGCGTTGGATTCAGCTGCACAGGATCGTCAACGCAGTATTTAGAATCAGGTCCCCCTCCGGCTGAAATGGGCTGAATAGCTGGATTTGATTCTGCGCCGCAGATCTGTACGTTAGCTGTTTTAAAGGTGTAACTGGTTTCATTGGTATTGTCGTTAGTACCATCTCCCATACTGCCGCTGATTCTATGTCCGACATATCCAAATTTGGTTTCACAGCTTTTTACCAGCATTGAGGTATGTCCTCCTGTTTCTACAGCAAGATAATTATCTGAAGCTGTCAGACCTCCTGGAACAGCAGGGTTATTAGCACTGCCGCTTCCTAGTCCGAGCATCGATCCTGAACTGTTACCGAAGGCATAAATTTTATTATCGTTCGTCAAAACATTTACTGAAGCATACTGAGAATCATGCTCCTGGGGGCTGAACCATTTTATGTTATTCATTACAGGCCCTGTCGTAGAAGTATATCTAGGCTGTATCCATGATAATCTTTCTCCATTAGTCCAATCACCCAATTGTCTGCTGCCGTTTTTACCTAAAGCATATAAATTACCATCTGCCGCTAAAATATAATGTGAACGTGTTGATCCGTTATTTCCTGACGAACCAATCATTTTGGGTGTAATCCCGGCAGGAATTGTCATCTTTGCAGCATAATGCTGATCCGCAGCCGCTGTATTATCTCCTAAAAAAACACTGGTTCCCCATACATACACTGTACCGTCAGATTTTAAAGCCATAAGACCATCGTTATTACCGCGGCAGGCCACTACATCCGTTAAAAATGGGTTCCCTGATTCCGAAGTCTGCACTCTATACCAATTCAGTGCGTTCCCGGCAGCGCCATTTCCTCTCACTGCAGCTGTCTGCGAAATCACCCATACATCACCGCCGCAGGTGGTAATAGCAAGTGTTTTGTAAGTTGCAAACATCATTTTAACATCCCCAGGCGTAACTCCGGGAGGCAGACCATTGGCGTTACCGCCTATCGTCACCTTTTGAAAAGTGGTATTCGTGGTCAGGGAAGCATCCAGAATGACCCCTCTGTAGGACCAGGCATATAAACCATCGGTTGCTAAAAGTATCCCCTGGACATTATCAGATGAACTGCTTCCCAGCATCGCCTTTAAAGGAACAGCACCCGTTGACAAGGCTGGAAAATTAGCCTTATTAATCGTTAAAGGCGCTAATTGATTGGCACCTGTGTTCGAAATCTTTTCACCCCAGGTCTGGAAAGAACCGTCTGAAGTCCTCACAATGGTCGTGTGAAAACTCGATACGAAATTATCATATTCAATGGTTGCCGCATTGGTATTGGATGCAGCTCCAAAATTAGACAGATCGGTATTGGGACAACCTGCAGGAGGTGTGGCACACTGTGCTGCCGCTGTCTGGCTGCCTATAAAAATTACAAAAAACAAAAGGGCTGTTTTTTGTAAATTCAATAAACGATTTGCATTAGTGTAATTTTTTATCATACTGTATGGATTATTTTATTACCTGAGGCAGATTGTAAGTCTGTACCTGATTGTTAAAATCATAAAAATCAAACATCAGATACGTTTCCTGATTAACGATCCCTGATAGTTTATACTTCATTAATTTTGTTGTGTTCACGGCCATGATTTCTTTTTCAACAGCAGCACCGGTCAAAGCAACACCAATTCCCGCTATAGACATGCCCGGCATTGGAAGTTTTACCGCATTGTTTTCCCTGCTGCTGATTTTAGCGGGAACGGTAATAATTAAATCTGAATAATTTCGTCCTCTGACAATGGGCTCCGAGAAAGTAATCTTTGAAAAATCAAAAGTGATTTTGACCGGTTCCACCTTGACACGAAACCGATCAGGAAATGAATCATGAGTACATGCATCGTCATGTTTTTTAGATTCCTGAAAAGTAATATCATATACGCCCGGTTCCTGAAAAGCATAGGCATTGACCTCATTGCCCCGCAGGGTACTGTATAGATTCTTTTCAGCATTGGCCACTGTCCAGATGACGGTCTGGTCTATATGTCCAAAATCAATTTTTTCACCAAATGAAATCACTTTGTAGTAATCCTGGTGATTATTATTTTGAGCTGTTACTTCATAATGGATCAACATCAATACTATTAAGTTGAAGCCGCAGTACCTGGCCATACTTTTATACCGCCTGTAAATATTCCCGATCATAATTATAATTTTCAAAATTTGACCGCGAATGTACCTTTTTGAAAGTCTCTTCCTAAAGTATTGTCTTTACCAATTACGTAAAATAAAAAATATTCAAGCGCTGAAAAAAACACAAATCACTGTTAATATGACAGTTACACAAAACGCTAAATTGTATGGTTCTGTAGAAGTAAAATAAGGATTACGACAGGCGGGTGCTCGATGTGAATCGCCTTACAGAAGCACAGATGTCATAAAAAAGCTTAAAATCTACAAGATCTAGGGATATCACATTAGAATTAATTTTGTTATACTGTCTAAAACTATTTTTTTTAAAATCGATTTTCTTACATTAGCAGCTTTGACCGTCTGACGGTTTATCGTTGATCTGGGAGTATCGCTGTACTGAAACTGCCCGAAAATGTAATTTCTTTTACCAACGTATTTTTTTCACCGCACTTTAGAATTAATTATAGTATATATGCACTTTAGAAACACTCTGCTGTCTTTTATCATACTAATCATCAGCAATCCTTGTACCGCTCAGGAGTCTAAATTTGATCGTATTTTCACAGAAACTGCACAAAAACTGTTGAGTTCCAATCCAAAAAAAGCATTAGAAAATACCGATTATCTCTATTCTATTGCTGTGGATGACAGCCAGAAAATGAAATCCTGCATGCTTAAAGCTACCTTGCTGCGCCAGTACGGCCTGAGAAAGGAAGCAGTAGCTTCACTAAAAAGAGCCGACAGTATCGCCGCCAGAGCAGATAACTATACGATGCAGGCTCGAATCAACGGATTTTTATCAACGCTGTACAGGGAAAATAATATCTACAGCTTAGGCAGCATTCATCTTCAAAGGGCTGTAAAAGCCAGCAGGAAGATCATCGATAAAAGTGAGATGAATAAGTTTCTGGGGAATCTTTCACAAGAAACGGCTTATTACCGTATGTATGCCTCGGAGTATAAAAAAGCAATCAGCCACCTGAAAAATGGAAACAAGCTCTTTCAAAAAACAGGTCCTGAGGTAGATAAAAATTTTCAGACGGCCGTTAATGACGAGATGATTGCTAAAAATTATCTGTCCCTAAACGAGGTTGATTCAGCCTTCTTTTACTACGACAAAGCCCAGAGAGAACTTTCAATTTCCGGATCAGCTGAAAGTCCATTGAAAGGTTTTATATTAAACGGTCTTGCTGCGGTTTACAGCAAAAAAGACATGCCGGCAAAAGCGCTGGAAAATTTTAAAGATGCCGAGAAAATTGCCGATGATTCCAACTTTTTTACGTTAAAACAGGAGGTGTATACTTCTTTAATGGATTTCTATAAAAATAATGATGCCGCACTGTACATTACTTATAATGAAAAAAATCAGAAACTAAATCAAAACGAAGAGAACAGCAGGAAAGCCATCGCAGATGAACTTATAAAAACCCTTCGCAGGAAGCAGTTTAACAATGAATCCCATTATCAGCAGACCACATATATAATCATTGGATGCTGTATCTTTATTGTACTGATTACCCTGGCACTATATTTCTATAAGCGCCAGTCCGATTATAAAAAATTCAAAAACTACATCAACAAACAGGACTCAGCAGTCATCAAGGATGTACAGGCATCGCCCAAAAAAGAAGTGGGTAAAGAATATATGTCGGAGACGGCAGAAAACAATATTCTCAAAAATCTGGATGAATTCGAAAATTCACAATCATTTCTGCGCAAAGATATTTCTTTAAATTCGGCAGCTGCAGAGCTGGGCGTCAACCACCGTTATTTATCCTATGTGATTAATAAGCATAAATCAAAAGATTTTGCGGGTTATATTAGTGAACTGCGTATCAATTATATAGTAGAGCGTCTAAAAAATGATCCAAGTTATTTAAAATATAAGATCAGTTTTCTCGCTGACCAGGCCGGTTTTTCTTCACACAGCCGATTTACCATCACATTTAAAAAGGTGACGGGGTTTTCACCGCTGACTTTTATAACCTATCTCCAGAAGGAAAATGAAAAATAAAATGCTGTCTGACTGCCGAATTGGAATTCCTTTAATTTAAGGAATGCCGTAAAGAGTCTTCTTTACCGTTTCAATAGTGCCTTAAAAATACATGGTCTTTCATGTCCATGCAGCCACATCATAAACTCACAGCCCGCTGATTACTGTTGAATCCGCCACTTGAAGTGCAGATTAATTTCGCTTCTGCAGGCCGGATGGTAAGAAGGCTGGTAACTTATACAGCCTAAATCCTGAAGCTGTTTAAAATATTTATGATAGGTTGGAATCGTATGTATATGCGAAAGCGCCATGATCCTTCTTCTGCTGACTTGGATATTCTTTATACGTCCCTGGCTGTATCCTATATTTAGTAAGGCAATAAGGATAGCCAGATGCCACACGTTTAGATTTTTATCACTCAAATAAAGGGAAAATAAGTGCATGATCTGCTCCCTGTTTCTTTCATTTTTCATCTGTAAATAATTTTTGAAGATCCTCTCTGTTATAATAATACGAACCCAGGACTTTTTTAAATCTGACCCTGCCTCCTATTCTAAGAGCCTGCACCGATCCTGCCGAGATATCCAGCATTTTTCGAACGGCTCTGCTTTTGAGCCATTCCGGCTGGATTTCAGCAGTCTTTACATCCAGCGATTCTTTCAGAACTTCACCAACTTTATCTAACAGCAGTATGCCAAACTGCCTCAAATCTTCTTTTGTTACCGCTTTTCCCATATCCTTTCTTTTGACATAATTTCAATATTCACAGCCAGAATCCTGCACAAAAAATCCTCAAAATAAATCCCGTCATGGCTTTGAAATGGTACGTATTTCAAAATCAAAAAAATAGATCCTGCTTCCTCTTGTCTTTTTAAAGGAGGGCTCATATCTAAGATAACCGTATTCATGCAGTTCCTGCAGGCATTTATGATAGGTATACTTGGAGGATATTTTAGCAATGGGTGATAATTCCCCCCTGAAAACTTCTATTGGATTACTAAAACCCTTAACAGCACGAAAACAAAGCAGCGCCGTATAAATGGCAATATGCGTGCTGCTGATCCTAAAATCTTTTTCGATAGCCGAAAAAAAATCCGTTAAGGGTTTTAGATTTTCCATAAAAAATTTATTTACATTCTGAAATACAACAGGCTCTGTGATTACTTTTAAAAATCAGATTGACGCGCCCTGTCTTCGGGACTGCTTTTTTTTCTTCCCTTCATCCTGATCTGAATCGCTGTCATTTTCGGTTCCTTTTTTCATTTCTTTAGAGGTGCTTTTGGACTCTGACTCGCTTTTCTTCTGCTCTTTGCTTTCGCGGTCATTGATGCGCTGCATCTGGGAATCATACATCCTGATAGTTTTAAACTGCGGATTGGCTTCCACAAAACGTTTTCTTTCCTCTCCCTGAACGACAACAGTTACCGACTGGATATTTCCTTTTTTAAGAGAATTAATCAAATCTTCCCTGAACTTAGGCGTATCCAGCTCCTTTATCGAATGCTTTTCCAGTGCCGCTTCCAGATTATAACCGTAATTCTGATGGTAATGGGTCATTTTAAAGTTTCCATTAGATTCGGCATCAGAAAAGTCAAGCTTGCACCGTGACGATCCGGAAGTTTTGGAAAAAGGATTTGGGTGCGGTACTATCAGCATCTCTAAAAACGGCTTTAAAAATCTGCAGGGACACGCAACAAAAGTGGCAGGAATAATAGCGGCAAATCGTCAAAATACTATTGGGATAAATGGTATTGCGGAAAATGTTAAAATTATGTCACTTAACATTTCCTATTCCGGAGACGAAAATGATAAAGACATTGCAATGGCGGTTTATTATGCTGTAGATAATGGCGCTAAAATTATTAACATGTCATTTGGAAAAGAATTTTCGGTACATCAGCAATGGGTTTCAGATGCATTTAAATATGCTGAAAAGCATAATGTTTTATTAGTCCATGCGTCAGGAAACGAACGTTTTAATGTCGATGAAAACCCGTATTATCCAAGTGATAATACTTTTGACGGCAGACCTGAAGTAAGCAGTAATTTTATTAATGTCGGATCCATTTCAGCCCGATTAGACAAGACATTTGTTTCGAATTTTTCGAACTACGGAAAACAAAATGTGGATTTATTTGCTCCGGGTGAACAAATTTATACAACAGCGCCGGGGAATCAATATAAATCTGATTCGGGAACTTCACTCGCTGCTCCGATAGTTTCAGGAATTGCCATTATATGGTCATATTATCCTACACTTACCGCGGCTGAAGTAAAACACATTATACTAGAATCAGGAACAACCTACAACCTGGAAGTCATTGTACCCGGGACAAACGACAAACAGATTTCATTTACAGAATTGTCAAAATCCGGTAAAGTTGTAAATGCCTTTAATGCTATGAAACTTGCCGAGAAAATAAGTAAACACAAAAAATGACTCTGCTTATTAAATCAAATACTTGCCGCAATTTGTCCGTTGAACGTCTTTACTTTCTTGATCTAATTTTATACTTTTTCCCGCGCAAAAACTTCATCCGATTACGAATGTAGCGCCGATTTCGCCCATAACTCTCTGCCTTAATCAACCGTTAATTATGGCAAAAATTAACGTATTTAGAAGAAAAGCCCATTATAACTTCGTAAATTTGTAATTAGACAAATTGGTGCAATCCAGCTGGTAACCGTAACAGTAACTAGTATGAAAAAGCTTTATTTATTCTGTTCAAGCAGATGACGGCCGCAATTTCAAATGCACAAACATCCAAGGAGCTTCTTGGAAATGGAATTGGTAAAATGGACACAAAACAGCGGAAGTGAAAAAGACATTCAAAATTACTTAAGACAGATCAGGTTTATCGGATTTTATTGACGGCGGCAAATTCGAAAGTAAGGTGGGTGAAAACAGACACCATGGCAGGTGGAAGCTGTCAAAATATAACAAAGAGCTGACGATCATATCTGCACTTCTGCCAGTCAAATTTCGAGCAGATTCTTCTGTAAGAACCAAAGGATTATAACCTGCGGACAGCTGGGAGGCTTTGAGTGCAAGAAAGTACAAATCAGCCGCAATAATCACATACAAATAAGGGGCCGGCCAGCCGTCTACTATTGATGATCCATTCTGGATATAGTTTTATTTTTAAAAATCCGTTTCAACATTGGAGCTGGTAATAAACGGCTAAGACTTTTACTTTGAAATGGGTTTCACATTGCAATATTGACACTCGTTACTCAATTACATACTAACTGTTATGAAACAATTCTTTTTATATCTGCTTCTGCTGCATTCGGTTAATATCCTGCCGCAGGGCAGATCCGGTTTCCAGGCTTTATTGACAACAGAGAATGATTTTCTGGGCATTCATAATAAGGACGAGAACTATACAGGAGCCGTCAAATTTGAATTACTGACGCCTGAAATAAAATGGAAATGGCTTCCGTTCTATAAATTTAAAAATGAATCTCCGGTGTTCAACATACAACGTTTCGGTTTCGGAGGAACAGCCTATACGCCTCAGGATATTGCGGCCTCCGAAATTGTAAAAGGTGACCGTCCCTATGCTTCGCTATTATTTGTCAGTGTGGGAAATATATCCTATGACAGATCCCGGGGATTGATTTTACAATCTGATCTTGTAGTGGGTTCTATCGGCTCTCCGGGTCCGGGCAATGCTCAGGCTTATGTCCATAGAAATCACTGGTTTGGTTCAGAAAGACCTGAGCCTGAGGGGTGGGATAACCAGATTGGATTCAATGGTTCACTTATTGTAAACTACAATACCCGTATGCAGGGATTGATTACGCCGCAGCAGTCCTTTTCAAACTTCCAGTGCGTGGTGCCCTACTGGACCGCAAAAGCTGATATTGGTAATTACATGATCAATCTGCAGGGAGGCTTTAAATTGGATTTATTCAATTACAACTCTTCCATACTGCAGGATTATGCCGTCAGTTTCCCTGCCTTAACAGAAAACAGAGAGACGCCGAAAAAAAATATACGGTTTAATTTTTTTGTCGAACCAAGCTTTCGAATCGCTGCCTACAATGCCACCCTGGAAGGACTGCTCTTTAATGATCGAAGCGTCTATACGATTTCCCATCAAGATGTCAACCGTTTATTATTTGAAGTTAACGGTGGCATCAATTTCATAGCAGGTGATTTTTTCTACGCTAAATATTCTTTTTACGGCAGAAGCCAGGAATACCGAGGCGGCAAATCCTTTCATACCTGGGGAGGCATCACTATTGGTTTTTCCCCCTCAAAATGGTATACTAAACGCTAGTTAACAATGCTGAATCCCCACATCTAGCTAGAGAAAAATCCATATTGCTTTCGAAAAAAAACTTTAGAAATTTCTAATGTTTATGTATTGCAGGATTTCGAACTAAAAGCATTTCCCTGCTGAAGAACCATATTTACCACTAGTAATAAACGATAATTTAATCCTATATTTTCATATTACCAAGCACTCATTACTCACATTAATACCTTATAATACAAATAGTTACAACTTACTTATCCTAATAATCTACTGCTATTAAAGGCATAAATTTACTTTTCTTTTCTTTTAAAAATTTATTACTTACTCGGAAAATACTTCTGTTTAAATCAGCCAAACTTTTCAACCAACCTCACGTTCACAGGCCACAACTCAATGAAAACAATCTTTAAAAGAATAAAAAAACTAAGTACAAATTAAGTAACCAGCTAACCATAACAAAGCATTACCGCTAAAAGTGTACTTTAACATTTCCCGATACGTCAGGATTACATTATAATTCATGATTAATCTATTACACACTAGTTTTTTCTGTTCGAACTGCCGCAGCTTATTAATCTTTTTTTAACATATTCTGAAAATCCAGCATGGTCATGCTCTTTTATCACACCTGCTTTTCCAAGATATCCTTTCCATAATTATAACGGTATTTATTATTATTATAATTGTTTTGAGTTTCAATAATTGGATACCATAAATCGATATAATTTTTGTAATCACTAAACTGCTGGCTGGTTAATATATCTATCAGCTCTTCGGTAGTACTTACATTATAAATATTAAAGCTGTAAAGTCCTGTTTGTTTAACATTTTCTTTAACTCTTTTCTTATTTTCAGCTCTGCTTTGTGCCAGTGCTATTTTAATGTCAGATTCTTTTACTTTTGCCGCAGTTAATGTATTTCCTAATTGCTCTTCTAACAGCTTGTCAGGATTTATTTTGAAATTCAACCTAATGGTGAGTTCTTCCTGCTGTTCCTTTGTCAAAGTTTTAACTGCAAAACCAATCTGATTTATCATCGTCTTTATCACCAAAAGAGTATCCTGAGAACAGATCGTTTGATAAGCTTCGTAATTATAATTTACTGCAGTATCAAATTCATTCACAGACAGTTTTTGCCGTTTTTCATCCAAAATTAGTTTTTCTTCATATTTATCTTTTGAACCGTACCTTTTATCAATATAACTCTCAAAACTTAAGCTGCTTCCCTTGTCAATTACTACGCTGAGGTCTTTATCCACCAGACAGGGCATTAGATACTGGTTATTAAAGGAAAAAGTATCGGTAAAGTAAACTACAAAATAATTTATCTTTTTGCTGTTGAAGTCTAAAATACTTGTAACAACTGGATTATTCTCAACTAAACGAGTGGTCTTATTATCCATGAAAACATAAAGTCTCTGCAGATATAAAACTAAATAGTAGTTTTTGTTTTGTATAAGCTCTGGCTTAAAGTCTTTCTTCATCCTGATCTTAAAAACCGGAAGCACTTGAGCATCTCTAAACAGCGCCTTTTTGTTTTCAATGGGATCAATTTTCTTTATGATACCTTCCATTTTTGAATCTCTGTTTATCTGCTCATATATCATCTGCTTCTGCTTTTCTGTTTGAGCATATACAGATACAGCTGCCTGAAAACAGGCAGCTAGTAAAATTATCTTTTTTATCATGGTTTAACTCCATTAATCTGATAGACACCCATTGAGACATTTATTTGGTCTGCAGTGTAAGTTTCATATGCACGGGTATTGCTGTCAACGGCCATAAAAGGGCCAGTTGTTTCGTCATAGCCCGCTAAAGCTGCTTCGTGCCTAAGAATTATCATATATTTTCCTTTTATATAATTGGGGCAGAGTAAGCTTTATGCTGCTTACTGTTTTGTTATTTATTTTATGCACTGTTTGCCTTTCAAAATAAACTTTCAGAGTTTATAGAGATACTTACCCATAATAATCTGAATATAAACTAGTTGTACTACACCACCCTTTTTATTTAGTAATTTATGTTATAAACATTACTTATATAAGATTAATAAGTCTAAGCTAAAAACTTTTTGCAGGGTTTAAGTACGGGAATCCACATTTGGCAATATTTTTTTAACAAAGAAATTTCTTTTATACTGACCAAAAATAAAAACGACGTAGGCCCATTCTAAAAGCAAATGAAAACCATTTGCATTATTAGTAAACTAGAAAACTCTCTATTCAATTATACATTAAAATTATATGATCTAAAAAAATTAACAAATCTGGCGTAATTATCATATGTTTTTCTTGCGGTAGTATGGGCTTTATTCTATTTTTCATTTTATGGATCACCAGTCTTAGAGTTCTGGCAAAATCATGGTACAAGGGGTTTGGAGTTGATACCTTTTTTGCCACAAAATGCTAAGGCGAATTTGGAATATTAATTTTCTTTTTAAAAGAGAGACTGATTTATATAGCATCCCAAAAATGGAAATGTACAATTATAAAAAACAATTAGTAAGCCTAAAGCCACTGTAAAGAGGACCGTACAAGCTATTTTCATAATCATGGCTAAAAAATCAAATGTGCAAAAAAGAAAAAAACAGCCGTTGATGCTGTCCTGTACGCCCTGCAGGGGCGTTTTGAAATGAAAACACGGTTAATGAGTCGAATCATGGGTTCGCTTTTGGGCAACCTCAAAAAAAACATAAACCACTCATCATAAAGACCTTCCTAAAACACAAATGTACATTTCATTTTATATTAGTGTACTATTTCATTTTTTCGCTAAAACACGAGCTTAAAATCAAGATGTAAACAAAAATTATTACAAACTTCCTAATGTAGATTTAGCAGAATCAAATTGCAATACTGTTGAACTTCATACCTTTGCTAAACAAAAAATTCAACGCTAATTTTATTCATTTTCCACAAATCTACTTTTCGTGGCAAAATCGCGGCACATTATTTTTTAAGAAATTAACCCCTCAGTAAAATCAACATTTATTGAATTTAGGTTCGAATATAAGTGTCACGTAAATATATTAGGAAGAATTGACATCGAAAAATTATAACTAAGAAAATATCGTAAGAATTACAGCTTGTTACTACGAGCAACTTGTTTGAATACGTATTTCAAACAATTCTAAAGTTATTTTAAATCTAGAAACATGGGGTAGATCCCCTGCCTTTGGGCATCTACTTAAAAATACGGATATAATATATTTTTGTATACGAAACATCTTGCATTTTCGACATTATCTTCTATATTTGCCCTAATTAGTCTGAAATTTTTCACAAATACTATGACAAAACTTACCAATACAATCTATTATGAAACAGCGGGAATATGCAGAAGGCATCTTAAAAAATAATGGTTTGACTATTAATAATTATCACATATTGAATATATAAAAACTAATTAAAATCTATTAATCAAAAAATTTAAACCATGTATGTAATAAAAAACTACTTATCTAAAATCACATTCGCTTTAGCATTTAGTTTAATAGTAAGTTGCAGCCCATCCGAAAGCAGCCAGTCCGGAACAGAAAAAGCAGCTGACTACACCGATGTAGAGCTATTCAAATCCATTTTCTTTGGTGTTGGAGAATTTGCAGTCCATATTAACCAGTTAAAAAGTAAAATAGATTTAACCAATAGCCTTAAAGGCGATAAAAGAATTGAAGTGGTTAATAAGCTGGACCTTCTTGTGAAAGAAATCAAAACCAAAAATCCAAGTTTTTTCCCCGAATTCAAACAACTTGTCACAAGTGGTGATCAAAGAAAAGTACAACTTGGCATCGAATTGGGTTCTACTATGATTAAAGAAAATTTTGAGGTGATATTTCCTGAACTGAAGAAAGTTTTTCGTAAAGTAAAATCTGACATATATACCGGTAAACTCAAACTTAATAAACAAGACAGTTTTAAAACATACATTGAAACATTTCAGACAGCTATTGACAAAGGAGAATATGACAGTTTACTCAAAAAAAACATGATAACCGATGAAAATGAGACTGTAGTTCCCTGCACATGGGCTGTTGCCTGTGTAGCATATTTTGCGATAGCAGCACACAATACAGTGGCAGTTACCGCCTTGATTTATTTTAAATTTGCATTTTATGGCCCTAGTATCGATTCAGGTAATCAAGTAAACTATGACGGAGCTATTAATTGCGGGTTAGATTGTACGGGAATGGATTATATCGGGCCTGACGATATAACGCCACCTGGTCCAATAGTAGATCCTGAGGAAGCTACTTTAAGAACAGAAACATTGGTTAATGAAATTGCCGAATATTATGCAGAGAGGTAAGATACTCGATGGGACAAAGTATTTTTTTACTTTTGCCGTCTGTGCCATTTTTGCATTTATATTTATCGCAGGAGTTTTCCTTTACACCGTAAATGAGAACCCGATTAAACTAAATATAAATTTGGAAAATAAACTTTTTACATTTGTTCCACAAGGCTGGGCTTTTTTTACAAGAAATCCAAGGGAGGCTCAAATTGTAATTTACCAGAAAAACGCCGACAATAAATTCGAAGAAATTTCGCAAAGGCACTCCTCTCATAATAATTTATTCGGGCTAAAGAGAAGGGCATCAAAGATACTGTCTGAATTACAATTCATTAAAAGGGAAATAAATGATAGTCTATATCATAATACGATGTGGAGCTATCAGGAAAAATTATATTCTAAAGTGCCCCTGGAAGTAATTTCAGTTAAAAATCAGATGGAAAACCAAATCTTGTGCGGTGAATATATCGTAATCTATCAAAAGGCCGTGCCTTGGGCCTGGAGCCGATCGTTAGGCAGAATAAAAATGCCTGCAAAAATAATTCGCCTTAACATAATATGCAATGATAGAGAAAATTAATAACCGCATTAAAACTTCTTGTTTAGAGCTTTTCCCATATACAAATACTGTCGGCTTTGCAAGGAGTATACTTGCCCTGGGAACTTTACTTACTTTGGTTTTAAATCCAATTAGTATTTTATTTCATAAGAAGATAGACGGTACAATAATAAACCCTGTACTAAACCCCATTATACCTATAAATAAATACAACTTTTTTACATTATGCGGCTTTGACAATATTATATACATGAAGGGATTGGCTATAATAATTCTTTGTATAACTATTTCAGGGTATTTCATAAAGATTACTTCATTATTGCACTGGTGGGTTTGCATAAGTTTTCTTTACTTTTCTTCGATCATCGACGGAGGCGATCAAATTGCATCAATTTTAAGCTTCTTATTGATACCATTTTGTTTAACTGATCCAAGAAAAAATCATTGGATGTATATAAAACCTAATGACTCAGCAAAAAATATTATTGGATTGTTTTCAATCTGGATTATACGAATTCAAGTCGCAATAATATACTATCACGCTTCTTTAGGTAAACTAAGTGTAGCGGAGTGGGTAAATGGTACAGCAATTTACTACTGGTTTAACCATAGCGTCTTTGGAATGCCTACAGGTATTTCGGCAGTTATGAACAAACTTTTAAGTAATCCAATTATTGTTTCATTACTTACTTACGGTGTTATTATATTGGAAATTTTATTATTCTTAGGATTAGCTGCATCTGTAAAATATCGCAAAACAATTCTGTGCTTTGGAATATTATTTCATTTTTTTATAATCATCTACCATGGAATATTTTCGTTTTTCTTTTCAATTTGTGCCGCTTTAATACTATTTCTTTATCCTACTTATCAATCTATTAATTTTAACTTATGGTATCAAAAAAAATAAAACTACTTTACCTCATTAGTATATCGATATTTTTAACCTATCTTGTACTATTACTATATCATTATTCAGAAATTGCACAAACAGTCGCTTCTCATGTGGATATAACTGGGAAGGTAGACGGTTACAGCAGTAAAAAGTCATTGCTGATTTCTTCTGGAGTTAATCTACTTATACTACTTTTTATAGGATTTTTGGTAAAAAACCCACAATCAGCTAATTACCCAGTTGAGATCACTGACGAAAATCGAGAAAGTCTACATAAAAAAATGCAATTTTTTTTATGTATTATAGCAATTATTACCACCTCCGTTTTTTCATATATGACTTTTAAAGCAATTGGCATGGAAAAAAACTTTATATATCTAATTTTATACTTAATAATTGCCCCATTAATTACAATTCTATATTTTGGGAGAGGACAAAAGATTTAAAGCTAAATTCAGCAATTAACTCCTAGAGAAAATTGACACCTCTCAAACAAATTTAAGTTGAATTTAGGGAAATTTGTAAGGTTTAAATTTTGTGCCAAATTTTGACACATCATTTTCATCAATAGTAAAAATCACAAAAAGCGGTAAAGAATTTAGGTCCGAGTAGATGAGGAATGAACAAAAGAATACTATATTAACCAGAAAGACGAAAGTACTTTCAGGCTTGCCAGTATCCCACTATAATAGCCCATTAATAGAGATTTTTTCCGCATCGTTTATCGTATAGTAATTTGGCAAATCTTCATGAATATGATCTATAATTTCTTCTTACTGCAAGACTGCAATGTTCTGAAATTTTTCACATTTACATACTTAATAACATTTGTCCGGTCAATTTTTCGTATTCAAGTATGGACTCTATAACGATCATCACTACAAAACCAGATGGACTTCATACTTTTTTCACATAAAAAGCTGAGACGAATTTTGCCGATGCTTTACCGTTCTAACTTTCGTGTCAGAATCATGGCATACTGATTTTTGAGAAAGTGAAAACCCAACAAAATCAAGCTTTGCTGAGTTTAGGTTCGAATCGGATGCAGACAGTAATATTGCATTAAGTAATAATGACCACTATGGCTCGAGTCCCTTTACGCCTATAACATGCTCAGCTATAACAAAATACAGCAAAATACGATTTTTTATTGACTTTGAAAATTCATTTACTAATTCAAAAAAAATAATTCTGCTAACTGAAAAACAACAAAAATATTCCTTTTCTCATGACTTTTACCAATTACGGAAAACCGTGAAATATTCTTTCAATTTATACATATATTTGTCTTACTATATTTTCTTACAAACCATTTTTTTTTACACTTAACTAACAATTACATGAGAATTTTCAAATTTCATTTTTCATTAATTTTACTATTTGCGTATATTCTAACATTCTCAAGTTGCGCAAGCGATGACAATTTAGAAAAAAGCACAGTCCAGCCAGAAACTCCTTCACCACAAATACCACATAAATTAGAGTTTTCATATCAAACTATTTTTAACGACAAACAAATTCAAAAGCTTGTAAAAACAAACGACAATGGTTATATAGGCATTTTCACTGACACTGATTATATTAACCCTGACTATATAGTAATTAAATTTGATATTAATTTTAACATTATTTGGGAAAAAAGATATGGGGGACGTAAAAAGGATTATCCAAATTCTATTATACAAGATAAAAATGGTGATTATATAATTATAGGACGCTCTGAATCCAATGACGGAGACCTAAGTGAAAACTATGGAAATTTTGACCTTTGGCTGTGTAAAATTGACAAAAATGGCGATTTATTATGGCAAAAAAGCTATGGCGGATCAAAAGATGATCTCTTTCAGGACATACAACCAGATGGAAACGGATTTGTATTAATTGGTATGTCTAATTCTAATGATCATGATTTTCCAGCAAACAGAGGAAGTTTTGATAGTTGGCTTATCAAAATAAACAAAGATGGAATTATAGAAAATAAAGTGAATCTAGGCACAAATTTAGATGACTATGGATCTCAATTAATTCCTTTCAATGATAATTTTATCGCACTGATTTCATCTGTTGGTAATAGCAGCTACCAATCAATTATACAATTAAGTTCAAACGGTCAAATTATATGGAAAACGCAATTAAATGACTTGAATTCCGGGGCAATGGCATTAACTCAAACAGGAGATATTCTTGTCGTTAATAACAGCGCTAAAGATTACATATTATACCGATTAAGCTCAAATGGAGCCATTAAATTACGGCAGAATATTACTTTTTATGATAAGTATAAGAAACAACCTTTTACAAAATCAATAATAGAATCAAAAGATGGCGGTGTAATAATAGCTGGAGAATTAGGTGGAGGAAATTATAGTGATGCCATTTTCTTTAGAACAAATTCAGATTTTTCTTCTCTGATTTCAAAACACATTATTGGAAATGACATGGACCTTGTCGCAAATATTATTCCTCTACAAAATTATAATTATATTATTCCCATCATGACCTCATCAACCGACTTACCAATGGAAAGGGATAAAAATATATTTATCTCAACTATGTTTCTTTCTATAATAGAAGATTAAAAAAGAACCTACAACACACACAGAACGCCCTTGAATAAAAATTTCAAATTATTATCTTAAATCAAGGCAATTTCTTTAATCATCTAAATTTGTGGAAATTTGTCAGTGGAGGTCACTCTAGTACATAAAAAAACATTCTAATTACAAGTAAAACTAAACTTAAATAAAAAAGAGCCTTAATTAAATTTCAGATTGAGTATAGAGCAGCCCCAGCCCCGATAGCAGTGGAAATCCTTTTGTGCCGGAGTTCGGTATAAAATATTGAAACGCATAGCGGGATAAAACTCCTATAAAATTAAATTAAAACAGCATAATAAATTATACAGTGCTCCCCACTCCAATGAACCCGGCTGAACATCAAACGGCCCTAAATAAAAATAAAATCCTAATTTTGCCTTTCACAACAGATATTAAGCTGCCGCCCTTAAAGCTGCAGGCAGAGAATGAAAAAGTTTGAAATAAAAAAAACAGCGCAAGGCAGCTGGATGGTTTCCGATAATGAACTCCCGAGGTTTACCTGCCAGTTCGAGGAGAGAAAATTCCATTACTCAAGGACCATCACAGAACTCTTTGACCCCACAGGCGGCCCTGGAGAAATAAAGCTTCCGCAGAGGATGGAAAAATGGCTCGCGCATTACCATATGGACAAAATAAACGGCTGAAAACCGAAAATCGGCTTAACTAATAAATCAGAAAAATGAATAAAATCACATTAACATGCATAGCGCTCTGCCTGTCGTATTTCTCTTCCGCCCAGAACAGAAGCCAGCAGAAGTGGGAAAAGGTAACCTCAGAGATGACAAAGGCAGCCCAAGGGGATACCATCAGCTCCAGATCCAAAAAGAATCTGCAGTGGTCTGATTTTAAAATGACGCCCCAGTTAAACAAAAACACCGGCGCCCATATAGAACTGACATTTGGCGTTTTTACCAAAAAAGTTAATGTCTGGACCGGAACCATCACGGTTGACTCCTATGGCGGGATCAGAAGGGACCTGTCATGGGCTGATCCAAAACAGCAGTCCGAGCAGCTTTTAAATTACCTGCAGCTGAAATATGAGATCGGGCATTATTTTGCAGAAAAATCAGAAAAAGAGATCAACGGCAAAAAGATAAATGCGGGCAGTGTAAATAAAATCAACGGCATCATCGAGACCTGGATCAATACCCGCGATAAGGCCCTTGGCGAACTAGATGCAGAATCTGATTTTGGAAAAAATGAAGAATCTCTCGGCAGATGGCGGCAGAAAATCCTTGGCAGTGAACTTTAAAATAACACAGCCACAAATAACCGCTTAAAAGGATAACCTCTAAACAAACATAAATGAAAAAGACAATCCTGCCTGTTATGCTCCTTCCGGCATGCGCCGGCTACCCGCAGCAGTCCAAATCCCAAATGTCCTTAAAAAATTTTGATGAATGGCGCACAAATTTTTGAAACGCTGGTTTTTGTTCCTAAATGGACGGAATCTCCACCTGAAAATTTTAAGCTTTTACTGGATGGAAAAGGCACAAGCTTAAAAGTTTTTTGGATTGTTTTTCATTCGCTGCACGAAATCACCTTTATTCTTGCTATTATTTTCTGCTGGAAAATTGAACCTGTTAGAAATTGGTTATTGGTATCGTTTGTTTTCCATTTTGCCGTTAAAGCTTGGACACTTTCTTACTTTGCTCCTAACCTTATCGATTTTCAAAAAATGGCTGAAAGTGCAACTTTTACAGAAGATCTTGCACATCGAAATTTTCTTTGGCAAACACTTAATTATAGTAGAGTTATCCTATTTGTTACCATTTCCTGCTAACTAATTCCGCTGTGCATCAAATTATTCAGTCTAAGGGCATAAAATACGAGAGGCAGCACAAACTTGCGCTGCCTCTCGTCTAGTTAGAATTTAATTTTAAACTAACATGGATGGGCTTTACAATTTTAAGTATATGTTTTGCCGTAAATGTTTCATCCTTATATTTTATAAGAAAGCCACAGCTGAATTTCGGCTGGTCGTATTTTGGGTCTGTAAATTCGATGCTGTTCACTAGAGCTATCTTTAAATATTTTATTTGAAGAAACATCCTGTCCCCGGCAGCCTGCTGCCCATAAAATCACAATAACAGAAAAAATGCTGCATTTCATAATGCTTCCAAATTTAGGGTTCACTATCAGCCGATGCAGAAACTTCACTTTGCTTTATACTGAGTTTTAAATATAGAAAAACAATTGTTATTATAGACAGAAGTAGAAAAGGCGGCAGAATGCGAATTTCAATGGCAGATGCTTCACATTTAAAAATGGCCTGTCATTACAGCATTGCTTTAAAATCTTGTATATCCAGCAACCTGGGAAATCAGCAAAGGGAGATTCAATAAAATAAAATCCCTAAATTTGCAGTTATGGGAAAACTGATCAATCTAAAAAGCTTTAAACATTTTTTTACCTCATCATCTGCAGGCGGGGTTATTTTACTCTTATGCGTTGTATTATCTTTAATTATAGCCAATTCAGCCCTTGCTGAGCCGTTTTCCAATGTTTTAAACTACGAACTGGGTGGAGAATTCCAATTGTTCAGCTTAAAATATCCTGTCTTAATATGGATTAACGACGGCTTGATGGCGGTTTTCTTTCTTTTGGTCGGCCTGGAAATCAAAAGAGAAATTATTGAAGGGGAACTCTCCTCCTTCAAACAGGCTTCGCTTCCCGTGCTTGCCGCACTTGGCGGCGTGGCTGTACCAGCTTTAATCTATGCCTTATTCAACTCATCAGATCCCCGCGCCAGTTCGGGCTGGGGCATTCCTATGGCCACAGATATTGCCTTTGCTTTAGGAATACTTTCGCTTCTGGGAAATAAGGTTCCTGCGGGACTTAAAATTTTACTTGCCGCACTTGCCATAGTGGATGACCTGATCGCGATTTTGGTGATTGCCGTATTTTATTCCAGCGACATCCATTTCAATTATCTCGGTTATGCAGCGGCAGTTTTTCTTCTACAGATACTCTTCAATAGAATAGGACTTAAAAACCTTTTCTTTTATATTATTCCAGGTATTTTCATGTGGTATTTTATACATCATTCTGGCATACACGCCACCATTGCAGGGGTTCTTACCGCACTGACGCTTCCTACAAATGAAGATGACAGCGAGTCGCCGCTTGAAAAGCTCGAACATATGCTTACCCAGCCGGTAAATTTTGTAATAATGCCGATTTTTGCTGCTGCCAACACCAACATAACCTTTCAGGACGGTATGGCCGAAGGACTTCTTGGAAATCTCGGACTGGGTATTGTACTAGGTTTATTTCTGGGCAAACCTGCGGGAATATTTTTCATGTCCTGGCTTTCGGTGAAGCTGAAAATTTCACAGCTGCCGGAAAATACGAATTGGCCTCATGTCCTTGGTCTTGGGCTTTTAGGCGGTATCGGATTTACGATGTCGATATTTATAGCCCTGCTTTCTTTCAAGAATCCCGAATTTCAGACAGAAGCAAAATTTGCTGTTCTGACTGCATCAGTATTATCGGGCATCTGCGGTTTTATGCTGCTGAGCAGCTATAATAAAAGAAAGTCAGACTCCTGATTAAATCTTATTATTTTAAAATTACTGTTTTCTGTAAAGCTCAACATTTTTTAAGGAAAGCCTCTGCCTCAGCCAGCTTTTGAATTTTTCTTTTTCTTCAGGTTTCAGATCCTTATCTGCTTCATAAAGCACGGCAGTTATTTGAATGATACTGTCTTTTTCATTAACCAGCTTGTGATTTGATATCGAAAGTGCATGAAGCGAGGGATATAGGATTCGGGATTCCTTTAAAATCTTTACATTATCAAAACTGTTTTCGGCCAGCTGTTTTTCCAATTGGGCGATCTTTACATCCTTGGCATTGATCTGGTTTTCAGTCCCCTTAATCTGGTTTAAAATATCTCCTTTCAGCGCGCTGAACCTGTCGGTGGTATCCTGGCGGATCACCAGATCAGTCCCTTTTAGAAACCTGTTTTTTTCCATCAATGAATCTAAATGATTGATTTCTTTCTTTGAAAACCTCTTGGTCAGAAAAGCAAGTTCAAGGGTCTTTTTTGCAGGAGTAAAAGAGCTCTTTTTAAATATTACGGTATATCCCTTAGAAGCAAATTCGTTTTCAATGAATAAATCCGCATTTTTTAAAAACTGCTGTTCACGGTAAAGCGAAAATGCCAGATAAGCGCTTGGAATGAGCATAACGGCGGTAAGCAGTGTTATGGTAAGGCGGACCTGCTTCTGCTGGCGGTCATCCACCTGTCTTTTTGCGGGATATTTGAGGTATTTAACAATCAGGAAAGTCGCAATGCCGATAAAAACACAATTGATGCAGTACAGGTAAAAGGCACCCAGGAAAAAAGTCCACTGTCCCGTTGCAAGTCCGTACCCCGCCGTGCACAGTGGCGGCATAAGCGCTGTCGCTATCGCAACACCGGGAATTGGATTGCCTTTTTCTGTTCTGGTTACTGCAACCACCCCGACAATGCCCCCGAAAAAAGCGATCAGAATATCATATATGTTAGGCGAAGTGCGTGCCAGAAGCTCCGATTGCACTTCCTTAAACGGGCTTACGGCAAAATAGACAGCAGAAACTGTTAAACTAACAAGTGTAGCGGTAAGCAGGCTGCGCAGGGATTTCTTGAGAAGATCAAAATCGTATATGCCAAGAGCAAAACCAGCACCCACGATCGGTCCCATCAGCGGCGAGATAAGCATCGCTCCGATAATCACAGCCGTGGAATTCACATTAAGCCCCACAGAGGCGATTAATATTGCGCATGCCAGTATCCATAGATTGGCACCTTTAAAGCTGATATTTTTAATAACGCCTTCCAGTGTTTTTTCCTTATTATCTTCCCCTTCGCGCAGGCTCAGCAGATCAGTTAGTTTATTCATGCGGCTTTTTTATACACTAATCTAAGCATTCTGCTGCTGGAAAACAAAAATTAAAACTTTTATATTCAAAATCAATTTGATTTTGAATATAAAAATACCCGCAGGCTGCCTGTTAATCAAACATCATTGCCTTTAACTGATTACGATAGGCCTCCAGAGCACTTCCTTTGTCGATGTATCCGTAATACAGACCGTCTCTTATCACAGGGAGATAAAACTTTCTGCTCTTTTCGAGTCTTTTCATCACTGTCTCCATGGTGTCTGAATAGTCCAGGGTTTCGCATGCAGCTTTCATGATATCTTTCATCAAAATATTGTCCTGCTGAAAGATAATTTCACGCACTTCAGAAAAGTAAATGACACCTGTCAGTTTCTGATTCTCTGTAACAGCAAACATACCCTGATCGGTTTGGGTGATCAAAGCTCTTAATTTTTCCATACCGTCATCTGCCGACAAGGTTTTGTGGTCTACATGAATAATACCGTCCGGATTCAGTGTCCATAATATATTGGTATCCTTGTTACTGGTAAATACATTTCCTTTTTTAACCAGCCCTTTTACATCGAGCGAATGCTGTTCAAATCGTTTTGAAATGGCATAACTGATAGATGCGGCAATCATAAGGGGAATAATCAGCCCATAGCCGCCGGTTATTTCGGCAATAAGAAAAATAGCCGTCAGCGGCGCATGAAAAAGTCCGCTCAGTATCCCGGCCATGCCGACCATGGCAAAATTGCTGACAGGCAGATCAGTGAGTCCTGTGAGATTTAAAAACTTAGAGAAAAAATATCCGGCATAGGATCCCAGAAAAAGCGATGGGGCAAAGTTTCCTCCATTTCCGCCGCTGCCCAGTGTAATTCCCGAAGCAAAAGCTTTGAGCATCATAGAGAAGCCGACAAAAAGCAGCAGAATCCATTCATTGCTGCTGAAATCCTTAAAAAGCGTATTTTCTAAAAGCTCACCGGGATTCGCATCGGCAAGTGTTTTAATGCTTTCATATCCTTCACCAAAGAGTGTCGGGAATACAAATATCAGCAGGCCGAGCAGCAGAGATCCTGCTAAAGCTCTCCTGTAAACTCCCACTTTTAAACCCGCGAAAAAATGCTCTGTCTTTAAAAAATTTCTGGAATAAAATACGGAGATAAATGCGGTAAAAAATCCAAGCAGTATATAAAATGGTATATTGTGATAGTCAAAAGTTTCCTGATGCCTGAAGCGCAGCAGCACCTCTTCGTTAAGGATGATAGCCGAAACCAGCGTACCGGTTGCGGCCGCTATCATAATAGGGGTAAAAGCTGAAATCGCCACATCAACCAACAGCACTTCTACAGCAAAAAGCACTCCAGCAATAGGTGCATTAAAAGCTGCCGCTATCCCAGCCGCCACACCGCATCCAAGTAAAAGAGTCCTCTCCTTGTAGCTGAGCCTGAACTTCTGTGCATAATTTGATCCGAACGCCGCCCCCGTAACCACTATAGGGCTTTCCAAACCGGCAGATCCTCCCAGTCCTACGGTTAGCGAACTCGTAATAATCTGGGCATACATCTGTTTTGGCGGGATAATGCTTGCTTTACGTGCCACAGTATGGAGAATCTGAGAGGTTCCTTTTTCGATACGGCCTCCCAGTACCTTCTGTACAACCAGTACAGTCAGCAGGATTCCGGCAACTGGAAGCACGCTGTTTATAAAACTGAGTTTCAGAATGCTGTTCCCATATGAGGCCAGCGAATAAACCCAGTGTGCAAAAGATTTAAGGAAAATTACGGCAAAGGCCGACATGATTCCAACCATAACGCTGGAAATAAATATAAACTGCTTTGGGGAAAGTTTTTTCCGCCCCACAATCAGCAGCGCTTCAATCTGAAGAAGTTTTTTCTTGAACATTTAGTATGTAAGTGATTTAAAAGTGGCACAAAAGTCCACCTGAATTAATGCAGCGATTAACCCGATGCATAATCTGCATGGGGCAAAATACAAACTAGCGCCCGCTGCTCGATGCAGCTGCTCATCGTTACATTTTAAAAAAGCTGATAGCGGTGGAGATGACCGTGAAGTCTTATGGAATATAAACTCGTAAGCCCGAAGAAGTCTCTGCCTGAATCATATTCAAACAATACATTTCTAAACAGATAGAAAATGCTAAGCTGAGTATATTCTAATTCTGTGGCTTTTCTTTTGATCTGAAAATCAGCCGAAAAACCCTGTTCCGAATCTTTCTTAACCAAACAAACGCCTTTTGCACTGTCCATTTGTAATTTAAATGCATCAGAAGCAAAAGGAATAGAATCTGACGAAATTAGATAACCGGCAGCTGCTCTTTTGGGAGAAATCCTTTGGGAGCCATCAGCTGAAAATGAATGCAGAAAGGCCAGAAATATATAAATAAGCAGCAGACGCTTCATCGGTTTAATTTAATTGCAGAGCGGCAAAGGTACAAAACTTTAAGCTCGCTGCTTAAAACAGTTTTACGAAGTAAAAAAAAAGCTTTACAGATTCTCGCGCATATTGGCAAATTTTTCCTACTTTGTACTGCACGCATCCGCATTATTTACAAAGAAATAGATCCTATATTTTTAATTAGTTTTACATTTTATAAAAATCCGCTGAAAAAAAATAAAAAAAATGTCCAAAATGCAGAGTCTTAAATGTCTTTAATTAAACTTAAAAACAATTTACAATGAAACAATTTTTATTATTACTTCATGAAGACGTGCAGAAAATGGCAGAACTCTCACCTAAAGAGATTCAGGAAATTGCCGAGGCGCATATGAACTGGGCCGCAAAATTAGCGGAGAAAGGTCATTTGATTTCCGGGGACGGTCTGCATGAAAAGGGTGTTCTGATCACAGGAAAAGACAGCGTTGTTAAAGACGGTCCCTATATGGAGTCCAAAGAAATTATAGGCGGTTACTATCTGATCCAGGCAGATGACCTGCAGACCGCAGTTACGATAGCAAAAGAATGTCCCACACATCATTTTGGCGGCACCACCGAGATTCGTCCTATAATGGAAATGGAAGATTATGAATGATTCTGTATTTCAAAAGGATCAAACGGATTACAGAGCACTGTCCGGCAGGCTGTTCTCTGCATTATTATCACGGTTTGGAACAGATTATATCTCCGAAATTGAAGACGCCGTACAAAATTCCTTTTTGAAATCACTTAAAATTTCAGATCATAAAAAAAAGCCCGATAATCTGGAAAACTGGCTTTTTATAGTGGCCCGGAATGATGTGCTGAACCAGATTAAAGCTAAAAAAGAAAAGCATGATACTGACGGCTTCCTTCCTGAGCAGGGTGATCAGCCAGCTGATCAGCAAAAGGATTTAAGGCTCCAGACCATTCTTTTTATCGCTTCAATGGATATCATTTCGGCGCAGTCCAAAATAATTTTCATCCTCAAAAATATTTTTGGACTCAGCGTCGCTGAAATTCACAGCTGCACGCTGCTGAGCGAAGAGGCAATCTATAAAAGCGCCGGCAGAACAAGAAAAAGCATCCGGCAGCAATACCATTCCAAACCGATAGACCTGCACTTCATTGGGAAAAAAAAGGAAACTGCCATCATTGGGGAAGAAATCTTATATTCTGTTTTTAATATCGGCTTTGACTCTTTTAGTGAAAAGACACAGGATATCGTAAACATTGATTTATGTCTTGAGGTCTTTTCTCTGGCCAGACTACTATTGAATGAATTCAAACTGGATTCGACAAGCAATCTGCTGGCAGTTTTCAGCCTGCATACAGCGAGAATTCCTGCAAAAATCGAGAACGGAAAACTGATTCCGTTCTTTGATCAAAATCGGTCAAAGTGGAATGCCGAATTGTTCCAGCTGGGGGTGCTGTACCTCAAAAAGCCGAAGATTGAAACCCGGTTTTACATCGAAGCCCTTATAGCGCTGAAGTACATGACCGTTGAAACTTTCGGAGAAAATGACTGGAACGATATAATAAACTTATACAAACTCCTGCAGCGGATTTCACCTTCCCCTATCGTAAAATTAAATTACTGCTATTGTCTGAGCAAAACAGGAAACACGAAAGCTGCACTGGAGATGCTGGCGGAAGTGGAAAAAGAGCTGCCGGACCGGCATGTTTATTTCAATATCATAAAGGCGAAAATAATGTCCGAAACAAATCCGGCAGAGTCGGCCGATCTGTTTAATTCCGTGGTTAATGACTTAAACCAAAAGATTAGAAAAGAACATTTACTAGAAAATGAATTAATACGGTTATAGCCCCAGAATTTTAAAATCTGTATTAGATATTTGTGGAATTAGTCATTCTAATTTTTTTTAGAAATAATTCCTTTAAATCTTTATTGAAAAAAAATCCTGTCTGTACTACACAAAAAAGGTTCAATATCGGTGTTTTGCTTAATTTTTAAAGATAGATAAAAAAGAAGCAAATACCTCTTAGCTCTATATTTTTCCGGGGTTAGTTCAAACAATTTTTCAATGGCAATTATGGGCCGATAATCATCTGACATGAAAGACTTTATCTGTTGTCTCTGAACTTTTCCAATCATTTTCAATAACCAATTCTACAAGATTTTTAAGGTCCTCATATCTGCTTGGTTTCACTGCATAATAATCAGCTCCTAATGAAAATCCTTTTTGAATACTCAATTCCGAACTATCGCCGGAATAAATTATAATCTTTATTAAAGATGGGGCATTAATCCTATTCTTAATAAGCTCAAGACATTTAAAACCGTCTATGCCCGGCATGGCAATATCTAAAAAAATAAAATCTGGAAATCTTTCTGTCATTTTTGACAGCTTTTCCATAAGCTCCTCTCCGCTGGCTATTTCAACAATCTCGAATGGTTGTTTTAAAGATAAAAACGCTTCATGCAGAAGCATGAGGTCGTCCTGATCATTATCGGTAAGAAATATTAACTTTGCAGCTTTTTTTCCAGTTTCCGGCATGGTTTGTTAGTTTCTTAAAAAAAATAAAACTATAATGTAAGAGTCATAGCGGGGTAATTTGAATCAGCTAATTGCCTTCTTAAAAAATCGAATTATATCCATAATCCATTTATAATACTTTGAAGATATGACAAGTATTTGAGCAAAGCAATGAAATACATTACATTTACATAATTTCCATTCTATAAATGGGAATTATGTAAATACACAATAAGAATTAACTTACTATTTTGTATTATCCTACTTATAGCAGTTGTGGTAGAATAAATTTTCAGAAAAAACTTCTTCGCAGGAAAATGACTGCAGAACCCTCAAAATCCCTTTGCTCTTGTGGACAGGACAGCAGTTTTACTGATAATCCATAAAATTACCATGGTTTAAAAATGATAAGATACTTTAAAATCTCAAACTTTTTTACTGCCTTGAATCTTGAAATAAATCAATTCTCAATCTTAATCGAACATCAGCTGCAATTGCAGATTTAAGGTGCATATTGTAAAAAAAAAGAACTATAAAATAAAATCAAAGGAAAGCTTTAAAGAAAACTAAAGTTTCTTAACGCGAGTAAAAGAATCTAAACAGTCTTGGAAATCCCAATGTCAATAACCCTAAAATAATCCTTCCATTCAATTTAGTGAAAGTTCCAGCTAATACTCCCTTCACCGTCCAAAATCAAATTAAATAAATCTAAAAAAATTAAAAGCGCCAATTAAAAACAATCTGTAGAAAATAGAAGAAAAGAAAAAAAATATAACTAACTAACTAACTAACTAACTAACTAACTAACTAACTAACTAACTAACTAACTAACTAACTAACTAACTAACTAACTAACTAACTAACTAACTAACTAACTAACTAACTAACTAACTAACTAACTAACTAACTACTCTATTTCAGTTCCATCACTTTTCTTATAAACCAATAAAAAAAGCCCTCATTTCTGAGAGCTTCTAATTCCTATTATAATAGTATCAAGCTATAAAGAACTCGCTTTTATCCTTATAATCTTGCCGTCCTGCATAACCACCAGATCGCTGTTATTTTTCTTTTTAAATTCAATTAATTTTGCAGAAACTTTATCCATTGCCTCTATAATCTTCTTCTGAGTCGGTGTAGTTGTTATTTTGCATTCTTTCATCAGTGGGTATTTATGAGTTTATCGAATTTGATATATAACAACACTATTACTTTAAAATGTTTTTTGCGCTATTAAATCAGCTTTTACGCATTATGCTTTTATTATCAATCTATTACAACACTCCTTATATTTGTGCAAGCGGCACTTGCATAATTCGAAAGAAGGGTTAAACTTCTGAAATGTTAAGAGGAATTATCATCAACTAATACACAAGTCATCCTCAGACGTAACTTTAAGAAAAAATAATTATTTAATATCCCAATAGATCTGGTTAATTATCGTGACACTGTCACGACAATCCTCCTTTTTTTTAAATAAAGAAATCCATCTATATGTAATATTTCAGCACATAATCAATAAACCAGTTGGGAAGTTCAGACGGATCTATTTCCAACGACAGCTTATTGTCTGCAACTTTGGCAATTAATTTATACTCTTCACTTGAATTATCAAATAAATAGCATTTATCCGCATTTTCAACCATTGTCATAAGATTGTTTAGGGTATTGTAATAGCGGCTTGAAATTTTTTCCGATGAAACATTGTGCCCTCCCTTAATCACCCTATTTTCAACGCGCGAAACATTAACTTCAGGATCATCAATGCAGATAAAATATAAATAGGTCTTATAGCCTTTTTGCTTTGCCTCTTTTATTTCTTCTATTTTAGAAGGATGGCTCATTACCGTTTCAAAACAGAAATCAATTCTGCTTTCCTGCAGGTGATGTCTGAGAAAAGCGCTTATAAGGGCTCCTTCATAACTATGGGTTTCTTTTTGCGCATCAACGATAACATTTTCTCTTAAGCAAAAATCTATTTTATGGTTATTCTCAATAGATTTTTTTATTAGAGACACGGCTCTTTCAGTCTTTAAAAATTCATTTAAATCTTTCTGGGTAAGATTTAATTTAAACTCACTTAAATCAATATATCCGTTATTTGCCAATTCTTTTTCGATTAAATCAGCATTAAGAAATATACCGGCATTATATTTTTTCGAAAAAGAATCAAACAGCGTGCTTTTTCCCGAACCGTTTGGTCCCGCGAATATCCGTAATCTTGCCTGAGACATATTATTTTCTTTCTAGAACCATTCCTTTTCTCAATGCTGATACATCAATCGAAGGCTTTGAAATTTTTCTTATAACCCTTACGGATCTGTCTGGATTGACGGCAATAATTTCGTGATCGCGAATAACTTTAATGGTAAGGCCTAAAGCCATAGAGCTTCGTATAGCTTTAGAGGAAGCTATTTTTGCAGAATCTAACAGTACGCTATCCTCTTTAGAAGACAGCATTGTTTTTCTTCTCTTGCTATAAGCGCCGATATACCTTCTTTTGTTTTTCATAATTCAACTTTGTTCAAAAATACGAAATAAGAATTAGTATAACAAGCATAAAATAAGGGCTTTTGGAAATCCCATCTCTTTTTAAAACAGGGATTTTCAAATACATCACTTTCCCAACGATTACTCTATCACCGGCCATAACAAAATTAAAGTCAATCTAAAAGAATAACTAACTAACTAACTAACTAACTAACTAACTAACTAACTAACTAACTAACTAACTAACTAACTAACTAACTAACTAACTAACTAACTAACTAACTAACTAACTAACTAACTAACTAACTACATCAGCCTTTTTCAGCGAACTGAAATTTGGAATATATATTCCATTTCATAGAAATCAAATTATTTCGTATTTTTGAAGTATGAGTACTAAAATTCAAATAGAACAAGATTTATAATTGACAAATTAACAGATTCCATTTTAAACACAATCTCTGGAGACAGTTTTCAAACAGAAGTCAGCAGAATGACTAAAACTGACTTGAAAAATGTAACCAAAAAAAATGGCTGGAATTTTGACTGGAAATTAGAATTCAAAGATTTACAGAAAGAAGTTTATAAGCTGACAATAGTAAACAATTCATCTATTTTGCAAGGCCTTCTAAGGATAACTATTGAACAAGACCATATTTATATAAATTTACTTGAAAGTTCTCCGTTTAATATTGGTAAAGACAAACTTTACGAAGGTGCTGCGGGAAATTTAGTAGCGTATGCTTGTAAAGTTTCTTTCCAAAAAGGCTTTGATGGATTTGTAGCATTTACAGCTAAAACAAACTTAATTAAACATTACGAAGAAAATCTAGGTGCTTTTCATTTTAAAAATCAGAGAATGATTATTGAAACTGAAGCAGCAAAAAAATTAGTAAAAAAATATTTTAAATCTTAAAGAAATGAACTTCATTAAAGAACCTAAAGGGGTAGACTTTATCATTCAAAGTCCGCCATTAACTGACCAGGAAAGAAAAGAAATTAGTGATTTTATTGCAAGTCGAAAATCTAAAACAAATGCTGTAAAAAAAATTGCAAAAGGAAAAACTACGATAAAAAAATAAACCCGATCGCATAACATTTACAATGGATTTGAGCAATTGATTTACTGAAAAGACGGCCTTTCACTTGAATGATTTGATTTTTCTGCTCGTTATCAAGGCTGACAATCCAAAGTATGGACTTCATTTATTTCCAAGTACGCTTTATTAGCAAAACACTGTTTTAAAACTAAAACAGGATTCAATAAATTTCCATACCACAAAAAAGCCTGAGAAGCTGCATTCTTAGGCTTTTCAATTTCATAGTTGGCGGAAACAGGAATCGAACCAGTGTTATAAACAGTATCAGAATATCAGCAATCAAGTAACTATAAAATATATCTGCCTATTAAATCAACCACACTTTTCTTCCAACCTCCCTCTTAGACGCAAATCAAAAAGTAAAAAATATACAACAATACAAACCAATCCCAAAAAAGAGAAAAACGCGACCAAAACTAACTAACTAACTAACTAACTAACTAACTAACTAACTAACTAACTAACTAACTAACTAACTAACTAACTAACTAACTAACTAACTAACTAACTAACTAACTAACTAACTAACTAACTAACTAACTAACTAACTAATATAATTGAGTTGAATTACGGCATCCATTCATATTATATAGAATAAATATAGAGATTAAAAGCAAAAAAGCCTGTGAAGTTATTTCACAGGCTTTTTTTGTCTATATAAATCCCAGCATTACATTTTTGGAAGCAGCACCGCATCCACAACATGAATAACGCCATTTGACTGGTTCACATCTGAAATGGTAACTTTTGATTTATTGCCGTTCTCATCGGTAATATATAAGTCTTTGCCTTCCATCCACGCAGTCAGGATTCCTCCGCTGACAGTTTTTAAAGATGCTTTCCCCTTGCCAGCCTTTATCGCTTTGGCAATATCAGAAGCATTCATCTTCCCTGCCACCACATGATAGGTCAAGATTGTCTGTAAAGTTTTAATATTTTCCGGTTTCAGTAAATTGTCAACTGTGCCTGCAGGCAGTTTGGCAAAAGCTTCATTTGTCGGAGCAAAAACGGTAAAAGGCCCTTTGCCCTGAAGAGTTTCAACTAACCCCGCCGCTTTCACCGCTGCTACAAGTGTGGTGTGGTCTTTTGAGTTTACCGCATTTTCAATAATGTTTTTGTTCGGATACATAGCAGCTCCCCCAACCATTACCGTTTTCTGTGCAGAAGAAGTAAATCCAAATCCAAGTACCAAGACTGCCAAAGCTAAAAATTTTCTAGTTTTCATGATTATTTTTTTAAAAGTTATATTGTCATTTACGCTTTAAATTTCCATTCGGTTTTTAATTTTTACAGGAAAATTCAATATTATTTAGAAACTGCTGATACTGGGAGCTTTAAGAAACAAAAAAAATGCGATTACTTTAAGAAATGAAAATGCAACAGTACAGATGCAAAACTGCGCAAGTGCAGCTAATACCGATTCCTCCGCAAAAAAGTAAGCCCGATTTTTTTAATTTTAAACCTATCTTCTTTTTGGGCAAAATTGACGCATAAAACGTTTTGTAAACTGCAGTCGCAGAAAATTCATGCTTTATGAAACCTTGTGCCGAAACCGCACTGCCTGAGGCCGGGGGTTTGTTTATTCCTCAATTACCGCACAGCTTCCATATTACCCGCAGCGACGGAAATCCTTTTGTGCCGTAGAGCGGCGCAAATACCGGAACGCACAGTCGAAGAGCTTCCAGAAAAATATTTTATAGAATGGATAATGCCGAACATTCCCAATTGAATTCCGCCGGCAATTCCTTATTTTTACACCATGCTGCGGCTTTAAAAGAAAATTGAAATTTATTTAAGCTTTAAATACAATCTATGACTCAAGAAGAATTGCTGGCCCTTATCTACAAAAAAGACGAAAGGGCTTTTACCCATCTGTACGATATGTATTCTAAAAGTTTGTTTTCGGTCATCAGCGTACTGATTAAAAATCGGGAAGAAGCCGAAGATGTCCTACAGGAAGTTTTTGTCAAAATCTGGAAAAACATCGATATGTACAGCGAAACCAAAGGACGGTTCTACACATGGATCCTCAACATTGCAAGGAATACATCGATTGACAAGCTTCGTTCCAAAAATTTCAATGACGGCCTGAAAAACCTTTCCTCTGATAATTTCGTACATCTGTTGGATGACAGCAACAAATTAACCAATAAAATTGATGCAATAGGAATTCAGGAATTCGTAAAAAAACTAAAACCGAAATGCATTGAAATTATTGATCTGTTGTTCTTTAAAGGGTACACCCAGCTGGAGGCGTCAGAACAATTGGCAATCCCCCTGGGCACTGTCAAAACACAGAATAGGAACTGCATCAACGATCTGAGAAAATATTTAAAGATATAATGGAAGCACAACAATATATTGAGTCAGGCATTTTAGAACTATATGTTTACGGCCTGCTGTCAGAAAAAGAGAATTTGGAAATTTCCGAACTAGCCAAAAAAAATCCGGATATCGAAAATGAAATCATTTCGATAGAAAAAGCTGTTATGGCCTTATCATCAAGCTTCTCCCCTTTTCACTCGGCTGCGAACTTCGAGAAGATCAAAGCGAATTTAAAACTAAAGGATAGTAAAACTATCAATATCAAAGAAGCCTCAAACTGGAGGCATTATGCAGGCTGGGCTGCTGCCGTGCTGCTGATGCTGGGTTTTGGCTACCAGACTTTGGAATTAACGAAATCCAGACAGGCTGTAAGTGAAGCCGGCAATGAAAAAAATAAAATCCAAAGAGATTATGCCTATTTAAGCGAGCAGAATAGAGAAACGAAAAAAAATCTGGTCATAGTAAGGGATATTAAAAACACTGGGGTTACCCTTGGCGGCCAGGCGGCTTCCCCTTCGTCTTTTGCAAAAGTGTACTGGAACAAAGAAACAAAAACCACCTACATCGACGCAGCAGGACTGCCAGACCCTCCAAAAGGAATGGTTTATCAGGTATGGTCATTAAAATTAAGTCCTGTACTTACCCCGACGAGCATCGGCCTATTGGATAATTTTAAAGCCAACTCACAAAAAATGTTCGCTGTCAGTCAAACCTATTCAGCAGAAGCTTTTGGAATTACACTCGAGCCGGAAGGCGGAAGCCCGACACCAACAATGGAGCAGCTCTATACTTTAGGGAAAGTTTAAACATAAAAGATGTTCTAACGAAAAAGCTCATATTGAATAGGATCAATATGAGCTTTTTAGATTTGCATTTTTTTTTAGCCGTAATCCTTTTTAAAGTTTTATCTTCCTATGTTTTCTTTTTTGCAGAGAAATAAACCAATTTTAATTCCGATGGAACAACAAGCAAGTAATTCATAGAGCAAACAAAGACAACTCTGCCTTAAGCATAGCAATCTTTTCAAATTCTCCATAATATTTGTAGAATCGTATATTAATTTACTGACCTAAACAAATTGATTTTTTATTTTTTTTTTTTGCATCAATCCCCAGCAGGACATCCAAACCAAATTCATAAGGCCAATTTAAGACAACCCCTATCAATAGTATGCCAATCGCTTCAAATCAGCCATAAAATTTATAGAAATTTGTCCCGTAGAGGTCACTAAAAAATACGAAAACTAAAAATAAAATATTGAAATTTTCGAAGCACAAAAAAAGTCTGAAAATCTACATTCTCAGGCTTTTAAATTTTATAGTGCCCGCGGATGGGTTCAAACCATATTCTACAAGACTTTGTCTTTCCATACTTTATCATCTTTCAAATATAACCAACACATCTATTACACCTATTCTTGTCTGACCCCATTTTTTTGATTTAAGGCATCAATTAAAAACCAACACCGCTTTATCTATACAGGCATCAATAAATTGACTGACTAACTTATGGTTTATCAAAAAAAGTCTGTTCTACCGGTACATTTACTTCATATGCCGAGTAAGTTACACTGAGATTCATGGGAGCATAATGACAGGCCGATGCATAGATATATTCGTCCGGATTTTTTTTATAATTCCCAAATGTTTCCACCATCTCTACAGTTTTTCCTGATATGCTTTTATCAATAATCCTTTGGCTGGGCAGAAAAGTATTTGCATCGATTAAAAATATTACAATTGTACCGCTTTTACGAGTGAGGCGTATTTTATAATTTTCTTTTCCGTTTTTGGTTTCTTTACCCAATAAAGCTGCCCTGCTGCCTTTTTCTTTATATTCAAAAAGATCACCATTAAGATCCAGCTCCTCTACTCCTTCTTTTATCGTTTGCTGATCTGCATCTACAGGTCTCTTCTGTCTTGTCAAAGGAAAAAGCGTCCAGCCGCCTTTGGCGTCATCACTGTTGTATTCACCTTCCCTTTAATTAACATATCCATACGCATACCTTTGTTTTGAAGCGCCCATGTTGTGGTTGGAATATTTAATCCCTGCGTTGTAGTAGTGCCGACGGTTTTGATACTCTGCATTGATCTGATTTTCTCAGCTCCTCCAAATGCCTCGATATATTGGTCTATGACATCGTCAGCTGTTTCTCTTTTTACATACATTTTATTACCAAGCCCTAAAGAATACAACATATCATTAAGTTCCTCCAGAAGTTTTTTCCCTGAATTACCTTTCTGCTCGTAATAAAAGTTCAAATAGTTTTCACTTTTGGTCTGCTTATACTTTCCATTGATGTAAATCTAGCTCATGTAAGGCAATATTAAAACAAAATAAGATGAGCATTGCTGCTCATATTTAAATTATTTATTTTTCTAAAATTTGTTCAATTTCAAAAGGTTAGAATTTCAAAATCCCATATTACTAACTTTGAAAAACTACTTAAAATTTTCAGCTATTAAAAGCAATCTGCAAACAACATATTAAAATGAAGAATAGAACAAGCCGCATATTTGTAATTAAAACAGTAATGAAAAGCCCATTGTATATTTTGTAAGTAAATCGATTCCGAGAAGAACAATGATTAATGCTGCAAAAAATATGACATAAGTAATGGTTCGGGATTTTTTATTGAATTCTAAGGTATTGAGATCAATAAAATAATCTGAGTAAACGGCAGGAGAAACTTTTATGTGCGGACAAAACAAAGCCGCGCCTTGAAGAAAATGTGCAATCAAGCGATATTTATTTTTTGGGACATACGACAGTCCATTCTCAGCTGTGGAAAAATGAATCGGAATCCGTGCACGGTCTTTAAAACCAAAAATATAGCCTGGAGAATATTTTGTGCCGATTCTTATATCAATATCGCTTCGATATGGTTCTGTGCTTTTTTCCAGTTCTTGATATAAAATACTTCTGACACTTCCATCAAACTGCTGGTAATGCAGGCCGTTTCGATCGATGTAAATCAAGACTGTTTTTTTCAGCTTATGATGCTGGTAATTTTTATAAAGCTTCCAAATCCCAAAAAAAATCAAAGGAAAATAGATCACATTGAAGATGATCTCATTGCTGGACAATGGGCTGTTATGCTCCAGCTGAATGCTCAATGGAACTGCTGTCAATAGAGCAAGCATCGCGATTAGTAAAAGTCCGAACAGTCCATACATCAACACAGTAAGAAACAAATGACGTTCTGAACATATTTTTGGAAAATTTTCTTTAGTATAATTCATTAATCCTTTATTATAAATTTAAAAGAAACTATTTTGAGAAAGATTACCTATTTAAATAATGCAATAAAAATCTATCTCTTATTCAAATTAAAACAGAATTAATTAGAAAGTAAAACTTTTAAGCTGATTTTTCGTCCTACATCAATGTATTATTTTAGAAACAAATCAGTCCCTACAACAAAAATACTGAACTTCAGATTTTATTCTTCCATTTTTTAACCTCTAACTAATGAGCTTGAACTTGAATTTCTTTTATTTATGAAGCCTGAATAAAAGTCGGTTTTCTCCATTTGATTAAAAAAAAGCCGGAAGTCTAAACAAGCTGCCGGTTTTAATAATAATCTTATTTAAATAAGTCAAAAAATAATGCAGTCTGAGTTCCGGATCATAAACGCCAAATGGCTTAAAGGCCAAAAGCAACAGCAGTACAATATGAAAAACTGCGACAGCATTTTTTACCAGATTTCGAGACTTGGGAACCCGTGGGATATTCAATTTCATTTCTCAAGTGTTCTGTATTGATGTAGTATCGGATGCTGAAGATTTAGCTGACAATAATACAAAAAAATAACAGCTCATCTTTTTAATAAATTGGATTTGGCCGCCAACACAAAACTAAAACAGAGGAACTGTTTTAGTTTATACACCCTTTATAACCTGAACTGCAGAGCTACATCCATTATCCAAATTATTTCTTATCTTAGCGCATGGATAAAAACTATATCTTACTGCGCAGCCATATTGAAGAAATTTGTCGCCTCACTGACCAGGAATGGAATTATATAAAGCCGTTTTTCATCCATAAAAAACTAAGAAAACATCAGTTCCTTACTCAAAAACATGAACCGGCACCTTTTCAATATTGGATCATAAAAGGACTTCTTAAAACCTATTCCATTGATAAAGCAGGCAGAGAGCATGTTCTTCATTTTGTTTCAGAACAGCAATGGACAAGCGATTTCGGAGCTTACCAGAATCAGATTTCGCAAACTATAGAAGCTGACTGCATTGAAGACTCAGAATTTTTCTGTTTATTTTTAAAAGACCGGGAACATTTGTGTGTTGAAATACCAAAAATGGCCCATTTCTTTAGAATTAAATCCCATTTAGCATATACGGGTCTGCTGCACCGCATCCTCTCATTACTGACAGAAACGGCTGCGGATAGCTACCATGATTTAATTCAAAATAATCCAGACTTGCTTCAAAGAGTTCCCGAAAGATTTTTAGCATCTTATCTTGGAGTAACATCTGAGAACCTAAAAGCGATGAAAGGTTAAGAAATTTGTACTGCTGTGTTTTCTGCAGTGTCCCTTTAAGACAGCACCTGGAGAATCCTGATCCCAAATACATGATTCTCTATTTGTTTTGAGCTGTATCAGGCAGTAAAGAGAAACTTGCTTTGATGTGCTGTTACCGACTCCCAAATATTTGATGAAATAAAAAAGCACCTGTTTTGTACAGATGCTTCAATAAGTTTATTGTATATTAGACTAGGCTAAGACTACATTTACTGCGTTAGGACCTTTACGGCCTTCTTGGATATCATATCTTACCGTGTCATCCTGACGAACGTTTTCTGACAGACCTGAAACATGAACAAAAACTTCGTTTCCGCCATCCTTAGGAGTTATAAATCCGAATCCTTTTTCTTCATTGAAAAATTTTACTGTACCTTCCTGCATATTAAATATTTAATTTGCTCAAAGATACTCTATTAATCATAGCAGCGGGTAAAGTTTGACTTTTTGTGATTTTATTAACTTTAAAGACATCATCAGCTTTATTTTACAGCATTTTTCAAGGGCTTTTCTAAATGTGCGCCGCTGTTTTCTGCGCATTCATAATTAGAAATCGCGCAGCGGTTATGGAGATCGGCTTAAGGCTGATCTTTTTCTTTTAATTCAAAACGATCCATTAAAGCGTTGCTGCAGAGGGCATACGATAACACTCTGCTTGTCATAAAAAAAATCATGGAGACACTAAAATTAAAACGACCAGCCGCCGGACTAATTGTCTTAGCATGCTTATGTGCTAAATCAGAATATCGCACTCTCAAATAGTTCTGTGTGCCTGCTTCATGGGCAGCATAATCTTAAAGACCGATCCCCCGCCTTCCATACCTGCAGCCGTTATGCTTCCCCCGTGCTGCTCCGTAATTTTTCTGCACAGTGAAAGCCCCAGTCCGCTGCCCTCATACCGGTCTTTGGAATGAAGACGTTCGAATGCCGTAAATATTTTCTCTGTGAATTCCTGCTCAATGCCAATGCCGTTGTCTTGTACGCGGATAAGGACTCCATGGCTTCCTTCTTTCTCAACGAGCTCCGAATCAATAGTAATTTTGGGCGGTTCTTCAGGTCTTGAAAATTTCAACGCATTGTGTATCAGATTATAGAACAGCTGTTGGATCAGCACCTTTGAACCTTCAATTTCTGGAAGCCATGAATTCAGTACGGCCGCATCCTTTTCGTGTATGGCAAGTTCCAGGTCGGTCTTAACCTCCTCAAGCACCTCGTTGAGATCTATCTTTTCCACAGGCCGTCTCTTCTTATCGACGCCAGAATAGTCCAGAATCCCTTCAATAACATCCTGCATACGCTGTGTCGTATTGTCGATTTTATTCAGGTACCACTCCTGCTTTTCCGACAGCCCTTCGTTGGCGACGCTCCTAAGCCGGCTGATAAAAGTTTTGATCTTACGCACCGGCTCTTTGAGGTCGTGGCTGACCAGATTAGCAAAATGAAGCAGCTCTTCATTTGAACGCCTCAGCTCTTCATTGCTCCTCTGAGCCTCTTCCCGAAGTTGCTGCTCGAGAGCTTTACGATGTCCAATATCTTCTATTATTCCTGTGATTTTAACTGCTCTTCCGGTTTCATCCCTGAGTACCTTCCCATTGATGCTGGTCCAGCGAACCGACTGGTCCTCATTTACGATACGCGCCTGATAACTTATCAGTCCCGTGTGCTCCGCTTGGCGGTGTGCCTTCTCCCTGACGGGAATATCCTCAGGGTGGAGTTTCGATATTATGGTATCATTAGTAATAGGCCCTTGAATATTCCAGATCGAACGGAAGTTGCCCGAGGTTGTAATATTTCCATTGAGAAGATCAATTTCATAGGTGCCCATGCCCGAAGATTCAACAGCCAATCTGAGCTGTTCCGAGGTGCTCTGGGCTTCCTCCCGAGCAAGATGAAGTTCGGTCACATCCATACCGGTGTTCATCACGCCGTATACCTTGCCCTGTGCATTGAAAAGGGGAATGAAACTGTAATTGAAGTAAAAGGTCCTGTACTCGCCTTCCATGAGCAGGTCTACTCTTTTGTCTTTGGCGTGAAAAGGGATGCCGGTTTTATAGGCCTGCAATGCCTCTTGAAAAATATGCTGCTTTTCAATTTCGGGCACTACCTCAAAATAGGTCCTGCCGATCACATCGTTCCCTTTCCCTAAAGTCTTTATCATCGCCGCATTGGCCGTCTCTATCCTTAGTTCTTCTCCTGTATATACGCCGATGGGCAGGTGCGTATTTTCCACCGCATCCTTTAAAATCTGTAAAGTTCTTTCCATAATCAGGCTGTTTTTCCTTCAGCAGTCTAACGTTTTTTGAAGCAGTCAGGTTATAGCATTATATTATTTTTTTTTAAATTTCGACGTTTCAAGTAAGACAGACCTCCAACATAGACGCTATATACCAGAAATAAAAGAAAATCATTCTTTGATGGAAATGCCTGCTGCTCCTGGATAAGTTCTTTTCAGAAGGATTCCATGATGACTGCTTCCAGTCATCGTCTATCACCGCACAAAAAAGTCCCACAGCGGTTTACAGGATATAGAGCTTTAAAAAATTGACTTATTCCGTTATATGTACCAAATTTTATTGAAAGGTAGATTTTCTGGTTCTCGAAAACAAACCTATTTAATAAATTCATATAATTTACATATTGAACATGGGAATTATATAAATTTATTGTAGGAATTTAACTTCATTTTGAATATTGTAAAGCTTTTTAATTCAAATTGAACCTCAAAGTGCAGACACACCTGCAGAAACTGTCACTGTAAAAGAGGCCGTTTCTTTTTTAGTATTTTCATTTGTGTTCAAGTCAGCCTATTTACAGAACAGTAGTACTGTAATCTGATTTAACTTTTTCACAATTTGTGGTCTAGATAGCATTTATTAAAAATAACTTTGCCAGATAAACGCTGTATTTATAAAATAAGGACTTGATGTATTAAAACAATTGTGCCGGTACCACAAACAACAATGTGGATAGTAAAAACCATAACCTAATTCATCATCTTTTCTTCTTTTTCACCACCAGATGCTTCAATGCGGGATCATGTAAAAGCCTGTCCATCTCGGTATAGATGATCTCCTGCACATCCCTTTTGATCTGCGCAAAGTTCTGCTGAATCATCACACTATCGAGTTTTCGAACAGATGGTATTTCCTTGTAGCCTTCCTCTTCTTTCCGCAATGCCTCATGGTCGTTTACAATTGAAGAATGAAACGTTTTCAATTCTATTTTACAGTCCGGATTATCAGCAGTCATCCCCACAAATTCACCTGAACTAAGTGATGAAATCTTCGATGCGGGCACAGCGGATTCCAATTGTCTGGAACGGCTTATGGAAGTGTCTGCACTGTTAATCGAGATACTCTCCCTGTCCTGCATAATCTTTCCGAAACGCTCAGACAATTGTTTGGCCGTATCCCCCGTAACCTGCCCTGAGATGATATTTCCCGTGATGTTTAGAATCACATCGGCCTGCTCACGTCCGTAGTCTTTTCTAAGCTGACTGAAGTCCTGCACGCCGAGGCAGGTGCTTACCTTGTTGCTTCTTGCCGTGGCAATCAGACTGTCCATATTGTTGAGATAAATGGTGGGAAACTCGTCAAAAATGAGGCTGGATTTAAGCTTGCCCTTCTTGTTTACAAGCTTGATCAGACGGTTGACATAGAGCGACAATACGGCTCCGTAAATCTGGATCTTCTGCGGATTGTTGCCCATACAGACAATTTTAGGCTCATCAGGATTATTGATATCAAGCGTAAAATCATTACCTGAGAGTACATAATACAATTGCGGTGAGGAAAGCCGTGCCATAGCAATTTTAGCCGACGCGATCTGCCCTTCCAATTGATCCATGGCATCGTTGAGATAGGCATTGACAAAAGGATTGATGAGCACCTCAATTTCCTTGTCGGTACGCAGCAGGGTAAAGAGGCTGTCATAGTCAATCTGCATGAGCTCGATGACATGCGGCAGGGTGCAGAACCCGCCGTCATTGTAACGTCTTAAATACCAGATCACAGCCGATAAAAAATTGATCGGTGATTCTACAAAAAAATCCCCCTGGCGTTTGATCCATTCCCGATTCAGTCCCATCAGTATCGTCCTAGCCGATTCCGAAGCATCGGTTATATCTTCCATGCTCTGCGGATCCAGCGGATTGCAGCGGTGCATAATCGTATCAAAATTAATGAAATAGCATTTAGGCATGACCGTATACACTTGCTTGTATTTTTCAAAGGTATTGTAGACGATTTTTGAAAGGTCATCGTATTTGAAATCATACACAAACATGCTGAAGCCTTTGGCAATATGCTGGGTGATGACATGACGGATGACAAAATAGGATTTGCCCGATCCGGGTGTCCCTAAAACCAGCAGACCGCGGAACGGATTGATAATGTTGATCCAGCTCGAACGGAGCTTCTTTTTCAGGTAATACTGCGCCGGCAGATTGATTGAATATTCATTTTCCAATAGCCGTTCTTCCTGCGGAAAGGTTTCATTCTCACTGTTAAATATGTCCGAAACACCCAGCCTGTTTTTGATTAGCCTGGAGAGCAGCGTGCCTCCAGAAAGCATGAGCAGAAAACCCAAAGCCGTAACGGTCATATAACTTACCGCAGCCATAACCGCATCAGTAAAAAACAGTGGCAATAGCCTGCTTACAAAGTATAACAGCAGTCCTGAAACCATCTTATAAAAAGCAGTCTTAAAGACAAGTTTCTCATCCTTTTTCCCTCTGGCTCCCAAAAGCGAGATCAAAAGAAACCCCACCGCGGCAAGCTTGGAAATATAAAAATTATCAAACAGCCCCGTCCGCAAGACAGATGCCAGAATCTTATCCCCAAAGAACCCTGTGAGATTCCATATTCTAAAGGCGCCATAACAATAATAGTAAAAATGTCCCAGCAGCAAAGCGATGCTGATGAGCCTTGTCATGTCTACTATTTTTCGAAGCGCCTGTTCATTTTCTCCTGTCTGCATAGCTCAGTATTTTAGCATTATCGATTGTTTTAATTCAGTTCTGATCCGCCTCTTTTTTTTCTTCTGCGGCGTTTTCGTCTCAATGCCCCTGGAAGATTATCCGACTGCCATTCGGGTTTGAAAAGTTCCCCGAGAACCTTAGCGGAAAGCCCTTGTGAAGCACTTTCAAAAACCGGTATTCCGTGCTCGGAAATATCATGGCACTGCATTTTTTTAACTTTGGAAATCTCTTGCGTTTTTACTGTTTCAAAGCAGCGTTCCAGTATACCCTTGGCGCTGTAATTTTTTCCCATCATACTGCCGTTTAAAACACACTTCGTGATATGGTCGACATAGGTTATGCCATACAGCTGTCCCGTATCGCTTTTTCTTAAAACCGTATCAATTCCTTCTTTCCTGAGCTCAAAAACTAATCTGTCCATATCCACATTTTTACTCAGAAAAACGGTATCCACCTCTGTTTTTATCCGCCTTTTTTCAAATGTCTTTTCACTGCTGTTCAAGACGTACCGCTTCTCTAAAAAAGCAAGTGTCGGCTTCATGGCAAAATCGCTCGCCTTTATGGGCACTCCTATGGCTTTTCCCTCTTTGTCCAGTATGCGGTAGACCAGTCCGCCGGCCTTAAAAATCCTTGACCCTTCACCGCCCCGGTCTGCCTTAATGTTATAAAGCTGGAGCACAGCATTAAGCTCTGCCAGCGAGCTGTATTTATAATTAAAAAGCACCGAGGAAAGCACTCCTGAAATGGCTTTTTTGGATGCTGTTTTACCGTAGGAAACCTTACCTACTGCAATAGGTTTTAACAGAGCATTATCTTCCGCTTTGCTGCCTTCAGCCCTAACCAGATTGAACTGCTTTTCAATTTCCTTTCTCGCTGTTTCCGACTGGTTCTTTCCGATGTTCTGCATGTCAATCCGAGAGCCGTCCTCCCGTACTTTTATCGATACCAGATGGATGTGCGGATGCCCTGCGTCTTCATGGCGGTAGACCAGATAAGGCTGTTCCCCGAAGCCTATCTTCTGCATGTAGGCATCGGCTATTTTCAGGAGCTTTTCATCGGCATATTTTTCAGAGGGATGGAAGTTTAGCGAGATGTGCACGCTGTTTCTTTTCACCCTGCCGTTAAGGGCATTCTGGAGCAATAATCTATTCAGTCTCATGGCTGCTGAAAGCTCATTGGCAGCAGCAGGATAATTGCCTTCCCCTATGCACTGGGCAGCCCCTTCCTTTACCTTGTTCTCATTGTAATGGAAAACGCTTCTTACCGAATGCCCGGTCTTTATGACAGCAACCATTTCGAGGTCATTTCGCTGGTCATTTTCTGGATATCCGACACCGTACGCAGCAGCCTTTCGCGCTGCGCTTCGGTGCTTAAAATCCAATGCCTGAATTCGGGAATCTGCTGCAGGGTATGCAGCTTTCTGACGCTCTGGTTGAAGTTGTTTCCAAGGGCGCTGAGCTCCTTTCGAAGCCTGATGAATTCGAGCATACATTCATCGAGCGAGGCGTCACGGTGTTTGACCGTAACGGGTTTATGCAGCAGGCAGTTTCTGAGGTATTCACTCATCTGTCTGCAGGTGGTCGCCTTGCATCTTCTTTCCAATGCCGCATATTCGGACGTGGTAAAGCGCACTGCCGCAATACGGGTTCTGTTTAAAAGCTCTTTTTTCATCTTATTTCCTTTCATTTTTTTAAACGATCAGCCTTTTTGTTTCTCTGTCCGCGAGTTCCGAGCACAGGACAGCCGGATGCGTTTGTTAAACAAACGGACATCTGGCCGACTGCAGGAACGAGGCAGTCCTGCCGCTTTATCAAATCAAAACTCTTTTAAAAGCTCTTTACAGCGGATTACAACAGCGAAAGTAGAAAACAGCAATGGACTGCACCTATCCTGTCCATATTTTGAACGGGGTATTTTCAAGGCTTCTGACTATCTTTGAATCAATTAATTATTAATTTAAAAATGAGGAATTATGCTGACAGAAAATGATGCTGCCCAGGTTTTTGATACCATTATGAGTATCCCGGGCATGAACGAACCGGTGAGGATTGATCTGAAGATTTCACGAAAAAATGTACTGATGCTGAGCCACGTAATCGAGCGCGGCCTGCAGGAAAACGACAGCAGTCCTTCGGTGCTGCTGCAGCGCACGGCAGAGGAAAATATCAGCGAGCTCAGACAGCTTTCCGCAGACTGCCTTGGAAGGGCAGGCCTTACCGAACTGAGCGAGAAACTTGCCAGTCTGGGAGCAGAAAAAAAGAGGTAAAAAAAGGAGAACAGAAAGCCGTTAACTAATGCGTTAACGGCTTTTTTATTTATCAAAGGCCGGCTGATTTATTGCTGCAGGCAGATGGATTCCATTGCTTTTTTTATGCTATTTTTGAATAACCATTCCAATGCCTATGAGCCCAGAAGAATTAAAAGCTTTTGAAGAAAGACAAGCTGAAATGCAGCAGACCCGTGAGATTTTTGATCTGATCCGCAGCAGGCTCAGCCTGAAATACGGGGAGTTTTTCGGACTCCGCGATACAAGGGGATTCGTTGTGCTTAACCTCTATAATAATCAGGGCGGTAAAACAAGAGTCCTTAAAGTTTCGGAAACCGCAGAAGTGCTGCTCGGCACCTATAAATACCACTCAGTCCATCATCCGCAGACCAGAAAAAACGTTCTTATTTTCAGCGAGCTCAGAGATAAGCCTGACCGCTGCAAGACCACCAGAGAGGGAGTGCTCGATGAGAATTTTGAAATACTGGTTCCTGCCGTGTACGATACGATAAGAGACATCAGTGAAGACAGCTTTCTGGTCGTTATTGATAATTGCGCCGGCATACTTAATGCAGCATTTGAAACCATCATTCCATTAAAATTCAGAGAAATTGAATACAATAAAACCCTGAAAATTTTCAAAGCCAGAGAAGAGATCCATAAAGGAAAAGATGAAGACGGCGATGACATTGAAGGCAGCAGGTATTGGATCTACGACCGCAACGGACTGCTGCTTCAAACTTTAGAGTATGGACTGGTCAATTTTGTGCATGATCCCAGTTTTTATACGGTTTACGATATAGGGGCATTCTATCCCCACTATGCAGACCATACGGCTATAATCAAACGGCAGGGTCTGCTGGACCAGAACTTCAAAATCATAATTCCCCCGCTTTATGACCTTATTTCTAAACGCGGGAAGTCTATTCTGGTGTACGAAAAAAGAAATGCGGTATCCGGGCATGATTATGAATCGGAAGAGGCAGAAGCCGCTGAGTGCTACTATACGCTGGATGGCGGAAAATGGGGCGCTTTTGATCAGGAAGGAAACCCTGTAATCCCTATTGAATATAACTGGATCGGACACACCTTTAAGGATGATCTATTTGTAATCAGCCGCACAGGGCTTATGTACTATTATCGGGGCGAACAGGAAGACGGGATCTGGTGCCACAAAGAAGGGCTTTATGGTCTTATCAATTCCAAAAATGAAATCATAGTAGAACCTGGCTATAAGCACTACCACACCTACGAGGACAAAATCATATTCTGTAACAGGCATTCTGCCAATTATGAAATCCTTGATATGGAAGAGGCACTCACCATATACTTTTAGCTTCCTACGGAAGACTATGCATAAAAAAACTCCCTTAAAAAGGGAGTCCTTAGGCGGCCGGCGGTTGCCTGAAAAGTATACGGTAATTAACTAAATCATTTGGGACAGAACCTCCAGACGAACCCCGCCGGTCCCCTGTTTTTTCTGACTGATTCTATAGTACTATTACCAGTATAAAAACAAATTTACGGCAGTTTAAACTGCCCGCCCTTACAGTATCTTCCGATAATTTTACAGTATTTCTAGTCTGCATCGAAGCAGAACGAAATACTAAATAAAAAAGAAAAAGACGCTATAAAGCGCCTTCATCTGAAAAGGAATAATAGTTTTCTGCCGTTACGACCAGATGATCCAGCAGTTTGATATCCAGCAGCTCCCCAGCCGCTTTGATTTTTCTGGTAATGCCTTTATCAGCTTCTGAAGGAGCCGTCTTCCCAGAAGGATGGTTATGGGCAATAATAAGCCCTACGGCATTGGCTTTGAGCGCTGCGGCAAACAGCAGCCTGATGTCTACAACAGTTCCGGCAATGCCTCCTGAAGAAACCTGATACATGCCCAGCACTTTGTTAGACTGGCTCAGCAGCAGTACTTTGAACTGCTCGATGAATTCAATCTTGTCGGGATCCCAGCATTCGACCAGTATTCCGTAAGCGGATTTTGAAGAAGTGATAAGCGGCCTTTCGGAACTTTTGACTTTGGTTCTGTATACAAGGTCAATTTCCGATACGGTTTTCCAGCTGCTGTTTTCATTTGCTTTCATGATGCTTCAATTTTAAGATTAATAACAGCACCTGCACCGGGCACAGGTAAGCGAGCGCAGAAAGCAACGCAATAAAGCAGGACGGATGTCTTGCATTTATGGGGGAATTTTTTGCAGCGAACCGCAGTTCTGCGCCCGACCTTTGTGATGGAATTAAACTCAAAAGACTTCTTCTGATCCAGCCGTACGAGAAAAAGGACTTTGGCAGGGCTGAAAAAGATCCAGCAGAAAAATTGACGGCATAAAAGAAAAATTCCGCCGCAATGCACGTGGTTTGAAAACAGCACAGAAGTGTTCGAAGATAAGACCGCCATCAGTATTGACTTAAATACGGTACACATCATTCTTTACGCTTTTCTTCCAGCCGTTGCGCCAGGATACTATTTGAGTTGTATCAAATTAAGGCTTAATAAAATTACGAAATGTCGTAAAACTTTTAATGGAGCTGGATTGCTGCATGTATGAAGGAGAGCTGCTTACGAAATTGGCGTGGGAATTGGATTTGATAATATTACATATTAAAATCTAAATTATGCTGAACTTGAAAAAAGAATTGGGCACATTGCAAATGCCTTGGGAAAAAGAATATGGCTACGCACAAGCGGTAAAAAACGGAGACACACTCTGGATTTCGGGGCAATTGGGTCATGATAAGGAAGGAAAACTGGCAGAGGGGATGGAAAACCAATTCGCACAGACGTATGAAAACATAAAATTTTTATTAAATAGTTTTGCGATGAGAGAAGACGACGTTGTAGAAGAGGTTATTTATGTAACTGATATGGCTTCAGCATTTCAAGCAAGAAAAAAATTGGGAAAATCTTTTTATCCTGATCCGCAAAGAGTTGCCAGCAGTATCGTTGAAGTAAGTGGACTTGCTCTTCCCGGACAAATGGTGGAAATAAAAATTGTGGCAAAAATTTAAAGGACGGCGTTAAATTTTATGCTGTCTGCTAAAGCAATGCAAAATCAAAAAGACCAGCAAAAAAATACCTCTGACTCTTGACCTGTCTCTATTTTGCAGTTATTTTTGCAGCATGAATCCAGAAGATATAAAACGTTATTTTGAGAGCAATACGCCTCCCAAGGAAGTGAAATGGACAGATTGGGCCTACATCAGCGATACCCAGGTTTTTCTTAGAAGCTGTTACACCACCATCCAAAATTACAACGGCCCAATGGACCGCTGTCCGGCATGGTGGCATCTGAGGGATTTTTACCTGCTGATGAAAAAAACACAGCACAGCCCGGCTTCGGCAGAAACCCAGACCGGAGAATCGGCGTCTGAAGAAAATGAGTCTGGACAGACCGCGTACCCACAAAGCGCGGAACAGGAGCAGGTATATATCTGACCGCTCTCACTGAATAGTATCATCTTACCTTTTACCCATAAAAAAAACAGCCCTGCAATTCATATGCAGGGCTGTTTGTCTATAGGCGCCTTCTTATTCAGGCGATAAGAAAACCTGTTTTATCTCTTGTAAATGCGTTCCAGTCCATGGAAAAAACATTCTGGAGCAGTTTTTTAAGTTCCTGATAAGTACCCGGTTTCACAGCATAAAAGTCTGCACCGAGTTCATACGATTTATCAATGCTGTAGGCATTATTGCTGGTGGACATCATAATGACTTTAAGCGCATTAAAAGGCTGATCTGCATTCCTTATTTCTGTCAGACATTCAAATCCGTTTTTGCCGGGCATATTGATGTCCAGAAACAGCAGTTCGGGAATCTCCGTTGCCGTCTGATAGAGGCTGTGAAGCAGCTGCTGTCCGTCCTCTGCCTGCTTTACCATAATGGCAAGATCGAGCTCGCTGACAGCATCCATAAAGAGCATTCTGTCATCTTCATCATCGTCTGCCAGATAAATAATTTTGTGGGAATTCTGGGGTTGTAACATGGCCTTGAATTTATGCCGTTACAGAAAACAAAAATCTAAGAATCTGCAAAACCTGTACAAAACATACAGTTGTTGAAAATCGATAAATAATCGAATTATATCCGTGGAGCGGTTAATAGCTGACAAAGATACGTTATTTTTCTTATAAAAATGCTGTAAAACCCCAATTGTGCTCAATATTATGACAAGAATAACAGTATTCACTGTATATGTATAATATTAAAAAAAATGATACTGACTTTAAAAATTAAAGAAAGAAATGCTTCTCTGCGTAAATTCTGAATAAAGCCTTTCAGATGTGGAATTCATCCTTTTCAAATCCCCTTTAAAATAAGGATTTTACAATTTTGTTGCTATTTGTAACACATTTAAAACTAAAAATTGTTATCACCTGTACTAATTTTGACTCGTATAAAAATGAACAGATGATGAGCAGAGCAGTTGTACACATTGATATGAATACGTTTTTCGTCTCCTGCGAAAGACTGGTTAATTCCGAGCTTAACGGCATCCCATTGATCATCGGCGGAGGGGAACGCGGTGTTGTGGCTTCCTGCTCCTATGAGGCCCGAAAATTCGGCGTGCGCTCCGCCATGCCCATTCAGATGGCACTGCGTCTCTGCCCTCAGGCAAAGGTCATGAAAGGGGATATGGAACTGTATTCCAACCTCTCCCATGACATTACCCAAATCATACAGGAAAAAGCGCCCGTGGTGGAAAAAGCCAGCATTGATGAATTCTATCTGGACATCACCGGCATGGACCGTTTCTACGGCAGCTACAAATGGACCGACGAGCTGGCTCAGCGTATCACCAAAGAAACAGGTCTGCCCCTGACCTTTGCCCTTTCGATAAACAAAACTGTATCGAAAATCGGCACCGGCGAAGGCAAACAGAAACAGAATCTGGACATCCCCGAGCATAGGGTGCAGTCTTTTTTAAATCCGCTTTCCATTCAGAAAATCCCCATGGTCGGCGAGAAAACCTTCCAGCTGCTCTCGCGCATTGGCATTAGGACCATTAAAACACTTTCTGAAATGCCCGCTGATGCCCTGCAGCAGATGATCGGCAAAAACGGACTGGAGCTCTGGAAAAAAGCCAATGGCATCGATCATACTCCTGTAGAACCCTATACGGAGAGGAAGTCCATTTCAACTGAACATACTTTCTCCCAGGATACTATAGACATCCCTAAACTGAACAGGGTGCTGCTGGGCATGGTGGAAAAGCTTTCCTATCAGCTGCGCTCTGAGCAGTGGCTTACCTCAACGGTGACCGTTAAAATACGGTATTCCAACTTTGATACCGAAACCAAGCAGTGCCGTGTGCAGTACACCTCAGCAGACCATATCCTGACCAAAACCGTTCAGGAGCTTTTTGATAAGCTCTACCAGCGCAGGATGCGCCTTCGTCTTATCGGGGTGCGTTTCAGCGGGCTGGTCAGGGGCACCTATCAGATCGACCTCTTCAATGATACCGAAGAAATGCTGGCACTTTATCAGGCCATGGACCGGATGAAGACCCGCTACGGCTTTGATGCTGTAATGCGCTGCGCCGGCGCCTCTTTCAAACCTAACAATAAAGACGAAATTTTAAAACGCAAAAAATAAACCATGTACCTCAACTGCCACTCCTTCCACTCCCTGCGTTACGGCACCATACCGGTTGGCGAACTGGTACAGCAGGCCGTCTGTTGCGGTGTCAAGGTTATGGCCCTGACCGATATCAATACCGTGACTGGGATTTATGAATTTTTAAAAGAGTGCACTGCTGCAGGCATAAAACCACTGGCCGGGATTGAATTCCGCTGCGGCAATGAATTCCGGTACATCGGACTGGCGAAAAATACCAGCGGTATTGCCCAGATGAACCGTTTTCTCACACGGCATAATTTCGACGGCAGCCCCCTGCCCTTAACGGCCCCTGATCTTTCCGATGTACTCTTTATCTACACCATGGAAAATGCACCCGCTTCGCTGAAGGAAAATGAGTTTATCGGGATCCGTCCGGAAGAGCTTTCTAAACTCGTATTAAACAAACAGTCCAGAATCTCCAAAATGGTCATACTCCAGCCGGTCACCATCCGCACCCGCACGGAGTATAACCTGCACAGGATCCTGTGCGCAGTGGAACGCAACATCATTTTATCAAAACTGACTCCCCAGGACCACTGCAGGGAAAATGAAGCCATGATTCCACTGAAATCCCTGCTGGAAAAATATTCGGATTATCCCCAGATCATCTCCAATACCCAGACGGTAACATCCCAGTGTCATTTTGAATTTGACTTTAAGACGCCCAAGAACAAAAAATACTACACCCACAGCCGCCAGACCGACATCGAGCTGCTGAGCATACTGGCCCAGCAGGGACTGGAATGGCGTTATGGAAAAGACCATATAGAAGCGAAGACCAGAATGATCAAGGAGCTTAAAATTATTGACCAGCTGGAGTTCAGCGGCTATTTCCTGATTACCTGGGACATCATACGCTACAGCACAAGCAGGGGGTTCATGCACATCGGGCGCGGCAGCGGGGCCAACAGCATCATTGCCTATTGCCTGGGCATTACCGACATCTGCCCTTTGGAACTGGACCTGTATTTTGAACGCTTTTTAAACCTCAACCGCAAAAGCCCGCCTGATTTTGACATCGACTGGTCCTGGAAAGAGCGCGACGTGATCCTTGAATATATATTCTCGCGCTACGGTGCCGACCATGTGGCGTTCTGCGGCACGAACGTGGAATTCAAATACCGCTCCATTTTCCGTGAAGTCGGTAAGGTCTTCGGGCTTCCCAAAGAAGAACTCGATACGCTGGCCAAGAACCCCATGGAGCTGCACCCGACCAATAAAGTGGTGCGTCAGGTGCAGCAGTACGGCATGCTTCTGGAAAAATACCCCAACCAGCGCAGCATGCATTCCTGCGGCATCCTGATATCCGAAGAGCCCATTACCCATTATACGCCATTGGAAATGCCTCCCAAGGGCTTTCCTATTGCCCTTTTTGATATGCATACCGCTGAGGATATCGGGCTTGAAAAATTTGATATTTTAAGCCAGCGCGGCATCGGCCATATTGACCAGAGCGTTAAGATTATTGAGAAAAACAGGGGGATTACGGTCAATATCCGCGATACGTCGCTTTCCAAGAATGAGGCTTCGTGCAATGAATTTCTTTCACGGGGAAAAACCATCGGCTGTTTTTATATTGAAAGCCCTGCTATGCGCGGCCTTCTGCGCCGACTGCATTGCAGCGACTACAAAACCCTTGTGGCAGCGTCTTCCATCATACGTCCCGGCGTGGCGCAGTCAGGCATGATGAAGGAATACATCTACCGCCATAACCATCCCGATAAGTTCGAGTATTTTCATCCTGTTTTCAAAGAGCAGCTCGGAGAGACGTACGGCATCATGGTCTATCAGGAAGATGTCATCAAGATTGCCCTGCATTACGGCGGGCTTCCTGCCGCCGATGGTGATATCCTGCGCCGTGCCATGTCCGGAAAAGGACGATCCAAAGCCGCCCTGCAGCGGGTAAAGGACCATTTTTTTGAATGCTGTGCCCGTCAGGGACATCCCGTGCCGCTCAGCGAGGAAATTTACCGCCAGATAGAATCCTTTGCCGGTTATTCCTTCTGCAAGGCGCATTCGGCTTCCTATGCTGTGGAAAGCTACCAGAGTCTGTACCTCAAAGTGCATTATCCTATCGAATTCATGACCGCGGTGATTAATAACCAGGGCGGGTTTTACCGCACAGAGGTCTATGTGCATGAGGCCAGGATGTCAGGGGCCTCCATCCATAATCCCTGTGTCAATAAAAGCACCTATGAAACCACGCTGTATGGCCGCGATATTTATCTGGGCTTTATGCAGCTGCAGGGGTTTGAATACAAAACAGCCCTGCTGATTCAGGAAGAGCGCACTGTCAATGGGGATTACAAATCGCTCGAAAATTTTATAAACCGCATCCCCATAGGCATTGAAAACATCCAGATCCTGATCTTCATCGGGGCTTTCCGCTTTACAGGGAAATCCAAAAATGAACTGCTGATCACCGCCCGCCTGCTGCTGGTGAATTTCAAGCCCGGGGACCGTAATTTAAAACTCATTCAGGAACCGGCCAGGGAATTCAAGCTGCCCGCATTGGAACGCTCTTTATTTGAAGATGCTTTTGATGAAATCGAGTTTATCGGCTTTCCGGTCTCCTGCTCCCCTTTTGACCTGCTGCAGACCCGCTTCAGGGGCGATGTAATGGCAAAAGACCTGCTGCTGCACCACAAAAAACAAGTTCGTATGCTGGCCTATCTGATCTCAAGAAAACATGTACCGACCAAAATGGGCGCCATGTATTTTGGGACCTGGATTGACGCCGAAGGAGAACTCTTTGATACGGCGCATTTCACGGGAAGCTTAAAAGAATATCCTTTTCAGGGCGGCGGCTGTTACCTGCTGCTGGGCAGTGTTGAGGTTGACTACCATTTCCCGACCATCACGGTCATCAAAATGGCTAAAATGCCTTTTATTGCTGATCCGCGTTATGCCCATGAGAATGACTGGAAGTACAAAATGCAGCAGAAACTCAAAGAAGATGTCAGCATGACCCACCGCGCCCCATATCCGCAGGAACATGAAATCAATATCCCCAGACATAAAATGAACAGCTGATAAATAAGATACGTATAACTAAAAATGTGAAAAAAATGATGCTTTTTGATGATACCGAAATTTTCTCACAAGGCTCCGGGGGCAGAAAAATATTTGACGTTCCCGATGCCGACCTGCTTTTGATTGATAACTTTTTCAATAAAGAGCAATCCGACCATTATTATAATTTCCTGCTCCATACCACCCAGTGGCGGGAGTACGAAATGCCCATGTACGACAAAGTGGTCACGGCACCGCGCATGATTTCATGGTACGGAGATTCTAACAGGCCTGAGCGCAGGTCCAATCCCGACTGGCCTTCAGAACTGCTTGCTATACGTGAACGTGTACAACAGGAAACCCGAATACATTTTAATGCCGTACTGCTGAACCTCTACCGCAACGGAGGCGACGGAGTAGGCTGGCACAGCGATAAAACGCCCTCCAGTAATAAAAACATGAATATCGCTTCGGTAACCTTCGGGGAAACGCGTATGTTCCGCCTGCGTCACAAAGTGCTCAAACATATCCCGCCGATAGAAATCCCGCTGCATCACGGCACCTTCCTGCTGATGGCAGGAAACACCAATACGTACTGGGAGCATCAGGTCCCTAAAACAGCCCGCCCTGTTCTGCCCAGGATCAACCTCACCTTCCGTCAAATACGGGAAGCATAATGCCAATCATCTTAAATTACTGATAATCATAACAATCCTGTAATAATCCGGTTTTATAATGTAACAGCATTATTGTACGGGATGGTAACTTTGGATAAATCCTAAAATTTAAAAATCATGGAAAATACAAACAGCACAGCAGAGACAGAAGATAACCATATCAATATCTCCGACCAACAGGAAATCCAGCAGTGGGCAGCAAAGCTCAATGTACCTGAAGAGATATTAAAAGATGCCGTAAGGGCAGCAGGAACAACGGTTGAAGAAGTGGTGGATCATCTAAGTGAAAATCCGCCTTCCAGAGAAAGCGCTTCAGAAAGGGTCCATTTAAAAGAAGGTCCATGGCATCAGGGAACGGAAAGCAGTGAAGAGTACAGGACAGACTGAAAACACTGAAAGTCAAAAATCTTGATGCCGTTAACTGCATGATCAATGCATTCTGCAGCCGTATCGAAAAGAATTCATAAGAATCCTGAAGGGCATTTTTTAATCAGCTGATTATTGAGGTCCCCTTCAGGGTTTTTATTTTCAATAGACCAGCTTATACTGCCTATGTTGCAAAATCAATCGGACGGATTACGGACCTGATGCGCTTTTCAATAAATTGCATAAATTTGTACCACAGACGCTTTGATCTGTCTGTTTCCCGCAAATAAAAATAAAGATCAAAAATCCCTTCTTTAAAAATGACTGACCCAATATTAGAAAACTTAAACCCAAAACAGCTTCAGGCGGTGAAAACTACTGAAGGATATGTACGTGTTATTGCCGGTGCCGGATCCGGAAAAACAAAAGCGCTGACCTCGCGTTTTGCTTATATTGTGGACAGGCTGGGCATCAACTCTTCCAATATCCTGTGCGTGACCTTTACCAACAAAGCGGCGCAGGAAATGAAAAAACGCGTCAAGGCGCTGATCGGCGATCTTTACGATGTAAGCTTTATCACCACCTATCACGGTTTCTGCGTGCGTTTTCTGCGGGAGGAAATAAACAAAATACACTATCCGAAAAATTTTATCATACTGGATGCCGAGGACCAAAAAACGATCCTAAGGGATGTTTTCACAGAACTTGACATCAATTCCAAGAACCTGACTTTCAAACAGGTGCTGCGCTTTATCTCCAAGCAGAAAAGCACCTCGGATTATATGGGCTATATGCTGGAGAATATAAGTTTTGAGCCCGATGAAAAGGATTCGATCTCTGCACGGGTCTACCAAAAATACTTAGATAAACAGAAACGTAACTACGCACTGGATTTTGACGACCTGATCCACTTTACGGCTTTTATTCTGGACAGCAATCCTGATGTGCTCTCCAAATGGCAGCAGATGATGCATTACATTCAGGTGGATGAAGCCCAGGACAGCTCAGACAGCCAGTTTCATCTGGTGGAAATGCTCTCCCGGGAACACCAGAACCTTTTTCTTGTAGGTGATCCCGACCAGACCATCTATGAATGGCGCGGGGCAAAGCCCGAATACCTGGTGGAATTTGACCGGATGTTCCCCGATACCCAGACCATTATCATGAACCAGAATTACCGTTCGACCCCCAATATCCTGAAAGTGGGCAACCACATCATCAAAAACAATCAGATACGAGTGGACAAGGATATGGTCACCGATAATCCCGAAGGGGTTGAAGTGGTGCATTTCCACGGCAAGAACGATTTTGAGGAAACCTTCTGGGTGGCTTCCGAGATCAAAGAAATCCTGAAAACCGAAAAGGCTTCGTATTCCGATATCACTATCTTATACCGTTCCAATCATCTCTCGCGCAATATCGAGCAGGCCCTTATCAAGGAGAATATCCCCTATGCCATTTTCGGCGGGGTGCGTTTCTTTGAGCGCAGGGAGATTAAAGACGTACTTTCTTTTTTAAGGCTTATCGTTCAGGGGGATAATTTCTCGTTCCTGCGCATGTTCAACCATCCTTCAAGGGGACTTGGGAAAAAGTTCCTGGAGAGGCTCAGCCTTCTGGCAGGCGAACAGAACCTGTCCCTGCTTCAGGCACTGGAAAACAATATACAGGATAAAGAACTCAATAAAAAAGGCGCTATAGATTTTCTCAGCCTTGTTGTCGAACTGAAAAAAGACGCAGAAAATAATTCCATCTCAGACCTGGTCAAAATTATACTCGACAAGAGCGGGCTTTCCGAACTTTACCGCAAGGACGGTGATGAGGACAGGCTCGAGAATATCAAAGAACTGGTAAGCTCGATGATGCTTTTGGAAAAAGAAAACAACGGCCCCATAAATATTGCAGAGTACCTTCAGGAAGTCTCGCTTTATACCGATCTTGATAAGGACACGGAAAATCAGGATAAGGTGCGCCTGATGACCATACACATCTCCAAAGGACTGGAATTTCCGTATGTTTTCTTATGCGGATTTACAGAAGGAGTGCTTCCCAGTGCCCTTTCAATCAAAGAAAGAAGAAAACGTGCCATCGAGGAAGAAAGAAGGCTCATGTATGTGGCCGTCACGCGCGCGGAGAAAAGATTCTATATGACCGATTCGGAAGGTTTTAACTTCACTACTGGTCTCAACAAATATCCGTCAAGGTTCCTTTTTGAAATCAAGGAGGAATTTTACGTGCGCAAAGGAAAACTCTCTGCTGAAATGATCCAGTCAGCACAATCTTCCGCCGCGGCTTCAAAAAACACTGAAGATACTGCTTTTTCAGAAGGCGATCTGGTGATGCATCCTGTGTGGAACAAAGGAAAAATACAGACTGTCGATAGGGAGAAAAACCAGTATATCGTGCATTTTTTCGAAATGGGCAAAGAAAAGCCGATTGATTTTGCTTTCCGTTTCCTGACTCCTGCATCTGAAGAAGAACCAGAAGACACCTCTCCCGCGGCCATTTTAGAGCTGCATGATAGCTTAAAAACGGCCCCAGATCCCTTTACTCAAAGTGATGCCTCAGGGCAGGATGCTTTTGCGGATGATACAGATAGAAAAGAGCCGGAATCCTGGAACTAATAAAACGGATCTGGCATACGTTTCAGATCAGTTTACCGGCTGCAGTCTACCCTTCTTTCTGGTTTTCCATGCCGTCAATGATTTTCCCCACTTCGGTCTCGGTGGCTTTAAGCCTGCCCTGGCAGAAGGTGATCAGCTCCGATGCCCTTTTCACTTTGGCCGCCAGCTCGTCGACCGAAATGGTTTCATTTTCTATTTCTTTTGAAATAGCAGTAAGCTCATTCCAGGCCTGCTCATAAGTCAGTTTCTCTTCCATGGTAGTGTATTTTTTCTTTAACGGTGCTTTTAAGTATGGTATCGTGAAGGATAACCTCAATGTCATCCCCTTGCTTTATATATTCGGTGCTCGCTGCAATCTTCCCGTTGGTTTTCACAATCGCGTAGCCTTTTTTGAGGATATTCTGCGGGGACATCAGTGTAATGCTTTTGAGCATATGATTGAGATGCAGGTTTCTGCTCTTGAAATAGCCAGCCGTAAAAAGCTTTAAGCTTCCGGCAAGATAATCCATATCGCTTTTCCTGCGGCGAACCATGTTCTGTGAGCTCTGGGCTGTCATCTGGGCTTTAAGAGAAAGTTTCTGCTGGTATTCGTACAGTATGTCTTTTGCAGCTGATGCGATTCTCTGATGGGTAAAGACCAGCTGCTGTTTATGCTGGGAGAGAAGCTCTTTTGCATTTCTGGAGATATTGCCTTTAAGTTCTTCCAGCACTTTGAAATGGTGCAGGAAAAGCTGCTGTGATCTGATCACGATATGCTGCTGCATAGAAAATAATCCGGTCTCAAAACTGCGGTTATGGGCAATGATAAACTCTGCCGCTTTTGTCGGAGTTTTGGTATTGGTATGAGCCATCAGATCCGTGATGCTGACATTTTTCTGGTGTCCGATCCCCGTTATGACCGGAATAGGAAACTTAGCGACAGCCCGCCCGATATTGTAATTGTCAAAGATCAGAAAATCAGACTGTGCGCCTCCACCTCTTGTAATTACCACGGCATCATAAGGAATTCCCGTCTGATACACTTCGATAAGCTTGTTTAAAAAAAGCCTGGCATTATTGTCTCCCTGCACGATGGTGTAATAATCATCAATCTGAAAAGCATAGCCAAAATTATTATGCTCAAGCGTATGCCTGAAATCCTCATTACCCGCTGAATTACTTGCCGATATTACTGCAATGCGCTGGATCACAAGAGGCAGTTTCAGACGGCTGTTGTGCGTGGAATAGCCCTCGGCGGTCTTGGTGATAAAATCATTTTCCTGCACAAGTCTTTTAAGCGTAGCATTGCGCTGGCGTTCGAGAACGCCAAGGGTAAAATTAACATCGATATCGAGCACATTGACCGAAAGCCCGTAGAGCGGATGGTAGTCCACGCTGACCTGCACCAGTACATGCAGGTTATTGGTGAAGGTCTGTCCAGTCTTTTTTTCAAAATCAGACAGGTGCACCGCTCCCTCTCCCCACGCCTTGCCCATTATCTTGGCTGTGATGGCACTGTTCTTCTCCGCTTTCTCTACCAGTTCAAAATAATGGATTTTCTTGTCTGCCTTAAAGCTATGGCTGGTCACATCAGCCACGACCCAATAGCGGCGTCCTTTAAAACGTTCGTTTACCGCCTGATGGATCTGATAGTTCAGCTGTGAGAGTGTGATAAAGTTGTCGGGGCCCATAATCATCTGCAGCACCATGCCGCTATTCCGAAATTTTCTTAAAAAGCTAAGATAGCAATTATCCCGCAAAAAAGTGTTATGGAAAGATCGGCAGCTTTGCCGGCCTTTTAATAGTATCTTTCCGTAAATCTGATTTGGCAATTACTGCGGCGCTCTCTTTCAGAAACGCAACTCCGTTTATACATCCAGACTATAAATTATCTGATTGTTACTGTATCGGAAAGGTTTTCCGAACTGATAAAGGCCGCAATATACTGCTGCACATCATTTCTCTTCTCGGCGTCGGTTTCAAAGGAATTGATATGGAATTCATCATCCTGGTCGGAAATATGAATAATTTCTGTGTAACCTTTTGCTATAAGGCTTCCTTTTAACTTGATGACAGTGAGCTGCTGGCGCGGGTCCAAATCTTTTCTCACCTTAAATTGTATCGCTTTTTCCATGTAGAAGATTTGTTTTTACGACTTCGTATTCTATATTCAAAGTTATAAATTTATCTATTTCTACCCTAGTTCATATTGTTAAAATTGAACTAGGCCGGATGGCTGAAATGAGAAGACTGCAGCCGGTCCGCAGCCGTTTTTGTTCAGGACACTTTGTTATCTGTACTTCTAGATTGTGGAAGCTGACCCGTTTCTGATTTCACCGTTGTTTTATTATTTAAAAATACAAGCGTCCAAAATTTTCATGGAAAGCTCGTGCATGTTCTTTACAGCTTTGCTTCGTATGGGACTGCATCTCGTCTGATCTGCCCGCTCCCCCATTAACATGACCAATCTTTGACACATCAGTGAGTTCTGAAATAAATTAACTTTTTTAACAATCTTATTCATGAATATTTTCATTTGTAAGAAATAAAGGTTAATTCTTACATCTTGCTGCCGAAAGAAAGATTTCTTTTATTAGATTTGAATTTAAAGAGTTATATATCAGCTCCATTTTTAATTTTAAATCAAAAAAATGCATAGCACTCCTGTAAGATTAAGTATCCTGTGTTTTTTATTTTTTTTACTATCTGCCGGCGTTTTTTCTCAGGGGGCAGGGCCGCCGCCGCCGGGACTGCCCGATCCCGAACCTGTGCCGATCAATGGAAAGATTGCCTTACTGCTTCTGGGCGGCATTTTATATGGCGGCTTTGTTACCTCACGTAAAAGAAATTCATAAAATGCGGTAGTTGTAATTGGTTGAGCTTAGACATTTATTATAACTCGCAGCTGCGATTTAATTTCAAAACATTATGAAGTATATACTGTATATATTACTTTCTCTGAACGCTGCCCAGACATCGGCCCAAATCTATTTTAGTCCCAATGCGTTCCTGTATGCCAAAAATGAAGTACTTTATGTAGGACAGAATATTACCATGGCCTCATCTTCGAATCTTTACCTGCGGAATAATTCACAGCTGCTTCAGGGATCATCGTCCCTTTCACAAAACTCCGGACAGGGCACGCTATCGGTTTATCAGGAAGGAACTGCGGATAATTTTGATTATAATTACTGGTGTTCTCCAGTTGGAAATGCCTCATCTGCATCGGGTAATGAAAACTTCGGCATTACAATGCTGCACCGTCCTACCTCACCAGTGCTTTCGACTCCGGCAACTCTGCTGCCGGCGGGGAGTTACGACGGCACTTCAAATCCGCTTTCCATTGCGTCATCGTGGATTTATAAACTGGTAAATGCAGGCAGTTACTCGCAGTGGATCTATGTAGGAAATACAGCCGGGCTTCAGCCGGGTGAAGGCTTCACGATGAAAGGCACCAGCGGCACGGATCTGCTTGATCCAGCGCAGACAGGCACATTTAATAATCCGGGCGGTGCACAGCGCTACGATTTCCGTGGAAAACCCAATGACGGCAATATAACTGTAGTACTTGGAGCAGGTGCCGCGACATTAACCGGAAATCCCTATCCTTCTGCACTTCATTTAAATGCCTTTCTTCTGGATCCTTCAAACGTCGTCATTACAGGTGGAACCGCTTACTTTTGGGAGCAGGATAAATCTGTTAATTCCCATTATCTAAGCGCTTATAAAGGAGGTTACGGGGCTTATGCCCCGGTGAGCTTACTCTCGGACGGTATCTATACCCCTCCGGTATTTAATTCGTATAATCAGGATGGTTCGCTGAACACAGGAACTCCGGCTTCCGGTTCCGGCACTCCCATACAGAGACGCTATTCTCCTATTGGACAAGGTTTTTTACTTAATGGAACCGCTGCAGGTACAGCGATTTTTCGTAATTCACACCGTATTTTTGTAAAAGAAGCTTCAGGAGGTTCTCAATTTGAAAAATCTGCAGGGATACAAAAGCCCGAAAGCCGGCAGGAAACAGTAACTCCGGTATCCCATATCAAATTCAATACGATCATCAACAATCAGTTTACACGACAGCTTGCCCTTGCCTTTACCCCAGATGCTACCGACGGTGTGGATCCCGGAGTCGACGCGGTTAATATCTCAACAGATCTTCCCAATGACCTAGGTTTCTGGCTTGAGAATGCATCCTATGTTATTGAAGGAATCAACTTCGATCTGTCGAAACAAATCCCTTTAGTAGTAAAAGCAGCTGTAAACTCAACATTTAAATTTTACATCTCAGATATTATCAATTTTGATCAGGCACAGCCGGTTTATCTTTATGATATGCTGGATGGATCATACCACAATATTGCCCAGACACCCTTTCAGGTGTCCGTGGCTCCGGGAATCTATACCGAACGCTTCAAAATCACCTTTACATCTAAGACGCTGGGAGTTCGTGATTACGACTCCGACACGCAGTTCTTCATCTTTCATAATGATGTTCAAAGCAGCGTAACTGCAGTCAATCCAGGAATGCTGCCTATTGAATCTTACAAGCTCTATGATGTGAACAGCCGAATGGTTCGATCAGAGAATAATCTGACTGCTGATCTGCGCTATGCTTTTTCGACCAGCGGTCTCAGTGCAGGGGTTTACATTGCTGTATTTCATACCAATGACGGCAGACGATTAACCGGTAAGATTATTATTTCAGCCGGCAGTCATTAACGCCGACGCCGCACACCAGACTTAAAATGGATTGCCGCCGCAGTTCAACAGCTGTCAAATCTCATTTCGCATTGAATGTTTCATATAATATAACATCATAATTATGACAAGTAAAATTACATTAACAGCCTTGAAATTATGCTTTATTGGCTTACTGCTTACGTCATCTGAATCCCTGGCTCAGATTGGAATAGGAACGACTTCTCCCAGTCCAAGTTCAATTCTGGATGTCAGCTCGACCACACAGGGTTTTTTGACACCTCGAATGACAACCGCCCAGCGTACTGCCATTACTTCCCCCGCTGACGGGCTGATGGTTTACGACACGGATCTGCGATCTTTTTACTATTATTCACTTCCAGCCGCTTCATGGACAATGATCAACAGCGGCGGGACGCCAAGAGTAAATTTCAAACGCATTCGCAGCGGAGACAACCTTGCTGTTGTTCTTGCCTCAGAGCTTACAGCGGGAGGCGGTGCCAAGTATATGCTGGCCTCCAATACATTATATGAAATTAACGGACAGATAACCTTTAATCTGCCTGTCGATCTAAACAATGCTTATCTCAGCGGGCTGGATGCCAATGATGATATAATTGTCAAGACCTCTGGATTTCTATTTTCAGGAAGCACCGGAGGAAGCATACGAAATCTGACGATTACCACCCCTGGAGCAACAGTTTTTAATCTTACAGGATCTGCAACACAGACCTTACTGGTTCGTGACTGTATAATAGCTAATTCTTCCAGTATCGGAACGATCTCAGGGTATGGCCTTACTTTTTTCAGCATCGTCAACTATTCTGGCAATACAAACGGTATTACGTATAACAATATCGGCCAGTTACTGTTGAGCAACCAGGCATGGTTCAGCAACAATTCAGGGACTTATGAAAAATTCACAGGTACCTTCAATCTAATACAAAAACAGGGCGGTTTTTCTAATGTAGCGGCCACTGCAATCGGACTTGATGTATCGGCTTCTAATCTTTCCATCACCAGTGATGCCGTTCTGGAATCTGTAGTTTTTACAGGTCCAGTGCCTGCAGGCTTTGTACAGCCCTATACTGCCGGAAGTTATCCGGGTTATAATTTTAACAACAGCTGGAACGTACGCTCTGCTGGAATACCGACAGAAAGCGATGCCAATGCCGCGGGCGATTTCGCGATGGATTACCCGGTAGGAAATGGACTGTCTGTTGGTTTTAATACGTCCAATCCCAGCAACATTGTTAAGATCGGGTCGGGAACTCCTCCTACAGTGTACTCTAACCTCTTCCGATTTACAACAGATGACGTGAACAGACTGCGCTACGCCGGCAAGAAAAAAAGAATATTTCAGATTTCAGGCGCCATTTCTTTCCAAGTACCGGCGGCTGGGACTTATATTGTTTTCATTGCCAAAAACGGCACTCCAATTAGCCAGTACAAAATCTACGGACGCGGCGCAGCCACAAATGACATTGTCGTGCTTCCATTAAATGCCTCAGCGGAAATGGTGACAAATGATTACATTGAGGTGTTTGTCCAAAGGTTTTCAGGAAGCACTGGCAATATTATTGTTCCCAATATGACACTCACTATACGATAAATTTTAAGATGCCAGTATTCTTTGACTGGTATCCCTCGCGATACTGACGCCATCCCTATCTAAATTAAAAGTTATTACCTGATAACATTCTCACAGCAGTAATTGAAAACGCAGGTAAACGTTAAATATAAACCAGCCAGCGGACATACTCACCGCTGGTTTGTATAGAAACATCAAGAATTGATGCGCAGGATTCTGTATCACATGTTATTGAGCTGCATTGTTCCAGATACTTTAAATATGGTAACATCTCAAAATACAATACATTACTGCCCCAGCGCCGCACCCTCTATTTTTTTATATCTGAAACAGTATAAACCTTCAACTTAAAATTTTATCAATTGCAAAACAATGACACTGCTGCATTCGTAAAGCAGTTAATTAAATTATCTTTGAAAAAAAAGACTTAAAAACATAAAAAAGAGTGTTGGTTTTACTTAGAACTTCTGTGATGGGCTTCACTGGCGGCATACATTCAACACATCTGCCCGTAATTTTCACCCAAAAGCAGCACCGGTGCCGTCAGAGCATGCAAAAAAAATCAATGGATAAAAGCGCTAAGAAGTATGCGCATGATCACAGACAGAAACAGCATTAGAACGCAGAATCAAGTAAAAAACTTATTTCAGGCTTTTCAAAAAATCTTACTATTAAATCTGCAGTTTCAATAAATATGCGGTTCAGGATGTATTCTTTTCTACCATCCTGTTTATTACATCGAATTTAAATTAACCATTGCAAATCATTGTAAAACAAAATCCGGAGCAGGTTCGGCTGTATTGATCTCCAGTACTTTTTTGATTAATGAGCTCAAAACAGACACACTGGCGGGTTTTATCAAATACCAGTCAGCACCAAGTTCAAGTGCTCTTGCTATAGTATCGGGATTACGTGATGTGGAATACATTATTATCATTATGTTTTTTAGATTATCACTGCGGCTTCGTATTTCCTGCAGACATTCAAAACCGTTTTTAATGGGCATATTAATATTTAAAAATACTACATCTGGCACCAGCTCGAGTGTCTCGCATAGTATCTGAGTCAGCTTTTCTCCGCTTTCAAACTGCCATAGATTTACTGACGGGTCTACCTGCTGCAAAACCTCTGCGAAAATAAATCTGTCATCCTCATCGTCGTCTGCTAAATAGACATTTTTTATCAAACCTGTATTCATTTTAATTGTTTTAAAGAATTGAATGCTAAATACTGTAAAGCCTGAACGTCTGGCCTACCATCCTGTATTTATTTCCTGCAAACTCTCAACTGCCGGACTGTACATCAAAAAGAGGCCACAGTCTTTATAGCAGCCGGCCTCATGATCATAAGGAATGCCTCAATGCTGTAATTATTTCTATCTCTAAAAGCTTATTACCAACACAACTTTAATTGTTTAACAATTTACAAAAAAGATTAAACAAAAATAGTAAAAAAAATAAATTTGTTTTCTCTGGATGATTGTAAGGCCAGCTAGAATTCGATACATGACATAAATAGAAATTGCCTATAATGCAAGCCGGCATTTTTACTTCACAAAATGTAAAAAATCGTTTTGGTTATAGTAAGGAAGATAATTGTTCATTTTTTTTAATAAATTTAGGTATTAAAATGTACCGCGATAATAAACAAAGCCGCATATGGCACATCATTCAAACCGGTGCACTTTACAACTGCAAAACGTACAACCAGTATATAAAATCTAAAGGCAAATGGAATCTAAAAACGACCAGCTGATAATACGCGAACTGATGGCGAACGAAAGAACTTTCCTGGCATGGGTGCGCACAGGAATTGCATTAATGACATTTGGTTTTGTCGTGGTCAAGTTTTCTATGTTTATCAGACAGTTAGGACTCGAACTTGGTGAAGATCCTGCTGTACACAAAGGATATTCTTCGATCATAGGCATTATCATTGTTATTACCGGCGCGGCAGCCTGTCTATACGCTTTTATCCAATACCGATATAACACTAAAAAAATCAAAACATTAAACTTCAAATACAGCACCGCCTTCACGACCCTGCTGGCTATTCTAATTATATTGATGAGCGTTACGCTCATTATTTATCTTTTTCATACTGCCAAATAAAAACCGGCCTTACAAAAGACACTATACTTGTATCGGTGTGAATGGTGCTGCGCTGAAAGCGCGTCATTTCATCTTTTTGGCATTCATCAATATTTTGACACATCGAGCTCTGATCGGTTTTTGAATGCTGCGATATTTTGTAATTTTCAGCTCATACACCTTGAATATCAAAGAGGTTTTCAAATTTAAATTTTCATAACATTGTAATTACATCAGAATTAGTAATCTTTATTTTCATATGTTTCCTCAAATGATGTTGTTACTTATTTCTTATTTTTTTTTCACTTTCATAAGGATGATTTGATATATTATAAGTAAATTGGTAGTATGAGAACAAATGCCGATGTCATAATTATTGGAGGGGGCCTTGCCGGCTTAGCCGGTGCATTGCATTTGTCCAAGAAAGGACTCAGCGTAACGTTGATTGAAAAAACGACTTATCCTCGTCATAAAGTCTGCGGTGAATATATCTCTAATGAAATTTTACCTTATCTGCAATGGCTTGGCATTGATATTTCTGAACTTCATCCGACCAAGATCTCAAATTTCGAATTTTCAGCACAAAACGGAAAAACTGCCCGTACCAAACTTCCCTTAGGCGGTTTTGGCGTCAGCCGTTTTGCCCTCGATCATTTTTTATATAAAAAAGTATTAGAAAATGGATGTACCGTCTTTACTGAAACCGTACATAACAGCTCCTTTGATAATAACATGTTCACAATAAAGACCTCCCAGCAGATTCTTACATCCAAAATTGTGCTCGGTGCTTATGGAAAAAGATCGAATATGGATCAGGTTCTCGCTCGAAACTTTATTGCCGAAAAATCGCCTTGGCTGGCGGTAAAAGGACATTACAAAGGTGAATTCGACAGCAGTCAGGTAGCGCTGCATAATTTTAAGGGAGGCTACTGCGGTGTGTCGGTTGTTGAGAAAAACATCATCAATATATGTTATCTAGCCGATTATGCAACTTTTAAAAAGTATAAAAATATAGACGAATATCAAAAAGCAGTGTTATACGAAAACAAAAAACTGAAAGCTGTTTTTGAAAATGCTGTACCTCTATTTGACAAACCTCTAACGATCAGCCAGATTTCATTTGATAAAAAAAATCCAGTTGAAAACCATATTTTGATGGTGGGCGATACGGCCGGTCTTATACACCCTATGTGCGGGAATGGAATGGCAATGGCTGTACACAGTGCTAAAATTGCAGCAGAATTGATTCTGGATTTTTACAGCGGTAGAATAACATCACATCAGGAATTGGAAAAAAAATATAAACAAGAATGGAAAAAACACTTTAGCAGACGATTGTTTACAGGCAGACTTCTAGCCAAAGCTCTGACACATAAAAAAATTACAAACTTAATGACTTTTGCTGCGGCATCAATGCCTTTATTACTTTCAAAAATCATCAGGCAGACCCATGGCAGCCCTGTCACAATCAATTAGAATGAGTGTTAATAGTAAATATAGAACAGAACAAACCGAGATAATGGACGATTTTTCACTTGAAGGTCCAGAATTAATCGATGCATTAGATCAGATCGCCAAAATCAACCAGCTTTTAGGAGGCAATAAACTCACGCTGCATGGATTAAAAAAACTATTGCAGAAAAAAAAAGCCTCCAAACCGCTTATCATTGCAGATATCGGTTCGGGCAACGGTGATATGCTGCGAATGCTCTCTAGGTTTGGCAAAAAGCACGGTTATGATTTTTCGTTACAAGGAATAGACGCCAATGCATTTACAATAGAATATGCGCGAAATCTTTCTAAAGAATTTCATAATATCCAGTACAAATGTCTTGATATTTTTAGTCCAGAATTTAGTTCATTAAAATACGATATCGCATTGTGCACTTTAACCCTGCATCATTTTACGAATAGCGAGATTGAAAATATTTTAAAACAAATTTACAACAACGCCGCAATAGGAATTGTAGTGAATGATTTACATCGATGCAAAACGGCTTATCGATTATTTCAATTGATTTGCACTGTTTTCAGCCTCAATGAAATGTCCCGAAAGGATGGACTTGTTTCTATTTTAAGAGGCTTCAAAAAAAATGAACTCAAGCAATTCTCCACAAAACTAAATTTTAAAAACTATACCATAAACTGGAAATGGGCTTTTCGCTACCAGTGGATAATCAAAAAAATATGAGCGTAAAGATCGTTACAGCTGTTAAACAGCTTCCGAAATATTCAAGAGAAACAAAAGATATTCTTCCTTATTTAGATGTCTGGCTCGAAGGCCGGGAAGAACGTTTTATCAAAAAGGTAAAAAAAATATTTGCAGGCGCCGCAGTAGACAAACGTTATTCAATTATGGAACCTTCAGAAGTTTTTACTGCATCTTCTTTTGAAGAAAAAAATGATATTTACAGCCGTGAAATGATCGTTTTAGGTCATCAGGTTTTAGAAAAAGCACTTCAAAAAACAGGCTGGGATCCGCAAAGTCTAGATTATATTATTACGGTAAGCTGCACAGGTATTATGATTCCGTCTTTAGATGCTTATCTGATCAATAAAATGAAACTGCGTCAGGATATTGTGCGTCTTCCGGTAACAGAAATGGGCTGTGCAGCGGGAATATCGGGAATTATATATGCAAAGAATTTCCTGAAATCAAATCCAGGAAAGCGTGCTGCTGTAATTGCTGTCGAGTCACCTGCTGCTACATTTCAGCTTAATGATTTCTCAATGCCGAATATTGTCAGTGCGGCTATTTTTGGTGATGGTGCCGCCTGCTGTCTGCTCTCTTCCCATAAAGACGACATCGGCCCGGAAATTCTGGACGAACAAATGTATCATTTTTACGATGCCGAACACATGATGGGTTTTAAACTCACAAACAGCGGTCTGCAGATGGTTTTGGATATTGAAGTACCCGAGACTATTGCAAGTCATTTTGGTGACATTATTCATCCTTTTTTAAAACAAAACGATATGGAAATAAAAGATATAGATCATTTAATCTTTCATCCCGGCGGCAAAAAAATCGTCAATACTGTCGAAGCACTATTCTCTGGTTTAGAAAAGAATATCGACGACACAAAAGAAATTCTGAGACAGTATGGCAATATGTCCAGCGCTACCGTGCTGTATGTTTTAGAAAGCATTATGAATCGAAGTCCAAAAAAAGGTGAAAAAGGATTAATGCTGAGTTTTGGTCCCGGATTTTCGGCACAGCGTATTTTGTTACAATGGTAATATGTTAAAATTATGGAATTAAGCGATATTATAAAACAACTTCCATACAGCAGTCCTTTTTTATTTGTTGACGAACTCCTGCATGCGGATGAAAATGGCGTTACTGGAACATTCACATTTAAAAAAGAACTTGATTTTTACAAAGGTCATTTTAAGGATAATCCTATAACCCCCGGCGTTATTTTAACCGAAGCTATGGCGCAGATCGGCATGGTTTCTCTTGGCATTTATTTATTAAGCAATGATAGTTATAAAGATACTGTCATTATGTTTACTTCTGCAGATATGGAATTTTTAAAACCTGTTTATCCAAATGAAAAAGTAACTGTGACTTCACAGAAAATTTTCTTCCGTTTCGGAAAACTCAAATGCAGCGCCGTAATGACCAATGAAGCCGGACAGGAAGTCTGCCGGGGAATTCTGGCCGGGATGATAACTCAAAAATTATGAAAAAACGAATCGTAATAACAGGCCTTGGCGTCACGGCTCCAAACGGTGTCGGAATTCCGGCATTCACTAATGCGATTAAAAATGGCGTTTCAGGAATTCGTCATAATAAGCAGTTAGAAGAATTACAGTTTTCATGTCAGATCAGCGGACAGCCTGAAATTCCAGACGAATTGAAATCGCAGTATTTTACCGAACTCGAGCTCAGAGGATTTAATAGTTCTGGTATTTTATACGGTGTTATTGCGGGTATAGACGCGTGGAAAAATGCAGGTTTACCTTTGAATGAAACTCTAGATTATGACAGCGGTGCTGTATTTGGCTCAGGCACATCGGGTATTGATAAATTTCGAGAAAGTATCTATAAAATCGATGATCTGCAAACGCGAAGACTTGGCAGCACCGTTGTGGCTCAAACCATGAACAGCGGTGTAAGTGCTTATCTGGGCGGGAAAATTGGCTTAGGAAATCAAGTAACAACCAATTCATCTGCGTGTACAACGGGCACAGAAGCAATTTTGATGGCCTACGACCGAATACAATCTGGACAGGCAAAACGAATTCTTGCAGGAAGCACCTCAGACAGCGGTCCGTATATTTGGGCAGGATTTGATACGCTTCGAGTATGTCCTTCAAAATTTAATGAAATTCCAATAGAAGGCTCTAGGCCTATGAGTGCATCTGCTGCAGGATTTGTTCCCGGAAGCGGTGCTGGTGCAATGGTAGTTGAAGATTTAGAAAGCGCTTTAGAACGAAATGCAATAATCTATGCCGAAATATTGGGCGGAAACGTCAATTCCGGCGGGCAGCGTGACGGCGGCAGTATGACTGCACCAAACAGTATTGCGGTTCAAAAATGTATCGAAAATGCTATTATCAATGCTGGAATTACTGCACACGAGATTGACGCTGTAAACGGACATCTTACCGCCACAGCCAAAGACAGTCTCGAGATTGAAAATTGGACAAAAGCACTAAATCGAAGCGGTATTAATTTCCCTTATATCAACTCTTTAAAAAGTTTGACAGGTCATTGCTTAAGCGCTTCAGGAAGTATTGAAAGTGTCGCTGCCATATTACAGCTTCACGAAGGCTTTTTATTCGGAAATATCAATTGTTCCGACCTGCATCCTGAAATTGCTGCACTGATTGATCCTTCAAAAGTGCTCTTCCAAACGAGTAACAGTAATCCGAAAATAATTGCCAAAGCCAGTTTTGGTTTTGGCGATGTAAATGCATGTGTATTATTTAAAAAATTTGAAAAATAAAATGGCTGAAAAAGAACTTATCGAGAAATTAAAAAACATTATAAAACCTTATGCTGCAGATACAGCTGCCTGCGAGAATCTGTCTGAAGAAACCGATTTTATAAATGATTTAAAAATTAACTCTGCTAATCTTGTAGATATCGTTCTGGATATCGAAGAACAATTTGATGTTGTAATAGACAACGCTGATATGGAACGGATGCTGGATGTCAAAGCAGCAGTAGAAATCATAGAAACAAAATTAGCAGCTAAATGATTGGCAATGATGTCATAGATCTTCAACAATCGCGTTTAGAAAGTAATTGGCAGCGTAAAGGTTTTCTTGAAAAACTTTTTACAGATGAAGAACAACAGCTCATAGAAGAGCATCATGATCCCGAAATCATGGTATGGCTGTTATGGAGCATGAAAGAAGCGGCTTATAAAGTCTATAACAGACAAACTAAAATACGGGAATACATACCTAAAAAACTCGCATGCTCCATTATGACATTATATGAATTTCAAGCACAAGGCCTTGTCACCTGTAATGGAAACACATACTACACCAAAACACAAATAACGCCTGAAAGCATTCATACTATCGCCGGGGTGGGTATGGAAATTTTAGACAATATAAAGGAAACAGATCGGAAAGGAATTATAAAGAACGAAACTGGTATTCCGTATCTTGCAGCTATAGGCGCTGAACTGCAGGATATTTCGATAAGCCATCATGGACGCTTTGAACGTATTGTTACATTTACAAAAAAAAAATAAAATCTTACTATGTTGACCTGCATATAATTTATAATGAGAATGGATGATAAACCCAAAGAACTGAAAGTTTTCATCATGACTACCTCCTCGGAAAACAGTGACAGAGAACCCGCAGAAAAACTGGATATATCAGGCGCCGTTCTGGTCTGCTGGATATCCAAAGATCAATCTGCGATACTAGATTAGAAACAACAGATTTAAATTCTGCGTCTACAACGATGCAATTATACCCTATGTTATTCCTTCGTTCAATATTTTTATCAGTTTAAAATGAAAACTCTATAAATCAAATCATTAATACTATAAAATTATCATTAAACGGTGCTCCAACTTTGTAATGCTGATTCAAATTAGAATATGGGATTGAAAAGTATTAATCCCTATTATACCCAGTATTAAAATTAAATTACATGAAAGCAATCATTTTATTGGCGACGTTAAAAAGCGAAGACCGCTCAAACACACAAGTATTAGTAGATTTTTTTGGCGAATTTTTAACCCGTCAGCAAATCGAATTTGAAATTATAAAACTTGTAGAGTATAACATTCTTCATGGAAGCTATACCCATCTTGATAAAGAAGATGACTGGCCGGAAATTTATCAAAAAATAGTAAAATCTGATATCATTTTATTTGCTACACCTATCTGGTGGAATAATCATTCATCAATACTTCAAAAGTGCATTGAACGTTTGGATGAAGTATTTGATATTATAAATTCTGGAGAAGATTCTCCCGTTGATGGGAAATTAGGAGGTATCCTGGTAACAGGAGATTCTGATGGTGTAGAACATGTTACAGGCAACATTGCAAACTTTTTCTGCTCCATCGGTATCACAATTCCTGCTTATTCATCACTGGGAGTGATTTGGGAAGGCCACAGCAAAGATTCTAAAAAGACTGCAGCACAGCTTAAAAAATACTATAAAGATAACTACAGTAAGGATGCCCAGTCGATGGCAGAATCTCTGGCGAAAGCTTTAAAATAAAAAAATAGTTTGGATTTTTAATATATGGTTTAAAACAAACCTGCATACAGAAAGCAAAAGACGCACTCCGATGCAGCTTTTTTGATGCATCTTCCATTAAATCCCTATGAAAAAATTCAAATAATAGAATCAAAATAAAAGATCATGAAACCAATAGACACCAGAACGCACGGCTGTATGGATTATATCATGGGTATTTTCCTTACTGCTTCCCCTTCAATATTCGAACTTAATTATAATGGAATTGAAAGCACTATTTTTTATATTTTAGGACCAGCAGCTATCCTGTACAGCCTGTTGACCAATTACGAATTAGGATTTATAAGATTAATACCGATGAAACTGCACCTTATTCTTGATTTTATCTCTGGAGTTATTTTAGCTTCTTCCCCATGGCTGTTCGGTTTTTCGCAAACTGTGTACGGACCTCATGTTATTTTAGGGATTATCGAGATTGGAGCCGCACTTTTGACTAGTTGTAAACCTATGAGGAGGGTGGTATAATAAAACGCACCAACCTCGTGGTTTATTAAGACATTAGTTATATTGCTGCATTTTTCCAATAGCACATCGCAGAATTGTGCGCGATGAAATATGAAACACTAAACTTTTAAATCATAGATCCGTTAAAAATAACAGGTCTTGCTGCGCAATACATAACAAAAAAACAAGTTACAGCCTGATACCTTTCCGTACATCTTTATGCGGCACGGCGGTCTGTGTATTAGATTTAGACATTCCTTTTTTCTTTCCTTTATTATCCTTTCGCAGTGTCAATTTTAAATCTGCACGTAAACTGTCTATTGTATTTTGATTGCACTGTACGTGTTTAGTTGCTGACCACGCTGCATAGTCTCAAATTGTGATAAGTACGTGCTTAAAACTATAAAAGATAGAAATAAGTTTTCAAAAATTTTCGGTAGTGAAGAAACTTTAGCAGATTATCTATTGAACCCAAATTTAAAAAAGGCAGCAGCTTATACAGGAATTTTGGAGGCCAGGGTACGACAATTATAAGTTTAAACCTCCATAATTGAAAATATAATGACGCAGTTGGGAAGACGGGCAAGCGACAAATACTGTTCTGTTACCTGACTTATCAATTCCACCGCCGAATAGAAAAAGAGTGGTAATCATGAACTGTCCCCAAGTAGTATCGTATTTTTTGGGCGTAGTCTATGACCGCTCTTTTGTATCTGCCGGCCGACGATCTGTCTTCGATTCCTTACCGCCCCGGCTTTTTTGATTATCATTGTTTTCCTGTTTTTGTCTGCCATTATTGTTTTCATGCACCACATCTTTTACAGCAGGCTTTCCTGAAAGACTGGATCGAAAGTCTTTTTTTGACTCTTCGCCTGATTCAGAATTGTATTTTGAATAACATATAATCGATATTAATACAGGTTCAAGATTACCCGTATTACTGTTTGATCGCACTCTGTGCGAATTATTTGCTCTGCTCATTTTTGTAGTTTTTAAGACGGCATCCTTCTGTCATCAACAGCCAAGTATTAGTAATTATACAGTTACAAAGGTGCAAATACTCCTCTTCTACAATTTATATCATTCCGGTTTTATTTACTGTTTTTCAAATATTTAAGGAGTAAATAATATCGAACTTATATGTAAATTATATAACTCTCAAGATTTTTTTTGTAAGAATATACTTTTTTACACCGATACATTTGCTGAAAGATGATTACTCTATTTATCCTTCTGCCCACAATTAAATCGCATCAAACTATTAAAAATCAAATCTTATGATAAACAATTTAAACAAAATTAACAATGGTTTACGCAGGCAGGAAACTTCTGCAGACCAGCCGCAATATTACGACATGATTGTCTTCAGTCATTTACGATGGAAGTTCGTCTATCAGCGTCCACAACACCTCATTAGCCGGATGGCTGCAAGTATGAAAGTGCTATTTATTGAAGAACCGCTGCCAAACCAAGAAAATGGCGAACGCGGCACTCTGCTTGTTATCAGCGAAAAACTGCATGTACTGCAGCCTCATACCTCAGATATACTTTCCATAACGGAAATTCTCCCTGATTATGTAAAAAGCACAGCGATTTCTATCGGATGGTTTTATTCTCCTGCGTTCTGCCCGCTTTTAGACTATTTTCAATTTGACACAATTATCTATGACTGCATGGACGAGTTAACACTTTTTAAAGGTGCACCGGCACAGCTTATAGATCAGGAAAAATATCTTATGGCTAATGCTGATATTATTTTTACAGGCGGTAAATCACTCTACGAATCAAAGCAACAACATCATAAAAATGTGCATTGTTTTCCAAGTTCTGTCGATCAATCACATTTTTCAAAAGCTTTAAAAAATATCTCAATACCAGCCTCCATAGGAGATATTCCGGCTCCAATAGTCGGTTATTACGGCGTCATTGATGAAAGAATTGATTTAGAACTGCTTGAAAAAACCGTTCAAGAACTTCCCGAGGTTTCTTTTGTCATGATAGGCCCGCTGGCCAAAATTGAAGAATCCGATCTTCCACAAGCCGCAAATCTTTATTATCTGGGGATGAAATGTTATGATGAACTGCCGTATTATCTAAAAGCATTTGACATTGCTATGATGCCATTTGCATTAAATGATGCCACAAAATTTATCAGTCCTACCAAAACGCTTGAATATATGGCTGCCAAAAAGCCTATAATATCGACACGGGTAATTGATGTTGTTCGTGACTACAGCAGTTGTGTAACTATAATTGAAACAGCTGACGACTTTACTCAAGCAGTCATTCAGTTAACAGCTGAGCCCAAGATTGAGAATTTGGAAGCGGCATATGAAAAAATTCTTCAGAAGACGTCTTGGGATACGACAGCTGAACAGATGAAATCTATCATTAAATTCTTTGCGAAATGAAAAATATAGATATTCTCATTATAGGAGCCGGCATATCAGGCTGTGTTTTAGCTGAACGATACGCATCGATAGGCCGAAAAGTCCTTGTAATTGAAAAACGAAACCATATTGGAGGAAACTGTTACGATTTTATAGACGAAAATGGCATATTGGTTTCTAAATACGGCGCTCATTTGTTTCATACCTGCGATGAGTCAGTATGGCGTTATGTTAACCGCTTTTCAGATTGGTATCCATGGGAACATAAGGTAATTGCAAAAGTAGATGGCAAAAATGTTCCCATTCCTGTCAATATTACTACAGTCAATGAACTTTTTAATCTTAACTTAACCGGTGAAGAAGAGATGCAGACATGGCTTGAAGAAAACCGAACGCCGATTGCAGAACCGTCCAATGGTGAGGAAGCGGTCCTAAACCGAGTAGGAAATCTTCTTTACGAAAAAATGTTCAAGCATTACACCAAAAAACAATGGGATAAATATCCGGCTGAACTTGACGCTTCAGTACTTGAACGTATACCGGTAAGAACGAATTTTGATGACCGCTATTTTTCAGATCCCTGCCAGGCGCTGCCTGATGGAGGATATACTCAGCTGTTTAAAAATATGCTCGACCATCCTAATATCAAAGTGCTTTTGGAAACTGATTATTTCGATGTCAAACAATCGTATAATAATTATCATAAACTTTTCTACACCGGACCAATAGACCGGTATTTTGAATTCAAACACAGTCTGGTTCAAAAACTGGAATATCGTTCGATTAACTTTGTAAGCGAGACTATAGATGCTGCCTATTTTCAGGAAAACTCTGTGGTTAATTATCCAGGTACTGAGGTAGATTTCACACGAATTATCGAATACAAACATTTTGGAAATCAAAAATCAGAGAAAACCACTATTGTAAAAGAATTTACTATAGATGAAGGAGAACCTTATTATCCAGTTCCAAATCCAAATAATCAAGAAATTTATACCCGTTATAAACAAGAATCTGAAAAACTAGTCGATGTTCATTTTGTCGGAAGGCTGGCCAATTATAAATATTTTAATATGGACCAGGCTTTTAAAAACGCACTTGATCTTTTCGAGGAGCTTCAGCAAAACAAAACCGTTTTAAAAACTGCTGTATAATGGAAAAATTCAATACTTTTTTTTTAGGAGGTTTCGAATGTGCTGATCATATCAACCGCTCAGGAAAGCGAATTAATCTTTTAAAAGAAACGCAGCATGATACTCGCGTGTATGATGATTATCAGGCTCTCTGTTCAATTGGCATTAAAACGGTGCGCGAAGGAATATGCTGGAGCGAAGTAGAAAAAATACCGGGACAATTTGATTTTTCTGAAGTCCTAAATCGAATAAGAGCCGCTGAAAAGCTGGGAATCCAGCAAATCTGGGATTTAATACACTTTGGATATCCGGATGATCTGTTTCCAACCCATCCTCTTTTTTGCATGCGTTTTGAAAAACTTTGTGAAGCTTTTGTAAATTTTTATAGAACATGTTCCAAACAACCTTTAATGGTAGTTCCTATTAATGAAATCAGTTTTTTAGCTTGGCACTCCGGCGATGTTCGGGGAACGGTCCCTTTTGCAGTCAATTCGGGCTGGGATATGAAATACCATTTATGTAAAGCGGCAATTTTAGGAATTAAAATGCTCAAAAGATTTGATCCAAACTGTACAATAATTTTAGTAGAACCGCTCGTAAGTATTCATGCTACAGAAAATGCATACCATGTTCTGGATATGAATGAACATCAGTTTCAGGCAATGGATATTATAGCCGGCAGAATGTGCCCTGAACTGGGCGGGTCCGAAGATTTTCTTGAACTTCTTGGATTTAATTATTACTGGGACTGCCAATGGGAAGCAGCGGGAAGACCTCTGCCCTGGCCTGAAGAAGAAGGATACGAAAAAAGAACTCCTCTCCTAAAACTTTTACAGACCGCCTGGAAACGATATAAAAAACCCATTTTTATATCAGAAACCGGTCATTTTGGAGCAGGACGGGTTACTTGGCTTAAAGAAATTGCGGCGGCTTGTAAAGATGCTCAAAATAAAGGCGTCAATTTATGGGGCATTTGCATCTATCCGGTAACTGACCGCCCGGACTGGGATAACTTAACAGAGTATTGCGACTGTGGCATTTATGACTTAGACAGCCATAAAAATCGTATTGCATTTGAACCCTTTATTGAGGCTTTACAAGCCATTCAAAACTCAAATAAAAAATCAGAACATCTATTATCCCATGCAGCTGGCTTTTTAAAATAATTGTTTTAATAAAAATATGATTATGAAAGTGATAAAACCCCTTGTCGGAATAACATTTAGTGCCTTTGATCTGCTGCACGCGGGACATGTCCGTATGCTTGAAGAAGCCAAAGTGCATTGTGATTACTTGATTGCAGGTCTGCACACAGATCCTACCATTGACAGACCGGAAAAAAATAAACCGGCTCAGTCAGTTGTTGAACGATACATACAGCTTAAAGCCTGCCGTTTTGTAGACGAAATTATCCCCTATGCTACAGAACAAGATCTTGAGGATATTCTACAGGCCTTCCCGATAGATATTAGAATCATAGGAGAAGAATATCGAAACCAGAATTTTACTGGACGTGATTACTGTGAAAAAGCAAAGATTAAACTTATTTATAACCTGCGCAGGCACCGATTTTCCAGCAGCGGTCTTAGAAAAGAAGTATATGAAAGTGAATCTTTAAAATTAGTATAGTATGATACATCCAGATACAGAAGTCCGCTTTATAAGTCCAGAGAAAGGATATGGAGTTGTTGCTTCCAAATTTATTCCTAAAGGCACAATTACCTGGGTACAGGATGATTTAGATCAAATATTTAAACGGGATCAAATTTCATGTATGACCCCATTGATCAAACAATTTCTCACCAAATACTCGTTTAGAAATAAGAATGGCGATTATGTTTTATGCTGGGATAATGCAAAATTTGTCAACCATAGTTTTACACCAAGCTGTTTCAGCACGTCATACGATTTTGAAATTGCCATACGAGACATTCATCCTGGAGAAGAACTTACAGATGATTACGGATACCTTAATGTTGAAGAACCTTTTACCTGCATTGATGAAAATGTTTTTCGCAAAACTGTATACCCGGATGATTTATTACGATTTCACAAAGAATGGGACGCATTACTACTCGAACAATCTCAAGAAGTTTTGAAAAAAGACCAAATACTGCTGGACTTCATTCCAACGAAAACCTGGGGCGAATTCATGAACGCCGTTTATAATCCAACGCAGATGCGCTCAATATTGGAATGCTACTATGAGGAGTCTTCAATTCATAAATAAATAAATAAATAAATAGTAAAAAAATAAAAGTCCTTACTTATGCCATCAGAAATAGTTATTAAATGCAGTAAAGCATTAAGCTTAAAAAAATGGAACATTGCTTTTGCTGAAAGTGTAACTGCTGGAAGGATGTCTGCTGAATTTTCTTTGACTGAAAATTCAGGAACGATTCTTCGCGGCGGTATTGTCTGCTATGAAGAGTTTGTTAAAATACAGCTGCTTCACGTACCGTATACTCTAATTGAAAAATTTACTGCCGAATCTGCCGAAGTGACCCAGCAGCTGGCGCATCAAGCAGCAAAAATTTTTAACAGCAAAATTACTGCTGCCGTCACGGGTCTGGCTTCACCCGGGGGAAGTGAGACAAAGGAAAAACCGGTAGGAACTATTTTTTTTCATATCGTCACCCCTTTTGGTGCTGCACAACATCGTGAAATATTTCACGGTTCACCTGAAGACATTATCCTTCAGGCAGTCGACAAAACAGCCGAGATAATTTTACGTGTAATTGAAAATGACGCAGCTCTGTAATGTTCTTATATAGAGCCGTTTCATCGGACTGCTAGTTTACAAATTTGACAAACAAAATACCAAAATATAAAGAGAAAAGAAATGGTGCTAAGATATTTATCCCAGCAAGAAACGTAAAATAATTGCTGCTGCTTTTAATTAGGCCTTTATAAAGTGATAATTTTAAAAACGGAATATTTCTTCTTTGCAGCAAACATTTTCGAATTATGTTTTTCGATCGCTTAGTTTCAACATCCAAGCCTCAAAGTTTAGAGTATTAAATATTTTCATAGACTAAAAAGGCTGTCAAACCAAAAATAACATGAGCAAAAAACAATTGTATATAATAGCCTTTATCTGAAACTTTTCTTTCAAACCTGGAAAGTTTAAACATAATTATCCAGCCCGTTATACCGGCCAGACCGGACAAAGCTCCCTAGTACACACCGCTTAAAATAGTGAAAGGAACAATTTTATATTTCCATAAAATGTGGTAAACAATAACAAATATTAAACCAATACCATAATGGATAATCCACGAACAAATACTTTTCAAACTTTCAGAAAAAGTAAAATTAAGTCTGTCAAGAATGAATTTGAGTAAAAGAGGCTCTTTATATAATTCTTTAAAACTTTCGGAAATTATATAACTGAATAAGGTCATTGCTGAGGTTGCCATTATCGCAGCCATTAAAAGGTGTAGAGTCATGATTACTATTTTACTATTTATTGAAATTGAAAACTAATTATTTATCTTTATTTTGTCTGTAATCCTTCATTCTCTTTTTAGCTCCATCCTCTATCCCCCGCCCTTCCGGAATAGGTTTATAAATAGAGCCTTCTGTATGAGGCGTTTCCGGTCCTGTTTTAATCATGTATTTCTCTGCCAAATTACCACCCAGCCTTTCAGAAACCCTCGGAAACACATTGGCACTAAATGATGAAACCTGAGCCTTCCATCCTACTGGCACGATCTTTTTCGGACGAAGTGATTTTCTTAAAACAGCATTGACGATTTTTTGAGGTTCATCCATCATAGCCATTTTGGGTTCTACTCCCGTATAATTGGCTGCGTGTCTCCAGATAGGAGTGTCCACTGCCCATGGTTCGATGGTCACCACTTTAATTTTGTCATATCCATTAAGACGAAGTTCCTGCGAGAGTGCGAGATCCAAACTCCTTATTCCAGATTTGGTTGCGGAATAACCACTCTGATAAGCCAGCGGAATTTCTCCCATAACCGATGCAACATTAATCAAAACGCCCTCTCCTTGTGTTATAAACAGATCGACTGCCGTTCTGCTGGCATAAAAAAAACCTTTTAAATTCACATCGATAACCCGTATCTGATCTTCAATCGGCACTTCCCAAAAACGTCCTATAGCTGTCACCCCCGCCATATTGACCCATACATCAATTTTAGAATATTCTTTTAAAGCAGCCGCTTTCACTCTTTGCAGATCTTCTTCTTTACTAATATCCGTAGTAACCACCACAGCATTACCGCCCGCTTTACGAATTGTTTCAGCAACTTCCTCTAAAAGATCCGTTCGTCTTGCGGCAAGAACAACATTGGCTTTGTATTTTCCAAGCTGCTGCGCTATACCTCGGCCCATTCCACTTGAAGCACCAATAATGACGTAGGTTTTAGCGGAAATTTTCTTCCTGCCCGAACTACCCACTTTCCATGTTGTACAGCTTGCAGTCAGAAAAGAAATAAAAAATACAATAAAGAGCGATTTTAAAATCTTTGGAGTACAACTGATTTTCATATCTTCTAATCTGATTTAAATTAATTCTGGTCGATGAAAATAGAACCAATTTCTCTTTTTATGTTACACAATTCGATTCTTCAAATTGTAAGATTTCAATCTATAATGTAACTCACTATACTACCTGTATAATAAACTTCCATATTTTGTACAATCAAGAGTAAAATTTAAGGTCTGACCATCAATATTTCCTAAACCTTCCATCAGTATTGATCTCAATAATTTTATAATTCCCATTTACTTTTATTGTAATGCCAAGAGCCAATCCATCAAAATGCGATATTCGTTAAAGAGATAACTGAATTTCTTTCCTTGCTGGTGACACCAGTTTATTTTCTTCTGTTCTTAATCTTTTACACTTTAGTCAAAAATACCAAATCAAAAAAATATTTCAAATATTCTTCTTACGATGCAAATTCTAGAACTAAGATTTTTCTTTATTATAAAGCTTATTACTGTCACAGCATCAATAAAAGAAGATTTTTAAATGTTTATTTTAATTTATTAGCTACATTTATTTATATGAACTTATAAATCTGCAATATAATGTATATGCAGGTCATTTATAAGCCTAAAAATATAGAAATATGCCAGCAGGATTTTGGATTGAGACAAACTGGGGAGAATCGTTTGATGAAGTAACAGAAAAAGAAATTACTTTGATACTCCAAAATATCTTTAAAAATAAAAAATCAGATGCAGCATTTTGGATCGGAGACAATGAAGGCCTGCATGTTTTAGAAATACATAATGATTTCAATCTTTATTACACTTACGGTGAAAATATGGACAAACGCTTAACTGCAGCGGCTGATGGAATAGTGCAGTGCAGTTATATTGTGAACATGTTTATCAGTGAAAATTTTTTACTCTTCAGGAATAGATTTGGGAAAGACTGCTTAAAATTTCTTCCTTAAAATAATCGATTTTTAGGCAGAATAAAATAAGTCTTTAAAACCAGATAATCTCGACGTAATATACTTTAGGATTTACAGCCCGGACTTCATACTTTTTTCACATAAAAAAACTATGGCAAATTGAACTGCTCTTTTACCATTTTAACTTTTGTGGCAGAATCTTGGCGAATACATAAAAAAAACGTAAATTCCAGCATTGACAGCACCCGAGAAATGCAGGTTAGAATCTAAGAGCAATCAAAACCAAATAAATAAAACAGCTAAAATCATTCGTTAAGTTCTATAAAAAAAGCCGTCGAAAGATCAGACGATATTCGATTTACATGAAAGCTTTAATAAAAATAGTTCATTCAAATTATTTATGATCATTAAAAAATAATTGCAGTACTAAAGCAATTATTTTTTTTGAAAACAAAGAAATAGAAGTTTTCCATATGCTGGACAATTACAAACTATTTTTGAAATCTTTGATTTACATCCTGCATAATTTCATCCACAGTTTTCACCCTCCCCGCCCTAATCCATTCCATCAGTTCCGACTTTAGAAAATACAGTCGTTTCCCATGCTTGTTGAAGGGAAGCTCATTCCTGCATACTTTTGAGTATACCGTTGCAACTGATAATTTCAAAAAACGGGCTGCTTCTTCTATTGTAACCAGATCATTTTCGAATTCAGTTTTGCCGCCGTTGATTTTTTCTAAAATCTTTTCAATGTTTTGTAATCTTGTCTCAATTGAACCAAGAATATTTGGAAGGTCCTCGAATCTAAATGTTTCCATAATGCAGATATTTTGATTAAAATGACTAAACATCAAAGCTGACAAATCTCTTAAAATTAGATTTGACTCTGTTATATCTTGCTATTTCGCATTTATATAATTTGCTGTTGAAAATTTTAATTGTGAATTTTAATAATTTATTGTCAAATTTTATAAGATGTGTCCTAGCAATAATTCGATTTTTGATATTGTAAAACAGCTTATAATGCTTCGACAACTGATCATATTACTATTTTACATCCCAACGTTCTGCATGGCGCAGGAAGGCTTTAATCGTAAGATTTCTTATGCGCTCGAGACTTATGCTTTTCTAAAGGGACAGGACGCTGCGCTTGAAAAAGTTGCCGGACAGTTTCCAGAGCTGTCTGCTGATGTACGCGCGGCAGAAAAAAAACTTGATAAAGTTTACTGTATCCAGGGCAGCACTCTTCCTTCCCTTACTGCTGTAAATCTCGAGCCGATGATCAGAAAAAATGAAAAACTTTTCCGCCTTATTGCTGACCGGACAGATCTGGACAATTAAACAATGCTAATTTATTCCTCATCCCCATTTTACAGCCGCAAAATTTAAAGCAGTTTATCAAAATGAATAGGCAGATCATTTATCCGTCTACCAGTGGCATGAAACACGGCGTTTGCAATTGCTGCAGGTATGGCGGTCATCCCGATTTCCCCTACGCCCTTAATCCCTAATTCATTGATAAGCGTGTCGTTTTCTTCCACAAAAATGACGTCCATCTCAGGTATATCTGCGTGTACTGGAATGTGATATTCGGCCAGATTGGCATTTATATATTTTCCATACTGCCCGTCTATAACGGTTTGCTCATGAAGGGCTTTACTCATTCCCCAGATCATCGAACCCAGTATCTGGCTTCTTGCCGTCTTCGGATTTATAATTTTCCCGGCAGCAACTGCAGTTACCGCTTTTGTCACCGTAATTGTTCCAAGGTCTTTATCCACTTCAACTTCAATGAAAGAAGCGCTGTGCGTGGCTTTGGTAAACTTTCTTAGTTTTAAAAGATCCGGACCTGCCATTTTAGTAATTTTAATTATTCTTCCCTTATTTGCACGAATTATTTCGTCAAATGAGATACAGATATTAGGATTCCCTTTCACTTCTACCTTACCGTTCTGGAACAGAAACTGATCATTTTTCAAATCTTTAAAAGGGAAATCATCAATATCTTTTAGGAGTTTTATTATTTTTTCTTTGAGTTCGCGCACAGCCGCTACAATTGCAGATCCGGTCGACGCCGTTATCGCCGATCCTCCCTGAAACATAGAAAATGGCTTTTTACTGTCACCGTAGAAAAAATCAACTTCATTCAGAGAAAGCCCCAATTCGTCAGCAGCAATCTGTGTCATAACGGTCAGCGTTCCTGTTCCTATGTCTGTCGTGGCATTGTTTATTTCCAGTCTGCCCTCCTTGTTTAGAACTGCCTCCACCCTAGCCGGAAACTGATAAGCATCCCATATTCCGGTTGCCATTCCCCAGCCTACAAGTCTGTTACCTCTAACGGTGCTTCGAGGCTCAGGATTTCGCAGATGCCATCCAAATTTTGCAGCGCCCTGCTCATAGCATTTTTTCAGCTCCTTGCTTGTAAAAGGCCTTTGAGTTGAAGGATCTGCTTGCGCATAATTTCTTAATCGAAATTCAAGCGGATCTATTTTAAGCTTATAGGAAAGCTCATCCATAATGCATTCCACTGCATGCATACCCGAAACGCCGCCGGGCGCCCTCATATCGATGGGTGTGGCCAGGTCAAGAGGAGAAAGTTTGTATTCAAATAAAGTATTAGCGGCAGGATATAATTTATGGCTCCACGGAACAAGTATTTCGTTATAATCCTCGTACGAGGACGTTTCCCCCACAGCACTGTGGTTCATGGCCGTAATTTTTCCCTGATCATCAGCTGCAAAACGAAGCGACTGATAAACCTGCGGTCGGTGACCAAAAGAAAACATCTGCTTTCTCTCCAGTACCACACGCACATTGCGTTTCAGTTCTAAAGATGCCAAAACACAGAGAAAAAGCTGGTACTGCGGTCTTAATCCTGATCCAAAAGCACCTCCGACAAACGGCGCAAGCACTCTTACATTCTTATATTTTAGTCCGAAAACGTTGGCTATATACAATTGATTATTGATAGTTCCCTGTGTTTTATCGTATACTGTAAGTCTGCCTTCGCCTTCGTAAACTGTTGTTGTAGCAAATAATTCTAAAGGATTATGATGCTCCGTTCCATGAAAGTAATCGGCCTGCACTTTGAAAGGAGCTTTTTCATAAGCTTCGTCAAAATCTCCCGTTGGTTTTGGTGGAGGCGGTTTTAAAGGTGTGGACAAACCTTTTTTTGGTACTCTGGCTTTCCCAATATTTTTATCCAGCAGTGTTTCAAAAGGCTCTTGCTCATATCTGAATTTCAGAAGTGTGGCGGCATACCTTGCTGTTTCAAAATCCTCTGCAACAACCAGTGCAACAGGCTGGCCGTTGTACCTGATTGCAGCATCCCCCAGCGGTTTAAAAACAGTGCCGGGAGGAGCGTCCATATCGGCATACTGCAGATCAAACCATGCCAGAGACGGCCGGTTCTCATGTGTAAATATTTTGACAACCCCGCTTACTGCCAATGCCGCCATTGGATCAATACTTAAAATTTTACCCTTTGTAATTGTGCTGTTCACCACATATCCGTAAAGCAAATCCGGCACATTATACTCTGCCGCATATTTGGCGCTTCCGGTTACTTTTTCGTAACCTTCAAGCCTGCTCACCGGCCGGCCTATTAATGGTTTATTTTCCATATCTGATATCTGTAGAGTTAAAGCGCAGGTTGGGCACCAGGCCTCTGCGTATTCGGATTAAGCGCCATAAAACAGGCTCTGATGACAGCTCTTCTGGCAAGCGGAATCTTAAAATCATTATCTCCTCTGCCCACTGCGCCGTCAAGAATTATTACTGCAGCCTGTTCAAAATTTTGTTCAGTTGCCTGCTTCCCTATTAGAAATTTCTCTGCTTCTTTTACACGCCACGGCTTGTGCGCAACACCTCCTAAAGCTATTGCGGCATTCGTAATCTGTTTTCCATTGATCTCAAAAGCAGCAGCAACAGAGACTAATGCGAATGCGTAAGAATGACGGTCCCGAAGTTTAAGATAGCTGTAATTTTGATTTAATTTATTTGGAGGAAGATCAATAGAAGTGATGATTTCGCCTTTTTCTAAAGTATTATCAAGATGCGGCGTATCTCCGGGAAGACGATGAAAATCTTCAAACGGAATGCTTCGCTCCCCGTTTACAGACCTGACATTTACAACGGCATCCAAAGCAGCAAGCGCTACGCACATGTCCGAGGGAAAAACGGCAATACAATTGTCATTGGCACCTAAAATGGCATGCATTCTATTAAAGCCGTTCAAGGCCGGACATCCCGAGCCAGGAGAACGCTTATTACAGGGAACATCCGGGTCGTAGAAATAATAACACCGGGTACGCTGTAAAAGATTTCCGCCATCGGTTGCCATATTTCGAATCTGTGCCGAAGCTCCGGCTAAAATAGCTTTGGACAATAAAGGATATTGTTCTTCTATTAAAGGATGGTAGGCTGTGTCTGCATTTTTAACCAATGCACCCAGCCGCACCCCGCCGTTTTCCAATTCCTGGATATGCTTTAATTCTTCAATATCATTTATGTCGATAAGAATCTCTGGATTGGTAATATTATATTTCCAGAGATCAATAATATTGGTGCCTCCTGCAATAAACGCGGTTTCATTGCGGGAAGCGGCACTGTTAACTGCAGTTTTTGCACTCATTTCTTTTCTGTATTGGAAATTATTCATGACTGCTGTTCTTTCACCTCCATTATTGCATCAATAATTCCAGAATTCGCTCCGCAGCGGCATAAATTACCGCTCATTAGTTCTTGTACTTCTTCACGCGTCGCGGCTTTATTTTCCTGAAGCATTCCGATTGCACTGCAGATTTGTCCAGGCGTACAGTATCCGCATTGAAATGCATCATGATCGATAAAAGCTTTCTGAAGCGGATGAAGTTCCAAGGGACCGGCAACTCCTTCAATGGTTGTAATCTGGCTTCCATTTTTCATTACAGCAAGCGTCAGACAGCTTAGTATTCTCTTTCCGTCGCATAATACCGTACATGCGCCGCACTGGCCGTGGTCGCATCCTTTTTTTGTTCCGGTTAAATTTAATCTGTCGCGCAGTGCATCCAGCAGTGAAACCCATGGAAGAATCTGCAGTGTGTAATCTTTATGATTAACAGTAAGCATGACCTTATGTATTACATTATCTTTCATAGCAATAGTCTGATATTTATTAATAAGCAGCTGGTTATTATTTATTTCACAAGTATTCAAGACCATTTTAGTCTTTAAATTTAAGTTTAAATTTAATCCGGAAGCTCTTCAATACTCTTAGGTTCAATTCTTGGCTGTGCATTCATATGGTGCCTGTATCGGCTTGAGGTTTCGTATGCCAGCTTTCTTACCCGCATTATATTTCCCAAAGGCCGGTGTGCCGGCAGACAGTGGAAAGGATTAAAACTCAGCACATCATCGCCATACACACGCCTTTCAGGACTGAAAGTCTCCTGTGGTCTAAAAGTAATTCTGGCAACAGGCTGATATGGGCTTTTATCTTCAGGCCACTGTACCGAGCCGTCTTCGACAGGCATGATTTCCAGATCTGTGCACAACTGTGCACTCATTTCATAAGATGCAGTCTGATTCTTAAAAAAATCTTTAATAATTTTAGTAAGAAAAGCATTTTCATCCTGATCTATTATTTCATGATCAATCTTTTTTCCTGCCAGTTCTTTAACATTTTCAGACAAAGGTTGGATATTTATTTTGGCCACATAATCACCAAAGCGAAGAGCTGCCATACTGAAATACGTATCGCCCAAAATATGCGGACCAGGCGCGCTGAGTTCATTGGTACTATCTGCAAGACCTACTGCCGCAAGCACATTCTGAACACCTACAGCTGCTTTTTGTGCCACTTTCTGAAATAATTCTCCACTGTTGGCCTGACTCTCCAGCCCTTCCTGCATTTTGAGATATTCTTTGATGGTTCCCGTTGGAATAACAGGATAGTTAACCAGCAGAAAATCCTGCGTAAGTGCATCGGATAATTCTGGCAGCAGTTTAGTTCCCTCAACCCCGATTATTTTTATGGCCATACCTCTGAAAGCCGACATTTTATCCGGTACTATTGATCCTTGTGCTGTAGAAAAGCGGACAATTATCGGATACGTTTTGGCCGAGCTGAATAATCCTTGTGCAAGATGCGAAGGAAGATTATCATATATCTGGAGCTCGCCTTTCAGTATACCATGGCTTTTAGCATGTGCATCTCTTATGGCATGCCGGTATTTTTCATACATCAGCTGATTGACTCTTGCCATGGAATCTACAATTTTCCGGCTGATCTCCTGTTCATCAGGTTGTATGGTTTCTACAGTATTAGTATAAAGGATGTAGGGATTAAATTCTGTCATATTACGGTATATTGGTTGGTAAAACTTTATTTTTTAATTGGAGTAAACACTGCCTGCTGCAGCGAAAACTTTTTGGAAGGAACATTATTTCCTTCTGCCAGTTCGCTGAAATTAGCATTCATAATCCAAATTTCATTTCCTGAGACAGCAGCTGTTGATGGAAAAGCGAACCGGTCTTCTACGGAGGTTGACTCGATAGGCTGCGCAGAGACCCAGTTATCAGTACTCTTAATTTTAAAAATTTTGTTTACCCCGCCGTTCTGCACTAAAGTGAGTGTATTATTGTCATTTAAGAGCAGTCCGTCAGCGCTTGGAAAAAACTGGTCAATTTTAACTTTTGAAGCTTTTTCAGGAGCCGTAATTTCGATTTTTACCAGCGCCCCAGTTCCATTATTTGCTGCTAAAAGAAATCCCTTGGGATGAAATACAATCCCGTTTGGTCCTACACCTGCCGATTTCAACAGATCGCTTGAACTAAAAACAGCTGCTTTTCCAGAAGCCTCAACTTTATAGATAACGTCAGCATAACTGTCGGTGATATAAACATTGCCCTTATCATCAAAAGCCAGATCATTTGGAAAATGCTCGCCAGGAACTAAGCCTGACAGATCAATATCAGCAGTTTTTTTTCCCGATTTTAAGTCAATAATTAAAAGTCTGGCCATTTTCTTTTTAGTATCCGGAGTGCTGAACTTGCTGTAGTTGGCATCACCAGCGCATACATATAATTTTTTACCGCCCGGGTGCACTTTGAGGCCATAAGTTGATTTTAACGATTTATCGGCGTACAGCTCAGAGTATTTACCCTCTTTACTGACTTTACCGATGGTCCCTAAACGTGCGGAGGAAACATAAAATACATTTGCATCTTTGTCAAAAGCGACGCCTTCCGGATAGGATTCCGGCGCTTCAAATTCAATACGTCTGGCAGGCTGCTGTGCACATACGCTCTGTACAAACAGCAGTAATATGATTAAATTTTTCATGATTTTAATTTTGTTTAAGGCAGTAAATTATACCATTTGCGTCATCAGATATATACACGGTATTGTCAGCAATTACTACTCCTGCAGGTCTTCCAAAGCGTTCGTTGCCGATTAGAAAACCGCTTAGAAAATCTTCAGATCCCACCGCATTTCCTTTGCCGTCAAATTTGATGCGCTGTACCTTATAGCCGCTTGGCTTTTCCCTGTTCCATGAGCCATGCCAGCAGATCAGCGCATCCCCTTTATTGACTCCTTTGTCAAAAAAGGCAAAAGCAATGGGCGCGCTGTGCGCCGGAAATTCTAATACGGAAGGCTGTGTTTGTTTAACCCATCCTTCTTTGGTGTTTCCCATAGGGTCTTCCCGGCTTTTATCAACTTCTTTTTTTCCGTAAGCAAAGGGGAAACCGTAATTACCTCCCATAACTATACGGTTAAGTTCCTCAGGAGGCCAGTCGTCTCCCTTAGTATCGCCGCCATTATCTACGCCCCACATTTCTTTTGAGTCAGGATGCCAGTCAAAACCTATGGTGTTGCGAAGTCCTGAGGCATATAAAGTTCTTTTCCATGTCTGAGGGTCTACCTGCAGCATTGCCGCAGTTTCCTTGTCGCTTTCCTTGCAGTCATTGCAGACACTCCCGACTGAAATGTACAGTTTCCCATCGGGACCAAAATCCATGGTACGATTTGCATGCTGTCCGCCGCTTGGAAGGTCTTTAATTAATGTGTCAGCGACCTTTCCTAAAGTACCATCTGGATTTAAAGGATATCGCAGCACTTTATTATTGTTGCATAGATACATAAAATTGTCTTTTGAGGTGATTCCATGAACGCCCGGAAAGTCTGCTACACGAATCATATTGTCAAATTTTCCGTCCTTATCCTGATCGGTGAGCATCAGTACATCACCGGCATCGCGGCGGGTAACATAAAGTTGTCCTTGTTTTCCAAGATAAAGCATTCGAGGCTTTCCAAGTCCTTTTGCCGCCGGAGTTACTGTCCAGCCGTCAGCTGTCTTGAGACCCGATGCCAGATTATTGGAATATTCCATATGCGCTGGAAAATTGGTGATGGTGGTTTTCATTGTATTTTCCCTGGGAGGGATTCCTTTCTGCCCGAACATCGTCAGGCTGATGCAGCTGAGAATAAGTATCAGCAGCAGTAAAAGTTTTATTTTCATATAATTAGAGCTAAGTTTTATTGATCAATTTTATTTTTCAATAACGTTTTGTATCCTGATCTGCGTCACTTTTTGCAAAGTCATTGCTTTAGAATCCTTTTATTGCCTTTTTACAAATTCCAGAGAACAGGAATAAAAAACCTGTATCAAATGATACAGGTTCTTCTATGCTTGTTCGCTGTTTTATTCGTCTTCAGCCGCCGCATCAAAATTGATGGTATTGTAAGCTGCTTCCGTCAGTAAAGTATCCGCCTCTTTTTCTTCGGCTAAGGTTTTCTCCAGCAGGAGTACTGCATCATCCTCACCTAAAGTAGTTGCAAATGCTGCAAGAGTGCCATAAGTGGCAATTTCATAATGCTCAATTTTTTGTGAAGCTGCGATTATACCGGCATCACGCACAGGTCCTTTCTCTGTTTCTTCCATAATACTCTCCCCTTCCTTGATAAGCCCTTCCATAGCATCGCATTTTTTTGCTGCTGCCTTCTCACCAATCAGTGAAAATACTTTTTCCAGTCTTGCTGTCTGTTCCTGAGTTACTGCAAGATGATCGTTTATTGCTTTTATGAGATTTTCAGAAGTAGCGTTTTTGGCCATCTTTGGCAGTGCTTTTGTAAGTGCTTTTTCTGCCCAGTATATATCTTTCAGCGAATCGATGAATAATTCTCTCAAGCCCTCTGCAGCAGAAGCTTTTGCTTTTACAATCCCCGCTTTAGAAGAAGATTGAGCTGATTTAGATTGTGAAGGAGTTTTTGCTGCCGTTTTAGTTGTTGTGCTGTTTTTTCCGGCAGTTGTTTTTTTCTGTATTGCAGTTTTCATAATATTAGTTTTAAAAATTGTAAACAAAATTACTTTTGTCTGCTGATGTTTATTTACATAATATTACTCAACTTTTACAGATTTCTTATTTATCATCATTCATTTTCAATGAATTATAAATCAAAAATAAGATTACAGCATGATCACAAGGTCCCAATCAAAAAATTATTACACAGTTTCTTAAAACAGAAAACTCCAAAATCTGCACCAACAATATTCTATAAAGCTCGTGGGAAAATCAACAATGAACTGAAAAGAAACTAGACTCTTGTGCAATACGGCACTTTGCAGGGCACTAAAAAAGGTAACGTCATTCAAGGCTTAAAAAACAAGCCAATGCCGCTCTACTCTTTTTGATTGAAAAAGCAAAATAATTCTACTGCAAATGTTAATTATATAACCTAAAAAGAGAATTATATAAAATAAACAAACTGAGGAATATTACTTTTCATCAACCAATTCATTTATGATATTTTCAACCTGTTTTCTATGAAAGAACTCTACTTTGATCTTCTACTTTGCTGTCAATCCTACTTCAGTTTTAAACGCCGAATGCCGCTCACCTTTGTGATCAGCTATTTATCTGCAGACAGCATAAAATTGTAGCCATAAATGAAAATTGTATCTTAAGACAATTGACCTGTCTTAGATCATTCCGGCGTATTTATAATTTAAAACTGAAAACTAAAAAAAATGACATACAAAAACATACTGCAGATCGATGACGATGCCGACGACTGCGAATTTTTCATGGAAGCACTGCAGGCTGTTTCACAAGCAGACTATACCAGCATGCACAATCCGGTTGAAGCTCTCAGAAAACTCATTGAACAGGAACTGATCCCAGATGTAATTTTTCTGGACCTGAATATGCCTATAATGTCTGGCTTTGAGTTTGTGACTGAAATTAAAAAACAGGACATACTGAAAAATATACCGGTAATCATCTATTCCACTTCCCAGATGGAGGAAAATAAAAACAAGGCATCAGCGTTCGGCGCCTCAGGATACATTTCCAAACCTAGCGATTTCAATGAAATGAAGAGAATCCTAACCACATTCGTCGCCTGATGCCTGCATGCAAAAAAAACGTAAAAAGCTCATTTTCAGAATACAGCTGTTTTTTTATTTATCTTTAGTTCCCTGTAATACAAACGCTGCGATTAAAAGAAAGAAAATGAAATTATCCACTCAAATACTGCTGGCGTTTTCGCTGATCATTCTGCTTTCCGTTGCAGATTCATACACGAACTACCGCCTGTCGCTAAAGGTACAGCGTAATTCACAGTTTCTGTCAAAATCAGAGGCTGTTATCCGTAATTCCAATAAAACTCACCGGGCTGTACTCGAAATGCAGAGTGCTGTGCGGGGCTTCCTGCTGACAAGCGATACCGCTTTTCTGCGGCCTTACTACAGCGGTCTCAAAAATGTTCCCCGCTATCTAAAAGAACAGCATGCCCTGATTGACAATAATAAAATCCAGCGACGTATTCTTGACTCCGTAAGCATACTTCACAAGGAGTGGCTCACCTATACTGCAGAACTAATTAGTGCCAGAAAAGAAAATCCGAAACTTTATCAGAGTCTCCTGGACGGGAAACTCAGAAAACACGTAGGCAAGAACATTAATGATTCTATAAGCGTTAAATTTAAAAGATTTGACAAACTTGAGTATAAAACCCGCAAGCACCACAGTGAAATGTTGCTGCATTCCCTTGCCAAAACAAGAACGTACTCCCTTATCTTTTTATCTCTAACAGTCATTGCCGGTATATGCAGCACGGCCTATATCATCGTGATGATTACCAACAGGATCAAATCAATGGTTAATCTTGCTGACTGGATTTCAAAAGGGCGTTTCACCATTGTGCGTGACACCAAAAAAGATGAACTCAGCGCACTTTCTTACTCGCTGAATATCATGTCCGGAAAACTGAAGAAAAATATACACGAGCTCGAAAACAAAAACGAAGAGCTCAATAAATTTGCCTATGTAGTTTCACATGACTTAAAAGCCCCCTTGAGAGGCATCTATAATGTTATTTCATGGATTGAAGAAGATCTGTCTGACGAGGTTTCTCCTGCCCTTCGAAGATATCTGAATATTATCCCCCAGCGTACCCAGCGCATGGAAGCCTTAATAAACGGACTGCTTGACTATGCCAGAACGAACCGGAAAACAGCTCCAGAAGAGGTAGATACCAACTCGCTTATACAGGAAATCACGCAGTCAATTGTACCAAGGAACTTTACATTGAAAATCCAGAAACTTCCCAAAATATTTACAGAACGTTTAAAACTGGAACAGGTTTTTTTCAACCTGATCAGCAACGCGGTAAAATATGCGTCACCCGAAAAAGGATTTATAGAAATAGGATGCCTCCAAAACAACCATATCTTCGAGTTCTATGTTCAGGATAATGGAATCGGCATAGATCCTCAGTATCATAATAAGATATTTGAGATTTTCCAAACCCTGAGAGAGAAAAATGAAATCGAAAGCACTGGCGTGGGTCTGGCTATCGTAAAAAAAATCCTTGACGACCGGGGAGAAACTATCAGCATAACATCACATCTGGGTGAAGGAACCGTGTTTTCCTTCACCTGGAGAAATAATAAAAGAATATGAAAACCCCAACCATTTTACTTATTGAAGACGACGAACTGGATACTATATCCGTAGAGCGTTCGTTAAAAAAACTCCAGATCCAGTACGAACTTCATACTGCCTATAACGGTCTGGAAGCGCTCGAGATGCTGCGCAAAGCGAATCAGCCTCTGCTTCCTGATGTTATCCTTCTGGATATCAATATGCCGCGAATGAACGGCATAGAATTTTTACGCATACTAAGACTAGACGACAAACTCAAAGAACTGAAAGTATTCATCATGACTACCTCTTCGGAAAGCAGTGACAGAGATGCAGCAGAGAAGCTGGGCATATCAGGTTACATTATAAAACCCCTGAATTACACTGATAACTCCAAAAGGTCTGATTCAATGGATGCTTTTGTACAGTTTCATCTGCGCAAAATTCTACTTGAGGAAACTTCCTGACACATCTGAAAAAATATACCTCAACATCTAAAAATAAATCACCAAGCACTCCTGATTATGAAAAATACTAACCAATCTGATACTTTATCCGGCACAGCAGAAATGACTTCCTCTCCAGAAAGCAAGAAAGCGCAGCGCAGCAGAGATGCCGGCGAAGATTCCGTACTTACTGATGCGGAATTTTTGAAAATTTTAATGAAAATTAAAAACGGAAATTTCTCTCAGCGGTTTCCCACAGACCAGAACGGCATCAAAAGATCAATCTGTGATACGCTCAACGAGATAATAGATCTGAACGAGCGAATGGTTTTTGAATTTCAGAAAGTTGGAAAAAGTATTGGTAAACAGGGAAAGCTCAACAATAGGGTAGTTTTAGACGGTGCGAGAGGTTCATGGAGTTCCTGCGTTGATTCTGTAAATACACTGATTTCAGATCTGGTGCATCCTACTATTGAAATTGCCCACGTTATCACTTCAGTGGCAAAAGGGAACTTGTCTCAGGAAATGCCTTTATCGATTGAAGGCAACCCGCTTCAGGGAGAGTTCCTAAGAATTGCCAAAGAGGTAAATGGAATGGTAAAACAGCTGAACCTTTTTTCTATGGAGGTTACCCGTGTGGCACGTGAGGTAGGAACTGAAGGAAAACTGGGAGGGCAGGCTAAAGTTAGAGGCGTTGGAGGAGTTTGGAAAGACCTGACCGATTCTGTAAATAAAATGGCCAGTAACCTTACCGGTCAGGTACGTAATATTGCCGACGTAACAACGGCCGTGGCAAAAGGAGATTTATCGAAAAAAATTACTGTAGACGTAAAAGGAGAAATCCTAGAGCTGAAAAACACCATCAATACCATGGTGGATCAGCTGAACTCTTTCTCTTCGGAGGTAACCCGTGTGGCGCGTGAAGTGGGAACCGAAGGAAAATTAGGAGGTCAGGCACAGGTAAAAGGTGTCGGCGGCACATGGAAAGACTTAACAGATTCGGTTAACCAGATGGCATCGAACTTAACGGGACAGGTGCGTAATATTGCCGATGTAACAACAGCCGTAGCAAGAGGAGATTTATCGAAAAAAATTACCGTAGACGTAAAAGGAGAAATCCTGGAATTAAAAGATACCATCAATACGATGGTGGATCAGCTGAACTCCTTCTCTTCTGAAGTTACCCGTGTGGCGCGTGAGGTAGGTTCTGAAGGAAAACTGGGAGGTCAGGCAAAAGTACGCGGTGTCGGTGGTGTTTGGAAAGATTTGACCGATTCGGTTAACCAGATGGCATCGAACTTAACCGGACAAGTGCGTAACATTGCCGAGGTAACAACAGCCGTGGCAAAAGGAGATTTATCGAAAAAAATTACCGTAAACGTTGAAGGAGAAATCCTCGAATTAAAAAATACCATCAATACCATGGTGGATCAGCTGAACTCATTTGGTGCGGAGGTAACCCGTGTGGCCCGTGAGGTAGGTTCAGAAGGAAAACTGGGAGGTCAGGCAAAAGTAAAAGGTGTCGGCGGAACATGGAAAGATTTAACCGATTCGGTTAACCAGATGGCATCCAACTTGACCGGTCAGGTACGTAATATTGCCGAGGTGACAACTGCCGTGGCAAATGGCGATTTATCTAAAAAAATTACGGCTGTAGCCGAAGGGGAAATCCTCGAATTGAAAAAAACCATCAATACCATGGTGGATCAGCTGAACTCCTTCTCTTCTGAAGTTACGCGTGTGGCACTTGAAGTTGGTACCGAAGGAAAACTGGGAGGTCAGGCAAAAGTAAAAGGTGTCGGCGGAACGTGGAAAGATTTGACCGATTCGGTTAACCAGATGGCGTCTAACCTTACCGGACAGGTGCGTAATATTGCCGAGGTAACAACAGCCGTAGCAAAAGGAGATTTATCACGCCAGATTACCGTTGATACCAAAGGAGAAATCTTAGAGCTGAAAAATACCATTAATACCATGGTGGGCCAGTTGAACTCTTTTGCATCTGAGGTTACCCGTGTGGCACGTGAAGTTGGTACCGAAGGAAAATTGGGAGGACAAGCACAGGTTGAAGGTGTCGGCGGAACATGGAAAGATTTAACAGATTCGGTAAACCAAATGGCATCTAACTTAACTGGACAAGTGCGTAATATTGCCGAAGTAACAACAGCTGTGGCAAAAGGAGATTTATCGCTTCAAATTACCGTTGACGTAAAGGGAGAAATCTTAGAGTTAAAAAATACAATCAATACCATGGTGGATCAGCTTCGAGGTTTTGCTTCGGAGGTAACAAGGGTTTCACGTGAGGTAGGAACTGAAGGAAAACTGGGAGGACAAGCTAATGTACCGGGTGTTGCCGGAACATGGAAGGATTTAACAGACTCTGTTAACCAAATGGCAGGAAACCTTACCGCTCAGGTACGTAATATTGCCGATGTGGCGATTGCCGTAGCCAACGGAGATATGTCGCGAAAAATTACCGTTGACGTTCGCGGGGAAATTCTGCAGTTAAAGGAAACCTTAAATACAATGGTGGACCAGCTTCGTGAATTTGCTTCTGAGGTAACCCGTGTGGCACGTGAGGTTGGAACTGAAGGAAAATTAGGCGGACAAGCCAATGTACCGGGTGTTGCCGGAACCTGGAAAGATTTAACAGATTCGGTGAATCAAATGGCGGGTAACTTAACGACACAAGTTCGTAATATCGCTGAGGTAACCATTGCCGTTGCGAATGGAGATATGTCGAAAAAAATTACAGCAGACGTTCGCGGGGAAATTCTTCAGTTAAAGGAAACTGTAAATACCATGGTGGATCAGCTTCGTGCCTTTGCTTCTGAAGTAACCCGTGTGGCACGTGAGGTTGGAACTGACGGAAAACTGGGCGGACAGGCATTCGTGCCCGGAGTTGCCGGAACCTGGAAAGATTTAACCGATTCGGTTAACCAGATGGCTTCCAACTTAACCGGACAGGTTCGTAACATTGCTGATGTAACAAAAGCCGTAGCAAACGGTGACCTTTCAAAACAAATTACCGTTGACGTAAAAGGAGAAATCCTCGATTTGAAAAACACTTTTAATACAATGGTGGAACAGTTAAATTCATTTGCTTCTGAGGTAACGCGTGTGGCGCGTGAGGTAGGAACCGAAGGAAAACTGGGCGGACAGTCTCAGGTAAAAGGTGTCGCCGGAACCTGGAAAGATTTAACAGATTCTGTTAACGTAATGGCATCCAACTTAACCGGTCAGGTTCGTGGAATTGCAAAGGTTGTAACATCTGTAGCAAAAGGAAACTTAAAACAAAAATTATTAATTGATGCCAAAGGTGAAGTAGCACAGCTTACTGATACTATAAATGAAATGATTGATACTCTGGCAACTTTCTCCGATCAGGTAACCACAGTAGCACGTGAAGTAGGTGCTGAAGGAAAACTGGGCGGACAGGCAAACGTTCCCGGAGCATCTGGAACATGGAAAAATTTAACTGAAAACGTAAACCAGCTGGCGGCAAATCTAACGACACAGGTTCGTGCGATTTCAGAAGTTGCATCTGCCGTAACTCAGGGAGATTTAACTCGTACTATTGGTGTCGAGGCAAAAGGCGAAGTAGAAGCACTTAAGGACACCATCAATCAGATGATTTTTAACCTGAAGGCCACTACCCTGCGTAATGAAGAACAGGACTGGCTGAAATCCAACCTGGCGAAATTCACACAGATGCTTCAGGGACAGAAAGAACTTAAGGCGGTAACTACTAAAATTCTTTCTGAACTGGCTGCGGTTGTAACAGCCCAGCATGGTCTGTTTTATATACTTGAAGAAGGTGAAGAATTCATGGATTCAAGACTGAACCTGATTGCTTCCTATGCCTATATCAAACGTAAAAACTCGCTCATTTCATACGGTATGGGCGAAGGTCTCATCGGTCAGGTAGCTGTAGAAAAGGAAAGAATTATCCTCAGCAACGTACCGAAAGATTATATTAAAATAAACTCCGGCCTGGGTGATGCCAGACCTAAAGATGTCATAATTCTTCCGGTGCTTTTTGAAGGAAGACTAAAAGCTGTAATTGAACTGGCCTCTCTTGATACCTTCAGCCAGATACACCTGGATTTCCTTGAAGGTCTGACTGAAAGTATCGGTATTGTTATCAACACGATCCAGTCCAACTCCAGAACAGAAGAACTTCTGGTGCAGTCTCAGTCACTGGCAAGTGAGCTGAAGAGCCAGCAGGAAGTGCTTAAGAATACCAATGAGGAACTGGAAGAAAAAGCTATACTGCTGGCCAACCAGAAAGAAGAAGTAGAACTCAAGAATCAGGAAGTGGAAGTGGCCCGTAAGGCACTGGAGGAAAAAGCCGACCAGCTTACACTGACCTCAAAATACAAATCGGAATTCCTGGCCAATATGTCACACGAGCTGCGTACACCGCTGAACAGTCTTCAAATTCTGGCCAATGAACTGATCGCAAACCGTGACGGCAACCTGTCGGACAAACAGATTCAGTTTGCCAAAACGATTAACTCCTGCGGGGATGATCTTATTCAGCTTATCAATGATATTCTTGATCTTTCTAAAATCGAATCGGGTTATATTTCTGTGGATTATAACCCCATACGTTTTGATGAGATCTGCCATTTCGTACAGGCTACCTTCAACCCCATCTCGCAGGCCAAGCATCTTCATTTCGAAATCCAAATGGATGAAGAACTGCCTGAAGTTATGGAGACCGATTCACAGCGCCTGAACCAGATCCTAAAAAACCTGCTGTCCAATTCTTTTAAGTTCACCGAAAAAGGTTCTGTTAAACTGCATATCTACAAAGCACAGAACAACTGGAAAACCAAAAACATCAGTCTGGATGCCGCAGAGGCGGTCGCAGCGTTTGAAATATCAGATACTGGTATCGGAATTTCAAAAGAAAAACAGAATATTATTTTCGAGGCCTTTCAGCAGGCCGAAGGTTCCACGAGCCGTAAATACGGCGGAACCGGCCTTGGTCTTTCTATCAGCCGAGGACTGTCCGATTTACTGGGCGGCAGCATCGAGCTGGAAAGCGAAACCAATACGGGCAGTAAGTTTACACTCTTTCTTCCAATGAAATTCGGTCATAATACTGAAACAGAAGATATCAGTGTCAATGAGGAAACCAACGTAATTCATGCAGGAAAAAGCCGTCTGAAATCACTTCCTTCATCAAGCTTTAAATCCTCGGAATCCGAAATCTATTTCGCCGATGAACTGGGAGACGACAGAAACAGCATCCAGCCGGGCGATAAGGTGCTGTTAATAGCAGAAGATAATGAAACCTTTGCCCGCATCCTGCTGGAGAAAGCACGCGAACATAAAATCAGAGGGGTTGTGACATCCAGAGGCAATGATGTGGTAGACTACATTCAGCATTTCCAGCCCGACGCCGTTACAATGGATCTTAATATGCCCGATGCCAGCGGATGGAAAATACTGGACCGTTTGAAAACCGATTTTACCCTGCGTCACATTCCGGTTTATATCATCTCGGGCGAAGATGAAAAAAATAAAGGGCTCAAACGCGGTGCCAGAAATTTTCTGGTAAAACCGGTTACAGGCAATGATCTGGAATCACTTTTCCTGGATATTAAAAAAAGCAGTCCATCAAAGAAGAAAGGATTGCTGCTTGTAGACGACAATGCAGCGGAACTGCAGCGAATCATCGAGGCGCTGCAGGGAGATGACATTGTCATCTCATCGGCACAAACCGCACTGGAAGCGGCGGCGCTGCTTAGGGAAAAATCTTTTGACTGCATCATACTAGACTTAAAACTGCCGGATGCAGACGGCATTGATCTGATCAGTGATCTTGAAAACACGATTACAGGACAGGAAACAGCGATCATTATACACTCGGCTGGAGAACCCGACAAAAAACAGCGCAGCAGGCTGGGCCGCTTTGCCCACAGTATTATTACCAAAAGTGCTGTATCTATGAGCGAGCTGGTCGATCAGACTGCCCTGTTTATGCACCGCAAGCATAAAAATCTTCCCGACGATATGAAACAGCGGATAGAAACGTTTTACTTAAAAGAGGATGTACTTCCAGGGAAAAAGGTACTGCTGGTGGATGACGATGTTAGAAATCTCTTTGCGATGACCACTGCTCTGGAAAGATTCGGGCTGGAAGTTACCAGCGCTGAAAGCGGTCATGAAGCTATTGCAATTTTAAATCAGGGCAATGCCGCTGACATTGTGCTTATGGACATTATGATGCCGGAACTCGACGGTTATGAAACCATGAAAATAATCCGCAGGGACCCCCGCCATAAAGACCTGACCATTATTGCCGTAACGGCAAAGGCAATGAAAGGGGACAGACAGCGATGTATTGAATCCGGAGCCTCGGATTACATCACCAAACCTGTAAATGTAGAACAGCTTTCCTCTCTGATGAGAGTCTGGCTCAAATAATATTTTAAAGCCCCATGGAACAATATACTGTAAAAATATTATTAGTAGACGACAAGAAAGAAAACCTGCTTTCCCTTCAGGTTATACTCGCCGGTCAGGGCTATGAATTTGTAGAAGCTTCATCAGGTAAGGATGCACTGCGCATCCTGCTAAAAAACCAGGATTTTGCCATTATCCTCATGGATGTGCAGATGCCGTTGATGGACGGTTTTGAAACAGCAGAACTCATCAGAGAAAGCGACAAGCTCAAACATGTTCCTATTATATTTCTTACCGCCAATATGGACTCCGCGGACTATATCTTTAAAGGCTATCAGTCAGGGGCTGTGGACTATATGATCAAACCGCTTTCTTCGGAAATCCTTAAGGCGAAAGTACTGGTCTTTACCGAACTCTATAAAAAGAGCAGGGAGCTCCAGCTGAAAGAAGAAGAAACCGCATCACTCAACGCAGAGATGGCAAAAGCCAATATCCAGCTTGCCAAGCAGTACGAAGCTATGGAAAAATATGCCGCCGAGCTCAAAAGGAAAAATGCAGAGCTTGATGCCTTCACACATATTTCAAGCCATGACCTGCAGGAACCGCTTCGTAAAATACAGACATTCAGCAACATTATCCTGGCCAGAGAATATAACAATTTAAGTGAGGAAGGCAGGAGCCGATTTGATAGAATTCTATACGCTACAAGTCGTATGAGGGATCTGATCAACGATCTGCTTGCTTTCTCACAAACCAATGTAGCGGACCGGAAATACGAAATTACGGATCTGCAGGTTCTGATAGAAAACATAAAGGAATCACTCTCTGAAGTCATAAATGATAAGCAGGCGGTAATCGTCACAGAACTGCACGGATCCGTCACAATAATCCCGTTTCTATTTGGGCAGCTTTTAGAGAATCTTACCACAAATGCGCTGAAATTCGCCAGAAACGACCTTCCCATGCGTATTGAAATTAAGAGCCGGATTACTAACCGGGAAGAATTAGGTCTCGAACAGATGCTGCCCGAGATCCCCTACTGCCATATTAGTTTCCGCGACAACGGCATCGGATTTGATGCGCAGCACCGTGAAAAGATTTTCGGTGTCTTTCAAAGACTGCACAGCAGGGATGAATATGAGGGAACCGGCATCGGTCTTGCTATCGTAAAAAAAATAGTTGAAAACCACAACGGTTTTATCACTGCTGAGGGCGAACCAATGAAAGGTGCTGTCTTTCACATTTACATACCGCAGTAAAATACAAAATGAATCTAATATCACCAGCATGACGCAAAAAGCCTTATTCCTTGGGTTTTACCAGCCGTCCAAAAACGATACTTTTCTTTTAAATTTATACTAAAAGGCGGCCGATATATCCGGCGGTTATTTATCAATTTACGGGAACTTCGGGAAGAAAAATGTGAAAAGCAGCACCCGTATCTGGCTCCCCATCTGCAAAAATGACACCATGATGATTCATAACTATTCTCCTGCACAATGCCAGACCAATACCGCTTCCCGGATAAATGCTCTGCTGGTGGAGACGATTAAAAATCTCAAAAATCTGCCTGCCGTAATGCTTCTCAAAACCGATGCCGTTATCTGTAAAAATTATATAATGGTACCTTGCAGCCTCCAGATTTGAATTTGTGTGAGCGGCAACGTAATCACGGCTGACCAGTTCTGTTTTTATAGAAATTCTAGGAGTTCTTTCAGGACTGGTAAATTTCAACGAATTGCTTATTAGATTGTAAAAGAGCTGGTTCATTTGCAATCCTGCAGCCATTATTACAGGAAGATTATCAGTTGTAATTACAGCATTTTTTTCTTCTGCAGCAAGCTCGAAATCATTCCATACAGCTGCTACAATTTTGTTCAGATCAACTAGATTAAAGGATTTTTTGGGATTAATAAGCCTGGAGAAAGCCAGCAGGTCAGAAATGAGAAGACTCATTCTAGATGCCGAAAAATCGATTTTATTTATAATTGTCTCTTTATCTAAACTTGATTTGCCTTCTTTTAGAAGACCTGCAAAAATCTGTATTTTACGAAGTGGTTCCTGCAGATCATGACTGGCAACATATGCAAACTGTGCGAGCTCCTGATTGGAATGCTTAAGCGCCTGATTAGATCTTTCAAGCTCATAATTTAATTCCCTAAGATCTCGCAACGCCGCATCAAGTTCTCTGGTACGGAAATTTACTTCGCTTTCCAATGTCAGCTGCAGTTTTCTCTGAATGGTTATATCTTGGGCTGTCCCGCTTATAACAGAGGGCGTTCCTGCTGCATCAAAATAGGTCTGGCCGATAGAATGAATTATTTTCTCACGGCCTGTCTCTGCATTAATAATCATATATTCAGCTTCATATTTACCATCATTTCCAAGCTGCTGGGCATCAAAAAACGCTTTTGCCACCCTTTCTTTGTCAGCATCTATTATAACGGATCGGGCTTCTTCGGAAGACATCAGCGTCTTCGTAAAACCAAACATTTCTGCGTGGCGTACGGAGAGCGTTGTTATCCCAGTTTTAATATCCATAGACCAGATTCCCAGCTGTGCCAGTTCAACCGCTGATCTAAAATTTGCTTCACTGTCCCTTAGGGCAATCTCCGTTTTTTTACTCTGGGTAATATCAGTGGCATGGACGATAACGCCGATAACATCTCCTTCATTATTGATGTGGGGCGTGTAAACAATATTAAGCCATCTCTCCACCCCCATCCTTGACGGCGCAAACATTTCATACTTTACCTGCTTGCCGCTGTAGGCGATTTTGAGGTTTGGCAGCGTTTTCGCATAAGCTGCCTCCCCTATGAACTCCCGAACAGACAATCCAATTGCTTCGCTTTCACCCACTGAGAACCAGTCCATAAAAACAGTGTTATAAGACTGGTAACGCTGGTCTTTATCCAGGTAAAAAATCATTGCCGGCACTGTATCACGCAAAAGCTGCAGATGCGCTTCGCTCTCCTGCATTGCCTTCTGGGCGTTGACCTGTGCCGTTACATCAATGGCTATATCCAGAATAGCATAGATCTCACCGGATCTGTTGCGAAGCGGCGTATAAGAAATATTGTAGTAGTTGTCGTTAAGAACACCGTCCTGGACAATCTTAACAAGAGATGCAGACGATATAAACGGTATGCCCGTTGTAAATACATCATCTAATATTTTCAGATAAGCCTGCCCCTCCGTAATGAGTTCCGGCATAGCTTCTCTTAATGGAAGTCCATCAATGTGAGGTCCTTTTCCGACAATATCAATAAAGGTTTTATTTGGGTATTCTATTATTAGATCACGCCCGACAAAAAGCCCGATTCCTGCAGGTGCGGCGGCTATAAGATTCCTAAGCTTCATTTCACTGTCCTCAACCTCACGTCTACTGACTACCTGTCTGGTGACATCAGTAGCAATTACCAGCAGGCCAAGTGCTTCTCCAGAAATATTTCTATTTATCTGGTAGGTTAAATTAACATAGATATATTCTAAATTCCCGCCTCGAAGCAGTTTGACTTCCACTTCATTTGCCGTATATGCTTTTTCACTTTGAATTACTTCCTTCAGAAGGTCATCAAAACCCTGGCCTTTAAGTTCAGGAAGCGCCTCCAAAAGCGATTTCCCAATAAGTTCTTCCGATGTGCGGCCTACCAGCTCACAATAAAAACTATTGGCACTCTGGTACACCAATCTTTCATCATTGCTGATAGTCGCAATTCCGACAGGTGACTGTTCAAAGATCGATGCAAGCTCACTGCGGCTTTCACTAAGCTCTCTTTGTGTCAAAACGTTATCGGTAACATCCGAACACATATTTAAAATGCCATATACATTTCCTTTATCGTCAAATAGTGGAGTCAGTGTGTAATCAAAATATCGGTCTTCCTGCATGTCAAGTTTCCATATCTGAGCAGCAGCAATTTTATGCTCTCGGCCGCTTTCATACACCTCCTTTAGTAATCCGATAAAAACACCGGCTGCCTCTACAGGAAGTGCATCTATAATTTTCTTTCCAACAATGTTTTGGTCGGTTTTCCAGTATTCCAGCATTACATCGTTGGCAAGTTCAATATGAAAATCAGAACCGTAATAAAGTGCCGTCCCAACAGGCGCGCTGGCTATTAGATTCCTGAACCTGCTTTCACTTGCCCGCAGTTTTTTTTCATTCTCAATCTCATCTGTTATATCAACAGCTACAGCTGTAATATATTTTTTCCCGTCAGGATCATTCACAATTGAGATACTGTTATTGACCCAGATTACAGATTTATCCCCACAGACATAACGTTTGGTAATCCGGAAATCTTTTCCTTCCTCGATACATTTCTGAAGAAGTCGCATGTTGTTTTCCAGGTCATCAGGATGAGTAAGCTGTCCTAAATTCATTTCAAGAATCTCTTGCCTGCTGTATTTTAACATCTGGCAGTATCTCTCATTTACTTCCATTACCCTGCCGTTAATGTCGGCTTGTGCAATTCCTGCACTTGAATGCATCATCACGCTGTTGAGCTGTGATCTTGCGCTTCGGCTGTCTATCAGATTAGGGATTACTGATGAATTTTCTATGCAGGTTCCAAGAACTGCTTCAATATTACCATTTAGGCCATAAACCGTAGTGTAAGACGCGGTAAGGTAAACTGTATTTTTTTTTGATGATTTTTTATTTCTAAAAGCTGTAATATTGTTCTCAGACTTTTGGGTTTCCCCTCTGATAATTTTGGTTACGGTATCGACTACCTCGCTCCACTCAGATGGCAATGCATTCTCAATCGTTTCTCCGATTGTTATTCCCTGTATTTCAGGATCAAGAAAAAGTTCAAAAGCATCATTGTAAAAGAAAGATTTCTCATTACCCCAAACCAGAAACATGGGAATCTGCGATCTAAGCATAATTCCCAGAGCTGTCCGAAAACTTTCACTCCATGACGACATGGAACCTAACGGATGATCTGCCCATTGTGAAGCTTCAATAAGGCGGCCTGTCGATCCAGTGTTTTTAAGAAATGAAAACTGGGGTAATGAACTATTAAAATACAATTTCTAAGATTTATTTGAATGGGGATTTGACCAACGAAAGGTAAGTTAAATAAATGAGAGATCCGTAATTAAATAAAAGATACAGGTAGGAATCCAAAAATTAGAATTCCACTTATATCTTAAAGGCAGTTTAATAGAATTTTCGGCTGAAGTGAGCAAACCTTTTATCAAATAAAATAATTGACATTTTCAGTTTGAAAAGAAATTGAATTGCAGTTCAGAGATGTGTACAAAAACATTAAGGGTTTGGCATGTAAAATCTCTTTTTTTAGGACAAAACAATCAATTTTGATTTTTTTAGACCTCACATTTTGAAAAGATTAAATTTAACTATAAAATTAAACATAAACACATAAAAATCAATATCTTAGCATTAAAAATTATATTAAAAAAGTTTTATGGCAAAATCGTGGCACTCTAACTTTTGAAAAATAAAAATGCAGGAAATATGCGGGTTTCAAGCGTTAGGTTCGAATCCTGCTCTCCCCACGAAAGTCCTGAAGAAATTCAGGACTTTTTTTATGCGATAAACTGAAAACTTTTCAATTCAAATAGCTTTAAAGGATCAACACGAAAACCTTTAAAACGTCCAGAGTTTCTACAGCAAAATCATGGCACAAGCTTTAAACTCGAGTAAATTAAGCTGAAAAGCTTTAGTTATAACATCTAAAGTTCTTATCAATCAAAGACTTTATATAGTGCTTTTATTCCTCGTAAGCACGGAATTAAATTATTTTTCTATATTTGAAAAAGTCAGTAGTTAAAAAAACAACGGCTTAAAGTAATCACTAAGTTGAAGTATAGATACTTAAGTAATAAGCTTAAAATAAAGACTGGCAAAGAAGATTTACATCATTAAGAAATGGAAAATAATAAACTTGTATTCGAATCTAAATACAAAAAATTAGGCTGTAATACTTTTAACGACCAGGATTTGGAATTAATCAATAATAATCTTTACCGTCCCTTCATTAAAGTTTTGTTAGTACCTGCTCATTACATCATCAGTGTCGATTTTAAAATATACGATTTGGATAAACCGGCTGTATTTTTTGTAAACAGCAATCAGTTCCTTACCATAGTTAAAGCCACAAATACTCCTGCTCACTTAATCTTTTATAATAGGGATTTTTATTGTGTTCAGATCCATGACTCTGAGGTTGCCTGCGATGGATTATTATTCAATAATCTTTTTGAAATCCCAAAAGTAGCTTTTGATGAATCCGAAATGGTAATTGTACAACAATTATTCTCCCAAATTAAAGAAGAAATTGAACTGAAAGATTCTTCATCAGAAGAACTGATCCGTGTTTACTTGAAGCAGGTTATTTTAAAGGCAACAAGAGAGTGGAAAAAACAAAATCTGGAAAATGACCAGATTATGCTTCAGCCCGCTGAACATGATTTTTTTAGAAATTTCAGCCGCCTGGTCGAGATTCATTTTCGCGAAAAACATGCTGTCGCTGATTATGCAGACTTAATGAACCTGGCCCCTAAAACGTTATCCCATAAATTTAAAAAACTGAATCTGGAGAATCCAAACGAAATAATTAAAAACAGGATTATACTTGAAACCAAACGACTTCTATATTATACAGATTTAAGCATTAAAGAAATCGCTTATCAGCTGGGATATGAAGATCCGGGTTATTTCAACAGAATGTTCGCTCAAAAGCTTGGAAATACACCAGCCAATTTCAGAAAAGAGTTCAAAAAACAATAAAAAACACCTGCAAAGGAAAAAAGTACAATTTTAATCCACTTTTTAATCTATACAGAGCTGTTATTGCGACATACCTTTGTCTCATCAAAAAATAACAATTTAAAATATAGATTATGAAAAATTCATTCTTTAAAGGCATAGCCTTATCAGCACTAGCAGCATTGATGTTTAACACGTCAGCAGCAGCACAGCAAAAAACACCTGCAGCACAAGATCCAAACATATCAAAAGATATTCGTGCTTTTTTAAAGGTATTAAATGGTGGTAATGGAAAACCCCTTGAACAAATGACTCCAGAAGAGGCAAGACTCGTTTTGGTAGGTGCTCAAAATTCTGTAACTTACGATTACTCCGATATCGAAGAAACTGAAAAAACAATTACACAGGATGGTTTAACAGTCAAGCTCCATATTGTAAAACCTAAAGGAGCTAAAGACGGATTACCTGTTTTCATGTTTTTCCACGGAGGCGGCTGGGTTTTGGGAGATTATCCTACTCACAAAAGATTAGTTAGAGATTTGGTTGTAAACAGCGGTGCTGTTGCAGTTTTCCCTGATTACACACCTTCTCCTGATGCTCGATTTCCAATAGCTATTAATCAAGCGTATGCTGCTACGAAATGGACTGCTGAACATGGAAAAGAAATTGGTGTAGACGGCACTAGATTAGCGGTTGCAGGTAACAGCGTCGGTGGTAATATGGCAGCTGTGGTGGCACTGATGGCAAAAGATAAAAAAGGACCTAAATTGACACAGCAAGTACTTTTATGGCCGGTAACTGATGCAGATTTCAGCCGTCCGTCATACACTAAATTTGCTCAGGAAAGATTTCTTACAACACCTTTAATGAAATGGATGTGGGACAATTATTTGCCTAAAAAAGAAGGCCGTAAAAATAAATATGCTTCACCTTTACAAGCTTCACTGGAAGAATTGCAAGGCCTTCCGCCAGCATTGGTACAAGTAGCCGAAAATGATATTCTATATGATGAGGGTTTAGCATATGCACGAAAATTAGATCAGGCAGGTGTTCCAACTACCATTACCGAATACAAAGGTTTTATCCACGATTACGGCTTATTGAATCCAATTGCTCATATTCCGGCAATACAAGTTTCAATACAGCAGGCAGCAGTAGTTTTGCATAATGCTTTGTTTGCAGACTAATGTAAATCTTAACGTAAACTAAATCCCTTCAATTGCGAAATCTTTTAAAGGGATTTTTTTTGCAAAAAAGCTATTAACGACATCTCATAATTTGTCAGCGAAATTTAGAAATCAACGAAATATCGTAAATAAAAAAAACAGTCAAAAAACAAGATACCCCTGACTTTTAAGCGATTAAAATTAGAGGCATATATTTTGAACAAATAATAAAAGATTATTAATAATTTTAAGTATTAGTTCATTTAAGAATATGCCGTTATAAAAAACTCTCTCTATTCGATCTTATATATTTCACATCAATACTAATTAAACACTATCAGTATGCAAAACGACATTTATCAAATTAAAAGACTGCTAACAAGCAAAAACAAAACTTTTTCCTATTACAGTCTCGCCGAGATGGAAAACCAGGGATATAATATCAAAAAAATGCCATTCTCGATTCGAATTCTTCTGGAAAATGTGTTACGAAATTATGATGATTTTGCCATTACAAGAGAAAACATCGAAACACTTCTTAACTGGAAACCTGAAGCTTCTGACAAAGATATTCCTTTTAAGCCCGCCCGAGTACTGATGCAGGATTTTACCGGAGTTCCCGCTGTAGTAGATATTGCATCTCTAAGAGCTGAAGCCCAGCGCAGGGGTAAAAACCCTGACATGATAAACCCATTAATTCCTGTGGATCTCGTTATTGATCATTCCGTACAGGTAGATTATTTTGGTACGGAATACTCTTATCTGCGAAATATGGAAGAGGAATATAAGCGTAATTCTGAGCGTTACGAATTTTTGAAATGGGCACAGCAGTCCTTTAGTAATTTTAGTGTCGTCCCTCCGGGTATGGGGATTTGTCATCAGGTTAATTTAGAATATCTATCGAAAGGGGTAATTGAAAGAAACGGGGAAATTTTTCCCGATACTTTAGTTGGAACCGACAGTCATACACCAATGGTAAATGGAATTGGTGTAATTGCATGGGGTGTTGGCGGTATTGAAGCCGAAGCCGCTATTTTAGGACAGCCTATTTATTTTATTATGCCCGAGGTCATCGGACTTAAACTTACAGGTAAAATACCTCTTGGCTCTACCGCTACAGATATGGTGCTTGCAATTGCAGAACTGCTTAGAAAATATGGAGTCGTTGGTAAATTTGTAGAAGTATATGGTCCTGGGTTAGACAGTCTGAGCGTCCCAGATCGCGCTACTATTGGCAATATGTCTCCTGAATTTGGGTGTACCGTTACATACTTCCCCGTCGATGAAAAAACGTTAGAATATATGCGCCTCAGCAACCGTTCCGAAGATCAGATCGAACTTGTCGAAGAATACTGTAAAGCGAACCTATTGTGGCGAACAGGCGATGAAACGATAACATACACTGATGTCCTTGAACTTGACTTGTCTACTATTGAACCTACTGTAGCCGGTCCTAAAAGACCTCAGGATAAAATTCTGCTTAAAAATCTTCAGCCTTCTCTTATTGATTTACTTGACAAAAGCTTTGGCAGAAAAAGCATCGCTCCTAAACAAGTGGCACGCTGGTCTGGCGAAGGAGGTTCACAGCCCGTACAAGGAGATTCTATACTTCCAGAGCATGCAAAAATCGAAGAAAAATCAGAAAACGGAATCAAAAGTGTTGCTGTAACATTAGGCTCTGAACAATTTATGCTGTCTGACGGAGCAATTGCCATAGCCGCCATCACTTCCTGCACCAATACTTCTAATCCATTTGTAATGATCGGAGCCGGACTTGTAGCCAAAAAAGCCCGTGAATACGGACTGAATGTTAAGCCATGGGTAAAAACCTCCCTTGCGCCGGGATCTAAGGTAGTAACAGATTACCTGACCAAAGCAGATTTAATTGGTGATCTCGAAGCTTTAAAATTTCATGTCGTAGGTTATGGCTGTACTTCCTGTATTGGCAACTCTGGCCCTTTACCTGCGCATATTGCTAAAGCTGTTGAGGAGCATGATCTTGTTCTGGCATCTGTTTTATCTGGTAACAGAAACTTTGAAGCGCGAATTCACCCGCAGATCAAAATGAATTTTTTAATGTCTCCTATGCTTGTGGTTGTGTTTGCGCTTGCCGGCCGTGTAGATATTGATTTATTAAATGAACCTGTAGGTTATGACCCCAACCAATTACCTGTTTATTTGAAAGATATCTGGCCATCTGATGATGAAATCAATCAGGTTTTAAGTGAGGTTTTATCTCCTAAACAGTTTGCAAAAAGTTATGAAACTATTTTTGATGGAAACGAAACATGGCAGAATTTAAAAATTCCTGAGCAAAAAATATATACCTGGGACGATCAGTCTACTTATATTAAAGAAGCACCGTTCTTTAAAGATCTTCCCGAAAATCCAAAAGCATTGCAGGACATTGAAAATGCTCGCACTTTATTAGTTTTGGGAGATAGTATTACTACTGACCACATTTCGCCTGCAGGATCTTTTAAGGAAAATTCTTCCGCCGGTCAATACCTGTTAAGTCGAAATGTAGAAAAGTCTGACTTCAATTCTTATGGATCACGTCGCGGTCATGATGAAGTTATGGTTAGAGGAACTTTTGCCAATGTACGCATTAAAAATGCTTTAGCAGATAAAGAAGGCGGTTACACCAAATATCTTCCAACAGGCGAAGAAATGAGTATTTTCGATGCTTCAACAAAATATAAAACAACTAACACTCCTTTAATTATCCTTGCTGGAAAAGAATATGGAAGTGGATCATCCAGAGACTGGGCTGCAAAAGGAACTTTTCTTTTGGGAGTAAAAGCAGTACTTGCTGAAAGCTATGAAAGAATTCACCGAAGCAATTTAGTTGGTATGGGCGTACTGCCTTTACAATATAAAAATGAAGATAATGCTTTAAGTCTTGGACTTACAGGAACCGAAACTTTTACCATATCTGGAATTGCACAAGACATATACCCTTTAAAAGAATTAAAAGTGACAGCAGTAAAAGAAAACGGTGAAATTATAGAGTTTAATGTTATTGCCAGACTTGATTCGAAAATAGAAATTGAATATTACAGAAATGATGGAATATTACAGTATGTACTTAGACAATTTCTTAAAATATCTTAAGTTTCAATAAGTAAAATAAAAAACACAGAACAAATCAATCAATTAGCTTTAAAAAATAAAAATATAGGAAATATACGAATTTAAAGCTATAGGTTCGAATACTGATCTCCCCACGAAAGTCCTGAAGAAATTCAGGACTTTTTTTGTATTAAACTGAAAACTTATAAATTCTATAGATTCATAGTTTTGCTTGTTTTTACCACACTTTTCATTTTTTACCAAAAAAAATTTCTGTGTCAGACTCGCGGCATATTTGCATTTAGAAAAAAATTAAACCTCAGCAAAATTAAAGATTGAAAACAGGATTTAAATAAATATAAAAATGATTCTGGTTTTCTAAATAAATTCGCATCTTTTCTATTTCTAAAAACAGCTCGCGGATTTTATCTTTTCTCTAAATATCACAAAAATTTTCCTGTATTTACGATATATCATTTTTATTAAAAAGCCCAAATCCCCAGATTTTAAAGGTCTTTGTATAGAGGTATAAAGATTGTTACCCAAAACCTGACTCTATAAAGAAAACAAAAAATCAACCGCTTATCAGGCGTTTAAAACCAGAGCAGGAATGGAAACAAAATTTGATATTATCGTTATCGGATCAGGTCCGGGCGGTTATGCTTCGGCGATCAGGGGATCTCAATTAGGATACAAAACAGCTATTATAGAAAAGTACGACACCTTGGGAGGAACCTGTACTAATGTTGGCTGTATCCCCACAAAAGCATTGCTGGACAGTACTGAACATTATCACACCGCATTTTCTAAATTTAAAACATTCGGAATTGAAACAGCGAAACTGGAATTAAACTTTCCCCAGCTTATTAAACGCAAAGAAGAAGTAATAGAACAGAATACCGCAGGGCTAAATTACTTGATGAAAAAGAATAAAATTACCGTTTTTCAAGGCACAGGTGAATTCTTAAACAACAAACAGATAAAGGTCCAGTCAAATAATCAGGAACCAATACAGCTTGAATCTGAATACTACATTATAGCAACCGGTTCAAAACCTTCTACAATTCCGGGTGTCGTACTAGATAAAAAACGCATCATAACTTCCACCGAAGCTCTTTCACTTGAGAATAAACCTAAAAGTCTTGTCATTATTGGCGGAGGTGTTATTGGGGTGGAAATGGCCTCGATATTCGCCAGAATAGGAACAGAAGTAACTATTATCGAATATGCCGATAGTTTGATTCCTACAATGGATAAGGAATTAGGAAAAGAACTTAAAAAACTTTTTACCAGACAAAACATTCAAATACTCTTAAATCATAAAGTCCAGTCTGCTTTTAACCATGGTGATTCTGCAACGGTACAATTTTTAGACACAGCCGATAAACTCAAAGAAATAACAGCAGATTACTGCCTTGTTGCCGTTGGCCGTAAACCTTATACCAGCGGGCTAGGTCTCGAAAATACAGATATAGCCTTAAACGAAAAAGGACAGATTATAACTAATGAAAAACTCCAGACCAGAGTTTCAAATATCTATGCCATTGGAGATGTCGTCAAAGGAACTATGCTGGCACACAAAGCCGAAGAAGAAGGCATATTTGCCGCAGAAATAATCCACGGAGAAAAACCTCATATCAATTATAAACTTATTCCCGGAGTCGTTTATACCTGGCCGGAAATTGCGTCGGTAGGTTATACTGAAGAAGAACTTAAAAAAGAAAACATCGAATACAGGGTTGGCAGGTTTCCTTTCTCTGCAAGCGCCAGAGCACGTGCAGCGATGGAAAAAGATGGTTTCACTAAAGTGCTTACTGATCCTAAATATGGAGAAATACTGGGCATTCACATCATTGGTCCACGTGCTGCAGACCTTATTGCGCAGGGCGTAATTGCAATGGAATATGAAGTTACCGATGAGGATATGTTTCGAATATCCTACGCGCACCCAACCTACTCAGAAACACTTAAGGAAGCTTACCTCGCATCTTCTGGTCAGGGTCCAATAAACATTTAAGAAACCGACAGAAAAAAATAGAAATGAAAACTTCAGGCAATATCATACTTATCACAAATGCTCAAAGAGGCACCGGTCTTGAACTGGCTAAACTACTTGCTACATTAGGCAACAAAGTCATCATTACAGGCAACAATAAAGCAGAATTACAGCATATTTCACAAAGCAGTAAAAACATACACAGCATTTTATGCGATTTAACCTCTGATCAAGGAGTCAGCAGTCTGATTTCAAAAATCCACCAGAAGTTTCCTCTTCTCAATATTTTTATCAATAACTCGGGCCAGACTTGTTTTGATTCTGGAGACTACTATACAGCCTATTCATTTGAAAACCTCTGTCGCCAGTATCTGGCTGGAATCCATCTTACAGAAGAACTTCTTCCACTCTTTGAAAAACAGCACAAAGCTTTAATTATTGATGCTTCACTTCTTACAATTGGTGTTTTACAAAACACTTATTTATTCAGCGGCGTTTTAGAAATTACTTCTTCGTATAACAAACTGCTGCGCCATAAGATTCAAAATTCGAAAATTGAAGTACGAAATCTACAGCCCAGATATTTCTCTGATCTTAACTCAAATCCTGTAATGACAGCATTAAGGATAATTGAGACCATCTATAATAAAAATACGAACACAGAATATATTTCAGGTTTGAAATATGAATTGATTGATTCTGAAAATCTTACTTCCAATTTTTTAAACAATTAATTAATAAAATATGAAAACATCTAACAACACCATCCTTATAACAGGCGGAGGATCTGGAATTGGCCTTGAAATGGCAAAATTATTTTCTGCCGATAATACTGTTATAATTACCGGAAGAACGGCTGATAAATTACACAAAGCTGTAAAAGAACTGCCAAATGTAAAATCAATTACCGCAGATATTAACAATGCAGAAGATGTACAAAATCTTGTAGAAAAACTCCATGCAGACCATCCGGACTTAAACATTGTCATTAATAATGCAGGACTTGCTCATTATTTTAGACTTACCGATCCTAACGCAAATGCTTTTGAAAAAGCTGGAGAAGAAATCATGACCAATTATCTTTCAATCGTGAGACTTACTGAAAAACTGCTGCCATTACTACAGAAACAACAAGAAGCAGCGTTTGTAAATGTTTCATCAATAGCTGCATTTTCTCCGGGAGTAGTACTTCCCGGCTATGCAGTAAGCAAAGCCGCTCTGCACTCCTACTCTCAGGTACTGCGCATTTCTCTCGAAAAACTGGATAAACAACCTGTGGTTAAAGTTTTTGAACTGATGCCTCCGCTAGTGAATACATCATTCTCAAAAGATATTGGAGGAGAAAACGGAATAAGTCCGCAGGATGTGGCTTTAGAATTAAAAAAGGCACTTGAAAATGATACCTATGAAATTCATGTCGGTGCGACTGCAGAATTTTACAAATTATACCTTTCATCTCCAGAAGCAGCTCTTCAGGCAATAAATGCGACGAAATAATAACTAATAATTAAAATCAATCATATGAAAACAGCAGTAAACTCGGAAATTAAATTCGCAGAAATTAATGGAAGGAAACTGGCTTATCGTTCCATAGGAGAAGGACAGCCGTTTATATTAGCAAACAGGTTTAGAGGTGACCTAGATGTATGGGATCCATTATTTCTGGACAAGCTGGCAGAAAAGTATACAATTATCACTTTCGATTACACCGGACTTGCGTCTTCCACAGGAACTCCAGGTACATCTATTCTGGATTTTGCCAATGATATAAAAGACCTGGCAGATGCACTGGGATATAAAAAAATCATTGCAGGCGGCTGGTCATTTGGCGGGTTTGCTGCAGTTGTAGCCGCAACTGAATTTCCAGAACTGATAACACATACTGTGGTTATAGGCGCAAATCCTCCCGGAGAAAACAGCATTCCTATCGAAGAAATGTTTTTTGATGTTTCTAAAAGACCTGAATATACAATAGAAGACGAAACGTATTTATTTTTTGAACCGGCATCTGAACGCAGCAAAAAAGCCGCTGTACGAAGCCGTGAGAGAATAGCTGAAAGAACCAACGGACATGATAAGAAAGTTCTTGAAGAACTTTGGAATCATTATACTCTGGGCTCCGCAGATTACGCTGTTGATCCAACAAATGCACGTGAAAAACTTAAAAAATTACAAAATCCCGTACTTGTTATTATGGGAGACCATGATGTGTGTTTTCCTGTTGAAAACTGGTACGCTTTAAACAGACAGTTAAAAAATACACACCTTATCGTTTTTCCAGAGGCAGGTCACGGTCCTCAGCATGAATATCCAGAATTAACTTCTTCATATATTTTTGAATTTATTAAAAATATTCAATAAATATGGAAGTGTCTGATACAATAATCTGGGCCGGATAATTTATCCGTGTCCAGAATTATAATAAAGTTATTTATGCTCAATCCGCATACAATTCTACAAATACTGATTAACCCAAAAAGTCCATCAATCTTCTTTGCAGAATATCTTCACTTATATGTCCGAAATGAAATCCCAGAATATTATAACTTTCATCAAAAATAATAAAAGAAGGCGTTCCTTGAAGCTGGTTCATTGTAAAGGTCTCTCCAACTAAAGGCACTTGAGAATAATGTGATTTTACTTTCTTCACTAAAATCTCTTTTTCAGTATCCGAAAAATTTGAAAAATTTGGAATAGCAGCACACATTAATTCTATTTTATTTGAATTTAAAAATTCTGCAGAAGGCACAATTTTGTCAAAAGCAGCAGGGAAATTTATCTTTTCACTATAAGCAGAAATACCATAATTTGTTTCATAATGCTTTTTAACAGCTCCAACTAAAGTCCCGTTATTCAATAATAGTTTTAAGTTTGCTTCGTTATTAAATTCAAAATCTTCAAAAGCAGTTGCTACTCCAATAAAACCCACATCTTTTTGAAACAATCTGTAAAGATTATTTATTATGGGAATTCCATATATAAAACAACCAGGACAATTTACCTGAAATACAAATGCTATATTAACCTTTTTAGGCACAAATTCCCCTTGAACTAATTCTTCTGTATTGAGATAAAATTTTGACATCAGTTTTAATCTTTAGCTATTAAACCCTTCTATATTTTTTTCAATTTTATAATTTATTCAAAGTTAGCTGGAATTTAAAGTCAGCTGACAGTCCAGTTTTTAAAAGAACTTAAATAATCTGGATATAATAATTCTTTTAGCGAACCAGACTGGTTTTAAAGTCTAAAATATATAGCAATAAAGGATTCTACGGGAATATAGTACGAAAGATAATCTTTAAAAAACAAAAATATATCTTGGTGAATCTGACTGCATTGTAAGCAATTTAGCTTTTAAATCTGTACGCAATCCACTGCAAAGATTTTTCATTATGGATTTTAAATCATCATAATTAGAAGGTTTTATAAAGTAAGCTTCGGCACCAAGATTTTGAGCAAGAGATATCCCTTCCATTCTGGATGAAGTTGCTATCATAATTACAGGGACTTTTGCGATTCGATCGTCGGCCTTAATATTTTTGAGAAGCTCCCATCCGTTCATCTTTGGCATTCCGGCGTCTACTAAAATCAGATCTGGAAGCGAAAAAGCAGTACTCGTAAGCCTATTTAATGCTTCACTGCCTCCGCCTGAGTATTCAAACGTGATGTAATCAGCTGTATGTTTTACTGCCATCTCAAAAATCTCCGCATCATCTGAGTCATCATCAACCAGCATTATTGTTTTTTTATTCATTTTATAAATTTACGCATTGCTGTACTTTAAAACAACATAAACTCAAAAAATAATAAACCTTTATTCTGAGTTTAAAAAGCTTAAAAGAAAGCAGTACAGATTGTCATATCTGAAATTACAGTTTTTTGTTTGTGAGGTGAAATTTTTATAGATCCTGAAACAAATTATGAACATCAACAAACTGATCTTTAATTCGATATCAGTCTGTCAATATCTTCTGGTTTTAATACATCCAGTGTCTGAAATATAACTGGCAGAAAACTTTTAAAATCAGGATATTTTTTTCGGTCGGTTTCATATTGAACAATAAGATTTTCTAAAAAAGGAAGCAGTACAAATCCCATCGTCACTAAATGTTCTTTTCTAAGACGTTCTTCTTCCGTTTTATCACCCATCAGCATTGCTGTTCGGATTTCCCCAAGACGCACCAGATGTTCGGTAATACAATTTTCCCAATTATTGATATAGGACTTCTCTAAATGTTTTTTCAGTTTAGGAGTAAAAAGAATGCTTTCACGGTCAATTTCTTTTTTGAAATCCTTTAAAAGCGGATTCACAAAAGAGTGTCCAATTTCATGAACAGTCAAAAATCTTGTAACCTCTTTATTATTAAAGCCAAATTCTTTATACTCAGACAGCCTTTCTTTATATGGCACCATTACACTTGAACTAAATACCATAGAAGGCATATTTCCTTTTTTAGTCTGCAGCTGGATGCCAAATGCTCTATAATTATCTTCTCCTTCAGTAATAGGCATTCCCGGCATTAATATAAAAATATAGCCTGGAAATTTCTTTCCATACCATTTTTCTTCAAATGGAATCGACTGCACTCCTATATCTTTAGCAGCTTCGTTTAGAGCTCCTTTATAGTATTCCTTATTATCTCTTAGATATTCCCCAACCTTTGCCTGAACATAAAATTCATTTAAGAGTATCGTAAGTTTTCTAACAAGAGACTCGGCTTCAGGGTATTTTAAAGTATCACGCAGGGCAATATCTTTGGGAAGATCATATCGAAATCCTGTCTGTGGAAAAGGTTTGCAATACCAAAGATATTCAAGAATTTGTGAGTTATCATTTAAAACAGGACGCAGCTTTGCAAGTACATTGGCAATCTTTAAAACCACATCGCTGTCTTTGTATTTCATGAAATGAGCCGCAGAATGGCTTACCAGAGGCTGATGATTATAACTTTCACCCTTATGACTAAAAACATAATAGTCAATGTGTTCTACTGCCAGTTTTTCGGCAAAGAAATACGTTTCGATATTTTCGTTCACATTAATTGATATGGTTTTGGAAAGTGACATACCATACTGTGCTTTTACTGAAAAACACAAGATTAATGCGATAAACAATACAAATGATTTTCGCATATCGGTTCTTTTTAGAATTCTAAGTTACTTCTTTTTTTAGAAAATTACCCTAAATCAAATATTTAAGACCTTCTCAAAACAAAACAGAACCAAATCAAAAGAGAGGGAAATAAATCCCTCTCTTAAAAGATGTAAATCTATTAATATTTTAAAATTAACTATTATAAAGAAAAACAGCATCCGCCTCCGGCTAAAGGATATTCTGGAGGGCATGCTCCATTTTTTAAGATAGCCTCTCCACTTATAAGTGCTTTTGCACAAACTTCTGTTACGCCTCCGTTTACCGCTTTTAGCTCTTTTTTAGTTAATTCCTGAGCTCCGCCTAATCTTAGAATTTTTTTTAACATAATGTAAGGTTTTTAAATTTTAGTTAATACCCAATCATTTTAAGACACTTGGGATTTTTGTCTATCCTCGCGCAAGAATTTTTTCTATATTTTATATGAACTAAATTTCTTTTCTTAAATGAATACTTTTTTAAAACCATTTAGAAAATATTCTAATTCACTTAAAGCTTTTTACAGGATACAATTTTACCTTTTTACTAATGCATACTTGAATTCATGATCATACTGCTTGTCATAATTATATTATTTTAAAAATAAACTGAAACAAACAAATACGTACGAATATACTTTATTTAAATATCATTTCTTTACGGCTTTCCTCATTTTCAGCTTTTATTTAATTATTGAATAAAAACCTTTTAATCAGGAAATAAAAATTTATGCATGCACTTTCTTTTGTCTCACTTTTGTTAAGTTCACGGCTGTAACGGAAATTTGTCGTATTTTTATAAATCGTCTGTCTTAAAAACATAAATACATAACCAAGCACAGAACACGACAGTAAAAGAACTTAAATTAATTTTAAAAAAAATGCAGAACATAGACAACAAGGTAGCGTATATAACAGGAGCGGCGAAAGGTATTGGTTTTGGAATCGCAGAAGCTTTAGTAAAAAACGGAGTAAAAATCGCTATTTCAGGAAGGGATAGTGAAGCGCTTGAAAAAGCACAACAAGTATTAGGAACACAAAATGTACTGATTATTGAGTCTGATGTCAGAAATTTTAATGACGAACTTAAAGCCGTTGAACAAATAATATCCAAATTTGGAAAACTGGATGTTGTTATTGCCAATGCAGGAGTGGGAAAATTTGCACCCATAGACGAAATGTCTCTTGAGGATTGGAATTCGATGATTGACACTAATCTTACCGGAGCTTTTCATACCCTAAAAGCGGCTGCAGGACAACTAAAAGAGAACAAAGGCTATTATATTTCCATTGCATCACTGGCGGGTGCGAATTTCTTTGCTAATGGTGCCGCTTACAATGCCTCAAAATTTGGTTTGGTAGGTTTTACACAAGCTGCCATGCTGGACCTGCGTGATTATGATGTAAAATGCACCACCATTATGCCAGGATCTGTTACTTCAAACTTTAACGGCCATACTCCGAATGAAAACGATAAATGGAAAATTCAGCCTTCTGATATAGGACAAATGGTTGTTGATCTTTTGAGAATGAATCCTAATGTGCTTCCAAGTAAAATAGAAGTCCGTCCAACGAAAACAAAATAAATGATGGAAATGCTTTCATAATACGTTAGTTGTAATAAATAAAAAAGCCAGAATTATTTCTGGCTTTTTTATTGAGTAAGAGCGAAAGTTATTTTTGCTGGTCAACGAAAACGTATAATTTCTGTACTTTTTCTGCTTCAATTACAAATAAATCCATTCCGCTTACAACTGAAGATTTTGTTTTTGAACCAAACTGCCAGTACAATCGAACAATGTTATGATTGGTTTCTACAGATTTGGCAGTAAATTTAAATTCAGGATTTTTAGTCTGAAGTTCAACAATAAATTTACTGATTTCCTCAATTCCTTCAGCAATAAAATGACGATCGACCATTTCTACATCTGATGCATAAACTTGATTTAATAAAGCTTTACGTTTTGCTTCGTCTTTTTCGTTCCAGATTTTTAGATGATTTTCTACTATTGCTGTGTTCTTTTTTGAATCGAAATCAGTTTCAGAAACTTTTTTTATTTTCACATCCTTTGGTGACCATAATACTGTTTTTGGGTTTGACTTTTGATAGCCTTTTCCGTTTGGATATGAAACTAATTCCATCTTAGAACCCCAAGGTGTTTCAAAATAAACCCAAGATTCTCCTGCGGTATCTCCAGATGGCATTGTAAAAGGCTCTCCTAATATTTTCACCCCTTTGCTTTTTAAATATTGCACTGCCAAATTAATATCATTTACATAAAAAGCGATATGAGATGCTCCAATATCATCTGTATTTGGGTGTGTTTTACTTCCTTTATTATCGGCATATTCAAAAACTTCAATACTGGCTCCGCTTCCTGCATTGATCATTTTTATAGTAACGGCACCCGTTGCAGGATTAATATGGTTTAATTTTTTCCATTCAGCGTCAAGCGGAATTGGCCCTAATTGTGTCACAGGAGTAAAACCAAGCACATCGTTAAAAAATGTAACGGCTTTATCGAGTTCCGGCACATTGATGCCGACATGATCTATTCCAACAATTCCCGCATTATTTTGTGCTGTTGTTTTTTCTGAAGCAGAAAAAAGTATTAATAAATTAAGCATTGCTGCTGCAGAAGTTTGTACTTTTTTATTTGATTTTTTATATGTTGTTTTCATAATCTATATTTATAATTGATATTGTTATTGATATTGATATTGTTATTGATTTTAAGATGAAATTAATTAGTGTAAGCTGCTACCCATTTTGCTTTAATATTAGCACGGGCTTCAATAAATTCTTTATCAGTTCCCTGAGCAATTGCATCTAGTGGAAAACGAAGCGGTCTCTCTCCTTTTTTCATACTTACCAATTCTAAAATACCATTGGCAATGGTCTGCGGATTCATATCAAACTGAGCCATTTTACCAAATAATGCTGCTCCCAGTGCGTTGAATTTTTCAGTTGCTGCTTCTCCGTATTCGGCTGCGATTTCTGCTTTATCGGCATGAATACCAGCTTTTGATCCATTATTCATTTCTGTTGGATACACACCTGGCTGAATGCTTACGTTTTCAATTCCGTAATCTGCCAATTCATCTTGTAATCCTTCTGTAAAACTTTCTACCACAAGTTTTGAAGCGATGTACGGAACCATAAAAGGAAGTGTATGCCCGCTTGCTCCGGTTGTGATATTGATTACAAGTCCGTTTCTTTCTTTTCTCATAGAAGGAAGCACTGCCTGATACATACGAAGTACGCTGTAAACGTTTACATCGAACATTTTACGAACCTGATCAACAGAATAGCCTTCAAGCAGACCAAAACCGCTTACTGCTGCGTTATTGATCAGAACATCAATTTTTCCGTATTTTGTGATTACTTTCCCGACTGCATTATTGACTGATGTGTCATCTGTAATATCGATATCTACGACTTCGATATTTTCGATTGCACCTAGTTCTTTTGCTGCAGCGGCATTTTTATCATTTGTGTTGCGCATTCCTGCAATAACTGAATGACCAGCATTTGCTAATGTTACGGCTGTAAGTTTTCCAAAGCCTGTACTTGTTCCTGTAATGAAAATTGTTTTTGACATGATTTCTAATTTTTAAATGTTTATAATGTTTGTTCTTTTGAACATTACAAAGGTGCGTTGAATGCAAAACCTGTACATTGATTAGAAATAAGTAAAAACTTGATCTAGATCAAGAGTTTGAAATAGACATAAAAAAAGGAGCTTTAAAAGCTCCTAGTGTTATTATTTTTTTGCCGTTTGTTTCCGAATACGGCTTAACGTTTCTGGTGTCATACCCAGATATGAGGCAATCATAGCTTGCGGAATTCTTGATGCAAAGCCCGGATACTTGTTTATAAAGTTTAAATACTTTTCTTCGGCTGTTAAAGTCAGCGACGCCTGAATTCGGTTTTGAGCTGCTATAAAACTTCTCTGTAAAATAGCATTTACCATATTATTAAAAGCTGGAATTTCTTTGCATAACAATTCAAAGTTTTCATGTGTAAAAAGTACGAGCTCAGTATCTTCAATAGCATCAATATTAAAACGCGATGGCTGCTGCATCATTAAACTTTCTCGATCACCAGTCCACCAGTTTTCTATACTAAAATTATTGACATGCTCTCCTCCTTTTTCATCTACAGTGTAAGTTCTTACACAGCCCTGAGTAATAAAGGCATCATATTTCCAAACATCTCCCTCCTGCAGTAAATATTGTCTTTTACGCAGTTTTTTAATAATAGCAAATGATTGTATACGTTCTGATTCTGCCTGTGTCAGTTCAGTTTTTTCGTCGAGGTACTTTTGGAATATTTCATACATAGAATGTAAAATTATATAAAAGAATTTTTGAAACTATGAGAAACCCGCAAAAAAATAAAAAAGCTAATAATTAAGGATTCAACAGCTGCCTATAACTATTAATCAATTTTAAGTGATTGAATACGTTCTGCCTCAAATTTAAAATTATAGGTAAGAACTAAAGGACTGCCGGGAAAAGTTCCAGATACTTCTGCTTTTAAACTTCCTTTTTCTGGATCACCTTCAAAACTAAGCGGTTTCATTACCGCATTATATTCCTTTGATGATTTTTCGATCCAGTTTTTTATGTCCGTTTTTCCTGTATAGTTTTTTCCTTCATCAAATACGATTGCTGTTTCTGAAAAACAATCAGCGAAATGAGCACTGTTAAAACTATTTTGTGCGTTTACTAAGTCTTGTATTACTTCTGGTAAGTTCATAATTTATCGATTTAATTGTTAATTACTTGTGCTTAATAATTTAAATTGTAGGCACTGTACCGCCGTCAATTATATATTCTGTTCCTGTTAAATAGCCCGCTCTAGGCGATACAAGGAATCCGACAAATTCAGCAACTTCTTCTGGTTTCGCTGCTCTTCCATAAGGTATTCCTCCTAAAGCATTCATGACACTTTTTTCAGCTTCTTCGATCGAAATATTGCTGCTTTCAGAAATACGTTCCATCATTCGTACAGATGACTCGGTCATAATCCATCCCGGAGAAACGGTCAGTACACGCACACCTTTTGAAGAAACTTCTTTAGACAAACCTTTGCTGTAATTAATCAATCCGGCTTTTGCAGCGGCATACGGAAGAGTCGAATCGTATAAAGGTAATTTTCCCTGAATCGAAGCAATATGAATAATCACACCATTTTTATTTTCAAGCATTTGAGGTAAAAATGCCTTATCTAATCGAACCGGCGCTAATAAGTTGGCCTGCAAAGTTTCTTCCCAATCTGTATTGGTTAATACTGCAAAACCGCCGCCCGGAGTTTCTGAGCTTCCAAGATTGTTTACAAGAATATCAAGCCTGCCAAATTTTTCCAGTACCTCAGCAGCAACTTTAACGGCAGCTTCGGGTTTACTTAAATCTGCCGATATAAAGTGTAAATCTGCATCGGGATTTTCCGGCTGGTTTCTCGCAGTGATAATGACGTGAGCGCCTGCATTTTTTAAACGTTGTGCTATGGCTTTGCCCGCTCCTTTTGTTCCTCCTGTTACCAGCGCAATTTTGCCCGATAACTCGTTCTGATAATCTAATTTGTTTTCCATCTTAATTTGTTTTGTACAAATTTCAGAACTAAGGAACTTTCTCACAAGTACGGAGTTACGATTCATATAGGGATAAATTTTTCCCCTATTGCACAAATCAGGACATACTAGTACTTTTACAATATGTATGAAAGAAAAACAATACCAAACTTAAACTGCGGACTTGACCTGATAGGTGAAGTATTATATGGTAAATGGAAGATACGACTGCTTTGGTTTATAAACGAAGGTCATAAGAGACCAAGTGAGTTACAGCGCAAAATTCCCGATGCTTCCCGCAGAGTCCTGAATATCCAGTTGAATGAACTGGAAGAACATGAACTTGTTACCCGAAAAATATATCCTGTTGTACCGCCAAAGGTAGAATACAGCTTAACAGAATTTGGCCAGAGTTTAATTCCTGTAATAGGAACTTTAGGCCACTGGGGAGATGAGCATCAGGAAAGGCTTAGGTCTTTAATTATTAGAAAATTTCCAGCAGCAGATACTGAAACAAAATAAGATATTTTGTAAACTCAAGGAGTTATAATTTGATAATTACCGCTAAGATGCATCAGGCTGAAAAGATACATTAAGCCATCATAATACGGATCAAAATAACCATCTTCAAACGGTTCTAATTTGGCGTTCCATACAGCATGAACAAAATCCATACTTCCTTTTTTGGAATTAATTAATGAAGTTGTAGCAGCTGTTGATACCAATCCAATGGAGTGTCTGAGCTTTTTCACCGGACCCGCCTGAAGTATAAAATCCGGAGTAGAACCATCTAAATTATATTGATCTACATAGGTATCCATTCCTTTTGACCGCAGAAAATTTTGAAATCTTTCGGCATATTCTTCCTGCCATTTTTTATCTTTTCCGTACCAAGTATAATCCATTGCTATATTCATCGGAACACGCCATGAATCGTAACGAAATGCTGCCGGCATCCATGATGTCGAATGCGGTTGTCCGTTAAATTCAGTATAATCTGCTGTTAATCCTGTTACCGGATGGCAGGCTTTGTGTAGAAAATTACGTGCAACTTCGGCACATTCTTTATAAAACGCTTCGTGACCGTCTTTTGCATAAAGCGCCCATATTTCGTAGAATGCAGGAACATGATAAGAAGGATCTGTCCAATTATAACCGCCGCCTTCGGGAACAAAAGTTATTTGTTTGTGTTCGGTATTGATAATATTGAATACATTACCAGTTCCGTCTTTTTTCCACATCGCATCTAGTATTCGTCTTCCTTCTTTATAATAATGTATTCCCGTATCATTACCCCATTTATTTGAAGCAAAAAGCAGACTTGTAATATAATACAATTCTCCATCTGAAGCTGAACCTTGGGAATTCTGTTTTTTTGTATGCGGATTTACACTCCATGCAAAATAAGCTTCGCGAGGGCCATCCTGATGCTGCATATATTTTACCGACCATCTCCAGAGACGGTCAAAAACATCTTTTTTGTTAAGCTGTACGGCAACCATCATTCCGTAAGACATTCCTTCTGTGCGGGCATCATTATTTTTAATATCAGAAACATATCCTAATGAATCGCCTTCTTCAAAATAAACTTTGTTTGGACCTTCAAAAATATCATAATAAGCTTTAGCCAGTTTTTTATCTATTTCTGACTGACTGTAACCTGCTTCTTTAAAAAGATTACGATAATGAGGTCTTTTAGAATTTGATTTTTCTACATTATTTTTAGTTTGTCCTATCACTAAAATGGGAATAATGAATACACACATCATGATCAAAACTGGAATTCTGCTCCAGAATTGCGTTTTAAAAATGCTTTTTGCTGTCATGAATTTTATTTTTTTAATAATAAAATGAAAATCGATTTACTTGACTTTTTTAACTCCTTCCGTAGTCTGTACTATTTTTTTAATACTGCCGTCTTTATTGTAATACAAATAATCTACACAAATAGAACGCCTGTAACTGCCTCCTGTTGGCAGACTTCCGTTGTGATAAAAAAAGTATGATTTGCCTTTGTAATCAATAATTCCAGGATGTGTTGTAAAGCTGTTCGGTACATTTTCCTGAATTATTCCTCTATAATCCCACGGCCCTGTTGGGGTTTTAGATGTACAATATTCTATCATTTCAGGTTTTGTGCCTTCACTGGCATACACTAAATAGTACAATCCTTTTCTTTTGTAAAGCCAAGGTCCTTCTATATAATTTTTAAGTTCTACGACAGTTATAGGACTATCCAACTCTATCATGTTTTCTTTAAGTTTCACCCACTTACAGCTTCCATTTCCCCAATACATATAGGCTTGTCCATCATCATCGACAAATACGGTTGGATCTATGTCGTCCCACGAATGTTTCTTGTCTGTGGTCATTTCGTTCGTTATTAATGCCTTGCCAATTGCATCTTTAAAAGGTCCCGTAGGACTGTCTGAAACCGCTACTCCAATTGCTGCGCCTCCTTCGCTTACATTATCCTTTTTATGAAATGTAGAAACAAACCAGTAAAATTTTCCATCTCTCTCAACACACTGCGCGGCATAAGCATCACCATTTGCCCAGGAAAATATACTTGGCGAAAGAACAGCCCCGTGATCTTTCCATGTTTTCATATCTGTGGTAGAAAACACATGCCAGTCCGCCATTTTGTAATTTGTATCTTCTGTAGTTGCTGTATCGTGTCCGCTATACAAATAAAGTATGCCGTTATGCACTAAAGGCGCCGGATCGGCAGTAAAAATATCTTTGATTATAGGATTTTGTGCTTGTAACTTAACTGATAAACAAATGACCATTAATAAAATTATCTTTTTCATTTTATATTTTGATTTTGATTGTCACAACTCGGTTAAAACTCTTAAATAGAAGTTTGAAGTATTATAGAACAAATAAACAGCGCAAGAAAAGCTATTGCGCTGTTTATCAAAAAAAACTAACTTAAACTAACCAATATTTAACTCTTTTAATACCCCGGATTATTATCACTAGGTTTTATGTTTGGATTTGATGAGGTTTCTCTGTTTGGTATAGGCCATAACTCACTTTTTCCAGCGGTAAAACCTGTTCCCTGCAATTCTGTATTAGCAATTCCCCATCTTATAATATCATCAAAACGAGACTGCTCTCCGGCTAATTCCACTTTGCGTTCGTGAACAATCGCGGCAAATACAGCTTCTTTTGTTGGAGCAATATTTGTTGTTAAATTCGCTCTGTCTCTCACTTGTGTAATGTATGCAATGGCAGCAGTCTGTGAACCTCCTTCTCTTTGGTTTTCGCATTCGGCTTTCATAAGCAGTACATCAGCATAACGCATCACTTTGAAATTTATACTTGATCGTGTAGCTTCGTCTTCTCTGTTGTAATAGTTTTGATATTTTTTCCATCCCGCTCTTCTAATCCCCGCAGAAGTAGTAAAATTACTGGCAACCATTACTTTAGTTCCTTTTAAATATGTTGAACCCGGTACATAAAATGTATCTCCAAAACGGTCATCGCCGGCTTCGTATGAGTCTAGTAAATTATCTGACGGATACACATTATACCAGCTTAAATTTCCATATTCCTGTCCTCTTAAAGTTGATTCTTCAAAACCAGTTCCGCCGCTGTCACCTTGAGAACCCCACTGGTCTCCGGTTCCATTTTTTTCATCAAATTCAATTTCAAAAATAGATTCTTTACCATGCTCTGTTTCTTCCATAAAGTTGTTATAAAAACTTCCTTTATCTTCAAGACTGAATCCGGTAACGTTATTTAAAGCCGTAAGCGCCTGGTCATATTTCTTTTGGTATAATAATACTTTCCCTAAATAAGCAAAAGCCGCTTCTTTAGTTGCTCTTCCTGCAGTTTCTGTACCTCTTGCCAAAAGATTTTGAGACGCAAATACAAGATCTTCTTCAATCAAAGCATACACTTCGGCTTTTGGACTTCTTGCGTTCCCTACAATAGTTCCTGTTTTATAAATAGGAATATCACCAAAACGTTTCACTAAAAGAAAATAATAGTAAGCTCTTAAGAAATGTGCTTCTCCTAAAAACTTATTCTTCTGCTCTTGCGGTAAAACCGAATTTGCCAACGCATTGATTTTATCTTCATTGTCTAATACGAAATTTGCTCTCGAGATTCCTATGTAACAAGATTCCCAGTAATACTGAATAATATCATTTCCGGCATTAAAAGAAAAATCCTGAAATGGTTTCTTGTTTCCTTCTAATTGAGGATTTCCTAAAGCTTCCTGACTCATAAGATCCATGGCAAATGAAAAATTTCTACCATAAAGCCCTCTTGTCTGCAGGTTGGCATAAGATGCATTTACAGCAGACTGTACCTGATCTTTAGTTTTAAAAAATGTGTCCGGAGATAAGGTGTTAGGATTTGTTAATTCTAATTCACCACTGTCGCAAGAAGTTAGGCTTAAAACTCCCGACAGAACTAAAAGTATATATTTTATTTTTCTCATCATCATATAAATTAAAATGTAACATCAAGTCCAAAAATGATAGATTTTGGCTGTGGATATCTTCCTAAATCAATACCGGCAGAATTAGCATTGGCATCCGCACGTGCAATTTCAGGATCTAAACCGCTGTAATTTGTAATTGTTATTAGGTTTTGTCCGCTTAGGTAGAAACGTACTTTTGAAAAATAGGCTTTGAATGCATCTCCTGATAATGTATATCCTAATGCAATATTTTTTAATCTGGTATACGAACCGTCTTCAATATAGCGCTGGTTTGCCGAAGACCAGTTTATGTCTGCACCCTGAGCTCTAGGCAGTGTTGCTGACGGATTGGTAACTTGGCCATTAACCACAATGGCTCTGTCCAGAACGTCTGTACTGGCATTAAACAAACGGTTCATTCCTTTTAAATCAAAAGTATTGGCGTTGTAAATATCATTTCCCTGAACTCCTGATATAAAGCAGTTAAAATCGAAGTTTTTATAAGCTGCGTTAAGGTTTAAACCATACGTAAAATCAGGGTATGGATTACCGATATTGGTTTTATCATTTGCATTGATAATTTTATTTCCGTCGCGATCTACAATTTTAATATCCCCCGGCTTGATTGCCGTTTGACCCGGGCCAAAAACCGCATCTACTTCTGCCTGATTTTGATAAATTCCATTAGTCTGATAACCGTAGAAATAAAATAAAGGCTGCCCTACTTCAAGTCTTGAAAAGTTTTCTAAACCCGCTCTTGGTACAGGACCTCCTAATACACTGGTTACACCCGGTGCTAAACTCACTACTTCATTTTTGCTTGTTCCTAAATTTGCCACCGCAGACCAGGTAAAATCTCCTTTTCTGTCATTATAACCCAATGATATTTCATAACCGCTTACTTTTACGTCGGCAATGTTTTGAATTTGAGTTCCTCCGCCCGCAGATCCAACAGAAGCAGGTAGCGGTACTGCAAAAAGAATATCGCTGCTCTTGTTATTGAAATACTCAAAAGATCCTGTTATTTTTTCATCAAAAAAACCAAAATCCAAACCTATGTTTCTATCCAGTTTTGATTCCCATTTTAAATTTGGGTTTGGTGCAACTCCAAGCGAAACACCAGGTGCATTACCGCCTCCAATTGGGTAATTGTAATTCGCAATTAAAGTAGCGCTGTATTGGTAATTATCAATTCTGTCGTTTCCTGTTGTCCCCGTACTGGCTCTTAGTTTTAAGGTGCTGAAAACAGAATTCTCCATAAAACTTTCTTTGGCAATATTCCACCCAAGAGCAACAGAATAGAAATTTCCCCAGCGGTTGTTCGATCCAAAACGAGATGATGCATCCCTGCGTCCTGAAACAGCAAGCAGATATTTATCGTTGTAATCGTAATTGATACGGGCGATGTAACCAATATTTTTTTCCTCATAATTAGCCGAACTTAAATTTCCTTCATTGTAACGAAGCTGATCGATTTCGTCTGAAATATTATAACGGCTTCCTGCCACTAAATTTTGTGATTTTCCATCGATTCTTGTAATTACACCTAATACTTCAAAATTATGTTTTCCGGCAATTGTTGTTTTATAAGTCAAACTATTATCAAAAACAATGGTTTGCCCTTGACCATTGGTTTCAGCTGTGGTAGAAAATGCTTGTTTGTGGTAAGAACCGTCCTGAAAACTTGGAACAAAAGTGTGGTCTTTGCCCGTGTAATAATCTAACGAAACCTGAGATCTGAATTTTAAGCCTTTGTAGATTTCAATTTCGGCAAAGATATTTCCAATTATAGATAAATTATTGATTTTCTGATACCCTAAATTAGCTACACGAACAGGGTTTTCGGCATCATTTCCGTCAATGGCACTTGGCCCTTGATAACCTCCTAAATTCTGATCATTATAAATTGGAAAATACGGTGCCATTTTTATAGCGTGCTCTAATAATGTTCTTCCTCCCGCACTGCGCTCAGGATTAATGGTACTGAAAGAAACTCCAATATTACTTCCAACTTTAAGTTTTCCGATATCCTGTGTATTATTGGCTCTGAATGAATAACGCTCAAAACCAGTATTAATAACGGCTCCAACTTGTTTTAAATATTCTGCAGAATAGCGGCTTGTAGATGTTTCTGTTCCGTTTGAAAAGCTCAGCGCATAATCCTGCATTAAACCCGTTTGAAAAATCTGATCCTGCCAATTGGTAGTAATATTTCCAAATTCTGCCGCTCTTGCCGTTAAATCACTTCCCATATCCTTAGCATACTGAAGATACTGCTGTGTATTTAAAACATTGTATCTTTTTGTGATTTCCTGCCCGCCTATGTACGTGCTGAATGTAAGCTGTCCCGGACCTTTTTTACCTTTTTTTGTAGTAACTACAATAACTCCGTTAAAAGCTTTTGAACCGTATAAAGCAGTTGTCGAAGCATCTTTTAAAACCGAAATACTTTCGATATCATTTGGACTCAAACCAGAAAGATTTCCCGTTAAAACTCCGTCAATAACATACAGCGGCGCACTGTTTCCCATTGTGGCTAAACCACGAATAGTAACCGTTGGGTTTGTTCCCGGCGCACCGTTAACAACCGTTACCCCGGCTGCACGACCTTGCAAAGCCGACTCTGCATTGGTAATGGGCACTGCTGCAATATCTTTTGAACTTACAGTAGAAATTGCTCCTGTTACTTTGGCTCTTTTTTGAGTTCCATAAGCCACTACAACTTCATTTAAATTTTGAGTAGAAAGTACTAACGTAACATTAATTGAACTTCTTTGTCCAGGCGTAATAGTCTGCGAAATTAAACCTACATATGAAAAAGTAATTTTATCTGTGGGATTAACTCCTTGTAAAGAATATTTACCATCAAAATCAGTAGAGGCACTATTTTGTGTGCCTTCGACAATAACACTCGCACCAGGCAGCGGAAATCCTGACGGATCTGTAACAACACCCTGAATTGTTTTGGTTTGTGCGATTAAATGCTGACCGCCCGTTATGAGCAGCCCAATAAGTGCAATTTTAATTTTTAACATCATACTAAAGTGGTTTTTTGTTTGGTTAAATTGTTTGCTTAATAGAAACAAATATAAAAAAACAAACATAAAAACAATCGGTTGTTTTACAATTTAATTAAATTATTAATAAAAATATGTCGTTATAAAAACATTAAATTTAATTTAATTTAAAATATATTGTCAATATTTCAATTTAACAATATTTAACAGTAAAAAACATAATGAATTAATAGTCATTTTGACCATTTGATAAAAATTAAATAAAATATTACATTTTTAAATATTTAAAGTAAAATCTTATTTTAAAAACCTAAAAGTAAGTTTTTAATTATAAAAATAAGTATTAAAATAGCTCCTATGAAACTTAACCTACGCGAATAGGAAATAAAATTAGCCTAAGCTAATCAAAATTTAGTTTGCAATCGGTTGTTAAAATGAGTTTTAAAAACATTTTTTCCTATTTTTAGTCCTAAAGAAACTAGAAAAGATATTTTATATCATAATTAATTTTGGAGAAGTATCCCACCATTATACGGAATTTCAATAGTGATTTTTTTGTCTTTATTTACCTGGATTTCACTTACTTTTCCGTTAAGCTGATCATCGTCTGTATAACTTTTAATTTTTGATCCAGTATCAAACATTTCAAGTTTTAGCTGTAGTTTTATTTTTTTCTTTTCAGCATTTACGCCCGCGATGTACCATTTATTGCCGCTTCGGCGTGCCAGCACAATATACTTTCCTGGATAACCGTCTAAAAATCGAATTTCGTCCCAAGTTGTCGGAACTTCCTTCATGAAATTTACAGCCCATTCTGGAGCATCGTTTAAATTGTTTGGAGCCAAAGCAAAATGCTGTACACCACTTTGAAATAATACCGCTGTCGCTAAAGCAAAAACATCCGAAGTCATTCTTTTAGAACCTTTGTCAGGTGTGTTGTCACTGTTGTAAAATTTATTTAACGCGCTTCCGCCAAAATCCATGCTTCCAACTGTATTTCTAATAAAAGGATGTATTGAAGCATTAATTGATTCATTATTACAGCTTTCTTGTCCAAAATGTAAATTCTCGCTGGCTAAAACAGCTTCTGCCGAGGCAAAATTGGGATACATACGCTCCCAGCCTCTTGGTAAAGTACAGCCGTGAAAAATAACCATGATTCCAAAATCGTTGGCATCTGTTAAGATATCTTCATAGAGTTTCATCATAACTTGTTTATCTCCGCCAAAAAAATCTACTTTAATTCCTTTAATGCCATTACTTTTCATCCAAGCCATCTCTTTACGACGGATTGCAGTATTATCCATTAATCCTCTCGGACCTTGGGGCGCATCGTTCCAATATCCGTTTGAATTGTACCATAAATATAAGTCCACGTCTTTTGACGCTCCATATTTCGCTAATTCTTCAATTTTGTCGCGGCCAATTTGAGTGTCCCACAAAGCATCAACCAAAACAGTTTCATAACCCATTTCTGCACTGAAATCGATATACTGTTTTTGCACTGGAAAAGTGGTGTTATTGTCCATTTTTATAATCCAGCTCCAAGTTCCTTTTGTGTATTGATATTCTTTAGAAGATTCGTATTTTGGTTTTACAACATCAAACGGAATCGTAGTTTCTACAATTGGCGCAAGTGTTTCGCCCACAGTAATCGTTCGCCAAGGAGTTTCGCCGTCAAGCGGAATTCCGGGTGCCGTTGTACCATTGCCGTTATTTTCTTCCTGCATAGGAAAACCAATTGTGTACAAACCTTTTTGACCGCCCATTAATCGGCTGGCACAATAACCGCCGTCTACTCCTGTTTCAGAAATTAAAACCCAGCCGTTTGTTTTTACTTTAAACAGGCACGGAAAAGTATAACCGTATCCCAAACCATTTTTACCAACCTCATCATCAAGTGTGTATGAAGTTTCGTAACTTGGTGCAGTTCGGGCGAATCCTGTCATAGGTTTGCTTTGCGGACAAAGAAATGTGGTTGTTCCTTCTGGCAGTAAAAAACCTGAAGCTTCTTCCTGAACAACACAAGAACGGGATTCTTTCTGTGGATAAACTTTGTATTTAAATGCCAGATTGTTATTGCTTACTCTAAAAATAATATCGATCGCAGCTCTTCCTTCTTTCGTAAAAGAAAAAACAGCTTCATTTGCAGTATAATGAACTGTACTTTTTTTGATATTTTTTAATTGATAAGTTTCATCAATTTTATTTTGTTTGATATTGTTTTCTAAAACCAATCCGGCAGAAAAATCGCCAACACTCGTTTTTAATCCAAGCGGTGATTTTTCTATAAAAGTTTTATCGTTATATGAAACACTGTAAGCAGGTTTTCCATTTTCAACAGACAAGAAAACCTTAAGTTTATCGTCTGGACTTTTTACAATTGATTGTGCATTTAGATTAAAAAAACTCAGCACACATAAACAGATAACGTATTTAAAACTCATAACAGATTGATTATTAAATTGCATTTTATTCTTTATTGAACATTGATTTTATCGCTCAGATGAAAATAGTCAAAATCGACGAAACCTCCTGTATTTTGTGTTGCATAATTAAACAAACCAAATCGGTAGCCCATAAAATGAGGCAGTGTATACGGCATCTTTATAGGTTTTCCAATACTGATCCATTCTTTTCCGTTTAAGCTGTAATAAAACCTGCCCGTATCAGCTTTGTCTTTAAAATCGCATTCGGCTTTAAAATATATTTTGTTTTGATGCAAGGGCACACTTTCAATTTCTTTTGGATTTCCTTTTTCGGCATCAATCATTACGATTTTCTTCATACCGTTTTCAACTTTCACGGCTATCAAACCAAAGTCTTTCTGCAATAACGAAAGTCCTGCCATATCGCCTTCTTTCATATTAGAAAGTTCGAGCATAGTACTTCCCGAACATTGCGGGCCAAAGGTTCTTTGAGTTAATGTATTTTTTGCCTGAACAAAACTGCTGTCTATTCTTGCCGTTTTCAATCTTAAATAGCCTTTCCTTTCGCTGACAGACCAAAGTGAGTTATCTGGGTTATGATTCCACTGCCAAACCAATGGAAGATCGTTTTCTCCTTTTTTACGGGTAAAATAATCCGAATTTACAATTCCGGGAATAAGACTTTTATTGGCAGACAAATTAAGGTTTTCCGGCACTTTACCGTTTTCACCTAAAACCGGCCAGTCATTTTCCCATTTTACAGGAACTAGATACGGAATACGACCTACACCGCCGGCATCTCGAAATAAATATGAAAACCATTTTCCGTCTGGCGTATCGATAAGTCCGCCTTGCGCAACGCCCAAATCCTGCAAACCTATTTTTCCTTCCCAAGGTCCAGAAATAGCGTCGGCTTTGTGAATAATCACTGTGCGCATACCGTCTTTTGGCCAGCAGATATTAAACAAATAATATTTTCCGTTAATTTTAAAAAGCTGTGAACCTTCAGACGGAAGCATAATATTGTCTCCAGCGGGAATATTGGCATTTTCGATCAAAACTCTTTTTGTTTCTTCTTTTACTGCCGAAAGATCTTTTTCTAATTCTATGATATAAATTTTACCGCTTCCCCAGACCAAATAATTTTTTCCATCATCATCAAACAAAAGCGAATGATCGTGATACGAATGATTTAAAACAGTTCTTTTCCATGGTCCTTTTTCAATGTTTTTTGTAGAAAAAATATACGTTTTACCCGTCGTTCCCGAAAAAGTGCTCACATAATAAATGCCATTATGAAAACGCAGACTGCTCGCCCAAGAACCTCTTCCATAATCATTTTTGCCGTTATCAAGATTTAATTTATCATCTTTATCTTCAAGTGTTTCATAGGCATAATTAACGAGTTTCCAATTTATCAAATCATTCGATTTCATAATTGGAACACCAGGATTCATGTGCATCGTTGTACTGCTCATATAATACGCATCCTGAACGCGAATTATCGATAAATCAGGAACATCGGCATAAATGACAGGATTATGTGCTTTGCCCGTTTGAGCCTTAACGGTTATAACAACTAATAAAATGGTGCATAAAAAATATCTTGTTTTCATCTTAGTCTTTATTTTAAAATAGACTTTAATCTTTCACAATTCGTAATTGATAAAATCTCGGACTTACGCTTCCGTCTTTTGACAGGATTTTGATGTTTACAACTTCCAGATTTTCTATTTTTATTTTGATGGTTTTATTTTCTGTAGAAATTTCGGCAGGTTTTTCATTTATCAAAATTGTAAAATTGTCTTTCAAGTCATCTAAAACATTCACATATAAAAACTGGCCCTGCTTGTTTTTATTCAGCATTTGATAAGAAATGTACGAACGGGTATTTCTCCAGAATTTTCCATCATCATAACCCGAATTGCTTTTTTCACCTTTATACAAATGATCTACTTCCGGCTGTTGTTCGCCGCAATTTATTTTATCAATGGTTTTATTCTCTAAAGCCAAAGCTTCTATTTCCTGTTGTTTTAACAAGGCTTGTTTTTCTTTGTATTCTTCTTTTGAATAGGTTTGAAAATACATTTGATAACGGGCATCGTGCACTTCAAAAAAAGGCTGTAACTGCAGTGAATCAAGGCTGAATCTCATATCTCCCATTGGCTTAAGTCTTGAAACATAACTTTCCTTTTCTCCTACCAATGCGTATGCTTTATCGAGCGATATAAACTTTCCTTTTGCCACGTGTCCCATTCGGCTGTCATCAGCAAATAAACCATCTAAATCTTGTGTCGATGTTTTGGCCGCTAAAACTATTGGCCCGTCAACAAACGCGCTCCAATTGGAACCATCAGGCAATGCTTCTAAATGAACTGATGTATTAAATATGATTGAAATTTTATCTCCCGATTTCCATTTTCTGGAAACTGAAACATACGCAGAAGGTTGCGATGTGATTTTTTGCTCTTTTCCATTTACCAAAATTTTAAAGTTTTCTGCCCATTTTGGATAACGGATATTTAAAGCAAAAGTTTGGGCTTTTTGAAGTTTAAGAACGATTACTGAACTGTTTTCATAAGGAAACTTCGTTGTCTGCTCTAATTCAATTCCTTTTTCTTTCCATTTTAAAACAGAAGGTATAAACAGGTTCACAAAAACAGCATTACCAGAATGGCTGTAAATTAGTTCGCCGTATTTCGAATGATTTTCTAATCCCGAACCTACACAGCACCACATACTTGTATCGGGTTGTGAATACACACGATAATGATTGGGGCGAATAGGCGTAAAATAAACAAACCCTGCTTTTTCCGGATGCTGGCTGGAAAGAATATGATTGTAAAGTGTACGCTCATAAAAATCAAGATAACTTACATCATTTTTATCCAGAAACAACGCTTTTGTGAGGCGTTCCATATTATAGGAATTACAGGTTTCTGGCCCTTGATTGGATCGTAACATTCCGTCAAAATCATCAATTGGATTAAAATGCTCTGCAACACTATTACCCCCAAAAGCGGTGCTGCGTTTTTGAGTAACATTGTTCCAAAAAAATTCTACACCATCCGACCATTCTTTGTTTTTAGTTAAAACAGCAATTTTTTCAAAACCAATAACTTTTGGAATCTGTGTATTGGCATGCAGTCCTGTAAGTTTGTCTTCTTTTTGCAGCAACGGATTTAAAAAAGCTTTGTGCGATAATCGTTCGGCAGTTTCAAGATATTTTTTATCATGGGTTATTGTGTACAAATCTGCAAAAGATTCATTGATACCGCCGTGTTCTGTGTTTAAAATTTTCTGGATTTGTTCATCAGAAAGCGGGCGAATTAATTCGATAAACCAATCTCCTAATTTTATTAGAATATCTTTTGCTTTTTCATTACCTGTATAACGATATGCATCGTTTAAACCCGCAAAAAGTTTGTGAATGTTGTAAATTGGAACCCAGGTATTATTTAATCCGAAACTGCTTCCGTCAATATCTCCTTTATGAATTCGATCCCAAAAAACTTTTCCCTGCGGAATCCCGCCCACGTAACCATTACCGTTTTTTTCCTGACAAATGGCCAGTTGAGAAAGCATATAATCTAACCTGTTTTTAAGCTCCGAATTTCCTGTAGAAGCATACATCATTGATAAGGCCGAAAGATAATGCCCGGCAATATGTCCGTCGAGTCCAATATTTTCCCAATTGCCATATCGATTTGCTTTTCTTGGAAGACCGGCATCTAATAAATACGGAGCCAGCAATTTATTTGGTTTTAATGCCAAAATATACATAAGATCAATATCCTGAGCTTTTTTAAACGGACTTTCTTTTAACCTTACTTCGTCCAGACTGAAAAGTTCCATTTGAGCTTTGGCACCAAAAGCAGTTAAAAATATAAAGAAACAGTAGACGATTTTATTTTTCATTTTAAAGCAATATTATTAGTAATGAAAAGACCTTTTTATTCTGCGGTCATTTTACTTTCTGGAGCTCCAAGATAAGAAAATTTTAAGCCGCCGGTATCAATTAAAATCTTCTGTAATACAATTCCCGGATCTAAAACACGAAAACGAAGTGTATGTTTTCCTGCTTTTAAAGTTGTATGTTTTGTGGCAGAATGAATCATGTGTTCTGCCTGCCATTTTCCTAATTCGCCGCGGTAATGCCCGTTAAAATTTACTTGCTGCGGTTTTTCTCCATCAAAGGAAATTTCGTAACGAAGTCCTTTGTTGCTGTTAAAATTAAGCGTTGGAGCCAAAAGAAGTTCAACATTGAATTGACCTGTTGAAGTAAAATTAACTTCGTATTGTACAAAAACATTTTCTTCTGAAGATGGATAACTATTTTGCGGAAATGTGGTAATACCGCTTAACGTTTTTCCGAAATCTGGAATTACTTCCCAATGTGTTTTTTTTGAATTATTCGCTTTTGAAAAATGCTGTGCTTCTATCGATATATAACCGTCTTTTTCCTGAAAAACTTTCGGGCTAATATTTTCTTTTTCTGAAAGATAAGTTACCTCTGGCAGAATGTTTTTTGGCGTGTCGTGCCAGGCTTTATAACCTATACGCATTTGGTCCATCATATGTGTCCATTTTCCTCCTGAAATTTCGTTATTGTATTTATTTTGAAGGATCGAATCACGCTCAAAATTCTTTTTTACCTCAGCTGCATAATAATTGGCAAGGCTGTTTTTTTCTTCTGCGAGTTTTTTATTTTTTGCCTGTGCAAAATACATTTCATACAGATTACAGCAAGCATCTATTGGATATAAAACCAGCTGAAAATAAGCATCTTTATATTCGGCAGGAAGTTCATTATAAACACGGTACGCATCGAGCGCTAAATTTTTGTAGTCGTTAACAACGGTTTGAAATTCGTTATAATTTTCTAAACTATACGTTTTGCTGTCGAGCATTTCGGGTGTAACACGACGATTGAATTTTGGATACGTATTTAACAATCTGGCAATTTCTTCGGCATGTTTTTCTCCAAACTGATCTGCTGCCCATTTCTGGGTAAATTCAAAAAGGTTTTGTGAATTAAACTGCTTCGGATTCCAAGCCATATCGAGAAAGAAACTGATCGGAAATTCCATTGGTTTTAAATCGCCGACATTTACAATCCAGATTTTATCGACTCCGTGTTCGTAACTTAAATTCATTTGTTCCCAAACCCTTTGTATCGGACTTATATTAATCCATTTTGAGTTTCTTGGACCGCCGACATAATCAAAATGATAATACATACCGTAACCGCCTTTGTGTAAAGGTTTTGTTAGATCTGGCAGTTTACGCACATTTCCCCAGTTGTCGTCGCAAAACAAAAGAATTACGTCCTCTGGAACACGCATTCCCTGATCGTAATAATCCTGAACTTCTTTGTACAAAGCCCAGACTTGTGGTGTTTTATTGGCACTTTTTCCTGTTTCTTTTTCTATAATTCGGCGTTGTTCTTTTACAATATTTTCGAGCAGGCTTATATTGGTGCCTTCGCTCATAGCTTCGTCACCGTCTCCGCGCATGGCTATTGTGACTATCTTTTCCCAATTTTTACTGCGCTGGATTCCTGTTTTCCAAAATTCATCTAAAACAGTTTTGTTTTTAGAATAATCCCAAACGTTTGGAAGGTTATTTTTTTTGATATAGCGTCGCCAATCTGTTTGTGCCAAAGCCATAGGCTCATGATGTGAAGTTCCCATTACGATTCCCATTTCATTTGCCAGCGGACCGCTTGCAGCGTCATCATCATAAAAGGCATTTCCCCACATGGCTGGCCACATATAATTGGCTTTTAAACGAAGCATTAATTCAAAAACTTTTTCGTAAAACTGACTGTTAAAACCTCCAAATGCGGCTTTTGCCCAACCGCTTAATGCAGGCGCTTCATCGTTAAGAAAAATTCCTCTGTATTTTACAGCTGGTTCTCCATCAGTATAAATTCCTTTTACGAAATAAATAGTCTCTTTCTGTTTTACGGGAACATCAGCCCAGTAATACCAAGGCGAAACGCCAATTTGTTTCGATAATTCGTAAATTCCGTAAATCGTGCCACGTTTATCGCTTCCCGCAATGACAAGTGCTTCTTCAATTCCTTTAAACGGATTTTTAACGTGTTGTATAATGAATTTTTCATTTTTGCCTTTGAGTTCTTTTCCATCGATTTTCTTTTGTTTTACTAAATCATCAATGATCGAATTAGAGCCCATCATTCCGATAATAATCAATGGAGAACCTGTGTTTGGATTTTCATTTAAAACAACGGGACGATCTCCAGTAACTTTTTCAAAATCAGATTGGAGATTATTTACGGCACGCAGAATTCCAGCATCTAATCCTTTGTTTACAAAAAAGGAAAGTGACTGTGATTTCTCTTTTAAAACCATTACGTTTTCTGTTTTTACAGTAGTTATAAAAGGTTGCGATGCTTTTGAAACATTATGCAAAAGAGCAATAATTACAAAGAAGATAAATTTGAAATAGCTATTCATTGTCTTTATTTTATCTATTAGTTATTGATTTGTTTTAAATCAATTTCTTGAATTGCCTCCAGCTTCAGCTGGAGGTCAAAAGTTGAATTGAAGATGAGGCTTTAGCCAAAAATGTATTAGGCTAAAGCCAATTACAGACTCATTCATTAATTAACCTCCAGCTAAAGCTGGAGGCAATTCATATAATTTAGTTTAAATCTGCTGTTTCTAAAACTGTGTATTTTGAAAAAACAGATTGATCTACAGGTTTAAATAAAAACTGAGAAAACATATATAAACCATTTTTCCAGACTTTAAAATCATGAACTCCAGGTTCGATGTAATAAATATGAGGCACATTATTTTTTAACAAATAATCGTGAGTGCGTTTACTGTTTTCGATAAGCCAGTCTTTATCACCACAAGAAATCCAAAGGAGTTTTAATTTCTTTTTTGCTTCTTCGGGATTGGGAATTAACTCGTGAGGTATTTTGGTATTAGGTGCCGATGAAAATCCACCAACCCAGGCAAACTGGTTTAAATTTCCTAAACCAAAATTTAAAGACTGCCCGCCTCCCATTGACAAACCAGCGATGGCTCTATGTTCGCGGTCTTTCAGAACCGGATATTTTTTTTCTATAAACGGAATTAAATCATGCAGTAAATCTTTTTCGAAGTTGGCAAATGCCTGTACTTTATCTGCTGCCATTATGTCTCCAGAAGCGCTGTCGTCTTTCATGGCTCTTCCGTTTGGCATGACCACAATCATAGGTTCAATTTTTCCTTCAGAATAAAGATTATCTAATATTATCTGCGGATTTCCTCCGTTGAGCCATTCTTTTTCATCGCCGCCTATTCCGTGAAGAAGATATAAAACAGGATATTTTTTCTTTTTATTAAATCCTGGCGGTGTATAAATGGTCACTTTTCTGGTTGTGCCAACTGTTTTTGAATCGTAAGTTATGGTTTCAACTTTTCCAGCCGGCACGTTTGGATTTAAAACATCAAATCCTAAAGGCGCCTGAACGATAAAAGGTTCACTGCTATTAGTTGCTTTATAACCTAATAAACTTAACATTTGATCGGCATAACGTTTTCCTAATTCTTTGTAACCTTCTGTATTAAAATGTAAAAAATCAGAAGCAACAGCACAGCCTTTTGAAGAAATAACATAAGCCGTTGGAATTGTTTTTGGCAGTACAGCAATAATTTTATTCATGCTTGCACATTTTCCGTTTTGTTCTTCGTGAACGGTTTCGCCAGAAAGCAAAGGCACTTTTCTAGGATCTAAGTTGAGATCTTTCAGTAAATTATCATATACAATTTTGACTTTTTTCGGCCAAAGTGTATCGCCTGTATTCGATTCTCCCTGATGCAGTAAGATTCCTTTTATGACACCTGTTTTTTGTGCAATTTTTGCCATTTCAACCAGTCTTGCATACGGACTTCCGTTGTATTCTTTTATCATTCCTTTCATCCAATCTGGTGCAGTGGCAGTGTAACTTTCGGTTTTTTCAGGATCAAAAAGTTCAATTTTACAACCTCCAACGGCAACATTTACAACACCGACTTTTATATTTTTTGGAAGATTAGCGACCATCGTTCTTCCGAAATTATCGGTAAGAGTAAATCCTGTTTTACAACGGCATAATGGCGGAATAGCGGTGTACCATTTGCCCATTTCACGCCCTAAATCGGGACAGTTTACAGCTTCTAAAACCTGAAAACGAGGATCGACACCTAGTTTATCCTGAGGTTCTAAAGGCGCCGCTCCTTCCATATTGGACTGTCCAAAACTGAGATAAACATGAAAATTGGGATCTTGAGAATACGCATTCTGTACTATGAAAAAAACAATTGTAAATGCAAAGACTCTAATTAGTAATTTCATGATTGTGATTTAATTAGTTGAAAGAGCGAACTCTTTTTAATGTTATTATTGAAATAAATTTAAATCTACTGCTTCGCCCATTCGCTTGTAGCCCAGTTCATTTGGATGCAGAAAATCATTATCATGCATATTGGACAAGATTGTTTTTGAACCATTTTCGGATTCCATTTCTTTGTCAAAATCTATTACAGCATCAAAACTGCCATTTCTGATCCATGCATTTACAATATCTCTGGCTTCCTGCTTAAACGGGGCATCATAAAATGATTTTTGAAAAGGCAGAATCGTACAGCCATACACTTTGATTCCTTTGGCATGTGCTTTATCGATCATAATTTTATAAGCATCTATAATTTCCTGTGCTTTTGCAACCGCATCTTCGGCACGTTTAATACCGCCAATGTCATTTATACCCTCTAAAATTACAAGCCATTTTGTTCCAGACTGCGAAAGTACATCGCGGTCAAAACGATCGAGTGCTGTCGGACCAAGTCCGCCTTTTACTACACAGTTTCCTCCGATTCCTAAATTCAGCACGCCAATGTGCTCTGTGTTTTTATTAGCTGCTAATCTTGCGGCTAAAATATCTGTCCATCTGTTTTGTTTGTTGGTTCCCGAACCTCTTCCGTCTGTAATCGAATTACCTAAACAAACAATATTTGAAGCCTTTTTTGAAGTAATAACATCTAATCCCATTATGGTGTACCAGTGATCTGTTTTTACAGCCTCAGAAAACATTTCATCTTTTTGATGATCGCCTTGCAATATATAAGATGTTGTCCGCGAACCGGGATGACCTGAGATAAGTTTAGGCGCTTTTTCGTAATGAATAGTTACTGCTAAAAGCTGTCCGGCATAAAGCGGAAAATTAAAAACATCTGAGTATATTTCTTTTTCAGGTTCGATTGTTACAGCAGGATTTCCGTTAAAAGAAAGCATTTGCTGTGTTTTGATATCAATCGCTGGTGCTTCTACAACATTGGCAATACTTACCGATTTTATCGTCAGATCTTCATTGGTAAAAAGATTTGAAAAACGAAACCGCAGCTGATTTCCTCCAATAGAAACTTTAATAATCTGTCTTAACGTATTGCCACTCAAACCGGGTTCTGGAGGCATATTATGAGGTTCGACCTGCATTTGCGCACATGCCCAAGTTCCTGTCCAATTTTGATTTTTAACTTTGGCTGTCTGGTTTGATTTACAGCCTGCAATGAAAATGAGAAGGATAAAAAATAAGATATTTTTGCAATGTTTTTTCTTCATGTTTCTTTATTTCAAAAGTTAAATGATCAGCCTATTTTCTACAATTTCGTGTCGTTAGCCGAAGTCGCATATAAACCTACCAATGCACCTGTAAAACCTCCTGCAACATTTGTTGAAAGAATATCTCCAGAAACTACACCGCCCAGATTTTCATAATCAGAGTCATTTGCTGTAAAATTGAATTCGTAACTATCTCCTTTCGCTTTTACCTGCAGTTTAACTGCTTTTTTAATCTCTATTTTTTTGCTGGCAATTATTTTCGACTCTCCATTTTCTGTTCTTTCTAAAAGTACATAAGTGTCTTTTCCTTTTTTGGTAATGCCGAAAACATAATTAAAACGTTCGTTTTGCAGACATACAATTCCGGCAAGATCTTTTTCTGATGCAGGTTTGTAATTTAATGTAGTTTCAAAAGAAAAAGTATTGTGCTGTTGTCTGTAAAAAAGTGTCGAAGTTGGTTTTAATTCTTTGATATTGGTTTCAAAAGGATTAATTGCAAGACCTTGTTTGGTAATCGAAATAAAATTTTCGCGAGGACCTCTTAAACCTATCCATCTATAATCTAATTTAGTGGAAGTGAAATTTTCGGTAAACGTGAAATTTCCATTCGGAAAAAAGTCTTCTTTTCCTGTTTTGTTTTCGACTCCTTTGGGCATTTTCAATTTTGGTTCCATCGGCACTAATCCGTTTTCAAATACAGGAAAAGTTCCAGACCAGTCAACCGGAAGTATAAAAGTCTCACGACCAATGTTTACACGGTCTTTATCATTTGGACGAATGCCTAAAAATACGCCGTAATATTGATTGTTTGGTCCTTCAATAATATCGGCATGTCCCGTCCAGTCTACTTTATTGGCTCTGTCTTTTGGAAAATATCTTTGGGTAAGTATCGGATTATTTGATGAAGGTTTAAAAGGCCCTTTTAGATTATCCGATATAAAAACCACTTCGCTGTGATTGCCTCCTGTTCCGCCTTCAGCACACATTAAATAATATTTACCGTTTTTTTTATATAAATGCGGTGCTTCAATCCAGATTGGCTTTTTAGAAAGATCCACGCCTCCATCTACTATAATTTTATCGGTTCCCGGAATTACTCTGTCATTTTCTGTATCGTATTCCCAAACTTTGATTACGCGGTGACCGTTGTAAAGTTCTTTTCCTTTATCCGGTGCATCATTATGCACAACGTAACCTTTCCCATTATCATCAAAGAAAATACTCGGATCAATACCTCCGAAATCTAGTTTTATGGGACTTCCCCAACCCTTCATCGGATCTTTTGTTTTTACGATGATATTACCCATTTTACCTGTAAAAGCGGTAACAATCATGTAAAAAGTATCGTTGTGAGGATTGTAGGTAATTCCCGGAGCGTAAACTCCTGCACTGATTCCGGTATCATGCGGATTAAATTCTTTGACATTATTTAGAACTCCGCCCAAATCGGTCCAGTTTACTAAATCTTTAGAATGAAAAATAGGAACGCCAGGAAACATGGCGAATGAAGAACAAACCATATAATAATCGTCTCCTTTTCTGGTAATGGCAGGATCTGGATAACATCCCTGCAGAAGAGGAGAATAAAACTCATCAGATTTTAGTGGATTATTTGTATAAATATCATCGTTTCCATTATAGATAACATTCGAAAAAACAGGCGATAGTCCACTTTTTTTCTTGGCTTTTTTTTCCTGAGCTCCTGCTTGAAAAATAGTCAGGAAAGTTATGGCGAATAAAAGAAATCCTTTTCTTGAAATCATTTTTTGTTGTTTTAAAATGTAATGAACAATATTAAAAAGCCGAGAGAATGACTCTCGGCTTTTAACTAACAAAACTTAAACTTATGAAATAAACTCAATGTATTTTAATGCTTACAAAAATTGTTTGCATAACTTATTAATATCCTGGGTTTTGATAAGCCGCTTTATCTGCAGCCGACATTTCCATACCATCAAGCTGTCCTTGTGGGATTGGTCTTAGATAATGATGCGCATCGATAACTCTGGTTATTACTTCTGGCGTATGCTGTCCGTAATTAGATCCTCCAATAGAATATTTTCCTGCCAGTTCATTCCATTTTTGAGTTCTAACTAAGTCGTACCAGCGGTATCCTTCTCCAAAAAGTTCACGAGAACGCTCTGCTAAAATGTAATTAATATCGATAACGGCTGGTGTAGCGGTTGTCATAGCAGTACTGAAATCTGCCGATTTTGCTATATTCCCGTTATTATCCCAACGCCATTTTCCTGCTCTTGCTCTAATTACGTTTATAAGGCTTCTTGCTGTTAAACTTCCTGTTGCTCCTTTTACTGCCGCTTCTGCCGCTACGAAATACAATTCAGAAAATTTAGCTACCGGAAATGGTCTTGTACTTGCCGCATTTGGCTGTCCTAATCCTCCTGCGTTATCTGTACGATATGGACCTAATTTCCAGAATCCAGGATATACAATTCTGCTTATTCCGTTTGGAGAAATAACATAATCTGCTCTTCCCGGAAGTGTTCCCGCTCCTACACCGCTGTCTCCTTGTCCAGAAGGATACGTAATTGGTGTTACAGGTTCTTCATTTAGAAATGATAAAACAGCATCTCCCGGTTTAATGGTTAAACCATTGGCATTTGTTAAAGTGGCTACAGTAGTTAAACCAGTTCCTTGTAAATTCCAGTTACCGCGGAAAGTAGCAGCGAATGTTCCATCATATCTTGAATCATTTGTTTTATCTGCAAATGTTTTTGTGAAAACTTCAATTGGCGGTGCCATCCTTGTCCAAGGACGTCCTAAAAACTGATTCGCTTCACGCTGCACAGACGAAACTGCTGCTGTACCGTTTTTACTTCTGATAGAAGTATAATTCCACGTTACCATCCAGCCTGCAAAGTTATCTGGCGCACCTCCGTTACCATACGTTAAACTTGCTCCATTGTAGTATTCGCTTTCCTGCGTATGATCTGCATAAAGCATTACTTCTTTGTTACGGTCGTTTGCGCCTGCGTTTACATCATAAAATGAATCTAATAATCCATAAGGGCCAGGATTTTGAATTCCTGCTACTGCTAAATTATAAGCTTCCTGAAAATACCACTGTGCATTGTGTCCGTCTGGATCAACTCTTTGAGCATCTGGGTAAGTTGGAATATTATTTGGATTTTCAAGCCACCATGCGTAGGTTAAATACGCTTTTGCCAAAAATAAACGCGCCAGTGTTTTAGTTGCTGTACCTGTTAATCGAGCTGCATCAGGAAGTTCACTTACCGCATCTCTTAAATCTGGAAAAATAGCTTTTGTATACACTTCAGGAACTGTATTACGTTTTGAACTTCTTGACGGCTTGCTGTTAAATTTCAATTCACCCGCTCCAAGATCCAGAGGAACACCTCCGAAAGTTTGTACGAGTAAAAAGTAATCAAAACCTCTAAAGAATTTAGACTCCGCAATCAGACTGCTTGCAATACCTACAGAAGCTCCATTTTCTATAATCCCGCTTGCTGTATTAATATCATAATAAGAATTATTCCATAAAACATCCGAACGACTTGAATTTGGATTTATAACTCCAACTCCAGACAAATCATGATCTTTAAAGTTACCGTCGGCACTTTGAGCGTAAGTAGCTTCATCTGTGCCCGTTTGGCATGCATTATAAAAATAAGCCTGTCCGTAAATCCAGCGCAAATGGGCGTAATGAGAAGTTAATCCCTGCTTAACTCCCTGCTCTGTTTTAAAATAATTTGGTTCGTAAAAATCGTGTGGCTTTTCTTCTAATATATCAGAACAGCCAGCTAAGGAAAACAAAACTGCAGATCCTACTATTATGTTTTTTAAAATATATCGTTTCATAAGAATGTCTGATTAAAAAGTTAAATTAAGTCCAAATAGATAATTTCTAGTCGTAGGCGTATTAGTACCAATAACCAAAAACCTTCTTTGGTAAGATGCAACAGCCTGATTCTCGTCTCCAAATGAATTGGTTTCTGGATCCATTCCTGATTTTCTATGATAAGGAGAAAATAGAACAAACGGGTTTTGAGCTGTTATATAAAGTCTCAAATTGTCGATACCTAAATTTCTTGTGAAATTTTTGTCTATAGTATAACCCAAAGTCAAAGCTCTGATTTTTACATAAGAGGCATCAAAATAGCCCATTGTTGAAATGTATTTTGGATTATCCCCGCTTCTGATACCTCTCGGATTTGGGAATTCTGCATCTCTGTTATCCGGAGTCCAGTAATCAACATCAACATTGGTTCTTCTTCCGTTCATTAAATTCAAATAACTTGCTCCTCCATAAAGTGTGCTGATTAAGACACCACCGCTTTTAAATGCTCCAACAGCAGAAAAATCAAAACCTTTGTACGTTAAATTCGTATTGAATCCTCCTTGAAAATCAGGATCAGTTTCTATAATTTGTCTGTCACTTGCGTTAATGGCACGTGTAGGCGATCCGTCTGGATTGTAATCTCCGGTATATTTTACTTTGATAGAACCCACCACAGTTCCCTGCTGATTAATTCCTGTTGGTCCTGGTTCTAAAATTGACATATAAGGATCTCCTTCCTGCCAGATACCCACTTTTTGGTAATCGTAAATAGAGTTAATGTTGTAACCTACAAACCAGTTATTTGCTTCATCGCGACTAGCTCCAGAAGCAAGTGCGACTAACTTATTTTCATTTTTGTAGAAGTTAACGCCAACTGTCCATGTTAAACCTTTCGGATTATCCAAAATAACTCCGTTTAAAGAGATTTCGTAACCTTTGTTTTCTGTTTCTCCCACGTTTGCTACATAACCGCTTACACCAGAAGTTGCAGGCAATCCCACTCTTTGCAATAAATCTTTAGTATTTGTTTTATAATATTCTATTGTACCAGATAAACGGTTATTGAAAAATCCAAAATCTAAACCGTAGTTCCATGTTGTAGAAAATTCCCATCCTAAACTTGGGTTTGGAAGTTCTGTAACATAAACCCCTGTAGAATTTGTGCTTCCAAAGTTATAAGGTCTTGTACTTAAAGCTCCTAAAGTAGCGTACGGAGCAACAGCCTGATTGGATGTTTCACCATATCCTGCACGTAATTTCAATAAATCGATGTGTTTAACATCTTTAAGAAATGACTCGTTTGAGATCGTCCATCCTGCAGAAACTGCTGGATACGTTACCCATCTGTTATCTGGCGAAAGTCTTGAAGAACCGTCAGAACGAACTGTTCCTGAAATGAAATAACGATTATCATACGAATACATTAATCTCGCCATATACGAAGTTAAACCCCATTGTGTATAATCCTGATCGGCTGGGTTTATAACGGCTTCTTCTTCACTTTGTCCTAAATTATAAAACTGGAAGGCATCAGAAGTAATTCCGTTTCTGCTGATTCTTGAACTGTTTCCTGTGTATTGTTCGTTAGAATATAATCCCACAAAGTTTATCGTATGTTTTTGAGCAAAAGTTTTGTCATACGTAATTAAGTTTTCAAGTAACCATTGTGTAGACCAAAAATTACTGATAGAAGCATTTGACAAAGTGGCTGGATTTACATCAAAAACTCCTTGTCCTTCGTAATAACCGCTGTTTGAAGTACGGAAATTAAGTCCTGTATTAAGTCTGTATTTTAATCCGTCGATACCCGGAATTTTAACCTCTGCAAAAATATTATTGTATGAACTAAAAGCTCTCGTTTGGTTCACATAAGCATCGCCCAGATTTTCAATTGATTTTCTGGTGTAAACCCAGTTATCATCTGCTGCCATACTTACAGTTCTTCTTAGCGATCCGTCAGGATTATACGGATTAGCAAGAGGCGAAGTCGCTAAAATAGTTCCTGTTCCGATATTATCGCCGTTTGAAAGTGTATAATTTGTATTGGTATTAAAGCCCAAACGAATCGATCTGTTAATCTGCTGATCTAATCCGGCTCTCAAACTAAAACGCTCATAACTCTGACCCGGCAAAACAGATTCTTCTTTATAATATCCTAAACCAGCATTATAAGCACCCATTTCTGTACCTCCAGAAACGCTCACATCGTGGCTGATCATTTCACCAGCTCCATATAATGAATCCTGCCAGTCGGTATTTACATTACGTGACTCGCCTACACCATCTACGTATAAACCTGCATAATCACGAAGCGCGGCAAATTTAGGTCCATCCATCATAGGATATTTTCCAAATACCTGTTTTATACCGCTGAAACCATTATAGCTGAAAGTCGCTTTTTGGTTTTTACGTCCTTTTAATGTTGTTACTAATATAACTCCATTTGCACCTCGAGAACCGTAAATTGCTGTCGCCGAAGCATCTTTTAAAATATCTACCGATTTAATATCTGTCGGGTTAATATCGCCTATTGAACCCGCAAAAGGAACACCATCTAATACCACCAGCGGATCATTGCTTCCGGTTAGCGATCTGGTTCCACGAATTCTAATCTGCATCGCTGCTCCAGGTTTAGAAGAAGTTTGTGTTAATTCTACCCCTGCAAGTCTGCCTTGTAATGCCTGAGTAATATTAGCAGAAGCCACTTCGTTAAGATCTTTTCCTCCTAATGTAGCAACAGATCCTGTTACGGCTTCTTTTATCTGAGTACCGTATCCAATTACAACAACTTCTTTCAGAGTATTTGTATCCTCCTCCAGCAGTACATTTATTTTTGTTTGTCCATTAACAGCTACTTCTTTGTTTTTAAATCCTATAAAGCTAAAAACAAGCACACTGTTTGAAGGAACACTTATAGAATAATTACCATCAAAACTGGTACTTGTTCCACTCTTTGTTCCTTTTAAATTAACATTAGCCCCAGGAATAGGACCATTAGCATCTGAAACGGTTCCGGTAACTGTTACCTGCGCCCTTACATTAAAAGAAAGCAGGAACATTAAGATCAAAAAGCCAAAGCATTTTAAGTACTTTGATCGACTCGCAACAAAATAGTTAGTCATAAAAATTGATTTAAATTAAAACTGGTTTTTTGGTTTAGTTAGTAATCTTAATACTGAATCTTAATAAAATAATGAAGTCTATTTTTCTTAAGTGTATCTTTCACAAATATAGCAAAGACAATTAAATACACAATCGGTTGTGTTGAATATTTTTATTGATTATTAAAAAAATTGACATTTTAAAAACACTTAACACATAAAAAATACAAATAAATTATCAATTAAACAAAAACACACAAAACCATTTAAATACATTTGTGGATTGTATCGCATTTTGAGGTTATTGCTGAAAAAAAGATAAAAAGACAGGTTTTGTAATTTTTTTTTGAATTATAAAGATTTATTCTTACAAAAAGGACAACTTAGAAGATTATTATTTAACAAAAACAAGCAATTTATTACGAGTTTAAGACTGATAATCAATTCAAAAAAAGAAAAACAATCGATTGCTCATGAAAATAATTCTCAAAAAAGCATGATATACAGTTCGTTATAATTTTAAAATAATAAGTAAAAAATTATACTTGTAAGGATATAAAAAATATTTATACATGAATAACCTTCTACGGCCATCATGTTATTAAATACATCTATTTAAGAATGGCAGGATATTTATAATTTCTTTGAAGATTCTCTTATAAGTACTTCTGTATTAAGAAACGTAATTTCTTTAGCTTCGTCCTCCCTGCGTTTCTCAATATTGTCAATTATGATTGAAGCTGCTGCGCTACCCATTTTTTCCGCAGGATGTGTAATGGTAGAAATATTAGGTTCGATAATTTCAGAAATAGGATCGTTATTAAAACCAATTACAGCAAAGTCTTCCGGTACTTTGATTCCTCTTTTCTTTGCTGTCTGCACAGCACTTACCGCGAGAAGATCTCCAGGCGCAAAAAGTCCGTCAGGTATTGGTTTCAAATCAAAAAGTTTATTGCTAGCTCTTACCCCCTCTTCATAAGTCATTGTTTTCAGGGTAATTATCAAATTATCATCTAAAGTCAGACCATGTTCAGTAATAGCATCGATATAACCTCTTTTTCTTTCGTTATAAAGATGACCAAATTCTGATCCGGTTGTAATATGCGCAATTCTTTTACAGCCTTGATCAATAAGATGTTTGACTGCTTTATAAGCTGCCGCATAATTATCGATCACTACTCTAAAGGTATTATAACCTTTTGGAACACGATCCACAAATACCAGCGGAACATTATTCGCAGAAAACTGATCAAAATGCGAAGTATTTTTTGTTTCCATGGCCAGCGAACAGATAACGCCGCTCACTCTGCTTTTAAATAAAGACCTTGCCATATTAACCTCGTCATTGTACGAATCATGAGACTGCATAATAACAACCGAATAATCTGATTTTCTGGCCGTAATCTCGATACCACTGATTAATGAGGACAGAAAGGGCTGTGTAATAGTCGGAATCAAAACACCAATGGTTTTTGTTTTATTTCCACGTAAACCTGCAGCAAGCGTATTAGGTACAAAACCCATTTCTTCTGCTGTCTTTTTTACTTTTTTAATAGTCTTATCACTTATGCTCGGATGATCTTTTAAAGCTCTTGAAATTGTAGATGTTGCCAGATTCAGTTTCTCGGCAATGTCGTAAATTGTTATATGTCTATGTTCTTCCATTTGCACAACATTAAATTGGAATAAATTTTAAAAACACATTTTTGGCTACAAATAATTAAAGAATATTTATTTAAAGCTGCATCTATTTTAAATAAAGGCATAAAATTAAAAATATTTTTCATTTCTTTACACAATCGGTTGCATTATTTTATTACAAATGTCTAAATGACTTAAATTATAATTTAATATGAAAACAAAAAATATCGTTCTTCAAATTACATTGTTAGTATCACTTTGGTGTTCTGGGCAAAATAAAACAGAAAAATTTCCTTTTCAGGACACATCCAAAAGCTTTGAAGAAAGGGTTGATGATTTAGTCAGCCGTTTAACACTGGAAGAAAAAGTATCGCAAATGCTAAACGCCGCTCCTGCCATACCCAGACTGCAAATTCCAGCATACGATTGGTGGAACGAAACTTTACATGGTGTCGCAAGGACTCCTTTTAAAACAACTGTTTATCCACAGGCGATTGCGATGGCAGCCACTTTCGATAAAAATTCCCTTTTTAAAATGGCCGATTATTCTGCACTTGAAGGCAGGGCTATTTATAATAAAGCGGTAAAATTAAACCGTACCAACGAACGTTATCTGGGTCTGACTTACTGGACACCGAATATTAATATTTTCCGTGATCCGCGTTGGGGACGCGGACAGGAAACATATGGAGAAGATCCTTATCTTACAGCCGTTCTGGGAGATTATTTTGTGAGAGGACTTCAAGGAGATGATCCAAAATACTTGAAAGCGGCGGCATGTGCCAAACATTATGCCGTACACAGCGGACCAGAATCTTTACGCCATACTTTTGATGTTGACGTTACTCCTTATGAATTGTGGGATACTTATCTCCCAGCCTTTAAAAAACTTGTAACGCATTCTAAAGTTGCGGGTGTAATGTGTGCTTACAACGCATTTCGAACACAGCCCTGTTGCGCCAGCGATATTTTGATGACAGATATTTTAAGAAATCAATGGCAGTTTACGGGCTATGTAACTTCTGACTGCTGGGCGATTGACGATTTCTTTAAAAATCATAAAACACATCCTGATGCTGAAAGTGCTTCGGCAGATGCTGTTTTTCACGGCACCGATATAGATTGTGGCACCGATGCGTACAAAGCTTTGGTACAAGCTGTAAAAAATGGTAAAATCAGTGAAAAGCAAATTGATATTTCTGTAAAACGTCTTTTTATGATTCGTTTTAGACTTGGGATGTTCGATCCTGATTCTATGGTCAAATATACGCAGACTCCTGATTCTGTGTTAGAAAGCAATGAACATCAGGAACACGCTTTAAAAATGGCAAGACAATCGATCGTTTTACTTCGAAATGAAAAGAATACATTGCCTTTAAACAAAAACCTGAAAAAAATTGTAGTTCTTGGTCCAAATGCGGATAATGCTATTTCTATTTTAGGAAATTACAATGGAACTCCAAGTAAACTAACAACTGTTTTACAAGGTATTAAAGATAAATTAGGTTCTAATGTAAATGTAGTATACGAAAAAGCTGTAAACTTTACCAACGATACATTATTAGTATATCAGAACAGCGCAAATCAATATTCTTTTGAAGGAAAACAAGGTTTTAAAGCTGAATATTTTAAAAATAAAGATTTAACCGGCGAACCTGAAGCAGTAAGAACAGAATCTGAAATTAATCATTTTTGGCAGGAAGGCGAAATGGTCGTAAAAAACATTAAAGCTAACCATTTTTCGGCACGCTATACAACTAATTACACAGCAGACAAAGATGGTTCTATTACTTTTGAAATTAGTGCTGACGACGGTTACCGATTTTTAATTGATGGAAAAGAAGTCATTAATGCCTGGAAAAAGAATCGATGGGGAGAAAAAACATTCAAGTTAGCCACCAAGAAAAATACGGTTTATAATTTAGTTTTAGAATACTGGCAAGGCGAAGGAAAAGCCAACGTTGCATTACAGACTGGAAATTTTGAAAAAACCGATTTCAAAAAACTTATCGAACGCCATAAAGATGCCGATGCTTATGTTTTTGCAGGCGGTATTTCACCACAATTAGAAGGCGAAGAAATGCCCGTAAATTATCCCGGATTCAGTGGTGGCGACCGAACTTCTATTCTTTTACCGAAAGTTCAAACCGAATTACTGCAGTCACTTCAATCTTCAGGAAAACCAGTTGTTTTTATTATGCTTACAGGAAGTGCCATTGCAATCCCTTGGGAAGCAGAAAATATTCCGGCTATTGTAAATGCATGGTATGGAGGACAATCGGCAGGGAAAGCTGTTGCAGATGTGCTTTTTGGAGATTATAATCCGGCGGGGAGATTACCTGTAACTTTTTATAAAAACGATGCCGATCTACCTTCGTTTGAAGATTACAGCATGAATAACAAAACCTATCGCTATTTTACAGGAACACCGCTCTACGGATTTGGTTACGGTTTAAGTTATACAACTTTCAAATACGATGCATTAAAAGTTACTCCAAAAGCAAAGAAAGATTCTGAACTTTCTGTAACCGTCAGAATAACTAATACAGGTAAATTAGAAGGCGAAGAAGTGCCTCAACTTTATATTATAAATCAGGATTCAGGTATAAAAACACCTTTAAAAAGTTTAAAAGGTTTTGAACGCATTCATTTAAAAGCAAAAGAAAGCAAAACAATCACTTTTAAACTCTTGCCTGAAGATCTGTCGTATGTTACCGCAGACGGCACATCAAAACCGTTCAACGATAAAATAAAAATAGTTGTCGGCGGTTGTCAGCCAGATGAAAAAAATAAGGCTAGTGCTAATGTTGTCACACAAACTATTCAAATAGTAAACTAACCGCCAAAAAATCTATACAGCAAAACCGATTAAATCTGCTGTTTATGAAACTGCCTCTGCTTTCTAAACTGATAAATAGAGCCAATAGCAAAAAGAAGCAATAAAACCAGAAGTGTGTTGCCAATTACAGGATCTGTGATATCTTTTGCCAGCGGATGCCCCAGAGGAACTCTGGTAAAAGTTTCGTTAACGGTTGGAACGAGTGACAGAAAAAAACTGAAAGACAGCGAGAAGTTTTCGAAATAACGAGCTCTTCTGCTGTCTTTTCTTTTTAAATTCAAATAATAAGCAGCTGTTACCAGAAGAATTATAAAAATCGAAAACGCATGTCCCGGATTAAATCCGCCGTGTTTTGAGATACCAAATGAAGTTAACGATGTAATGATTGTTCCGTAAAAATAGATTTTGCCCGATAAGGTGTTCAAATTAATTTTACCATATTTAATATAATCTACTAAAGCTGCAACAATTGCAGCAACACCTATAATGGTGTGAAAAATTCCCAGACTTGATAATCCCATTTTTTATTGATTTAAAGTTGTTTGAAGTACACAGCAAACATCCGATAGATCGAGGGAAATGTTTTTGCTAATTTGTCCAATTGTTTGGCAATTTGGTTCACAAAAAAGCATCGTTAAGATAAATCGTAACGATGCTTAAAATAATTTAAACGAGATTTAAAATTATAATTTGTTATTAAGTTTCTGACGATAATTTGTAGGACTTAAATTGTATTTACTGGTGAAACTTTTGGTAAAATTAGCCAGATCATTAAAACCACAATCAAAAGCAATTTCGGTAATACGCTGGTCTGAAAACTCCAGAAGTTCTGCTGCTTTTTCGAGTTTTTTAACTTTAATATAATTGGCAGGCGTATCATTATATATTTTGGCAAATTCACGTTTAAATGATGAAACACTTAAATTGTTTTGGTGCGCCAGTTCTTCAATTGTAAGCTGTGAAAATAAATTGGCTTCGATTATTTGTTTGAAAGTATAAACTGTTGGCGAAAAAAGCTGTGATAGTATCAACTGTATCGATTCTGAGTTTTGTGTCTGAGACAATAAAAGTATAATTTCCTTTACTTTGAGCACCAGAATATCTTCGTTAATCAGTGACGGATTTTCAAAATAAAACAATAATCCCTCAATGTATTTCTGGATTAGGAAATCATTGTTAATTTTTTCGCTGGATTTATTCGATATCACGTTTTTAGGCTTCTGAAACAATAACGGAAGTTCTCTGTCGTATATTCTTTTTAATATTTCAGGATAAAAAGTAACAATCACAATTTCGCAGTTACTCATTGAACTGGAATGCTGCATCTGTTTTCCAGATTGTATACAGTTTAGCAATAATGAGTAATTGGATTCTATGTTAATTTGCTGGTCATTGAACTGATAATTAACCTCTCCGCCTTTCACATATAAAAAACAAGCTTGTTCAGTAACTGGAAAATCAAATTTAAACGGCGGTGTTAATTCGATTTTTTGAATGAGTGTTTTACCATAAAGCTCGTGCTTTTTATAATTATTTACCATAACTTTTATCTACATTTTCAGATCACTTCGCATTATTAGGAACACCTTTTAATCTTTTGTAAAAATAATATCTTATTGCTGATTAAATGAATTAATAATCAGTCCATTTTTAAAATATCGCTGCAACAATGTATCAGCGCCCGTTTATCTCATTTATTTATTAAGCTTTATTTCAAAAAAAACATATTTCCAAATTTGTATAAAACAAAAAACCCTATCCGAATTGGACAGGGTTTTTAAAAAGAAAGGCGACGACATACTCTCCCACAATACTGCAGTACCATCTGCGCAGGCGGGCTTAACTTCTCTGTTCGGGATGGGAAGAGGTGAGCCCCGCCGCAATAACCACCTTAAGGTTTTTGGTTTTCAGTTTATTGTTTTGAGTTCCTTGAGAACTTAACACATCACTGATAACCGCCCGCGACGGGCAAATATTTTAACATACTGAGATAAAGAAACAAATAAGCATTAATTTAGAAAGTTTCCTCCTCCCGTCTTTTGGACGGGAGGAAAAGGGTGTACATAAGCTTACGGATTATTA